>NZ_CAXOQT010000012.1:0-62114 GCF_964211445.1 Rothia mucilaginosa | reverse complement strand
TTTCGGATCTGCCGCCGGGGCTTTTGCGTACCCGCACCTATGCACCGAACCGGCTCCCTGCCGTATCGCCCCCTGTTTTAGTCGCCTCCGTTTTAAGAGAAGATAGAGTCATGGAAAAAATGAACGTCGAATCCTTCAACCTTGACCACCGCGCCGTGGCGGCACCCTACGTGCGTATCGCGGACCGTAAGGTTCTGCCCGGTGGCGACACCCTCATCAAGTACGATATCCGCTTCACCCAGCCGAACACCGCGCACCTGGAGATGCCGACCGTGCACTCCATCGAGCACCTGAGCGCCGAGCACATGCGCAACCACACCGACCGCCTGATTGATTTCTCCCCGATGGGTTGCCAGACCGGTTTCTACGCGCTGACCCTGGGCCTGGAGCCCGAAGAGTTCTTCCCGATTCTGGAGGCGACCCTCAACGACATTCTCAACGCGACCGAGGTTCCGGCGGCGAATGAGGTGCAGTGCGGTTGGGGCGCTAACCATACCCTCGAGGGTGCGCAGGCTGCGGCTCGCGAGTTCCTCGCGGCACGCGATGAGTGGGCGCAGGTGATGGCGTAATGAGCGCGCAGATTCCTGACGCTTTCGCATCCGCCTTCAACCCGGTGGACTTTGACCCGAACGCTTTTGACCCGGCTGAGGCGTTTAACAGCATGTTTGAGCTGATGGACGGCATGTCTAACGCCATCATCATTCAGGTGGCAATGGATGAGGAGCTCGCACCTTTCCTGAAGGTGACCGAGGAGCTGCAGCCGTCCTTCACCGAGGGCGCCGCAGTATTCCACCCGCGTTACCTGCAGGTGGGTGAGGACCAGGTTCCGCTGCTGCTGGTTCGTTCCAAGATTGGTCTGGTGAACGCGGCGAGCGCCGTCACCGAGGCGATCAGCTACTCCTCGAACTGCTTGGGCGTCATCAGCGCAGGTACCGCCGGCGGTTTGGCTCGCGGCATTAACGTGGGCGACGTGCTGATTGGCGAGAACTACACCTACACTGACGCCGACGCGACCGCGTTCGGTTACGCGCGCGGCCAGGTTCCGGGCATGCCCGAAAGCTACGACGGTCAGGCGGATGAGTGGCAGGATGCTCTGGAGCATGCGCTCGCCGCACTGGAGCCGGTGCGTGAGCAGGCTGAGAGCGTGTGGGAGGTGCGCCGCGGCCAGATGCTGGCGGGTAACTCCTTCGTGACCGCTCACAACGTGAAGGACACCCGCGAGGCATTCGAGGGCGCCATCAGCACCGACATGGAGACCACCGCGATTGCACAGGTCTGCCACAACTACGAGATTCCGTTTATCGGAGTGCGTTGCGTGTCTGATCTGTGCGGCCCGGAGGCCGACCAGGACTTCCACCTCTCCGTGGATGTGGTGGCTCCTCGTTCGGCTCGTTACGCGCTGCAGCTGGCTGCTGAGCTGTGGACCGAAGCGCAGCTGGAGGCGCTGGAGCTGGCTCTCTAAAGCTCTAGAACTAAAGCTCTAGAGCATGCGGCACGATATGAGCTCGCATGCGGCAAGTGCCGGGGCGTGAACCTGACGGGTTTGCGCCCCGGTCCTTTTATTCCGGTCTTTTTGTACTGGTTTTTGTACCCCAGTCTTTTTATGATCAGGCACCTTGATGTACCCGGTCCGTAAGAAACGCAGAAATATTAACCGCGGTGAATATACATTCTGTGTGTCGTGGAGTACTATGAATGAGGAAACTGTCCGATCTCACAGAGGAGTACGTCGTGAAGTTCTGCCCGACTCTCGCCTCCGTCACCGGTCTGCTCGGTGGCTACAAGGTTGCATCTAGCACCGGCATCCGCCCGCTCGGTGGCGCTGTCCTGGCACTGTGCGGTGCCGTGGCTTACAAGAATTGGAAGCGTAAGGCTGGCGCAGGCCGTGCCACCTTCCTCACCGCTGTCTACCTCGGCGCGTTCGGCGCCGCTCATCCGCTCGCCAAGAAGCTTGGCGCGTGGCCCGCAGTCTACACTGTGACTGCTGCAACCGCTCTGTGCTCTATCGTCATTGGACGTAAGCGACAGAAGTAGTCTTTGACGAAAAGACGGCGGAAAGGCAACGTTGCCTTCCCGCCGTCTTTTGCGTTCCCACCCACCGTACCGGTTGGGTAGGGATGCGACGGGGCGACGCGCGAAGGCAACACTTTCTGCGCAACGCCCCATCACTCGATGGGGAGTGAATCAACCGGTACCGCTCTCAGTCACCTGCTGAGCTGCGGCACCGCTCGATAAGTTTCCCCGCCACCGGCGGGTACACCCCACGAGGTAAAGGAAAAGAAGAAGATGAATACCACTCCGGACTCATCCCCGGTACAGCAGGGCGTAGCTGAGGCTACCTCCGAGAGCCCGCAGCTAGCGCGTGGACTCTCCCTGCGTCACATCATGTTCATCGCCCTCGGCTCCGCCATCGGCACCGGCCTGTTCTACGGCTCTGCATCCGCCATTCAGCTGGCGGGCCCCTCCGTGTTGCTTGCCTACGTTATTGGCGGCGCGGCAGTGTTCATGGTGATGCGCGCAATGGGCGAACTCGCCCTGGCGCACCCGGTCTCCGGAGCGTTCTCCGAATACGCCACCCGCTACCTCGGACGCTGGGCTGGCTTCGTGACCGGCTGGACCTACGCCCTGGAAATGGCGCTGGTCGCCATCGCGGACGTCACCGCCTTTGCCGTGTACATGAAGTTCTGGTTCCCGAACAGCCCCTCCTGGATTTGGATTGTTTCGGTCCTGCTGATTCTGCTCGCTATTAACCTGGCGAAGGTCAAGGCATTTGGTGAGACCGAATTCTGGTTCACGCTCGTGAAGGTCAGCGCCATTGTCGCCATGATTGTTGGCGGTATCGCCCTGCTCTTCGTGGGTGTGCAGGCGCACGACTCCGTGGCGCCCTCGGTTACGAACCTCTGGGCTCTTGAGGGCGGCTTCTTCGCAAACGGATTTACCGGCTTCCTCGCTTGCTTTACCGTGGTGATGTTTGCCTTCGGCGGTATTGAGAACATCGGTATTGCCGCCGGTGAGGCGAAGGACCCGCGCACCTCGATTCCCAAGGCGATTCGCACGGTGCCGTTGCGCATCCTCATCTTCTACATTCTGACCCTGTCGGTCATCATGTCCCTGTACCCCTGGTACTCGGTGACCAAGGCGAACTCGCCGTTCGTGCAGATCTTTGAGGGACTGGGCATTCCGGCTGCCGCTTCGATTCTGAACGTGGTCATCATTACCGCCGCCATCTCTGCGCTGAACGCGGATGTGTACGGTGCCGGCCGCATGATGTACGGCCTGGCGAAGCAGAACCTGGCGCCGGCTTCCTTTGCGAAGGTTACGAAGAATGGTGCGCCCTGGATGACCACCCTCATCATGGTGCTGGTTATGGCGGTCGGCGTGATTGTGAACGTGCTCTTCGAGAACGCGTTCGAGGTGGTCGCCTCCCTGGCAACCTTCGCGACCGTATTCGTGTGGGTCATGATTCTGCTGGCGCACATTGCCTTCAAGCGTAGCGGCGCCGATACCGAGGCGCAGCCGGTACACCAGCCCCTGTGGCTGAGCTACATGGCGTTGGCGTTCATGGTCTTTATCGTGGTGCTCTTCGGCTGCTTCGCGGACACCCAGCTGGCGCTGGTGATGGGCGCAATTTGGTGCCTGTTCCTGCTGGTCTACTACCGCCTCGTGGTTGTGCGCGCTCGTGCAGAAGCAGCAGAAGCATAGGGAGCAGAAGCACAGACACCGAATAAACGTAGAGCCCACTGAATAAACGTAGAGCCCACTGAATAAACGTAGAGCCCGGTGCGAGGACTCGGCGTGAGAACCCGACTGTGAAGCCCGGCGACCGGTAGTGTGATGAGCTACCTGTCGCCGGGCTTCTGCTCACCCTTCCACGAAAGCGCCCCGGTAGCGTAGAATGGGAAGAACGCGTCTGCAGTCCGCAGTAGACGACGTGTATTACAGGGCGTAAGCCCACCACCCGGCGGCAACCGTCCGTACGGGACGTATGCGGTACTAACTCTAGGAGTTAAAAGTGGCACTGGATCCCGCTGTCAAGCAGGCAATCATCAAGGAATACGCAACCCACGAGGGCGACACCGGTTCGCCCGAGGTTCAGATTGCAGTTCTGTCTCGTCGTATCGCCGACCTGACCGAGCACCTGAAGTTCCACAAGCACGATCACCACTCCCGTCGTGGCCTGATGATCCTCGTTGGTCGTCGCCGCAACATGCTCGGCTACCTGAAGAGCGTCGACATCGAGCGTTACCGTTCGCTGATCGAGCGCCTGGGTCTGCGCCGATAAAACAGGAGCGTCTTGACGCTTTTGTGGTGATTAATCGCCTTTAGGCGGTGTGTGCGGACGTGCTGTCAGCACTACCAACCCTCCAACACGGAGGCGGGTAGCGCCAGCGCGTCCGTACTGCCGCGTTGAGGGGCGCATCTTCCGCTCGCTAGATTCGGCGCTAGATTCCAACGCTAGATTCACTGCGAGAAATCGGTAGAAGACGCCGCCCCACCTGAAAGAAAGAACAGAAGGCCGTACTGGCACACACGCCGCGGTCCTCGGTAGCGAATTACGGAATAACACCACTCCCACAACCGTGCCGACACACGTCAAGCACACGAAAAGGCGGGGGAGAGGTGCCGTGGTTTCCTATCGAAGGCCGACTCGTGCGCCGTACGGCCTGCCAAGAAGAAAGAAGGAACCGTGGAAGGTCCCGAAATCAAGTTTGCTGAAGTCGAAATCGACAACGGCATTCACGGTAAGCGCCACGTGCGCTTTGAAACCGGCCGCCTCGCAAAGCAGGCTGCTGGCTCCGTCCTCGTCACCATCGATGACGAGACCACCCTGCTCTCCGCAACCGCAATCGGCAAGTCTCCCCGTGAGGGCTTCGACTTCTTCCCGCTGACCGTGGACGTGGAAGAGCGCATGTACGCAGGCGGCAAGATTCCCGCATCGTACTTCCGCCGCGAAGGCCGCCCCAGCACCGAGGCAATCCTGGCTGCACGCCTGATTGACCGCCCGCTGCGCCCCGCCTTCACCAAGGGCATCCGCAACGAGGTTCAGGTCGTTGTGACCGTCCTGACCTACGAGCCGGACGAAATCTACAACACCTTCGCAATCAACGCTGCGTCCGCATCGACCTCCCTGTCCGGTGCGCCGTTCAACGGCCCCATCGGTGGCGTGCGCATGGCACTGATCGACGGCCAGTGGGTCTGCTTCCCCAAGTACTCCCAGCTGGAAAACGCTGTGTTCGACATGGCTGTTGCAGGTCGTATCGTCACCAAGGCTGACGGTACCGAAGACGTCGCCATCATGATGGTTGAGGCAGAAGCAACCGACAACTCCTGGAAGCTCATCAAGGAAGACGGCCAGACTGCCCCCACCGAAGAGATTGTCGCAGAGGGCCTGGAAGCAGCTAAGCCCTTCATCGCAGCACTGTGCAAGGCGCAGGCTGACCTGGTGGCTCGCGCAGGCAAGCCCGCCCTGGAACTGCCCTTCTTCGGCGGCCACGGTGAGGACGTCGACGCAGCAGTTGAGGCATTCGCAGCAGACCGCCTGGCAGAGGTGTACTCCATCGCTGGCAAGCAGGAACGCGAAGCAGCGGCAGCTGAGCTGCAGGAAGAGCTCATGGAAGCTCTCACCGGCGAAGGTAAGGAATTCGAAGAGCGCTCCAACGAGGTCTCCGTAGCATTCGCTGCCCTGACCAAGCACGTGGTTCGCCAGCGCATCCTCACCGAGCAGGTCCGTATCGACGGCCGCGGCCTGACCGACATCCGCCAGCTCACCGCTGAGGTTGAAATCCTGCCCCGCGTTCACGGTTCCGCTCTCTTCGAGCGCGGCGAAACCCAGATCATGGGTATCACCACCCTGAACATGCTCAAGATGGAGCAGCAGCTGGACTCCCTGCACCCGGTCAAGTCCAAGCGCTACATCCACCACTACAACTTCCCGCCGTACTCCACCGGTGAGACCGGCCGCGTGGGTTCGCCCAAGCGCCGCGAAATCGGCCACGGTGCACTCGCAGAACGCGCAATCACCCCGGTGCTGCCCTCCCGCGAAGAGTTCCCCTACGCAATCCGTCAGGTCTCTGAGGCTCTGGGCTCCAACGGCTCGACCTCCATGGGCTCGGTCTGCGCATCGACCCTGTCCCTGCTGAACGCCGGTGTGCCGCTGCGCGCACCCGTTGCAGGTATTGCAATGGGCCTGGTCTCTGACGAGGTTGACGGCGAGACCCGCTACGCAGCCCTGACCGACATCCTCGGTGCGGAAGACGCACTGGGTGATATGGACTTCAAGGTTGCCGGTACCTCCGAGTTCGTGACCGCTATCCAGCTGGACACCAAGCTCGACGGCATCCCCGCATCCGTGCTCGCTGGCGCGCTGACCCAGGCACGTGAGGCTCGCCTGCACATCCTCGAGGTCATCACCAGCGCCATTGATGCACCCGACGAGATGAGCGAGTTCGCACCGCGTATTATCTCCGTGAAGATTCCGGTCGCCAAGATCGGTGAGGTCATCGGCCCCAAGGGTAAGATGATCAACCAGATTCAGGAAGACACCGGCGCAGACATCTCCATTGAGGACGACGGCACCGTATACATCGGCGCAGCTGACGGCCCCTCCGCCGAGGCTGCACGTTCGGCAGTGAACGCTATCGCTAACCCGCAGGTTCCCGAGGTCGGCGAACGCTACCTGGGCACCGTGGTGAAGGTGACCGACTTCGGTGCGTTCATCTCCCTGACCCCCGGTAAGGACGGCCTGCTGCACATCTCCGAGATGCGTAAGCTCAACGGCGGCAAGCGCGTTGTTGACGCTGAGGACGTTGTCTCCGTGGGCCAGAAGGTCCAGGTGGAGATCACCAAGATTGATGACCGCGGCAAGCTCTCGCTGGCACCGGTCGTTGAGGGTGGCGACGACGAGTAGTCGTAACCCCCGCTAAGTGATGAGGGGCGTTCGGCGCACCCGGTGCGGTTCACACCCCGCCGGATGCACCGGGCGCCCCTTCGCTGTGCTTATATGCATCTTCTGACGCTCACCCGCCCTATTAACCCGGACTGTCTACTCCCGGACTGTCTACTGGTAACGGGACGGTGAGCTCACCTTCAGACGTACCTGTTGAAAGGTTCTTCTCTCTATGTCTATTTCCCTGCCCGTCGAGCTTGAGGCAATCGCCGAAGAGCTCAACTACGAGCACGGCCGCCTCATCTACGAAGGTGTAGGCGGCAATGAGGTGCGCCGCTCCATCCTGCCTGGTGGCGTGCGCGTGATTACCGAAAAAATGCCCGGTACTCGCGGCGTATCCATCGGCTTCTGGGTGGGAGTTGGCTCCCGTGACGAGGCCCCCGGCATGCTTGGCTCCACCCACTTCCTGGAGCACCTGCTGTTCAAGGGCACCGGCACCCGCACCGCCCTGGACATTGCATCCTCCTTCGACGCGGTAGGCGGCGAATCTAACGCCCTGACCGCTAAGGAGCACACCTGCTACTACGCACGTGTGCTCGACGATGACGCACCCATGGCGGTGGACGTCATCACCGACATGGTCACCAACGCCCTGCTGGACCCGGCTCACCTGGAGCAGGAACGCGCCGTGATTCTCGAAGAGATCGCCATGGACCAGGACGACCCGACCGACGTTGCCTTCGAGAACTTCGTGGAGCAGCTCATGGGCGATAACCCGCTGGGCCGCCCCATTGGCGGTACCCCGCAGGAGATTACCGAGGTGCCGCGTGACGCCGTGTGGGAGCACTACAAGCGCTACTACACCCCGGACCGCTTGGTCATTTCTGCCGCTGGTTCGCTGGAGCACAGCACCATGGTCCGCCTCGTGCTGGAGGCGCTGACCCGCTACGGCTGGGACCTGCAGGAGGGTATGGCACCGGCACCGCGTCGCGTACGCAACGACAGCGGCATTGTTCCGCTGAGCGAGCTGCGTGAGGTGGAGAAGGGCTTCGAGCAGACCAATATTGTGATGGGTTGCCCGAGCATTATCGCCGGCGACGACCGCCGCTACGCCATGAGCGTGCTGACCAGCGCATTCGGTGCGGGCATGTCCTCGCGCCTGTTCCAGGAAATCCGCGAGAAGCGCGGCCTCGCCTACAGCACGTTCGCGTTCTCCGGCGCGTACTCGGACGCCGGCTACTTCGGCATGTATGCGGGCTGTCTGCCCGCCAAGACCGAGCAGGTGCGCGAGGTTATGGGCTACGAGTTCGATAAGCTCGCCACCGCCGGTATTACCGAGGAGGAGCTGACGAAGGTCCGCGGCCAGCTGGCTGGCTCCACTGTGCTCGGTAGCGAAGATTCGGGTTCGCGCATGTCCCGTCTGGGCCGTGCCGAGTTGGACTCGGGTCTGTTCACCAGCACCGACGAACTGCTGGAGAAGATTCGCGCGGTCTCCCTGGAGGAGGTCCGCGACCTGGCGGCGTACCTGGGTGAGCAGCAGATGATTACCACCATCGTGCGCTAACCCTCAACGCTGATACAGCACAAAAATGCCCGTTCCCACACCCCATCAATGCGGGGGAGGGAACGGGTATTTTCGTTTATCGGACGTAAGGCATCGGGGCCATCTGCCGCCCATGCTTTTGACGCTCAGCACGAGCGGCAGAACCCGAAAAGCTACTTCTGAACAGTACTACTTTTGCGCCTTGGCAATAGCTTCCATCAGAACCTGCGCGTAGAGCTCCTGGCCGGCAGCCTCCGGGTGTACGCCGTCAGAAGCGAGCAGACCGCTCTGAGTCTGCAGAGCCTGACGAATCGTAGAGTTCCAATCCGCAATCACCACGCGGTCAGAATGCTGTGCCGCGAACTCGCGAATCTTTCCATTCGAGTAATCAATCCAGGTCAGGTTGCGCGGGCCGTAACCAGTCACCAGCACCAGCTTAGAATCGGCAGGCATAGCCGCCAGAACCTCGTCGAGCTGACCGTCCAGAATGGTTGAGTTCGCGGTCACCGACAGCACGAAGGTCTTACGAATCTGGCCGTTGGCACCCATGGTCTTAATAATCGGCAGAGCCTTGGCGATGGTTCGTCCCTCCGCCGCGTCGATGGATGCCTCGGGCATCTTGTCGTACAGCTCGGGGGACACTGCGACCACAATGGAGTCACCCACAACGGTCACCTGCGAAGAGTTCACGGAGCCGGTTGCGGCCTTCGACGCGGAGGGGCTAGCAGAGGTAGAAGCCTTCGCATCCTTATCTGCGGCGGACGCGCTCGGGTTAGCTGACGCGCTCGCAGCCTGCGCCTCCTGGCGTGCCTTCAGGCGCTCAGCGGCAACACGCTTGCCGTCCTCAACGGACTGCTGGGCTGCGGTCATAGCGGGAGCGGTGTGCACCGCCAGACCGGTCGAGGCTGCCGCTACAACAACAGCCAGGACCGCCGAAACCGGCAGGAACTTGGTGCGGGAGGACTGGAAAGCCGCCACAGCACGGTTAGCGCTACCACGGAAACCGTAGCGGCGAATCGGGGTCTCAACCCAGCGGTACGACATCTCCGCAATCGCGAAGGTCGCCACCAGAACACCCACGTTCACCAGTGGGGAGCGGTCCGCACCCAGCAGGTAGTGCATGACCACGGCAAGCGGCCAGTGCCACAGGTACAGGCCGTAGGAGCGTTCGCCCACCCAGCGCAGGGGCGCGAAGTTCAGCAAGCGGCGTAGCATCTCGGAGGCGCCAGCGAGCATGTCGGGTAGCATACCCTGAATCACGCCCAGAGCCAGCAGGGAGGCGCCGAACAGACCCCAGGGAATCGCGCCGGGTGCCGACTCGGGAACCAGGATCGCGTAGGGAATCAGCGCGAACAGGGACAGCCAGCTGATCATGACGCGGGCGAATGCGACCAGACCGAAGGGCTGAGCCACGCGGTACAGCACGGACTGCTGCAGCGGCGGGTACAGCGACCAGGGGCGCGCGAACGCCAGCAGGGCGCCGAGTAGTAGACCGTAGAGGTGGGTGTCGGTGCCGTAGTAGACGCGGCTGATGGGTGCGCCGGACATCAAAAGAGCGGTAGCAACGCTCAACGACGCAATAATGCCCAGCACCATAACCACGCTAAAACGACGCCAGCGGCGGCGCAGCAGCAGGCCAGCCGCAACAATCAGCAGCGGCCAGACCACATAGAACTGTTCTTCCACCGCCAGCGACCAGAAGTTCGTAAAGAGCTCCGGGGAGGTCTGCGCGAAATAGTCGTTACCGGCAAAAATGGAAATCCAGTTGGATGAGAAGGTCGCCGCACCGGCGAGCTGACGGCCCAGGTTCACCTGAATATCGCCGCCAATGAGCAGGCTGACCGGTCCCATGACCAGGATCAGCAGGGTAATGGCGGGAAGCAGGCGGCGGGCACGGCGAATCCAGAAGCTACCCAGGGCAATTTTGCCGGTGAGAGCACCCTCACGCAGAAGCAGGGAGGTAATCAGGAAGCCAGAGATGACGAAGAAGATATCCACGCCAATCATGCCGCCGGGTAGTACGGTGGGCCAGAAGTGGTACACCATCACGAGGAGCACAGCGATTGCTCGCAGGCCGTCCAGACCCGGCAGAATATAACGCCGGTTAGCCTCATCTGGACGCACGGAGGAGGTAAAGAGGGACTTCATACTGTCTGTGTACTCCGTAGGACGGAAATTATAGAAATACTTCCTAATTATATGTTTGTTCCCTTTAGATGGCAGATAACTAACCTTATATGACGCATATAAGATGTCACCTTTTGTATTCATGTCGCCTTTATGGGGCCCGCCGGGTATCTCAGTCCGTGTGTATGATGGCGTGCATCGCACCCACACGGGGGATAATAGAGGCTGTACGTCCCCCATCGTCGGGGTGCTAACAAGCTACGGAGGAGAGAATCATGACCCACGAGGTTGACGAAAAAATCTGGAAGGTAGCGGTACTCGGTGCCGCGGGCCGTATGGGTTCCGAGGCGGTGCGCGCCGTCAACACCTCCGCAGACATGGACCTGGTGGCGGCACTGGGCCGCGGCGACGACCTGCAGGAGCTGGTCGATGCCGGCGCCGAGATTGTGATTGACCTGACCGTTCCCGAATCCAGCGAGGCGAACGTGCGCTTCGCGGTGGAGCACGGCATGCACGCGGTGGTGGGTACGACCGGTTGGACCCCCGAACGTCTGGACTCCCTGCGAACACTACTGGCTGAGCACCCCGAGGTAGGTGTGCTGATCGCCCCGAACTTTGCGATTGGTTCGATCCTGGCAACCGAGTTCGCGGCGAAGGCGGCACGCTACTTCGAGTCGGTAGAAATCATTGAGATTCACCACCCGAATAAGGTGGATGCCCCCTCCGGTACCGCGGTGCACACCGCCCGCAAGGTTGCCGCCGCCCGCGCGGAGGCTGGCGTGGGTGCAAGCCCGGATGCCACCACCTCCGACCCGCTGGGTTCGCGCGGCGCCGTCATTGAGGATATTCACGTGCACGCGGTGCGTCTGCGCGGCATGGTGGCGCATCAGGAAATTCTGCTGGGTGACCCCGGCCAGCAGCTGGTGATTCGTCACGATTCCTTTGACCGTGCCTCCTTCATGCCCGGCGTGCTGCTGGGCGTGCGTGAGGTGGCGGCGCATCCGGGTTTGAGCGTGGGCTTGGACGCCTACATGGATTTGTCGTAGGGGAGCGTTATGTCTGAACAGACTTCACCCGAGAACTCGCAGGTATCTTCCGAGGCTCCTAGCCCCTGGTGGACGTCGCTGCGCCTGTGGACCGTCTGCGCATGCGTGCTGATGGTTCTGACCGTGCTGATTCTGCCGCTACCTCTGGCGGCGCGTGCCTCTATTCTGGGCGTGCTGATTTTTAGCGCCGTCTTCGTGACGGTGGATGCGGGCGGATTCGGTAAGACCTTCGCGGCGCTGACCTGCGCGCTGTTGACCCTGTACCTGGTGCATATTGCGCAGCAGGGCTTTGTGATGCTGACCTCCGGCTCTGTAGCTGGCATCGTGCTTGGCGCGGGTATGATTCTGCTGCCGATTCTGGGCGCGTGGGCGCTGGTGCGTGAGGTGCTTTTTGGCGCTCGTATTCAGCGGATGGCTCAGGAGCTGGCGGCTTCAGACGAACTGGCGGAGGATACCCTGCCTCGCACCCCGAGCGGTAAGGTGGACCGTGAGGCGGCAGCGGTGGAGTTTGAGAGCTTCGCCGCGGCGGTGGAGCAGAACCCGAATAGCTGGAAGGCGTGGTTCAACCTGGCGTGCATGTACGATGCCGGCGGCGAGCGCAAGCGTGCCCGTGCAGCGATGCGTAATGCGTGGGCGTTGCGTTCGGGCGGTGCCGCGAAGGGTATGCGGTAGGAGCCGTCCTTGGCGGTCCGTAGCCGGTACCGCATTTAGTTTCGGTATGAGGTTGATAACGCCGAGGCTGTGTGCCCGGTTTCATAGGCTCTTGTGGAAGTACCGCGGGTTTGAAAGAGTCCGAATAGTAGAACACGTATGAAAATTTATGCGTTCTAACGGAAAAATCTGCATTTTAGGCGTACTCTGGACGTATGTCTGAGAACCTTTCGAACCCCGGTACTTTTGTTGAGCCCGTCTTCGGTCGCCTCCTGACCGCAATGGTGACCCCCTTCGCTAAGGACGGTTCCGTTGACGAAAAGCAGGTCGCGGACCTGGCGAACTACCTTGTGGAGAACGGCCACGACGGCCTGGTGGTCTGCGGTACCACCGGTGAATACTCCACCATGACCGATGATGAGAACGAGCGCGTCTTCCAGATCGTAAAGGACACCGTCGGCTCTCGCGCGAAGATTATTGCCGGTGTTGGTTCGAACGACACCGCGCATACTATTGAGCTGGCGCATCGCGCCGAAAAGATTGGTGTGGACGGCCTGCTGGTCGTGACCCCCTACTACAACAAGCCGACTCAGCCGGGTGTCTACGCCCATTTTGCGACCGTTGCTCAAGCAACTGAGACCCCCGTCATGCTGTACGATATTCCGGGTCGTGCGGGCATCCCCATCGCACCCGAAACCTACCGTCGCCTTGCAGAAATTGATAGTATTGTAGCGGTGAAAGACGCCAAGGCAGACTTCGGTGCCGCAACCGAAGTCATGGCAACCACCGACCTGCACTACTACAGCGGCGATGACGGACTGACCCTTCCCTGGATGGCAATGGGCGCCGTCGGCCTCGTTTCGGTGACCGCGCACGTGGCACCCGCACTCTTCCGTGCCCTGATTGATGCTGTTGTTGCACAGGATTTGGTGGAGGCGCAGCGTCTTCACCTGGAACTGACTCCGATTGTCCGCGCAACCATGGGCCGTGCGCCCGGTTGCGTTGCCGCCAAGGAAATTCTCTCCTGGCAGGGTGTGCTGGATGAGCCCGTCGTTCGCCTGCCGCACGTACTCTCCGAGCCGGAGGTGGCACAGGCTATGCGAGCTGACCTGCTCTCCTCGAGCATTGCTCACACCCTCAAGAACTCCTAAACTTTGACGCATACCCGGCGCACGCAATAGCGTCGGGAGCGTATATATAGAGGAATTCGGCTACCCTACGCCCCGCTTTCGGGGCGAGTGATGTAGCCAACGGATGCGGACTCCACACCTAACACTAGGTGAGGGGTCCGCTCTGGCGTATTGTCGCGGTTTACCGCCCAATGATTCGGCTCCCACTCAGACAGGGGCCCAACTTAGTCAGAGGCACCCGAGCACTACGCCCCGAATACTTTTGAATACTTTCGGTGATTTGGACGCACCGGCAGCACCACCGCCTCGGCACATGAGAGTCGGCTGGGGTGCTTGCGGTACGAAGCGTCGCCTACGAATCACAGACATCACAAGAAAACATAGAAGAAAGAGGAGACACACGATGAGCGTCTTTGAAGCGAATCTTCCCCTGCCTCCCCGCCTGAAGAAGGACACCCTGCGCGTGGTGCCCCTGGGCGGTCTGGGCGAAGTCGGTCGTAACATGACCGTGTACGAAATCAACGGCAAGCTGCTGATTGTTGACTGCGGCGTGCTCTTCCCCGAAGAGTCCCAGCCCGGCGTGGACCTGATTCTGCCCGACTTCAGCTACATTGTCGACCGTCTGGACGACGTGGTCGCCATGGTGCTGACCCACGGCCACGAGGACCACATCGGTGCGGTTCCTTACCTGCTGCGCCGCCGCCCCGACATCCCCCTGGTCGGCTCCGAACTGACCCTGGCGCTGGTCGAGGCGAAGCTCGCCGAGCACCGCATCAAGCCCTACACCCTCGCGGTGAAGGAACACCAGGTGGAGCGTTTCGGCCCGTTCGAGTGCGAGTTCGTTGCTGTGAACCACTCGATTCCGGACGCACTGGCTGTTTACATCCGTACCAAGGCTGGCAAGGTTCTGCACACCGGTGACTTCAAGATGGACCAGCTGCCGCTGGATGGCCGCATCACCGACCTGCGCCACTTCGCTCGCCTGGGCGAGGAGGGCGTGGACCTGTTCCTGCCGGACTCCACCAACGCTGAGGTTCCCGGCTTCACCCCGACCGAGAAGCACATCGGTCCGGTGCTGTCGAACGTATTCCGTGACGCGAGCGGCCGCATCATTGTGGCGTCCTTCTCCTCGCACGTTCACCGTGTGCAGCAGGTTCTGGACGCAGCCGCTGAGCGTGGCCGCAAGGTCGTGCTCGTGGGCCGCTCCATGGTCCGCAACATGACCATCGCTGAGAAGCTGGGCTACCTGAAGGTTCCCGCCAACGTGCTGGTGGACCTGAAGAAGGTTGACGACTACCGCCCCGACCAGATCGTGATGATGTGCACCGGTTCGCAGGGCGAGCCGATGGCGGCACTGTCGCGCATGGCGAACGGTGACCACAAGATTCAGATTGAGCCCGGCGACACCGTGGTGCTCGCCTCCTCGCTGATTCCCGGTAACGAGACCAGCGTCTTCCGCATCATCAACGCCCTCATGAAGCTGGGCGCTAACGTGGTGCACAAGGGCAACGCGAAGGTCCACGTTTCCGGTCACGCTGCCGCGGGTGAGCTGCTGTACTGCTACAACATCCTCAAGCCGAAGAATGTTATGCCTGTTCACGGCGAGGTTCGCCACCTGATTGCTAGCGGTGACCTGGCGATGGAGACCGGCGTTCCGAAGAAGAACGTGCTGCTCTGCGAGTCCGGCACCGTTGTGGACCTGCGCGATGGCGTGGCGTCCGTGGTGGGCGAGGTTCCCTGCGAGTACCTGTACGTTGACGGCCGCTCTGTCGGTGAGGTCACCGAGAGCGACCTGAAGGACCGCCGCATCCTGGGTGAAGAGGGCTTCGTGTCCATCGTGACCGTGGTGGATCGCGCCACCAAGCGCGTGGTGACCGGTCCGGATATTCACGCTCGCGGTATCGCTGAGGACGACTCGGTCTTCGACGAGATCGTTCCGAAGATTACCGCCGCTCTGGAGGATGCTCTGCACCGCGCACCCGAAAAGGTGCACACCGTGCAGCAGCTGCAGCAGATCGTGCGCCGCACCATCGGTGCCTGGATTTCTCGCCGTCTGCGCCGCAAGCCCATGATTGTTCCCGTGGTTGTTGAGAACACCTCGAAGGCTGCGAAGAACTAACACTCTGCGCGAGGCTAAATGCCTGTCATAGCGAAAGGCGGGGTCGATACATTGGTGTCGGCCCCGCCTGCCGTGTATCTGCGGAACGTATGGGTGAAAGCTGCGTGAAAGCTAGGCGAAAGCGAACGCAGTAGGGGAGAAGCGCCTCATCAGCGCCCTATCAATGCCCTCGCAGGCATCGGACGGGGCGCACTTTTTAGCTCACTGATAACGAAAGAATCGGTACATTAACGGGAAGGTTGATACCCTAAAAGGTATGGCTCCACGGACCACGAAGGGTCGTAACACGACCTCTACTAAAGCAAACACTAAGAAGACCACCCGCAAGCGCACCACCTCCCGAGGCGGTGCCCAGCGCGGTGCCAACGCGGCGAACCCTGTAGCGGGCGCTATCTCCTCCGTCTGGCTGAGCATCGCTCACGCTATCGGTGGGCTGTTCCGCTCCATCGGTGCGGTGCGCACCGACCTTGCGCCCGAAGACCGTCGTGACGGCGGCGCGCTCACCATTCTGCTGTTCGGCCTGATTAGCGCCGGAGTGGAATGGTACAACTGGCGCGCCCACACTTCCCTCGGTTTGTTGCGAGCGCCGCTGGACGCCTGGCACACCATGCTGGGCGGTATTTTCGGTCAGGGTGCCCTGCTGATTCCGGTGTTCTGCCTCATCATGGCGTGGTGTGTTTTCCGTGGGCCCGACCTGATTAAGCGTAATAACCGCGTGGCGTTGGGCTCGTTCATCATGCTGGTGGCGACCTCCCTGTTCTTTGCCCGCCATGTGGGTCACCCGACGTTCGCGGATGGTTTTGACGCCGTTTGGGCTGGTGGTGGCGTGGCTGGCGTGCTGCTGGGCACCCCGATTGTGCGGGTGAGCGGCGGTATTGCGTTCGTTGAGATTCTGATTCACCTGCTGCTGGGTATTGCCGGTCTGATGGTTCTGACGAACACTCCGATTCGTCAGGTGGTGCCGCGTACCCTGCACCTGGTCGGTCTGGCTCTGGGTGAGAAGCCCAATGGCACGACTCGAACCTCCGTGAAGGACAGCCCTTCGGATGCGACTCAGACCGTGGACCTGAGCGCTGAGGAGCACGACCGCAGCTACCTGTACGGTGACGATGAGAAGCCAGCACGCCCGGCTAAGAAGTCTGGTGGTCTGTTCTCGCGTCTGCGCGGCTGGTTGGGCTTTGCTCCCGCTGCGCCGACCGATTCTTCCCTGGACGAGTACGCCGGTGACGAGGCATTCGTGAGCGCCGTGGTGGATGAGACTCACCCGGAGACCACGCAGATGCCGGTACAGCCCGCGGATTCTGCTCAGGATTCTGCGCAGGGATCCGCCCAACAGGCACGCCCTGCGGCTAAGCCGAACCGTCTGTCCCGCCTGCCCGGTCGCCTCAACCAGGCACCGGCTGCGCAGGGTGCTTCCGCTCAGAACAGTGCTTATTCGAGTAGCCCGGACCTCTTCGACGTTGAGGCATCGGATGCGCCTGCTGCCCGCCTGGACCAGGTGCAGCGCGCCGCCGTGGCGAACGGCCGCGTGAACCGTATCCCGGGTGAAGAGCCCCTCTTTGACGTTGAGGCGTACGACGGCTTCGGCGGCGCTGAGGAAGCTGCACCGCAGACGAAGCCGCACCAGGTAGTGAACCAGTGCGCCGCCCCGGCTTCCGCCGCACCTGCGGCTCAGCCTCCGATTCCAACCCGCATGCACTCGCCCGGCGCGCACTCGAAGAACGCGGCTCCCGCGGCTTCGCGAGCACCCGAGGCTGGTGCATCCCGCCCGCTGCAGAACAATACTCAGGTGGCGACCACCGAACAGGCGCGCGGCGAGCAGGTTGTGCAGTCCTCCCGCGGCGCGTACGTGCTGCCCTCGGAGGAAATGCTGGTTTCCGGTCCTCCCGCTAAGGAATCCTCCGAAGTCAATGAGCACGTGGTTGAGGCTCTGACGAACGTGCTGGAGCAGTTCAAGGTCGATGCGCAGGTCACCGGCTTCTCGCGCGGCCCGACCGTGACCCGCTACGAGATTGAGCTGGGTCCCGCCACGAAGGTGGAGCGTGTGACCGCGCTGAGCAAGAACATTGCGTACGCTGTGGCGAGCCCGGATGTTCGTATTCTGTCGCCGATTCCGGGTAAGTCCGCGATTGGTATTGAGATTCCGAATACGGACCGTGAGACCGTTGCCCTGGGTGATGTGCTGCGTTCCCCGCAGGCTCACGCGAACCATCACCCGATGGTCATGGGTGTGGGTAAGGACGTTGAGGGCGGTTTCGTGCTGGCGAACCTCGCGAAGATGCCGCACATGCTGGTTGCTGGTGCGACCGGTGCCGGTAAGTCGTCGTTCGTGAACTCGATGATTACCTCGATTCTGATGCGTGCAACCCCCGACCAGGTGCGCCTGGTGATGGTTGACCCCAAGCGCGTGGAGCTGACCGCCTACGAGGGTATTCCTCACCTGATTACGCCCATTATTACGAACCCGAAGAAGGCTGCTGAGGCTCTTCAGTGGGTGGTTCGTGAGATGGATGCCCGCTACGATGACCTCGCCCACTACGGCTACAAGCACGTGGACGACTTCAACAAGGCGGTGCGTGAGGGCAAGGTTCAGCCCGAACCCGGCAGCAAGCGCACGGTGCACGAGTACCCGTACCTGCTGGTGATTGTGGACGAGCTCGCCGATCTGATGATGGTTGCTCCGCGTGACGTGGAAGAGGCGATTGTTCGTATCACGCAGCTGGCGCGTGCGGCGGGTATTCACCTGGTGCTGGCGACCCAGCGTCCGTCGGTGGACGTGGTGACCGGTCTGATTAAGGCGAACGTTCCGTCCCGTATGGCGTTTGCGACCTCCTCGGTTACTGACTCTCGCGTGGTGCTGGATCAGCCCGGCGCTGAGAAGCTGATTGGTCAGGGTGACGCACTGTTCCTGCCGATGGGTGCCTCGAAGCCGATGCGTGTTCAGGGTGCGTGGGTGTCTGAGTCTGAGATTCACGCCGTGGTTGAGCACGTGAAGAAGCAGGCACCGACCATCTACCGTGAGGACGTGATGGTGTCTGCCGCGAAGAAGCAGATTGATGAGGAAATCGGCGATGACCTCGACGACCTGCTGCAGGCGGCGGAGATCGTGATTACGACCCAGTTCGGTTCGACTTCGATGCTGCAGCGTAAGCTGCGCATGGGCTTCGCGAAGGCCGGACGCATCATGGACCTGCTGGAGTCGCAGGGCGTGGTGGGTCCCTCGGAAGGTTCGAAGGCACGTGAGGTACTGGTCCGCCCGGATGACCTGCAGGCGACCCTGGCGCGTATTCGCGGTGAGGAGCCTCCGGCGGCTGACCCGTACGCGAATGCGGTGGATCCGGGTGAGCCGGTCACCGACTATTTCGATGAGTCCGATGATGAGGGTTCGGAGGATGCCTGGCAGCTGACCGGCCGCTAGTCCTTCAGCGCCCTGTCCATTCGGCTGAGTCCACTCGGCTGAGTGAGCGCGCGACATGCACCCCGTATCGTCCCCGTGATGTCTGCTACGGCACACGTATAATGGACGGTACGGGGTGTTTGCGTACCCCCGATACGATTAGGTGTCGGTGCGTACGCGGTCTCTCACCGTCGAAAGCCATCTACCCGTAAGGAGCCGATATGAGTGAAGCTCGCAATTCCGCACCCGCCGGTGCGGTCAGCACAGCGAAGCCTTCGAACTGGAATGTGCCGAATGTGTTGACGGTTCTGCGTATTATTGCGGTTCCTTTCTTTATCGTTGCCCTGGTTGCGGGCGGTACCTTTGGTGCCGCTGATCCGACGCACCGCTGGCTGGCGTGGATTATTTTTATTCTTGCCATGCTCACGGACTGGGCGGATGGCTACCTGGCGCGCTCGCGTAATCTGATTACGAGCTTCGGTAAGATTGCTGACCCGATTGCCGATAAGTTCCTGACCGGCGCGGCGTTTATTGTGCTGTCGGCGCTGGGCGAGCTGTGGTGGTGGGTGACGATTGTGATTCTGCTGCGTGAGTGGGGCATTACGATCATGCGCCTGTTCGTCATTAAGTACGGCGTGATGGCGGCTAGTAAGGGTGGCAAGATTAAGACCGTGCTGCAGACGGTGGCGCTGGTGCTGATGCTTCTGCCGCTGGGTCAGCTGGGTATTGGCTGGCTGATTCCGGGTTGGGTTCTGATGGGTGCGGTCACCGCGATTACCGTGTGGACCGGCTTGGTGTATGTGCGTGATGCGTATATTTTGCGTCGTAACTGGTTGCAGGCTCAGGCCTCCCAGGGCGGCGGTAACTAGAGGTGAGGGGAGTAGCGTGTGCTGCTCCCCTTCGCTGTACCTGCGGCGCGTTGCGTGCCGCGTGAGGTTTTGGGCGGCGATGCGCCGCTGAAAGGAGAGAATGATGGTTCCCCTCGTACTTGAAGATGCTCTGTCCCTTGAGCTTTCTTCCGCTGAGGTTTTCTCCGGCACCCCGGAGGCAGCGGCGCTGCTACTGCGCGATGCGGTGCGGCTGCGTGCCTCCCAGGAAGGCCCGGTGCAGGTGGCGACGGCTGAGTCGCTGACCGGCGGGGATGTGGGCGGCGCGATTTGTACGGTGCCGGGCGCATCCGCGTATTACCGAGGCGGCGTGATTTCCTACGCCTACGAGGTGAAGGCGCAGGTGCTGGGCGTGGATGCTCAGCTGCTGGCGCGTGAGGGCGCGGTGCATCCTGCGGTGGCGGTGCAGATGGCGGTCGGCGCGGCGCGGGTGTGCGGCGCCGATTATGCGGTGTCGACCACGGGTGTTGCCGGCCCCGATCCTGCGGATGGGCAGCCGGTGGGCACGGTCTATATCGGAGTGCGTTTACCGGGCAGCACCGAGGTGTTTGAGCGCCACTATTCGGGGGACCGCGCGCAGATTCGTGCGGCGGCGAGCGCGGATGCGATTGCTCTGCTGGCGCGTGCGGTGCGCGGCGGTGCCGGTGGTGTGCTGGAGAACGAGCTGGCGTAGCGTGCCGGGCTGTGCGGTACCTATCTGAGAAGAAATTTTACGGTTCAAATATATTCACAGGGTTCTCTCAGCTCCGCAGGAATAAAGGCATAGGTTCGCCTGTTTGAATAGATACAAGCCGCAAGAAGAGGATGAAAATGGCGAGGCTCCTAGCCCGTGCCTCAAAAATCAGTTAGGCTTAACTCTGTACAGTCCCGCAGGTCGGGAATACCTACTCAGGAAAGTGATATAGAAGCTCATGGCTAAGCAGCGCGTATCGATTAATGGCATTACTAAGTGGAAGGAAATCGAGGAGACCCCCCGTCAGGTCGCCCCGGTCGTTGAGGAAGCTAAGGTTGTTCCCCTGCGACAGGCAATCGGTGAGGTTCTTCGCGATGTTCGCCAGCGTCAGGGCCGCACCCTGCGCGAGGTTTCCCAGCGTGCCCGTGTTTCCCTCGGTTACCTGAGCGAAGTTGAGCGCGGTCAGAAGGAAGCTTCCTCCGAACTGCTGGCGTGGATTTGCCAGGCTCTGGACATTCCGATGTCCCAGATGCTGCGTGAGGTTGCCGACCGTATGGCGGTTCTCGAGGGCGTTCAGATTCCGGATACTGTTCCGGCTGAAATGTCTGAGCAGTACAAGAGCGATTACTACATTCTCTCGAAGTAATGCGAGGCGGCTGATGCCGCGTTAAACGTGAAGCGATGCCGTGCATCCCCGTAAGGTGGGTGTGCGGCATCGCTTATTCTCGGGTTTACTCTGGACTAGTTCTGGGTTTGTTCTCGGGTTTATTTCTCGGGCGATGTGACGAATTATGAAGCGAACTAGCGGTGAAACGGAAGGAGCGCTTGTGAAGCTGAGCGAATTTTGGGCGTGCATGGAGTACGAGTTCGGTGCCGGGTATGCGCCGGTGCTGGCGCGGGACTTGGTGCTGGGCTCGCTGGGCCATGTGACCGCTGCGGAGGCGCTGGACCAGGGCGTTAATCCGAAGGATGTGTGGCTTGCGATCTGCGATGAACAGGAGATTCCGCAGGAGCGCCGCCTGGGGCCGGATAAGGAGCCGTTGCGCTAAGTAGCGGGGCTGGCATTGCCTACCGCATGGGCGGGGCACCCTATGTGTTCGAGTGCTCACGCTCGCGCGGGTGGTGTTTTCGAATAATCAGCCGAAATTTCGGGGTTTTTCGAAAATATATGCCGAAACCCTATCCGATTCATTCGAAACTGGGTCGTAATTTTGTTCGATTCGTGCTAGACTTTTCCACATCAGGAATTTTTCGGAAAAATCTTCAAAGTTTTCCACAGATTTTAAAAAATGGCCTTATCCTGTCAGGCTGTGACCCTAGAGTAGTCTCAGAAGGAACCGGTAGGCCAAAACCTTCAGGTCTCGATTACGAGTCCCACCGATTCCGAAGAAACATTACTCCCGTCAACCACTGACAACACAAAGAACGAGGTACTACCGTGGCTAAGAACACCAAGTCTCAGAGCGTAGCTCGCGTTCCCGAAGAGGGTCGCGCCAAGGCACTTGAAGCCGTGATGGCACAGATCGACAAGAACTACGGCAAGGGTGCAGTCATGCGCCTGGGTGATAAGGAAACCACCAAGACCGAGGTTATCTCCACCGGCGCTATCGCTCTGGATGCCGCTCTGGGCATTGGCGGTCTGCCCCGGGGCCGCGTCATCGAGATTTACGGTCCCGAGTCCTCCGGTAAGACCACCGTCGCACTGCACGCGGTAGCGAACGTTCAGAAGGCAGGCGGCGTGGCAGCGTTCATCGACGCCGAGCACGCACTGGACCCGATTTACGCGGCAAAGCTGGGTGTGGACATCGACCAGCTGCTGGTCTCTCAGCCCGACACCGGCGAGCAGGCACTGGAAATCATGGACATGCTGGTTGGTTCCGGCGCCGTTGATATCGTGGTCGTCGACTCCGTGGCTGCTCTGGTACCCCGCGCCGAAATTGAAGGCGACATGGGTGACTCCCACGTGGGTCTGCAGGCTCGCCTCATGAGCCAGGCTCTGCGTAAGATTACCGGCCGCCTCTCCGCAACTGGCACCACCGCAATCTTCATCAACCAGCTGCGTGAGAAGATTGGTGTCTTCTTCGGCTCCCCCGAAACCACCACCGGTGGTAAGGCGCTGAAGTTCTACGCTTCGGTTCGTATCGACATTCGCCGCATTGAGACCCTCAAGGACGGTGCAAACCCGATTGGTAACCGTACCCGCGCCAAGGTCGTGAAGAACAAGATGGCTCCGCCCTTCAAGCAGGCTGAGTTTGACATCCTCTACGGTGAGGGCATCTCCGTTGAGGGCGGCATCCTTGACCTGGCGGTGGAGAATGACATCGTCAAGAAGTCCGGCGCATGGTTCACCTACGACGGTGAGCAGCTGGGTCAGGGCCGCGAGAACGTTCGTAAGCTGCTCAAGGATAACCCCGAGCTCACCGAGGAACTGCAGTACAAGGTTCTGGTGAAGTTGGGCATTATTGAGGAAGAAGCTGACGAGCAGGCAGCAGCTGAGTCCGAGGGTAACGACCCGCTGGATGAGCTGGCTGAGGAGTTCTAAGCCCTCATATAAGGCTTTGTAATGCCACGACTGAATTGCCGTGTGCTGTGCATTCCGCACGGCGCACGGCAATCTGTCGTTAACGGGAGCGTGTTAACGGGCGCGCAATAAGGGGAGTATCGAGGCGCCGAGATAACGCCTAGATACAATGGGGGAGCACCCTACAGCGGGGCAAAGGGAGCTATCAAGCGACCTGACACAAGGGGAGAGGAGGAACTGAACATGACGGAACAGAACGGTCATGAAGAGCACGAGCGAAACAGCACACGTGACGGCGATGCCGGATTTGCGGCGCTGGATGCGACTGAACCGCACTTTGGTTCCTCAGCTCTTGGTGACGCTGTATTCTCAGCGTCTATTTCCTTCGAGCCCGCTATTTCCTTTGAACCTATTGCCCCGCCGGTTGAGGTAGGCGGCTTCGAAGCGCTCAGCTTTGAGGCGCCCGCCACCCTGGCGGAGCCCACCCTTAGCTGGGAGACACCGCAGGCTGCACCTGTTCTGGAGCCCGCGCCCATTGAGCTAGAGCCCACGCAGAAAACAGCTCAGCCCGAAAAGCCTGCACCCAAGAAATGGACGTGGAACAAGGCCACGGAACAGGTAGCCGCAGAGGAGTTTCCGGACTGGCACCCCGCCGCCCACGGCTTTATCGAAGAAAGCATCGCCCGCGATAACGGCGGCGACTACGCAGGTGAGTTCCGCGTACCCGAGCTACCCCTGCAGGCTGTGCCTGCTAACTCTGAAGGTGGTAGCTCTGAAGGTGGCAGCTCTGAGGAAGACGGCAAATCGCCGCGCCGTAGCCTGCTCGTCGACCCGAACCTGCCCGCCGTCTCCATTGATGAGGCGCCCCAGCGTGCGTTCATGCCCGGCGGTGCTGAACCGCGCCCCATGGCGGCAGGCCGCATGAGTCGATCCGGTGCCGCATCCATCGGATCGGGGCTCACCGCCGAAGAAAAAGAAGAGATCGAGAGGCAAGCTGCGCAGCGGGATAAACAGAAGAAACGCAAGTCTTCGCGTGCCTCCAAGAATACCGACTATAAGCGCGGATTCCGTCGCATGAGTGCGGCGCAGGAAGAGAAAATGCGGAGCTGTTCGCCCTATGCGCCCGCCTTCGGGGCTCGCAGTGACGACGAGGAAACCCGCAAGAGTCCTGCGCGCCGCGGCTTGGGAAGCAACCTATTTAGGGAGGGAAGTAGCTTGAACGAAGAACTCACCCCCGCCGAAGAGGCACTCATCCGCGGTATCGCCGAGGAGGAGGCGCAGGGCGTCGGTACTGGAAAGCGCCGCGCCGCTTCGGCTGGTTCCCAAAGGGGTGGTTCTCGAGCGTACGGTTCTCAGCCGGGCAGCTCTCAGAGGGGAAACACCACTTCACAGCCGGAAAGCAACGTGCCCTCATGGAAGCAGAAGGTACGCGCCGCCCGCGCCGCCGAAGAAACCGACCCCTACACTCGCGCTAAGACCATCGTATACAACCAGCTGGCGTACTCGGCAAAGACCCGAGGTCAGCTGCGTAAGAAGCTTCAGTCGGAAGGCTTCGAGGCTGAGCTCATTGAGTCGCTGCTCGATAAGTTCGAGGCGGCAAAACTCATTGACGACGCCGAATACGCCCAGACGTTTGTAGCGCAGAAGAGTCGTACCAAGAAGCTCTCCCGCGCGGCGCTTCGCCGTGAGCTCGCTGAGCGCGGGGTGCGCGGTGAAGAAGCGGAGAACGCCCTGGCTCAGCGCACCGACGAGCAGGAACGTGAGGACGCCGCCGAGCTGGTGCGTAAGAAGCTGCGCCCTGGAATGGACCTGAGTGACCGCGCCGAAAAGGATAAGGTCACCCGCCGACTGCTGGGGATGCTGGCTCGCCGCGGGTACTCCTCTTCGGTGTCGATGTCGGTGATTCGTGAGGAGCTTGCCGCCTACGGTGCGGAGGACGAGCTCTGGTAGAGGGCGAATATATACGTTCCGCACGCACGGATAGACCCATGCCGGGGTGACCGCGAAAATAGGCACAATAAAGGGTGAGCCTGCTACAGACATACTCTGTGGCGGGCTCACCCTTTACGTTTTGAGCTGTATAAAGCGCCTTGTTGAAGGCTATATTTGATGCCTGCTCTGTCGCTTATTCAGCGGCACCCAGACGCTCCGCGAACTCGGCGAGGGTTGCATCCTGAGAGCCGGCGATTTCCAGCAGCAGGCGCATCAGTTGCGCACCTTCGCGGCGAATACGCGGCAACAAGTCAGAACGCGCCGAAGAGGAGTACAGCTCAAGCAAAGCGCATACGGTCACTGCCGCGCACACGGCAAGGTCCTCCGCCAGGTGCTCATCCAGCGGGGCGTCCTCGAAAAGCGCCGAGTACAGCGCCGGTAGCGCCTTCTTGCGGTCCACCCGGTAGCGCGGGTACTCCGGCGAGGAGGGGAAGCCCAGCATCGCCTCAACGAAGGGGAAGCCGCGGTGGTGCAGGCAGGTGCCTTCCGCGTCGACCATGCGCACCTGCGCGCCGTCCGCCGAACCGATCAGTACGTTCTGCGGCGAAAAATCGCCCGAAGAGAGCATATACACCTTGCCGCGGTTGAGCTTGAACTGCTCGGGTACCGGCGGGCGCTTGGTAAAGAAAGGCTGCAGAACGCGGCGGAAACGGAAGGACAGCTCCTCAACCGCAGCGGGAAGAACGGGCGCATCCTCATGCTCAGCGGAGGCAGAAGCGGGGCTAGAGTCAGCGCCGTGCTCGGGCGCACGTGCCTCGTCAGCCACACCGTACAGCTTCTTCAAGCCGCGCTCAGCCAGCCCCGGCGAGGCAATAGCGCCCGGGAACTGCGCCTTGCGGTCAGCGCGCGCCAGGTTCAGGCGGTAATCCTCCACCGCCTCGCCCATAATGCCGCTGGCGGCAAGGGAACGGTACGCCTCAATGTAGTAGCTCAGCGCATCCAGCGCCTGCTGCTCGGTGCCCTCCAGCAGGGCGTGGGCGACCGAATACTGCTCGCCCTCAACGGTTCCGGCGCTCACATCCTCCAGCGCCAGCACGCGCAGTTCGGCGTCCGCACCGTAGAGCTGCGGGAACAGACCCGGAACCTGCTGGTTCAGCGCCTCCAAACCGTAGCGCTCACGCAAGTACCCGAAACCGCCCGCGTTCACCGTCGAATCTTTACGGCGGTAACGCTTTACAATAATCGAGGTCGGCAAAGACTGGGCAGATTCGAAAGACTGGGCAGATTCGGCGGCAGGCTCATACGCCACACGCACCACAACGGAACGCATGCCGGTGCCCAGAATCTGCACGCGCTCAACCGTACGACCAGCCACCTGCTCCAAAGAGTGTGCCCAGCAGAGTAGCTGCATCAGGTTCTGACGCATCGAGGCAGAATCGGCACTCGCCTGAGGCGGTACGGGGGAGTAGGCGGCAATCGCCTCCTCAATGAGGGTGCTCAGAAGCTCCCCGTCAGGGGCGGGGGCGGAAGAATCGTTCGGTGACAGAGCCGGAAAGTTACTACTAAGGGAAACCTGCATAGAGCCATTATCCCCCATCGGATACCCTATAGGGCATGACTTCGACCCTCAGCGATTCCGCCCAGACCCCCGAAACCAGCCCCCGCACCTATGAAGTGCGCACTTTCGGCTGCCAGATGAACGTGCACGACTCCGAACGAATGTCCGGCCTGCTGGAGGCTAACGGCTACGTTCGCGCTGAGGAAGGCACCCAGCCCGACCTGGTCGTGTTCAACACCTGCGCGGTTCGCGAAAATGCTTCCAACCGCCTGTACGGTCACCTTGGCCAGCTCGCGCCGGTCAAGCGCGCCCACAAGGGCATGCAGATCGCCGTGGGGGGCTGCCTGGCGCAGAAGGATCAGGACGCCATCATTGAGAAGGCGCCCTGGGTTGACGTCGTGTTCGGCACCCACAATATTGGTTCCCTGCCGGCGCTGCTGGAGCGTGCCCGCCACAACCACGAGGCGCAGGCAGAACTGCTCGAATCCCTCGAAGTTTTCCCCTCGACCCTGCCGACCAAGCGCGATCACGTGTACTCCGGCTGGGTATCGATTTCTGTGGGCTGTAACAACACCTGCACCTTCTGCATCGTGCCGTCCCTGCGCGGTAAGGAGAAGGACCGCCGCCCCGGCGACATTCTCGCCGAGGTTCAGGCGCTGGTCGACGACGGCGCTATTGAGGTGACCCTGCTGGGCCAGAACGTGAACTCCTACGGCGTGGAGTTTGGCGACCGCCAGGCGTTCTCCAAGCTGCTGCGTGCCTGCGGCGAGATTGAGGGCCTGGAGCGCGTGCGCTTCACCTCCCCGCACCCGGCAATGTTCACCGACGACGTGATTGACGCGATGGCGGAGACTCCGAACGTCATGCCCGTTCTGCACATGCCGCTGCAATCCGGCTCCGACAAGGTGCTTAAGGACATGCGCCGCTCCTACCGTTCCAAGAAGTTCCTGAACATTCTGGACAAGGTGCGCGAGCGCATCCCGAACGCCGTGATTACCACCGACATTATTGTGGGCTTCCCCGGCGAAACCGAGGAGGACTTCCAGGAGACCCTGAAGGTTGTGGAGCAGGCTCGTTTCTCCTCCGCGTTCACCTTCCAGTACTCGATTCGCCCCGGCACCCCGGCGGCGACCATGGAGAACCAGATCCCGAAGGAGGTCGTGCAGGAACGCTATGAGCGTCTGATTGCCCTGCAGGATCGTATTGCCGGTGAGGAGAACCGCAAGCAGCTCGGTAAGACCGTTGAGCTGATGGTCGTTGCGGAGGCAGGTCGTAAGGCTGACCAGACTCACCGCCTTTCTGGTCGCGGCCCGGACCAGCGCCTCGTGCATTTCTCGGTGCCCGAGGGTTGCGAGACTCCCCGCCCCGGCGACATGGTCACCGTGCCCGTTACCGAGGCTGGTTCCTTCCACCTGATTTCTGACCCGACCGCCGAGCAGTACCAGCTGCGCCGCACCCGCGCCGGTGACGCGTGGGACCGCTCCCAGGCTGACTCTTGCGGTACCGGCACCACCCAGGTGCCCGGTGCGCCGGTGGGTCTGGGCATGCCGACCATCGGTCTGCGCCCATAAAACCTATAACGAATCATGCGCCCTGTTCCTCGGGCTCTTGCCGCCACGCAAGTGGGGGCGAGGGAACCGGTAGAATGGGGCGCATGACTATCTCCGAAACTCTGCCCGTTATCGCTATTGTGGGCCCGACCGGCACCGGTAAGAGTGCACTCGCCATTGAGCTGGCTCTGCGCCTGAATGGTGAGTGCATTAACGCTGACTCCATGCAGTTCTACCGGGGCATGGATATTGGTACCGCGAAGGTCACTGCAGAGGAGATGCGCGGCGTTCCGCACCACCTGCTCGACATTATGGACGTGCGGGATGAGGCATCCGTGGCGGAGTTTCAGGAGCGCAGCCGTGAGCTGATTGAGCAGATTCGTGGCCGTGGCCGCTACCCGATTCTGGTGGGTGGTTCCGGCCTGTATGTGCGTGCCGCCCTGGATAAGTTGGAGTTCCCCGGCACGGATGCGCGGGTGCGCGAGCGCCTGGAGGAGCAGGCACGTACCGAGGGTATCGGTGCTCTGCACGCCCGCCTGGCGGAGGTCGACCCGGAGTCGGCGGCGCGCGTGAAGGATGAGCGCCGCATTATTCGTGCACTGGAGGTGTTTGAGGTGACGGGCCGCCCGTTCTCGGCATTCATGCCGGTGCGCGAGTACGTGACCGAGAGCGTGCAGATCGGTCTGGATATGGATCGTGCCCTGCTGCACGAGCGTCTGCACCGCCGCGTGGAGCTGATGCATGAGCAGGGTCTGCTCGATGAGATTCGCACCCTGAACGAGCAGGGCCTGCAGGAGGGAAAGACCGCCTCCCGCGCGATTGGTTACGCGCAGTTCGCTCGCGCCCTTGATGATTCGGAGTACAGCGTGGAGCAGGCGATTAAGGATACGACGATTGCGACCCGCCAGTTTGCGCGCCGCCAGCTGACCTGGTTCCGTACGGACCCGCGCGTGCAGTGGCTAGATGCGCTCTCACCCACCCTTGCCGATGAAGCGGAAGCCATCATCCGCGAAAGCACCCGATAAGCCACAATAACGAGCCGCCGCCGAACAGATACCCCTTCGAACCGGTCGGCGCGGTAAAATCATAAACGGACAGGTCACCAACCTTAAGGACAGCATATGAGCGAGAACCCTTCCATCTGGGGCGAGCTGGCAGGCCTGACCCTCACCAAGGGTCACGGCACCGGTAACGACTTCATCTTTCTGACGGACGAGAACGCAGAAATTGCTCTCACCCCCGAGCTGGTAGCCCGCGCCTGCGACCGCCACTTCGGCATTGGTGCGGACGGCTTCATTCGTGCTGCCCGCAGCACCGCCTCCCGTGCGGGTCAGAAGTTGCTTGAGGAGCACCCGGACGCTGTCTGGTTCATGGACTACCGCAATGGTGACGGCTCTATCGCAGAGATGTGCGGCAACGGTGTGCGTGCGTTCGTGGAGTACCTGCGCACTGAGGGCCTGATTGAGCTTGAGGTGGGCGAGACCGTCAAGATTGGTACCCGTGCCGGCGTGAAGACTGTGGCTCGCACCGAAGAGGGCTACGCGATTGACATGGGTCCGTGGAGCTTCATTCACGGTGACGCCGCCCGTGAGGGTGGCGAGGATTGCCTGGTGTCTGCTCGCGGCTTGAAGACTCCGCGTGCTGGTCTGTCCATTTCGATGGGTAACCCGCACACCGTGGTGATGCTCGGTTCCGACGGTAAGCTGGACGGCCTGGACCTGCACAGCCTGCCGCAGGTGAACCCCGCCCCGGTCAACGGCACGAACGTTGAGTTTGTGGTGCCGGTCGACCTGGATGTTGAGAGCGGTGCGCAGGTGGGCGCTATCCGTATGCGCGTGCACGAACGCGGCGTGGGCGAGACCCTCTCCTGCGGTACCGGTGCGTGTGCGGCGGCTGCGGCGACCCGTTTCTGGGGTGGCGAGGAAGCTCCGGATGAGTGGCTTGTGCACGTGCCCGGCGGCACCCTCGCGGTGACTTTCGTACTGGGCCCGGACGACCTGGAGCATGTGGTTCTGGCTGGTCCGGCGCAGATGGTTGCAACCGTCGTGCTGCGATAGTCTGCTGCGATAGCGAGCAGTCCTCGATAGAGACTTTGATATACAAAAGCGGCGGGTGTTTTCTGAAACTAAAATCAGAAAACACCCGCCGCTTTTACGTCCCCTAGTGGTCAGCGTCAGGGACTTTAGTCTTCGTAGCGGTGCACCTGCAGAATACGGAAGCCCTTCGAGGTGGCATAGCGCGAGATCTCAAACTCGCCGGGGTGCAGTTCCTCAAGCTGCGCATCCATCCACTTCTGTAGTGAATCGGAGCCCAGGTTCTTCTGAACCACCAGGTAGGCGTCACCGCCGGGTGCCAGGCGTGGCAGCCAGGTCAGCAGGATCTCGTGAAGGACCTCCTTGCCCACGCGAATTGGCGGGTTCGACCAGATGGTATCGAAACGCAGTTCGGGGTCGACAGATTCGGGGGTTCCCACGGTCACGTTGGGCAGGCCGAGAGCGGCGGCGTTGCGTTCGGTCAGGCTAATGGAGCGGGAGTTCACGTCCACCGCGTGCACCTGCGCCTGCGGGGCGAGCATCGCCAGAGTCAGGGTGATGGGGCCCCAACCGCAGCCGATGTCGAGCATGCGTTCGCCCTGCGGGTCGGGTGCTTCCTGCAGCAAAATAGCGGTGCCCTTATCAATGCCGGAAGGGCTGAAAATACCGTTAGCGGTGGTGACGGTGACCTTGCGGCCGGCAAGCTCCACCTGCACGGGGCGGGGCTTGAACTCGGTCTCGGGGGTTTCGGAGAAATAATGCTGCTCGCTCATGCTATCCAGTGTACCGGTAGGGCAAGATCCCGCCGCACACGGGCAGAGTATGTGCGGGGTGAGTCAGCAGCTTGCACGCCCTGAGCGCACAGGCGACCGAACCCCCTACCCGATGCGGGCAACGGCGGTAGAATTGTAACCGTATGAATTCTAAGAACACCCCCGTATCTGATACCGAAAAGCTGCCCAGCGATGAGCAGCTGCGCCGCACCGTAGACCGCGTTCTGGGTCGCTCCCAGGCCGCCGCCTCCGTCACGACCTATGATGCCGCCGGTACCGCGCACCACAGCGACAACTCCTCCAGCACCCACGGCAACAATAGCCGCCGTGTGCTGGATACTCGCGCGCGTGAAATTTCTGATGTTCAGCGCGAGCATTCCGAATTTGACGGTGACCAGGAAGATCTCGCCGAGCGCCGCGCACTGCGCCGTATCGCGAACCTCTCCACCGAGCTTGAAGACGTCACCGAGGTTGAGTACCGCCAGCTGCGCCTGGAGCGTGTGGTGCTCGCCGGCCTGTGGACCGAAGGCACCGTGGAGGACGCCGAGAACTCCCTGCGTGAGCTCGCCGCACTGGCTGAAACCGCAGGTTCCGAGGTTCTGGACGGTCTGGTTCAGCGCCGCCTCAAGCCGGACCCCGGCACCTTCCTCGGCTCCGGTAAGGCGCTGGAACTCAAGGACATCGTGGAGGCGACCGGCGCCGACACCGTGATTGTCGACTCCGAGCTGGCGCCCTCTCAGCGTCGTGCCCTCGAAGACATTGTGAAGGTCAAGGTCATTGACCGCACCGCCCTGATTCTCGACATTTTCGCTCAGCACGCTAAGTCTCGCGAAGGTAAGGCGCAGGTTGAGCTGGCTCAGCTGGAGTACATGCTGCCGCGTCTGCGTGGTTGGGGTGCGTCCCTGTCCCGTCAGGCGGGTGGCCGTGCCGCAGCCGGTGAGGGTATCGGTTCCCGTGGTCCCGGTGAAACCAAGATTGAGATGGACCGCCGCCGCCTGCGCGCTCGCATGGCGAAGCTGAAGCGTGAGATTGCTGCGATGGCGCCGGCACGTGAGACGAAGCGCCTGAACCGTCGCCGTAACCGAGTACCTTCGGTTGCTATTGCCGGGTACACGAACGCGGGTAAGTCCTCCCTGCTGAACCGTCTGACCGACGCGGGCGTGCTCGTGGAGAACGCCCTGTTTGCGACCCTGGACCCGACCGTCCGTAAGGCTCAGACCCCGGACGGTATCGGCTACACCCTCTCCGACACGGTGGGTTTCGTGCGTTCGCTGCCGACCCAGCTGGTGGAGGCGTTCCGCTCCACCCTGGAAGAGGTCGCTGATGCTGACGTGATCCTGCACGTGGTGGATGCTTCGCACCCGGACCCGGAGGGGCAGATTCGTGCTGTCCGCGAGGTCATCGCGGAGGTTGATGCCCGCCATATCCCCGAAATTATTGTGCTGAATAAGGCGGATGCCGCCGACCCGTTCGTGCTGGAGCGTATGCGTCAGCGCGAGCCGGAGCACGTGATTGTTTCGGCGCGTACCGGTGAGGGTATTGACGAGCTGAAGCAGAAGATTGCGGACACCATTCCGCGCCCCTCCATTGAGGTGAAGCTGCTGATTCCGTACTCGCACGGCGAGATTATTTCGCGCCTGCACGAGTGGGACGCCGAAATTAAGAGCACCGATTTCGTATCGGACGGCACCTTCGTGGTGGCTCTGGTTCGTGAGGATATCGCTTCTGAGCTGTCCGAGTATGTGCTGGAAGGCGACCTGCTGGAGGTTCTGGAAGAGGAACTTGCGGAGGCACGCGCTCTCACTGAGGCGACCGCATCTGAGCCTGAGCAGCCCTCTGATTCTGAGGCTCTCTAGGAGCGTATGAGCGTGACCGAGAGCATCAACGCGCCCAAAAACGCCCCGGGAACCGCACCCGCAACCGACGGCACCCGATTCACCGGGCAGGAGCTTGAGACCCTGCCCGGTGCTAAGGATGCCCTGACCCTGCTGGACGAGGCGGTTGCCGCCACCGGAGGTCAGAACCGTGCCGGTCAGCGCACCATGGCGGCGCATGTGGCGCAGGCTCTTGAGCTGCAGCGCCACCTCCTGGTTCAGGCTGGTACCGGTACCGGTAAGTCCCTGGGCTACCTTGTTCCTGCCCTGGCGCGCGTGGGGGAGTCTGACCAGCCGATTGTGGTTGCGACGGCGACCCTCGCCCTGCAGGCGCAGATTGTGAACCGCGATATTCCGCGTCTTCTGGAAGCGCTGGAGCCGCGTCCGGAGTCTCAGGCTCAGGTGGCTCTGCTCAAGGGCCGCAACAACTACCTCTGCCTGCATAAGCTGGAGGGCGGCTACCCGGAAGACGAGCCGGATGCTCTCTTTGACATGCCTTCTTCGACCTCCCGCGTGGGTGAGGAAGTGGTGCGCCTGCGCGAGTGGGCTGACCGCACTGAGACCGGCGACCGCGACGAGCTGAAGCCCGGCGTCTCTGATCGCGCCTGGGCTCAGGTGTCGGTGAGCGCCGCCGAGTGTTTGGGTCGCCGCTGCCCGCTGGTGGAGGAGTGCTTTAGCGAGATGGCGCGTAGCCGTGCCGCTGAGGCCGACATTGTCATCACGAACCACGCCCTGCTGGCGATTAACGCTTTTGAGGGCATGAAGGTTCTGCCCGAGCACGAGACGGTCATTATTGATGAGGCTCATGAGCTGGTGGACCGCGTGACCGGCGCGGTGTCTGGTTCTTTGACGGTTGCGATGGTTCGCCGTGCGGCGCGTAGCGTGAAGAAGCATTCGAAGGCTGATTCCGGTGCCCTGGAAATGGCGGCAGGCACCCTGGAGACCGCTTTCGAGGGTCTTGCCGAGGGCCTGCTGAAGGGCCTGGACGGTCGCCTCCTGACCGCGATTTCTGCGGTGAATGATGCCGCCCGAACCGCCCTATCCGACACCAAGCCGGACGGCCAGGACGTTGACGCGGGCCTGCAGATGGCGCGCTCGCGTGTCTCTGAGGTGCACGATATGAGCAGCCGCATTCTGGAGGCTTCTGCCGAGCAGGATGTGCTGTGGATTTCCCGTCAGGGCGGCTGGGAGAACGGCCGCTACGTTGCCGCCTCCGATACCGACCCCGCGACCCTGAACATTGCGCCGCTGAGCGTCGGTCTGCAGCTACGTGACGGACTCTTTGCTGACCGCACCGTGATTTTGACGAGCGCGACCCTGACGGTGGGCGACTCTTTTGACGTTGCCGCCGCCGCCCTGGGTCTGCAGGGCGAGGGCGCGCCCCGCTGGACGAGCATCGATGTGGGTTCGCCCTTCGACTACCGCAAGCAGGGCATCATGTACGTTGCCGGGGATTTGAAGCCTCCGGGATTTGGCGTGCACGAGGGCCAGCTGGAGCGACTTCGTGAGCTGTGCGAGGCATCCGAGGGCGGCGCCCTGGGCCTGTTCTCTTCGAAGCGTGCCGCCGAGCGTGCCGCCGAGTACATGCGTGAGCACAGCGACCTGAACATTCTTCTGCAGGGCGAGTCTTCGCTCAAGGCTCTGGTGGAGGAGTTCAGCGAGGACGTTGACTCGTGCCTGTTCGGCACGATGAGCCTGTGGCAGGGCGTGGACGTTCCGGGCGACTCGTGCCGCCTGGTGGTGATGGACCGCATTCCGTTCCCGCGCCCGGATGACCCGATTGCGCAGGCTCGTACGGAGGCGGTGAACCGTCACCGCGGTAACGGCTTTATGGCGGTTTCTGCTCACCACGCGGCGATTCGTATGGCGCAGGGCGCGGGCCGCCTGATTCGTTCGGTGAATGACCGCGGCGTCGTGGCTGTGCTGGATTCTCGTGTGGCGACTAAGCGTTACGGCGGTTTCTTGATGAAGGCTATGCCGCCCATGTGGTCGACGCAGAATAAAACAGCCGTGATTGGTGCGCTGGCTCGTCTTTCGGCGGGTATTGAGCGTTAGCTCCGGCAGGCTCCAGTCCTGGCGGCGCCGCCCCGCTTTGGAAATATAAAAATCACCCCGGTGATACGTGAACATTCGCGTGTCACCGGGGTGATTTTTATGTAGAGCTAAAAGCCTTAGCGTTATGTCTCTAGAGACTGCGCAACACGGTCTAGAGACTGCGCAGCACGGAGACGACCTTACCCATGACGGTTGCGCGGTCGCCCATAATCGGCTCGTAGTTGGAGTTGCGCGGCATGAGCCAGGTGTGGCCGTCGACCTGACGGAACACCTTCACGGTTGCCTCATCGTCAAGCAACGCTGCAACAATATCGCCGTTGTCGGCGGTGTGCTGCTCGCGGACAACCACCCAGTCGCCGTCGCAGATTGCGGCGTCAATCATGGAGTCACCCTTGACCTTGAGCATGAAGAGCTTGCCGCTACCGACCAGCTGACGGGGCAGGGCGAGCACATCCTCCACGGACTGCTCGGCGGTGATGGGACCGCCCGCTGCAATTCGTCCGACCAGGGGAACAGGCACGAGGTCTTCGTCACCGACCTCAAAGTTGGGAAGCTCGGGCAGGGACGAGGAGGAGCTACCGTGCATGCCGACGCCGTTCTCATCCAACACCTCAATGGCGCGGGGGAGCTTGGGGTCGCGGCGAATGTAGCCCATAGTCTCGAGGCGACCGAGCTGGTGGGTGACCGAGGACAGGGACGCAAGACCCACCATGTCACCAATCTGGCGCATGGACGGCGGGTAACCCTTCTGTTCAATCTCGGTGCGGATCGCGTCAAGAATCTTCTGCTGGCGCGCGGTCAGCGCCGGACGGGGTGCTGTTGCCATTTCTTTTCCTTCGGTCTGTGCCCCGATTTCTATAGTCCGGTCGGGGTACGGATGGGTGCTTCACACGCTTTCTGATGCGTGCCCTAAAAATTTTTGGGGCCCTGCCGAAATGGGTCTTATCTCGTCAGGGGGTGGAGGAATTCTAATCGTGCCGGAGCAACGCGCAGGCAACGAGTCAGCGCCTCCGCCCTACACAGCAATACTCAGCCAGCAGCACCTGCGGTCGATACAGAACCAAGCTGTAACGAATACAGAAACCTGCTGTGAGTAGGACTCATCAGGAGCGTGTGGAACGTCTCTTGACACCAGTGTAGAACACTACACCGAAAAACTCAAACAAATATTCTAGATTTTTTCTTCGAAACTCGAAGAAATTTTTAGTACATCTCTGCTAGACTTTAGAACAAGAGTTCGTATATACTCTTGAATCTCTCCTGAAATACAGGATTTACGGGTGAATGTTCGAAGAATATTCGAAGATTCCGCCCCGAGTCCTTCGGGAGAGGAGAGTGAATGAGTGTTCGAATGTATTCGAATCCTCTGCCTCTCTCTTCGCATGATCTACCCCGGATGCTCTAGAAAGCATCTGGCGAAGAGAGAGCGCAGGGGATGGGGTGCCCAAAACTGGGGTGCCTAAATCGACCCGGTGCATCCGACGCTCTGACCTAACTACTAGGGACTAGCTACCCAATAGTTATTGCCTAACAATCACCACTCCATAGTTATCACTCAACTAGGACCTCCGAGCGGGTATCGCTCGGCATTGCTAGACCCGCGGGGTAACCCCGGGGCGAGCTGAGAGAAAGGAACCACAATGACTACTGCAGCACCTATTGCTTCTCGCGGCACTTCTGCACACCTTCCGGCAGGTTTGGTGGTACTTCACCCCGCCCGCACTACCCAGCGTCACACGCGTGTGCCTTCTTCTCCTCAGTCTGTGCGTTCTTCTCGAGCGGCTCATGCGCCCCGTCCCGCGCAGGTGGCTCAGCCTACCCACGCTCCCACCGTATCTGCCCCCGCTGTTTCTGCTCAGAAGTCCGCACCGGTTCGCCCTGTAGTTTCTGAGGCGCAGGCTGCTTCTGCCGCGCAGGCGCCTAGCGTGAAGAGTGCTCTTCTGGCTAAGGGCGGCGAGCTTTTGCGCGCGGTTCCCGCTTCGATTCGTCGTCTTGGCACTCCGCGCGGTTTCTTGAAGGGTCTGCCCCTGCTGACTCTGGCGGCGCTGATTGTGCTCGGCGCTATTAGCTTCTTCGGTCCGGCGGCTTCTGCTTCCGTGGAGAATGCTTCGATGGCCCGAACCGTCGTCGTGGTCAAGCACGGCGAGACCCTGTGGGATATTGCTCGAGAGGTCAATCCGCAGGGTGATACCCGTGATACTGTGGTTCGTATTATGGAGTTGAACTCGTTGACCAGCACCTCTGTTGATGCCGGTCAGCGTCTGGAGATTCCTCAGACTCAGCGCTAAAGCCCAGAGCTGCGGCTCGTACCCGCTCCTGGGGTAGCAGAGCTGAGTCTGCAGATTCTGAACCCGCTATCTGGCTCAAGCTGTAGTGCCTGAACTATATGAATTCTGAGCCTATGAAATAGGAGCGCACCGATGCCTATTCCCGTTGAATCCAGAGCCGTCGAAGCTGAAACTGTGCAGAGCGCTCGTCCTGTGGTTGCCGTTTTGGGCGAACCCGGAACTCGTGGCGCCCTGGTAAAGCTTCTTCAGGATGCGGGGGCGGACGTTATCGTCACTACCGTGCCCGATCAGCTACGTGAGGCGGATGGCATGGTGGTTACGGGCGGCGCGAGCTCTCTTGAGGCATACGAAGACCTGAAAGCTAAGGATGCCGAGCGCGTGATTGGTCGCCGTGTTGCCGGCGGTCGTCCGGTGCTGGTTGCCGGTGCAGCGTTGAGCTGCCTCTTTGACTCTATTACGGTGGAGCATCCGCAGATGGGTCAGGTTCAGGTGCAGTGCATGGGGGAGTGGCCCGGTGAGGGTGTGGAGCTTTCTACTCGCGACCTGGCGCCCGGAGCTTCCGCTCTGAGTCCGTCTGCCGATAGCGCGCTGCTCAAGGACCTTGAGGGCGAGGCTCACTTCAAGTCTGAGCACGGCGTTTTTGAGTGGGCTTTTGACCAGAGCATTGAATATATTGCCCCTCCCGCGGTGACTTGGACGGCAACTGAACCCGCCTATATTGCGGCGGTGGAGAACGGCCCGCTGACGGCGGTGCAGTTCTGCCCGGTGGGCTCCGGTGAGCTGGGAGCGGAATTTATGCGCCGCTGGGTTGCATCCCTGGCGGTGACCGGTCGCCTGTCTTCTGATGATTCCGCTACTGTTGCGGGAGGTAACTAATGTCTGCGCCCGTTCTTGAACTTCTGCCCGCTGTTGATATTTCTGAAGGCTATGCGGTGCGCCCGGTGGGTGGCACCCTGTCCGGTGGTGAGCAGCGCCTCGACCCGGTGGAGGCGGCTCTGACCTGGGTGAAGGCTGGTGCCCGCTGGATTCACCTGGTTGACCTTGATTTGGCGTTTGGCCGCGGCACGAATACTGAGGTTTTGGCTGAGGTGGTTGCCGCCGTCCGTGCCGAGAATGCCCGAACGGGCTCCGCTCCGGTTCGTATCCAGGTCAGCGGCGGCGTTCGTAATGCTGAGAGCCTGGAGCGCGCCCTGAGCCTGAACCCGGATCGCGTGAACGTGACCAGTGCGGCTTTGGCGGATTCTTCCTGGCTTGAAGACACCCTGGCTCGTTACGCGGATTCTGATCTTCTTGCCCTGGGGCTCGACGCCCGCTACAACCCCGAGCGGGGCTGGGTGACGGTGGCTCGCGGCACCGACTGGTCGGGCCCTGACCTGGCGGAGGCGCTGGCTTGGCTGGAGGGCGCGGGCGTGCGCCGCTATATCGTCACGGATGTAAGCAAGGACGGTTCGCTGGCGGGTCCCGGTGCGGAGCTACTGGATGAGGTGTTGGCTCAGACTGCCTGCCGGGTGGTGGCGTCCGGTGGTGTGGCGTCGCTGGCTGATCTTGAGAAGCTGCGTTCCATGGTGCCTTATGGCTTGGAGGGCGTGGTGCTTGGTAAGGCACTGTATGTGGGGAACTTTAGTTTTGAGCAGGCTCTTGAGGTCGCTGGCTCCCGCTAAAGCTACCGGCTCGCTCTAGCCCGCATATCTAGCCTGCGTAGATTTCTTATCCGTACAGGTCCGCACAGACTTTATACGTAACGAAGCCCCATCTTCCTCAGTGTGAGGGAGACGGGGCTTCGCTGTGAATGGACCGGGTACGGTTTAGTAGACCGGGCCGGTGAGCTTTTCGCCGGGGCCCTTGCCGGGCTCGTCCGGGAAGGGGGATGCTTCGCGGAATGCGAGCTGCAGGGTGCGCAGGCCGTCGCGCAGGGGTGCTGCGTGCTGGGAGCCGATTTCGGGTGCTGCGGCGGTGACGAGGCCTGCCAATGCGGTGATGAGCTTGCGTGCTTCGTCGAGGTCCTTGAGGTCGTCGGCGTTTTCTTCGGCTGCGAGGCCGCACTTGACGGCTGCGGCGCTCATCATGTGGATGGCTGCGGAGCTGATGATTTCGATGGCGGGTACGTCTGCGATGTCGCGCAGCTGCTCATTGACGGCTTCGACCTGCTCTTCGGTGAGTTCGGTGTGACCGTGTACGGGGGTTTCTTCTTCCGCGGTGAAGCGGAAACTCGTGTTTTCAGTGCTCATAGTCCTAGAATCTCACATTTCGTTTGTTTCGGTAAATGCGTCCTTAAGAGTGGGCGCCTCCGTGGACTTTCCGCGGTCAGGACCGCAATTTTTATGGTGTTTTGCGTCTAATTCCTTGCGCCTGTAGGGGGTTCTGCGGTATGGTTGTAGACAGTTTGCAAGTGGAGCATGCCTCCCACCCGGTTGACCGCCGCAGGCGTTTGTTTGCGAGTTTTGAGGTGAACGGGTTCGTCCGCCGCTTTCGGCGTACGCTGGTTTGTGCCTCCGCTTGTGTAACTGCGGGGGCTTTTTTAGTGCCCGCAACGGATAGTATTCACGGGGAAACCCACAGAGCACAGGAGCTAGTCATTAGCGAACCACGCATTAACGATCGTATCCGCGTTCCCGAGGTCCGTCTTGTCGGTCCCGGTGGCGAGCAGGTAGGCGTTGTCCCTCTGAAGGACGCTCTGCGTCTGGCTGAGGACGCCGAACTCGACCTGGTCGAGGTTGCCCCGAACGCGAAGCCGCCCGTGTGCAAGCTCATGGATTACGGTAAGTACAAGTACGAAGCCGCAATCAAGGCTCGTGAATCCCGCAAGAAGCAGGCTAATGCCGTTCTGAAGGAGATCCGTTTCCGCCTGAAGATTGATACCCACGACTACGAAACCAAGGTTGGACACGCTCGTCGTTTCCTTTCCGGTGGTGACAAGGTCAAGGCAATGATTCAGTTCCGTGGTCGTGAGCAGCAGCGCCCCGAGATGGGTGTGCGTCTGCTGGAGCGTCTGGCGGCTGAACTGGCTGAGGTGAGCACCGTTGAGTCTCGCCCCCGTCAGGATGGCCGCAACATGGTGATGGTTCTGGCTCCGCTTCGCGGTAAGGCAGAGGCTCGCCGTGAGCAGGGCGCCGGCGGTCGCAAGGGTCGCGAGCGTATTGACACGACCAAGGCGAAGCCCGTAACTAATTCTCTGGCAGACGCTATGCCTGCCGAGTTGAAGGCACAGGCTTCCGCCGAGTAGGGAACCGGGTCGTCACTTTAGGATGGGCACGCGCCTCCACCGTTGGGTGGGTGTTGCGGGTTCACCCGGTGCCGGTTCCGAGGCACCTCGTTGGGGGTGCCTCACCTTTGGTCCTTGGGGCTGATGCGTGTATCGCTCAACCCCACTAAGCTACCCCGCCGTTGTGGCGGGGGATGAATGTAAGGAGAACGGCAGCTATGCCGAAGCAGAAGACCCACTCTGGTGCTAAGAAGCGCTTCAAGCTCACCGGTAGCGGCAAGGTTAAGCGCCAGCAGGCGAACCGTCGCCACTACCTGGAGCACAAGTCCTCTCGTCTGACCCGTCGTCTGGCTTCTGACCAGATCGTTACCGGCGGCCAGGCAAAGGTTGTCAAGAAGATGCTGGGTAAGTAAGCAACGCTTACTCTCTGCACCTGGCGCACCGATAGTGGTGCGCACTGATTAAAGACTCGCTCCTGTTCAGCGTGATATGTGAGCTGTTCAGGACATAAGACGAAGGAGACACACGTGGCACGTGTGAAGCGCGCGGTTAACGCGCACAAGAAGCGCCGTACTATTCTCGATCGTGCATCCGGCTACCGCGGTCAGCGTTCTCGCCTGTACCGTAAGGCTAAGGAGCAGGTCACTCACTCGCTGGTTTACAGCTACGACCACCGTCGTAAGAAGAAGGGTGACTTCCGTCGCCTGTGGATTCAGCGTATCAACGCTGCTTCCCGCGCACAGGGCCTGACCTACAACCGCTTCATCCAGGGCCTGAAGGCTGCTGGTGTTGAGGTCGACCGCCGTATGCTGGCTGAGCTGGCTGTTAACGAGCCCGCTGCCTTCAACGCACTGGTTGAGATTGCTAAGAACAACCTGCCCGAGGACACCTCGGCTCCCAAGGCTTAATTAGCCTAGGTTGTGTTCTTACCTCGAGAATCTAGGTTCGGGGTAGGATGCTTAAGCGTCGTGAGCGGCCGTCTGCACTTTGAGTGTGGGCGGCCGCTTTCTGCGTATCTGGGGTTGTGCTTGTGGCTGTTCCGTGTTTTTGGGTGTGCCTTTGCCTGTACCCTTTAAGAGTGAACTTTTTTGAACGTATTAGTACCCCCGTTGTGATGTCCAATCCGCAGGCAGATCGTGTCCGCGATATTGCGAAGCTGCGTACCCGCGCTGCCCGCACGAAGAAGGGCCAGTTCCTGGTGGAAGGCCCGCAGGCTGTGCGTGAGGCGTTGAAGGCGCATCTGAAGAAGCCGATTCTGGATGCTGTCTACGTTACGGAGGCGGCTTTTGACCGTCATGAGGATATTGCTGAGCTGCTGGAGCAGGTGTACGGCACTCCCACCCCGGAGGAGGGCCGCCGCGTCTTTATGCGTGTGGTGACCGATGAAGTGCTGGAGGCGATGGCTGATTCGGTGAGCCCGCAGGGTATTATTGCGGTTTCCTTTATGGTGGATGCGTCGTTCTCGCTGCTGTGGGGTGAGGGCGCGTTGAACCCGAAGCTGATTGCTGTGCTGTCTCGTGTGCAGGATCCGGGTAATGCGGGCACCATTCTTCGTGTGGCCGATGCGGCCGGTGCTGACCTGGTGATTACGACTAAGGGTTCGGTGGATTTGTATAACCCGAAGACGGTGCGTTCTACCGCGGGTTCGCTGTTCCATGTGCCGATTATTCAGGGCGTGCAGCTGGAGGATTTCGCGGAGGATGTGAAGTCTCAGGGTACTGCTGTGCTGGCTGCTGACGGTTATGGTGCGGTGAATCTGCAGGAGCTGAGTGAGTACACGGCGGCTCGTCGTGCCGGTGTGGAGGCGAGTGCCCCGTCCGGTGTGAAGGGTAATTTTGATCTTTCTAAGCCGACCATGTGGCTTTTCGGGAATGAAGCGCAGGGCTTGAACGCTGAAGAGAAGGCGGCCGCCACTATGCGCGTGGCTGTTCCTGTCTATGGTTCGGCTGAGTCTTTGAATGTGGGTACGGCTGCTGCTGTGTGCCTGTATGCTTCGGCGATGGCTCAGCGCGGCGTTTCTCGCTAGGCTTTGGGCGGTTCACGGCTGTGGTACAGCGGTGGGCCGCCTTAGCCTCATAGGTTTTAGAGTTTTAGTTTAGGGCTGAGAAAGGGAAATTATGTCTGCTCCTTCTGGTCATTCGGGTTCGGGCGCGATTATTGCCGCGCTGGGTGCGAACCTGGGTATTGCGGTGCTGAAGTTTTTGGCTTTTGCGCTGACTCGTTCTTCGTCGATGTTGGCGGAGGCTATTCACTCGGTGGCTGACTCGGGTAATCAGCTTCTGCTTCTTTTGGGCGGTCGCGCTTCGCAGAAGCAGGCTGATGAGGAGCACCCGTTTGGTTATGGCCGTAACCGCTATATTTACGCGTTTATTGTTTCGATTATTATCTTTGCCCTGGGTGGCTTGTTCGCTCTGTATGAGGGTTATGAGAAGCTGCATGACCCGCACGGTATTACTGAGTGGCAGTGGGTTCCGGTGGCTGTTCTGGTGGGTTCGATTCTGCTGGAGGGTAATTCGTTCCGCGTGGCGGTGAAGGAGTCGCGTGATCTGAAGGGCAAGCAGAGCTGGATGCGTTTCTTGCGTACTTCGAAGAACCCGGAGCTTCCGGTGCTTCTGCTGGAGGATGCGGGTGCGCTGCTGGGTCTGATTTTTGCGCTCTTTGGTGTGGGTCTGACTCTGTTGACCGGTAATGGTCTGTGGGATGCGTTCGGTACCCTGGCTATTGGTGTGCTGCTGGTCTTTATTGCTGTGTTCCTTGCGGTGGAGATGAAGTCCCTGATTTTGGGTGAGGCTGCTTCTCCGGAGGATTTGGCGAAGATTCGTGCGGCGATTGAGGATGGCGATAGCGAGCGCATTATCCACATTAAGACCGTGCACTTGGGTCCTGAGGAGATTCTGGTGGCGGCAAAGATTCGTATTCATGATGCTGACACCGGTCGTGCGGTAGCTGATGAGATTGACGCGGCTGAGGTTCGTATTCGCGAGGCTGTTCCTGCGGCACGCATCATTTATTTGGAGCCGGATATTTTCCGGGCTTAGTTCTAGGAGATTTTTGTTATGACCGTTGAGATGATCGTTTATCGTTTGCTAAAGATTTTCGTTGGCCTGATCATTCTTTTGGTGTACCTGCGTCTGACTCACCGTTCTCAGGCGGGGCACCAGACCCCGATTGATACCATCGGTAACTTTGTCATCGGTGGTGTGTTCGGTGGCGTGTTGTACAGCGAGCAGATTAGCCTGTTCTACTTTGTCATCTACATGGTGTTTACGCTGTGCATGATTCAGCTGCTGAACGTGGCGACCACGAAGATTCGTTTTCTGCATATGGCGGTGCGTGAGCAGCGCGTGCCGGTCATTACGGATGGTGATATCGATATTAAGAGCTTCCAGCAGGCAGATGTGGTTCTTGATCCGATGCGCCTGATTGCTGACCTTCGTGCGCAGGGTATTTACGACCTGGAAGACATTGAGTTCGCTCAGATTGAACCGAACGGTGCGCTGAGCGTGATCCGTAAGGGTGACGGTGTGCCGAACTTTGCTCTGATTGTGAAGGGTAGCTTGATCACTCGCGATATCGCGGATGCGCACAAGACCGAGGATTGGGTGTACCTACAGTTGCGTGCCGCTGAGGTCGAGCTTGAGGATGTCTTCCTCATGGAGTTCAAGAACGGTAACCGCCTTCTGATTCTGCTGAATGACGGCACTAATATTCGCCGTGAGGTGGCAGAAGCCTCGAATATGAATGATGAGGAAGAAGAGTGGCAGGAAGGCGTGGAGGAAGCTCCTGAGCCTGAGGATACTGAGGATGCCGAGAAGGAAGTAGCGGAGCACGCTGCTGAGGATGCGCATCCGCTGAAGGATTCTAAAGCGTAGAAGAAGGTAGAGAAAGATGAGTGAAGTGTCGCCCTCGTTTGAGGTTCAGGTGGTTGGCGCCGCCGTGGTCGATTCTTTGGTGGCTCCGACCCGTATGCTGGTGGCTCAGCGTTCTGAGCCGCAGACTGTTGCCGGTATGTGGGAGTTCCCGGGCGGTAAGGTCGAGCCGGGGGAGAGCTTCGAGCAGGCGCTGGTGCGTGAGCTGAAAGAGGAGCTGGGGGTGCAGGCGCGTTTGGGCGCTGAGGTGCCCGGCGCGTACCCGCAGGGTTGGCGTCTGAGCGAGCGTCTGGCGATGCGCGTGTTCTTTGCGGAGATTCTTTCGGGTACTCCGGATACTTTGGAAGATCACAGCGCGCTGCGGTGGATGCCGCTGCCGAAGTCTAAGGATGACGCACAGGCGTACGATGATTTGCTGGGTTTGCCGTGGATTCCGGCGGATTTGCCGATTGTTGTGGCTCTTCTGCAGCAGCTGCAGGACACTGGCACTGGTGAGGCGTAGACCCAAGGTATGACCTAATGCTCTGCGCTAGTTCGTTGCGAGGCTAATTCGCCGTTGTGTGACACATTCGCGGCGGTAACAGGATAAATTTTCTCTATCTTTTGTGACACTGTTTGAAGGCGGGATTCCCTGTGGGGAGTCCCGCCTTTATTCATATTTTGAGGGGGTCATATGCGTCATATGGTTCTGACCAGTGCTTATGGTAGGTCGAATATTCATAAGACGTAAAGTTATGGAGACAGAGCGTGCCTAAGAACCTGCATCGTAAAGCTTTGGCGAGCTTTGGCCCCTCCAACCCTCTTATCTCGGGATGAAATCCTGCCCTGAGCGCCGTATGTTTATTAGGTAAGAGAAAACTAACTAATTGGTGATACTGAGATGAACTTTTGGGGAGCCTTCCTCGGAAACTTTTTGATTGGTCTGCGCGAAGGCCTTGAAGCGGCACTGGTCGTAGGTATCCTCCTCGCATACATCCGCAAAACCCAGCGTACCCACCTGCTGGCGCCCATGTGGACCGGTGTCGGCGTAGCGGTCCTGCTCTCCCTCGGATTCGGCGCGCTGCTGACCTTCGGCCCCGAAACCCTCACCTTCGAAGCGCAGGAAGCCATCGGCGGCTCCCTGTCCATTATCTCGGTCGGTTTCGTCACCTGGATGATTTTCTGGATGGCTGAAAACGCCCGCATGCTCTCCGCCGAGCTGAAGGACAAGCTGGATGCAGCGCAGACCAGCGCTTGGGCGGTCATCCTGCTCGCTGCGCTTTCCGTGGGCCGTGAGGGTCTTGAGACCACCCTGTTCATCTGGTCGGCAACCCGCACCGCAGGTCAGGAGGCGAACGCAACCCCGATGCTCGGTGCACTGGTCGGTATCGCTATCGCCATTGTGCTGGCGTGGGGCATGATGCGCGGCATGATGCGCATTAACCTCTCGCGCTTCTTCACCATTACCGGCGCGTTCCTGATCATCGTTGCCGCCGGCGTGCTGTCCTACGGTATCCATGACCTGCAGGAGGCAGGCATTCTGCCGGGCCTGAACAGCACCGCGTTCGAGTCCTACCGTTACATCGATCCGAGCGGTTTTGTGGGCACCCTGCTCAAGGCTGTGTTCAACCTGTCCTCGACCACTACCTGGCTTGAGGCGGGCGCCTGGATTCTGTACGTGGGCATTGTGATGCCGCTATTCATCCGTGCCCAGCGCCCGGGTCTGAAGGCGGCGGCTAAGAAGCCGGAAACCGAAAAGGCTGCCGCCTAAACCAGGTTGCTAAACCCGGCTGCTAAACCCGGTTGCGTTCTGCCTTCACGGGAGAACCAGCCCCCTAGATTTTTGCGGCAACGATTGGCCGCGAACCCTAACTATTCATACATTCACCCTTCACGGGACCTCTACATAAGGAGAACCTATGCGTAAGACTCTCGCCTCCGCCGGTGCACTGCTTTCGGTCGGCGCGCTCGCCTTGACCGGCTGCACCCCCAATAACCAGAACGTGGCGTCCTCCGCTTCGGGCGCCGCATCCTCCGACGGCGTTATTAACGTCAGCGCTAGCGACGATGCCTGCAAGCTGTCGGCGACTACCGTGAAGGCTGGCAAGGTCACCTTCAAGGTCAAGAACGAAGGCACCAAGGTCAACGAGTTCTACGTGCTCGGTGCAGACGGCCTGCGTATCGTTTCTGAGGTGGAGAACATTGGCCCGAACCTCAGCCGCGACCTGACCGTGGAACTGAGCGAAGGTAGCTACAAGACCGCATGCAAGCCCGGCATGGTTGGCGACGGTATCCGCGGCGATTTCACCGTGACCAAGAATGAGAACGCGGCAACTATCTCTGCCGATGAGCAGGCGCTGCGCGACACCGCAGTCACCCAGTACACCTCCTACGTCAAGGATCAGGTGGAGGCGCTGAAGACCAAGACCGAGCAGTTCGCTGAGCTCTACACCGCCGGCAAGGTGGAAGAGGCGAAGGCGCTGTACTCCTCCGCGCGCCTGCACTACGAACGCATCGAGCCGGTCGCTGAGTCCTTCGGTGACCTGGACCCCTCCCTGGATGCACGTGAAGCAGACGTGGAAGAGGGCAAGGAATGGACCGGCTGGCACAAGATTGAGAAGGACCTGTGGCAGCCTACCGCTGAGAAGAACGGCGGCAAGGAGTACACTCCGCTGACCGCTCAGGAACGTGCAGAGCTGGCGAAGAAGCTCGTTGAGGACACCCAGAAGCTCTACGATGAGGTCCACTCCTCCGAGTTCAAGCTTGAGGCATTCCAGATTTCTAACGGCGCTAAGGAGCTGCTCGACGAGGTGGTAAACACCAAGATCAGCGGTGAGGAAGAGATCTGGTCGCACACTGACCTCTCGGACTTCCAGGGCAACATTGATGGTGCTCGCGTGGCGTATGAGGACGTTCTGCCGATTCTGAAGCAGAAGGACCCGAAGCTGGCTGAGGACATCGCGAAGAAGCTCGACGTCGTTCAGAAGCTGCTCAACAAGTACAAGAAGGGCGACGGCTTCGCTATGTACGATGAACTGACCAAGGAGCAGGTGCGTGAGCTCTCCGACGCTGTGCAGGCGCTCTCTGAGCCGATTTCGAAGATGACTGAGGTTGTGACCGGCGCGGGTACTAAGTAGTATCTGGCCGACGCTCACCTGCCGCGGTATTTGATGTTCGCGGACATGCCGGGTGGGGATTGTGGTTTATCTGCGTCCCTGCCCGGCACAGGCTCATCCCGCCTGCGGGGCACAGCAGCGTGCCCCTCGTTCTTCATCATTCACACACCATACGAAAGGCCTTCCAATGCCTACCGATTCCAACCACCACACCCCTGAAGTAGCCCCTGAAGCAGCGCCCGCGGCTAAGCCTGCTGGCACCTCCCGACGCGGTGCGCTCGGTGCCGCCCTGGCTGGTGCTGGCGCCCTGGGAGCTCTCGGCGCGCTCGCCGGATGCTCCTCCAATTCCAGTGCGCAGGCTTCTGCGAGCGCTTCCTCGACTGCCGCGAAGGATTCCCACTCGTTCTACGGTGAGCATCAGAGCGGCATTTCTACTGAGGTTCAGGACCGCATGTATTTTGCGGCGCTGAACCTGAAGACTACCGACCGTGACGAAATCCAGTCCCTGTTCAAGGAATGGAGTGCCGCTGCTGCGAAGCTGCAGGTGGGCGAGCTGGTGGGAGAGGACCGCTCCTATGAGGCGCCTCCTAAGGACACCGGCGAGGCGATGGACCTGTCCGCCGCGAATCTGACCCTCACCTTTGGTCTGGGCCGTAGCTTCTTCGTTGACGATGAGGGTAAGGACCGCTTTGGCTTTGCCTCTAAGCTCCCGGAGGCGCTGGTCCGCATCCCTCATATGACCGGTGATGCGCTGGAGGAGAAGCGTAGCAACGGTGATATCTGCATTCAGGCGTGTGCGGATGACCCACAGGTGGCGTTCCACGCGATTCGTAACCTGATTCGTATTGCTGGCGGTCGTGCCGTGGTTGCGTGGAACCAGCAGGGTTTCGGTCGTACCTCTTCGACCTCGACGAGCCAGGTGACGGCACGTAACCTGTTCGGGTTCAAGGACGGTACGAATAACCTGAAGGTGGAGAGCCCGAACCTGCTGAAGAAGCACGTGTGGACTTCCTCTGAGAATTCGGCGAATAGTCCGGCGTGGATGGAGGGCGGTAGCTATCTGGCTGCTCGTCGTATCCGCATGAATATTGAGACGTGGGACCGCACCCGTCTGCGTGAGCAGGAGGAGATTGTGGGTCGTACGAAGGTGACCGGTGCGCCTTTGTCGGGTGGCGATGAGTTCTCGGCTCCTAATTTTTCGGAGAAGGGCCGCTCGGGTCCTCTGATTCCGGCTGATTCGCACATGCGTCTGATGCACCCGGATCAGAATCAGGGCGTGCAGATGTTGCGTCGCGGTTTCAACTACACGGACGGTGCCGATGAACTGGGCCGCCTGGACGCTGGGCTGTTCTTCATCGCGTATGTGTGTGATCCGCGTACGCATTTCATCCCGATGCTGAGCACGATGACTTCTTCGGATGCTTTGAGCGAGTATCTGCGTCATACCGGTAGCGCGCTGTTTGCGGTGCCGCCGGGTGTGAAGGACGAGAACGACTACATTTGCTCAGGTCTTTTTAGCTAGCGTTTTAGCCTGCGAGCCTGTGCATTTGGGGTGTCTATAAGCGGAAGCTATGTGAAAGCAGGAGGTGCGTGTCGCCTCCTGCTTTCTGTTTTTGTAGCTTGTGTGGTGGCTTTTTTGTTGGCGTTGTGGACGCTTAGGCTGTCTCTTTGTGGGTTTTTGTGGGGGTGGGGATTTTGTCACATATGGGTTCGACACGGGTGCATACTTTGGAAACCTTTCGGTAGGCGGTAGTATTGAGGGAGAAATCACATACGTATTGGGAGACAATGATGACTGCTCAACCCCCGTTTGATCCGGGTGCCTACCGCTCCGACGCGGTTCCCTCGGACACTCAAGCTATTTATATTCAGGAAGGCGGCGCTGAGCCGCGCGGAATTCTGTTCCATTCGCCGACCAAGCACCCGAAGATTCTGCGCCTGCAGGAGATTATGATTGTCTCGGCGCTGCTCTGCTTGATCCACGGTGTTATTTCCTCGTTCGCACCGGATAACCTGTCCCCGCTGAAGGGTCTGCCGGAGGTCGGTGTTGCAGGCGGTATCGGCCTGCTGGTCGTCTCTGCGGTTGTGTACATCTGGGTGTACTTCACGATTCAGAAGGGCAAGCGTCTGGGCCTGACCGTTGGTCTGATTTTTGCGATTCTGGGTGCGTTCGTGGCGATTCTGTCTCTGATTGGTAATGTCATTGACGCTCAGCGCTACGGCTTCGTGCCCCTGTACGCGGCATGGTTCATTGCGAACGTGCTGTGGATTCGTGCTTCTTTCGACCCGGCTGTGAAGCAGGCTCTGAAGTAAGTACAACTCTTCAACATTGTTGTTGAGGTTATATGCTCAAGAACGCCCGGATGGACTATCCGGGCGTTCTGCTGTTTGCGCTTCGTTCTCTGGTCTAAAATGGATAGGATATGCGCCCGTTACCTGCCGCGCCCCGCGTGTGGGTGCGAGATAGCGGTGACGGTGCTGCCTAAGGTGTATAACGAGCCAGCCGGCATAGTGCCGGTGGTATGCAGAGAAGAGTGACAATGACCGATTCCGTGCAGGAACACGAGGGTCTTAACGGCCCGGCTCAGGTTCTCGCCCGCATTGCGCAGGTTCTGGAGGAGAACCCCGAGAACGGTTTGGACGCTATCCGTGAGGCTTTTGAGGCTGAGCGTGAGCGTGCCAAGCAGGAGATTCGCGAGAAGGCTACCGATTTTGACAGCCTCAAGGAGGTGCGCCTGAGCTTCTTCGGTGAGAAGGGCATCATGAGCATCGCGAACCGTCAGATGCGTGATCTTCAGAACCAGCACAAGGGCCCGGTGGGTAAGCTGATGGGTCAGGCTCGTGCGGCGCTGACTGAGGCTATTGAGGCTCGTACCGCTGAGCTGGAGGCTGAGCGTGAGGCTCGCATCCTGGCTGAGGAGGCTGTGGACGTTTCGGCTGCGTCGCCTCGCCGTTCTCTGGGTGGCCGCCACCCGATTGCTCTGATGCAGGAGCGCCTGACCGACATTTTCGTTGGTATGGGTTGGGAAGTTGCTGACGGTCCGGAGCTGGAGTCTGAGTGGTATAACTTTGACGCTCTGAACATTAAGCCGGATCACCCTGCACGCGAAATGCAGGACACTTTCTACGTTGAGCCGAAGAACGCTCACCTGCTGCTGCGCACTCACACTTCGCCGGTGCAGATGCGTTCGCTGCTGTCTCGTGAGCTGCCGCTGTACATTGTGTGCCCCGGCCAGGTGTACCGCACCGATGAGCTGGATGCGACCCACACCCCGGTCTTCCACCAGATCGAGGGTCTTGCCGTGGATAAGGGCCTGACTATGGCTGATCTGAAGGGCACCCTGGAGTACATGGCACGCGCCATGTTCGGTGAGGACGCTAAGATTCGCCTGCGCCCGAACTTCTTCCCCTTCACTGAGCCTTCCGCTGAACTGGATTTGTGGCACCCGAACGCTAAGGGCGGCCCGCAGTGGATTGAGTGGGGCGGCTGTGGCATGGTGAACCCCAACGTTCTGCGTGCGGCGGGTATTGACCCTGAGGAGTACTCGGGCTTCGCCTTTGGTATGGGTATTGAACGTACCCTCATGTTCCGTAACAACGTCGCTGACATGCATGACATGGTTGAAGGCGACATCCGTTTCTCTGAGCAGTTCGGGATGGAGATCTAAATTATGCGTGTACCCCTGTCATGGCTGCGCGAGTTCGTGCCTGTAGCTGAGGATGCTTCGGCTGAAGATTTGATGGCGACCCTGGTGAAGGTTGGCCTGGAAGAAGAAGACGTTCACCGCCCCTCTGATGAGCTGTCCGGCCCGATTGTGGTTGGTCAGGTGCTCTCCATGGAGCCGGAGACTCACTCTAATGGCAAGACCGTGAACTGGTGCCAGGTGCGTGTGGTTCCGGAGGGCCAGGAGCAGACTCTGACCGGTAAGGGCATTGAGCCTTCCGGCGTTCAGGGCATTATTTGTGGTGCCCACAATTTCAAGCCCGGCGACAAGGTTGTTGTGACCCTGCCCGGTGCTGTTCTGCCCGGCGGTTTCGCGATTACCGCCCGCAAGACTTACGGCCACAAGTCGGCTGGCATGATTGCCTCGACCCGTGAGCTGGGCATTGGCGACGACCACGGTGGCATCCTGGTGCTCTCGACCCTGGGCCTGGACCCGGAGGTTGGCACCGACGCGATGGAGCTGCTGGGCCTGTACGATCAGGCGGCTGAGGTGAACGTGACCCCGGACCGCGGTTACGCGTTCTCCCTGCGCGGTATTGCCCGCGAGTGGTGCCACGCTACCGGTTCTTCCTTCGAGGATTTTGTGCTGGCGTACGGCGAGCGCGCCCCGGAGGCGAACGATGCCGGCCACGCTGTCGTCCTGCGTGATGACGCCCCGATTCACGGTAACCCGGGCTGCACTCGTTTCGTGATGCGTGAGGTTTCGGGCGTGAAGGCGGATGCGCCGGTTCCGACCTGGATGTCTTCGCGTCTGCGTCTGGCGGGTGTGCGCTCGCTGTCGCTGCCGGTGGATATTTCGAACTACGTGATGCTGGAGACCGGTCAGCCGCTGCATTTCTACGATGCTGACAAGGTTCAGGGTGAGATTGTGGTGCGCCGCGCCGCTGCTGGCGAGAAGCTGGTGACCCTGGATGGTGTGGAGCGTGCTCTGCACCCCGAGGACATTGTCATTGCTGATGATTCGGGCGTGATTGGTCTTGCCGGTGTGATGGGCGGCGCCTCCACTGAGGTGACCGATTCGACCACCCGCATTCTGGTTGAGGCTGCTCGTTTTGATGAGGTGTCGGTGGCTCGTACTGCTCGCCGTCACAAGCTGATTTCTGAGGCGTCGAAGCGTTTTGAGCGTGGCGTTGATCCGCAGATTCAGGCTGCTGCTGCCCAGCGTGCGGTTGAGCTGCTGGTTGAGCTGGCTGGTGCTCAGGTTGAGCCGGGCGTGACCGACGTGTCCCTCGGCTATGAGCCGGTCGTGATTGACCTGCCGGCTGATTACACTGCTGGCCGTATTGGCGTGGATTACTCGCCGGAGCAGATTGAGTCCTGCCTGCGTGAGATTGGTTGCTCGGTGGAGCGTACCGAGTCCGGTTACGCGGTGACTGTCCCGTCGTGGCGTACTGATCTGCGCGCGAAGGAAGACCTGACCGAGGAAATCGCACGTATTGACGGTTACGCGAACATCCCCTCGACTCTGCCGGTGGCTCCTGCTGGCCGCGGTTACACTCCGGAGCAGGCGGGTAAGCGTCGTGCGCTGAATGCGCTGGCGGCTTCCGGTCTGACTGAGGTGTTTGCGTACCCCTTCGTGTCGGCTGATGCGAACAACCTGTGGTCGGCTCCGTGGGTGAGCACCCCCGAGAACCCGGTGACTGAGGTTCCTTCGATTCGCCTGGAGAACCCGATTTCTTCGGCTGAGGGCTGGATGCGCCGCTCGCTGCTGCCGGGCCTCGTTGAGGTTCTGAAGCGTAACCTGTCTCGCGGTTTCAAGAACTTGGCTATTTTCGAGGCGGGTCACGTGTTCATTCCGGGTGAGCAGCTGGGTTCGGAGTCCATTCCGCCGCTGGGCGCTCGCCCGTCGGATGAGGTTCTGGCTGATTTGAATGCCGGTATTCCGCAGCAGCCCACTTTCATTGCTGGTCTGTTTGCAGGTACTGAGCACGAGGCGATGCCGGGTGCCGCTCCGCGTGCTTACGATTGGCGTGACGCTCTGGACGCTGTGCGTCTGGTGGCTGCCGCTGTTTCGGCTGAGATTCAGATGCGTAATGGTGTGCACACTGCGTTCCACCCGGGCCGTGTGGCTGAGGTTCTGAATGCTGCCGGTGAGCGTGTTGGTTTCGCTGGTGAGTTGCACCCGAAGCTTCTGCAGGAGCTGAACCTGCCGGAGCGTACTTGCGCGTTTGAGCTGGATTTCTCGGCGCTGTTCGCTGATCGTGTTGAGGCACGTCAGGCTACTCCGGTACTGACTTTCCCGGCTGCTACTCAGGATGTGGCGCTTCTTGTGGACCGTGACCTGCCTGCTTCTGAGGTGGAGCGCGTTCTGCGTGAGGGCGCTGGCGAGCTGCTGGAGGATATCCGCGTGTTCGATGATTACCGCGGTACCGGTATTGATGAGTCGAAGAAGTCCCTGGCGTTTGCGCTGCGTTTCCGTGCGCCGGATCGTACGCTGACTGCTGATGAGGCGTCGGCTGCTCGTGAGGCCGCTGTGGCTGCGACTGTTGAGCAGCTGGGTGCAGAACCGCGTGTCTAACCGGGTCTAACCCTATGGCGTAGTGCCTAGTGCTGACGGGGTGGGAGTCGCTGGCTCCCACCCCGTAGCTTTTGGCGTTGCGTCGTGGGTTTACCTGTTTAGTGTGTTCATGAAGCGCTGATAAGCGCTTTCCTTGGTGAACTCATGTGGTTATGGGTACCCTAGAAGATAGATGAAGTGAGGGAGAGAGTAATGGCTAATCGAGAGAACTCGCGCGAACAGGACGAGCTGTCGCAGTCTGAGGTCGAAGAAACCTATTTCGAGGATTCTCAGTACGATGACTCTGAGTATGAAGAATCTGAGTATGAGGAGTACGACGAGTACGAGGATTACGACGATGAGGAAGAGAACTCCTCCCTTTTCGCAATGAGTGAGGAAGAGCTGGAGGACCGCCCGGGTGTGAACTGGTTGTCGGTTCTTTCTGCTGCGGTTGCGGTTATTCTTTCCATTATTTTGGCTGTTGTGGGTGTCCGCGCTTTTGCGTCGGTCAATAATAACGCCGAGTATGCCGGTAAGAGCTGGGTTATTCAGGGTACTTATCAGGATTTGACTCCTGACCTGATTACGAAGGGTAATGTGGCTCGCTATAAGGGCAACCTGCCGGCTGATGACGCTCTGAACGGTAAGACCTATGTGTCGAACCTGAAGGATAAGTACCAGGTGACTTCGGGCGCTTCGATTGAGTTCCGTGGTTCGCAGACTGGTGATGTTCCTTCGGAGTTCCCGCGTGAGGTGGACGGCCTGCTGGTGGAGAAGAACGGCACCCTTGAGGTTGCCTATACCGCTGAGAAGGGCACGCTGAAGCCTGTGACTGAGGCAAGCGTGAATGCTGAGCGTTTTGCCGGTATCGCAAGTATTGTTGGTGCGGTGCTGGTGCTTCTGCTGGGTCTTGGTTTTGCTGTGTGGCTGAACCGTCGTTCGCACGATGTCGAGTATGAGGACCTGGACGGTCTGGTGGAGGATGAGCGCTAGGCGTTCTGAGTCATGAGGATTCACCTCGAAGTTTTGTTGAAGGAGCCTGTTTCTGGCGCACGTGGTGTTGCTGGAGGCGGGCTCCTTTTTCGCGCTCGCCTGCCGGAGATCTCTTGACTGGCGTGACGTACCACCCCAGAATGTTCTTGCACACTATGCATTCATTGTGAGGTTATGCGCCTGAATGTGTAGATACACGCTACGTTCGCGGCGTTTTGCGTGACAGCTGGTGAGATAAACCCTGAAATTTCCCCCATATCTTGGAATAATCCATATTTGGTGCGCATATTTATGTGCATATGTATTATCTTGGGTAGTAAAGAATGTTGCGCTGCGCCACCGCTGGGCAGCCCGTTCTGAATTCGTGATTGGCACCGTAGGAAGAAGAGATATTATGCCTTTCCCCTCGACCAAGATCGCGCGTCAGGCACGCATCGTTGAATTGCTGCAGACCCGACGTGTCCGCTCCCAGGCTGAACTGGCGCAGTACCTGACCGATGATGGTATGAAGGTTACTCAGGCGACCCTTTCCCGTGATCTTGTTGAAATTGGCGCTGAGCGCATCCGTGATGAAGGCGCCGGCTTGATTTATGCTGTGCCGAATTACCCTGCTCGTCGTGGCGGCGGTACTGCACCTGATGCCCGTATGATTTCCCTGTTCAAGGAGCTGCTGATTACCGCTGAGGGTTCGGCGAATATTACGGTTCTGCGTACTCCTCCGGGTGCTGCGCAGTTCTTGGCTTCGTCGATTGATCAGGGCGGTCTTGAGGCGATTATGGGCACTATCGCCGGTGACGATACGGTCATTGTTGTAACTCGTGACCCCAATGGCGGGGCTGCGCTTGCCGAGAGCTTCTTGGACTGGTCTGCTGCTCAGTAGTAGCTGGGGCGTATCTTGTGCTGTTCCTCTGATGTTTCAGGGGAGCGGCTGAAGGTACGCCCTTCTGCTGTCTTCGGGCTCTTTTCCGGGCTTCTATCTTGGCTTCTTCTTTTCTAGATATACCGATTTTTCTGTGGTGAGAGTTTTTATCATGTCTGAAATGCACGATTCAGCGAACAATATTGCCTACCTTCTGGCGGAGGCGGCATCGTCTGCCGGGACTAAGGCTGCTTTGGCGATTCCGGCTTCTGAACCTGCTGATATGCAGATGGTGAGCTACGCGCAGTTGGCGTCTGCCGCCTCGCAGGTTCAGCGTCATCTGGAGGCGCTCGGTGTTGAGCGTGGTGACCGTGTGGCGTTGTCTATGCCGAATGTGGCGTTGATGCCTGCGCTGTATTACGGCATTGTGGCTGCGGGCGCGATTTGTGTTCCGTTGAATCCGCTGCTGTCGGGTGCTGAGCTGGAGTATCATCTGCGCGATAGCGGGGCGAAGGTGCTTTTCGCTTTTGCAGGTACTCGCCTGGCGTCGGAGGCTTCCTCGACGGTGCTGGTGAAGAACGGCTCGGTTCGTTGTGAGATTTTCACCGGGGGAGAGGGCTCGCCGGTAGCTCCTTTTGACGCGCCTGCCGATACTGCGTCTGCCGAGACGGTTCTGGAACCCGTTCCGGTGGCGGCGAGTGACCCGGCGATTATTCTTTACACTTCGGGTACGACGGGCAAGCCGAAGGGCGCGACGCTGACTCACGCGAATATCCTCTCGAATGCTCGTAGCTGCGTGAGCGTTTTTGGTTTTACCGCTGAGGATGTCATTTTTGGTGGTCTTCCGCTGTTCCATGCGTTCGGTCAGACGGTGTCGATGAATGCGGCGTTTGCGGCGTCGGCTACGGTGGCTTTGCTGCCGCGTTTTACTCCCGAGGGCGCGCTGAACCTGATTGAGCGCGCCGGGGTGTCGGTGCTGGCGGCGGTTCCGAGCATGTACGTGTCGTTGGCGGCGGCGCTGGAGGCTGAGCCTGAGCGCGCGCGCTCGCTGCGAGGTCGCATCCGTTTCGGTATTTCGGGTGGTTCGCCGCTGCCGGCGCCGGTGCATACTGCGTGGAAGACCCTAATCGAGTGCCCGGTGTATGAGGGCTACGGTTTGAGCGAGACCTCGCCGGTGGTTTCCTTTAATCAGGCGGAGTTTGGCATGGTGCTCGGCTCGGTGGGTCGTGTGTTGCCGGGCGTGCAGGTGCAGGTGCGTTGCCCGGAGGGTTCCGAATGCGCGCCGGGTGTGAGCGGTCAGCTGTGGGTGCGCGGCGAGAACGTGATGGCTGGGTATTGGAATAATCCGGCGGCTACTGCTGAGGTTTTTGACGGCGAGTGGTTTGCGACCGGTGATGTTGCTCGTGTTGATGAGCAGGGCAATATTTTCATCGTGGATCGTATTAAAGACATGGTTCTGCGTAACGGCTATTCGGTGTATCCGCGTGAGATTGAGGATGTTCTCTACACCCATGAGCAGGTGCAGTCGGTAGCGGTGCTGGGTGTGCCGGATGAGCGCGTGGGCGAGGAAGTTGTCGCCGTGGTGATGCCGCGTCCTGGTGCCGATGAGGGCGTGCTGCAGGCCGAATTGAATGCTTTGGCGCGTACTCGTTTGGCGGCGTATAAATATCCTCGCCGCTACGTGATGGTGGAGAGCATGCCGCTGGGGCCGACCGGCAAGATTCTTAAGCGTGACTTGCGGGTTGTGATTCAGAGAGGCTAATCCCGGCAGATGGTTCTTGTCGCTCATCTGAGGACAAGCGCGGGTGAAGAGGGTAGAATTTTGTAGGCGGCTTCTACCGCGTTATTGTTCCCGGGCGTTTTTTCCGGGGCTATCCACTTCACGAAAGAGAGAGCATGAGCGTTCCCGCTTCTGAGGCTTCGCGAACCCCTATTGAGCAGTTGATTCCGGCTGCTTGCGCTACGATTCCGAATTACCCGCACGAGGGCATCCTCTTTTACGATGTGACCACTCTCTTCGCTAATGCTGAGGTGTTCAAGGCGTGCATTGATGAGCTGGCTACTCGTTTTGAGGGTCAGTTTGATGTGGTGGCTGGTGTTGAGGCTCGCGGTTTCTTGCTTGCTTCTGCGCTCGCGTACGCTACCGGCACCGGCATTATGACGGTTCGTAAGGCGGGTAAGCTTCCGCGTGAGACGTACCGTGAGGAGTATGCGCTGGAGTACGGTAGCGCGGCAATTGAGATTCACTGTAATGATTTCGCGCCGGGCACTCGTGTTCTTCTGCTGGATGATCTGCTGGCGACTGGCGGTACCCTGGTGGCTGCCGCGAAGCTGGTGGAGCGCGCGAACCTGAAGGTTGCCGGCGTTGGCGCTCTTCTGGAGCTGGAGGGTCTGGGTGGTCGTGAGGCGCTGGACGGTTACCGTCTTGAGACGCTGAGCTTGGTGTCTGAGTACCCGCTACCGTCGAAGTAGTTTTATAGAGTTTGAGGCTTACCGCCCTTAGGGTGCGTGCGGCTGATATTGATGTGGGGTGCCCCGCCGGTTGAGCCGGTGGGGCACTTTTCTGTGGGGGTAATATTTCTGCCCTTCGGAGCCTGTCCTGTAAAATAGTGACCCGTATTTTTGGGTGCCTGTCGCACCCTGTCTTTGAGACACCATAGGTTTAAGGAGCTTACGTGTCATCTGAATCTTTACCCCAGCAGTCTGCTGATTCTTCGGCGGCTGAGAAGCTGTTTGCTGAGCAGATGGCTGCGGAGCGTGAGTATGTTGCTCGCGTGTATGCTCGCCTGGATGAGCTCCGTGAGGAGACGGCTGAGAAGCTGGCTGCTGTGCGTAAGAATCAGGCGGTGGGCGGTCATCAGAACCGTTCGGAGCGTGACTCTTTTGCTACTCACTATGAGGATCGTTTGGCGCAGCTGAATGCTGTGGATTCTCGTCTGACCTTTGGTCGCCTGGATATGGACCGTGAGGGCGCTGATGCGGTGCGTTATATCGGTCGTATTGGTATTACGGATAGCAATCAGCAGCGTCTGCTGATGGACTGGCGTGCCCCGGAGGCGGGTACGTTCTATCAGGCGACTGCGTTCCAGCCGATGGGTGTGCGCCGCCGCCGTCACCTGATGCTTGAGGGCCGTACTGTCGTCAATATTGAGGATGAGGTCTTCGATTCGGAGATGCTGCAGGATGAGGATTCCCTTCACGGTGAGGGTGCTCTGCTGGCGGCGTTGAATAAGAAGCGTACCGGCCGCATGGGCGATATTGTGGCGACGATTCAGGCTGAGCAGGATGCGATTATCCGCTCGGAGCTGCCGGGTGTGCGCGTGGTGCAGGGTGGTCCCGGTACCGGTAAGACCGCTGTGGCGCTGCATCGTGCGGCGTATCTGCTGTACACGAACCGTGAGCGCCTGTCGAAGGCTGGCGTGCTGGTGGTTGGTCCGTCGAATTCGTTCATGTGGTACATCGAGCGTGTGCTTCCGTCGCTGGGCGAGACCGGCGTGGTGATGTCTTCGTTGGCGACCCTGTACCCGGGTCTGCGTGCTGTGCCTGAGAAGGATCGTGCGGTTGCGGCGCTGAAGGGCGATTTGCGCATGGTGAAGGTTATTAAGCGTGCGGTTGCGGATCGTCAGAAGGTGCCGGCTCAGGTTCAGCGTCTGAATGTTGAGGGTACTGATGTTGAGCTGACTCCGGAGATGGTTCGTTCGGCTCGTTCTCGTGCTCGTTCGACCGGCAAGCCGCATAATGAGGCTCGTGAGACGTTCGTGAAGATTCTGTTGAAGGAGCTGACCGCGAAGCTGGATGATCAGCTGAACCGTGCGGCGGGTCGTGTGGTGGAGCGTCCGTACCTGCAGGATGATGTGCGTGCTTCGATGGATGTGCGCCGCGCCCTGAACCTGGTGTGGATGCCGCTGTCGCCGGAGACTCTGTTGCGCTCGCTGTTCTCGAAGCCGCATTACTTGGAGTCTGCGACCCGTGAGCTGTCGAAGGCTGAGCGTGCTCTGCTGGCTCGTCCGGCGGAGGCTCCTTTCACTGAGGCGGATGTTCCGCTGCTGGATGAGGCCGCTGAGCTTCTGGGTGATTTTTCGAAGGTGACCGGTGCGGCTGCGGCGGCTCGTGCTGCGGCGGAGCATCGCGCGAACCTTGAGAACGCTGCGAAGGCGCTGGAGAATGTTCACCAGTCGCTGGAGGATATTGGCGCTGATGGCGTGATTACTCCTGAGCAGATTGCGATGATGAATGAGGTTCGTGGCGAGCGTATGACGGCTGCGGCTGCGGCTTCTGCTGATCGTACGTGGGCGTATGGCCATATTGTGGTGGATGAGGCTCAGGAGCTCTCGCCCATGCAGTGGCGTCTGCTGATGCGTCGTTGCCCGATGAAGTCCTTCACGATTGTGGGCGATATTGCTCAGGCTTCTTCTGCTGCGGCTGCTTCGTCGTGGTCGCAGGCGTTGGCGCCGTTTGTGGGTGAGCGTTTCACTCTGGATGAGCTGACGATTAATTACCGTACTCCGGCTCAGATTGCTGAGGCAGCGGTGTCGGTTGCTCAGGCTGCCGGTTATGAGGTGTCTGCGCCTCGTGCGGTGCGTGAGGGCAAGTGGCCTCCGCTGGTGCATGAGGTTGCCGCCGAGTCTGTCGTGGAGCAGACCGTGTCTGTGGTCAGCGAGGAGGTCGCTCATTCGGGTGGCGCTCTGATTGGTGTGGTGTGCCCGCCGAGCCTGTATGTTCAGACGGCTCAGGCTGTTGCTCGTGCTCATGCTGACCGTACGGGTACCGCGCAGACGGCTTTGGAGAATCAGGTGCTGGTTCTGACTCCGTGGGAGGCTAAGGGCCTGGAGTTTGATGTTGTGGTGATTGTTGAGCCGCAGCAGCTGATTGATGATGCTGATGGTGCTGTGGGTGACTTGTACGTGTCGATGACTCGTCCGACTCAGCGTCTGCACATGGTGGGTTCGCGGATGCCTGCGGGCCTGTAGTCTTCGTGGCTCTGTAGCACCTTTCTATTATTTCTTTGAGCCGGTGCCGTACCGGTTTGGGCGCTCGCTTGGGTTTTTCTGAGCGTTTGTGCCGGTGCGGTGCTAGGCTTGTTACATATTTTGTTCGAGCGCCTTTGGGCGTTGTTACCTTGTGAATGGGAGAAGCATGTCTGCCGAGATCCTCAACGCGCAGCATAATGACGATACCTTCGAGAATATTTGGCAGGAGCTGAAGTGGCGCGGCCTGGTGCACGTGAGCACTGATGAGGCTGCTCTGGAGAAGGCGCTGAGCGAGGAGAGCCTGACTTTCTACACGGGCTATGATCCGACTGCTGCGTCCCTGCACCTGGGTCACCTGGTGCAGCTGCTGGTGATGCGTCGTCTGCAGCTGGCTGGTCACAAGCCGCTGGGTCTGGTGGGCGGCTTCACTGGCCTGATTGGTGATCCGCGTCAGACGTCTGAGCGTGTGCTGAACTCGCCCGAGGTTGTGGCCGAGTGGGTGAAGTCCCTGCGCGCGCAGATTGAGCGTTTCCTGTCTTTCGAGGGTGAGAATGCTGCTCGTATGGTGAATAACCTGGACTGGAGCGGTCAGATGTCTGCTCTGCAGCTACTGCGCGATGTTGGTAAGCACTTCCGCGTGGGCACCATGGTGAAGAAGGAGATTGTTGCGAAGCGCCTGAACTCCGACGAGGGCATTTCGTACACCGAGTTTTCGTACCAGATTCTGCAGGGTCTGGACTTCCTGGAGCTGAACCGTCGTTTCGGTTGCACCCTGCAGACCGGTGGTTCTGATCAGTGGGGTAACCTGACCAGCGGTACCGAGCTGATCCGTAAGGTGGAGGGTAAGAGCGTTCACGCTATTGGTACTCCGCTGATTACTAACTCTGACGGCACTAAGTTCGGTAAGAGCGAGGGTAACGCTATTTGGCTGAACCCGCAGATGTGCTCGCCGTACGCTTTCTACCAGTTCTGGCTGAACACTGCGGATGCGGATGTGGTGGATCGCCTGAAGGTCTTCACCTTCCTGACTCGTGCTGAGATTGCTGAGTTCGCTGAGAAGGTTGAGAAGGAGCCGTTCAAGCGTGAGGCTCAGAAGACTCTGGCGTACCTGGTGACTTCGCTGGTTCACGGTACTGAGGCTACTGATCAGGCTGTGGCTGCTTCGGAGGCTCTGTTCGGTAAGGGCGATTTCGCTGCTCTGGATGAGGCTACCCTGGAGTCTGTGGTTGCTGAGCTTCCTTCGGCTAAGCTGTCTGAGGACCGCCTGGACATGATTTCTGTTCTGACTGAGCTGGGCTTTGCGAAGTCTAACTCTGAGGCTCGTCGCATTCTGAAGGAAGGCGGCGCTTCGGTGAATGGCGTGAAGGTTCAGGGCGAGGACGCAGCTATTTCTAAGGATGATCTGCTGCACGGTCGTTTTGCGATGGTTCGCCGTGGCAAGAAGAACCAGGGTGCTGTAGAGCTGGTCTAGTCTCTTCTGACTTTCTCTGTACATATAGAAGGGGAGGGGGCTTCTCCACTGAGTAGTCAGTGCTGCGTAGGCAGTGCTGCGTAGTCAGTGGGGGAGTGCCCCTCCTTTTCTGTTCTCCTCATGTCCCTATATACAGACTCCTATAGAGAGCCCCTCCGTCAGGAGGGGCTCTTCTTTTATCGTTCTGCTGCCTTCTGGTTCTGGGTTTGTCTTTGTTCATGAGTGTTTTGGGGATGTTATGCCCTGTTTTCGGGCTCCAGAGAGGGTGATTCGCAGATTTTTAAGGTTTTTGGAAGTTTTTTGAAGATTTTTTAGCACCCATAAAACGCACTGACTAGGTAGTTTGGTGTTTGTGAGGGTGTTTGAGACCCTTTCAAGGTCCTTTTTGTGG
>NZ_CAXOQT010000011.1:0-71095 GCF_964211445.1 Rothia mucilaginosa | reverse complement strand
AGGAAGCTAGAAGAGCAGCTGCATCAGCTGAAACTGAATTACTCAGCCAGACGCTCCGGGTCGGTGGTGACCAGAATCTTCACAGCGGTCTCGTTGTGGTGAATCAGGGTGTCGAAGCCCTTGTCAATCAGGTCTTCCACAGCAATCTTGCCGGTGATGAAGGGCTTGAGGTCAATCTTGCCGGACTCAACCAGCTTGATGGTCTCCGGGTGGGAGTTCACGTATGCGATGGTGCCGCGGATATCGAGCTCCTTGAGCACAACCTTCTGAACGTCCAGCGAAGCGGGCTTACCCCAAATGGAGACGATGACGACCTTACCGGTGGGCTTGAGGGCATCCAGGATCAGGTCCAGTGCGGGCTGAACGGAGGTGCACTCGAACGCGATGTCAGCGCCACGGCCGTCGGTCAGCTTGTGGATCTCAGCCAGAACGTCGGTCTCTGCGGGGGAGAAAGCGTAGTCAGCAACACCGGAGTCCAGAGCCTTCTGGCGGCGCAGCGGGGACAGCTCGGAGATGATGACCTTAGCGCCCTTAGCCTTCAGAACTGCGGAGGTCAGCAGACCGATGGGGCCAGCACCGGTAACCAGTGCGAATGCGCCCTCTTCGAACTCGCCTGCACGCTCAACAGCGTGGTAGCCAACGCTCAGGGGCTCAATCAGTGCAGCCTCGTCCAGGGGAATGTTGTTGGGGATCTTGTGAACCCAGCGGCGCTTGACAGCGACCTTCTCGGACAGACCGCCACCGCGACCTGCCAGACCGATGAAGTTCATGTCCTTAGACAGGTGGTAGTCCTTGGAGTCGGGGCCGGTGTAGACGTCATCACGAATGATGTAGGGCTCGACGACAACGTGGTCGCCAACCTGCAGGTCGTCTACGCCTTCGCCCAGTGCCTCAACGACACCGGAGAATTCGTGACCGAGGGTGACGGGGGAGTCCTCACCAGAAATGGGGTGGGGGTGACCGTGCTGGGGGCAGAAGATGGGGCCGTCGAGGTATTCGTGCAGGTCGGTACCGCAAATACCGCACCAGGCGACCTTGACCAGAACCTCGCCCGCAGCGGCTTCGGGTGCGGGGATGTCTTCAATGCGGATGTCGTTACGGTCGTAGAAGCGTGCTGCCTTCATGGGATGGAGCTCCTTAGCGTGGTTGTGGCGCTCACTGCGGTGTGTGCTTGCCGGTACGGTTCGCATCCATGGGTCTGTCACGGTGTTGGCAGAGGTCCAAACGACATGGTTTGGACCGGTTGTGAACTGTCCTGCCGGCATTCGCATCGCTAGCGCCGGATGGTGATGGGTGCGGCTGGATTGTCGCTCCCATGTGCTTAACGCTACTCCAATGAATCAAAGATTCCTAGGATATATACAAAATTTCTTTTATGTGACAGATATTTCTTTTTGGGTGTTTTCGACTCCATCACGTTCGACCCTCTAGCGCCCGGCGAGCGCAGACGGTAGCGTAGAAGCATGACTGACGCGAACGCACAGGGCACCGCCGCCCACACCCAGCCCACTTCTGACGATTCCGCTCGAACGGTACCGAACCGACCCGCCGCAACATCCCGCCACTATGACGCACCCGATGCCGATTGCGTGCGCGGTAGCGAGTATTCCGAGATTCTTGCCCTTGAAACGGAGCAGCGTAAGCGTGCCGCTGAGCGCCGCCGCAAGCGCGGGCATGCGTATCCCGAGCAGGAACGTAGTCACGGCGAGCGCCACGGTCATGGAGAACACCGCGAGCACGGAAAGAGTCACGGAAAGCATCACGGGCACCGCCTTGATGATGACAGCGGACTGGCGCATATTCGCCGCGACCTCGCCGAATCAGTCGCCACTCGCGCGGATTCTTTGACCGCAATTCTCAAGGCGATTCACGCGCATCCTGAGACTGCCTACGAGGAGTATTTCGCCTCCCGCACGCTCGTTGATGCGGTCCGCGAAGCCCACCCGAACCTCAGTATCGAGCACCCTGCCTTCGGTCTGGATACCGCGTTCAAGGTGGAGCTCACCAGCGCCGACTACGACCCCGCCAAGCACCGCACCATCGCGATTCTCTCCGAATACGACGCGCTGCCGGGCATCGGTCACGGCTGCGGCCACAACGTCATTGCGGTATCCGGACTGGGCGCTTTCCTCGCCCTGGCTGATGCGCTCGCCACCGGCCCCGAGGCATTCAGCGGCAGAGTCCTTTATTACGGCACGCCTGCCGAGGAGTCCGATGCCGGTAAGGAGCTGATGGCGCGTGCCGGCGCGTTCGAGCAGGTGGATGCAGCCATCATGGTGCACCCGTACTTTATGGATGTGGCGGATCAGGCGTGGCTGGGTCGCCGCGAATGCCGCGTGACCTACACGGGTGTGAGCGCGCATGCGTCCTCGCATCCGTTTATGGGTCGTAACGCCCTGGATGCGGCAAACCTGGCGTATCAGGGCCTGGGCTTGTTGCGTCAGCAGATTCCCGGTTCTGACCGTATTCACGCGATTATTGACCACGGCGGGGACGCCCCGAACCTGATTCCTGCGACCGCGAGCCTGCACATTAATATCCGTTCTAAGCACGCGCCGACTCTGCGTGCGCTGTCGCAACGGGTTGAGGAGGTGCTACGCGGTGCGGCGCTCATGGCTGGCGTGAGTGCGGAGGTGACTTGGGATTCTTCGCCGATGACCATGCCGGTGCGCACGAACCGCCCGCTGTTGAAGCGTTGGGTTTCGGCTCAGCGTTCGGTGGGCCGTCACCCGTACCCGCCCGGCACGGTCAGTGACACGCTGGCTGCTTCGACTGATTTCGGTAATGTGAGCCTGCGTGTGCCCGGTATTCACCCGCTCATTCAGATTGCGCCTGAGGGCACCGGTATGCACACGGTGGAGTTCGCGCACTGTGCCGATACTCCGGCGGCGGTTGATGCTGCCCTGGATGCGGCATTCGGTTTGGCATCTGTGGCTTTGGATTTTCTGGTTGATGACGAGTTGGCTCAGGCGGTTCGTGCCGATTTTGAGGCTTCCGGCGGTGCGGTAGATGTGGAGGGATACTTTAGCGGCATGTGAGCTTGCTCAAAAGGTCAGAACGTCATTATTTGGTTTTGTGAGTGAAAAACACCCCGCATAGCCCATAAAGTCACCAGCACCCATCGAAAAAAGCAAAATAATCCAACACAAAACGCAGAATCTGCGGCATAATAGAAAGTAACGAAGCGAGCCCACCGGGGAAGAGCATCCACACCTAGGAAATTCATCCCCGAGGCACACACCCGCTTCCTTATAAACCACGCGAGAATCCTCTCGCACCACACGGATAACTCTCACGAAAAGAGGGCATACAGCAATGAACGGTGTCAACAACCCCACCAAGCTCGGCGTCATCGGTGCAGGCGGCGTCGGTAGCGCAACCGCATACGCAGCTATGGTCCGCGGCTCCGCAGACGAAATCGTCCTGTACGACATCGACGGCAAGCGCGCACACGCTGAAGCACTGGACATCGCACACGGCGCAATGTTCGCACACGAAGCAACCGTCACCGGTGGCGACGACATCGAACTGCTGCGCGACTGCGACATGGTCATCATCACCGCTGGTGCTCGCCAGAAGCCCGGCCAGCCCCGCCTCGAGCTGGCAGGCGCAAACGTCGCAATCCTCGAGAAGCTGCTGCCGAACATCCTGTCCGTAGCACCCAACGCGATCATCATGCTCGTCACCAACCCCTGTGACGTTCTCACCATCGTTGCCCAGAAGATCACCGGCCTGCCCGCAAACCGCGTGCTGTCCTCCGGTACCGTTCTGGATTCCTCCCGCCTGCGTTGGCTGATCGCTAACAAGGCTGGCGTCTCCATCAAGAGCGTTCACGCAAACGTTGTTGGTGAGCACGGCGACTCCGAGTTCCCCGTCTGGTCTGCAGCAAACATCGGTATGGTTCCCCTGACCGAGTGGGAGCAGGACGGCAAGCAGCTGTTCACCGAAGAGGTCCGTGCAGAGCTGGCAACCGAAGCTATGCGCGCAGCATACAAGGTCATCGAGGGCAAGGGTTCCACCAACTACGCAATCGGTATCTCCGGCGCACGTATCGCTGAGGCATTCCTCGGCGGCCAGAACGCAGTGCTACCCGTCTCCACCACCATTGCAGGCGAGCTGTACGGCTTCAAGGACGTTGCACTGTCCCTGCCCACCATCGTGAACCGTGAGGGCATCCAGCGCGTGCTCGAGGTCCCCATGAACGAGGCTGAGCTGGCACAGCTGAAGGCATCCGCTGAGGCAATCCGCGCATCCGCAGCTTCCCTCGGTTTCTAATCCCGGCTTCTCATTCTCTCGGGTTCATAACCCGTAAGAAGCAACCATTCAGTAGGCGCAGCGTCAAGCTGAGCTAACCGACAGAAGAACCCGCCGCACCCGGCACCCACTCCTTGAGGAGTAGGGAAGCTGGGGACGGCGGGTTCGCTGTGTCTGGGTGCTGTTTTATGCGGTGCTTTATGTGCCGCGACCGTTCATAGTTCCGCGTTTAAACCGCCGTATGACCGCCCGGCGCACACCATAGGCGCGTAGGTAGTAGAATAAATGGCATGAGCATTGATCCTCGCACTGAACTCACCCGCCTCCTTGACGCGCTGGAGGCGCACCTGACCGCCGTTGTTAACCGAAGCGGCGAGCACGACCCTGCCGTCGATGAGGCATACGTAGAAATCGCCAACGCCTTTGAAGCCTACGAAGATGCCCTCTTCGAGGCATACAACGAGGTCACCCCCTTGAGCGTCTACGGTGATGAAGACGAGGATGACCTTGAAGAAATCCTCGACGATGAAGACGACATCGACGACGATATTGAGTACGAGGACTAAATAGCGCCTCGCCCATACGTTACGGACCGACCCCTGACCGGTACCCCCTACGCGGGGTAATACGGCAGGGGTCGAACCGTACCCGCAACACCCGCGCAGCTCTTGCCCTCAAAGCAGACGCGGGCGGCCGCAGAAGAACTATCCACCAAATACCCGTTGAGCATGTACCGAGAACGGAGATACCCGTGAGCGAACCCCGCACCTGGCGAGACCACGCCCTCATCCTCCGCACCCAAAAACTCGGCGAAACCGATCGCATCATCATCATGCTCACCCGCGACGGCGGAATCACCCACGCAGTCGCCAAAGCCGTGCGTAAACCCACCTCCAAATTCGGTGGGCGACTCGAACCGTTCATGCACACCGACCTGTCCTTCAGTCGCGGTCGTACTAATCTGCACACCATCAGCCAGGCGGCGACCCTGCACGCCTACACCGCACCGATCATGGCGAACTACGATGCGTACACGTGCGCCTCCACCATCGCAGAACTGGCGGAGACACTCACCAAAGACACCGACAGCACCGCCGATATTTACACTCTCACTCACGGGGCGCTTGCCGCGCTTGCGCACGGGCAGCATGTGCCGCAGAGGATTCTGACCCGCTACCTGGCGCGCAGCATGAACGCCGCCGGTTGGCCGCTCATCGGCGAGAATTGCACCCGATGCGGCAACCTGCTCGTGAACGCAGATAGCCAGGGTGCGGAAAATAGCCGAGCAGAAAATAGTGCTCCCAGCGGTGCAGGTGGAACCGGCAGGTATATCGCCTTCCACACCGCCCACACCTACGGACACCACACGATCCTCTGCCCCCAATGCGCACCCGCCGTCGACACGCCCCTGACCGGCCTGCCTGCCGAAGAGCTCGGTTATGCGCTCGCTACCGCTTCCACGGACCCGCGTGCCTGGGCGACTATTGACGCGGCGCCGGTGCCGGTCGCCTCCAAAATTCTGGGGCTCTACCTAAAAACCACCCAGAACCTGCTCGAACACCCCCTGAAAACGGCGAGCGCCCTTGAAGCAGAAATTCCTGCCACCTAAAGACCCTGAGCGCTGAAGCCCCTGCGGCCGTAAGACTTGCGCTGTAAAGAACCACCCGCATAGTTTAGATGCACGCCGGTGCGGCAATCATGCGCCAACCAGGACGCAAAATAACCCCCGAAGCACCCGCCCATGCGCGCTGTGTCACGGTAAAATAGCTAACAGCACGCCAGCGTTTATTTCTGGCGCATATCTAGGCAAACGACCCCGGGGGAGAACCCGCCAGGGAAGAAAGGCACACATGGCACGCACCCAGCCCGTACCCCCGCCCGCACACCCCACCGGGGCAACCCCGCCGCCGATTCCGAAGAAGTTCATTCCGCAGCACGTCGCTGTTGTCATGGACGGTAACGGACGCTGGGCCAACGAGCGCGGCCTGCCCCGCACCGAGGGCCACCGTGCCGGTGAAGCGGCACTGCTGGACGTTGTTGCGGGCGCTATCGAAATGGGCATCCCTTATGTGACCGCCTACGCGTTCTCCACCGAAAACTGGAAGCGCTCACCCAGCGAAGTGGCGTTCATTATGCGTTTCTCCACTGAGGTGCTGCAGCGTCAGCTGGCAACCCTCAAGACCTGGGGTGTGCGCATCCGCTGGGCTGGCCGCCGACCCAAGCTGTGGAAGAACGTCATCGAAGAGCTCGAACACTGCGAGCGCGAAACGATTGATAACACCGTCTGCACCCTCACCATGTGCGTGAACTACGGCGGCCGCGCAGAAATCGCTGACGCGGCGGCAGCTATCGCAGCGGATGCTGTGGCAGGCAAGATCAAGCCCGGCAACATTACCGAAAAGACCATCCAGAAGTACCTGGACGAACCCGACCTACCAGACGTTGACCTGTTCCTGCGTTCCTCCGGTGAACAGCGCATCTCGAACTTTTTGCTGTGGCAGAGCGCCTACGCCGAGATGATTTTCATGAACGTGCTCTGGCCCGACGTTGACCGCCGCACCCTCTGGGAAGCTGTCGAAGAGTATGCGCGCCGCGACCGCCGCTACGGTGGCGCTGTCGACGCTGTCACCAACGACAAGTAGCGGCTCGGCATACAGTCCCGGCACGCCCGGCTCGTAGCCCCACAAACCACCCACACCCTCCAACCTTAGGGAGAACAAATGCGCATCTACCCGACCTTCTTCAACATCTTCTTCAAGGGCATGGACCCCGAGAAGGCACACCACGTCGGCTTCTGGGGCGTTCAGACCCTGCGCAACGTCGGCATCACCCGCGCGCTGCGCAAGTACTTCCAGCCCGCCCCCGAACTGGCAACCACCGTCATGGGCATTACTTTCCCCTCGCCGTTCGGCCTGGCTGCAGGCTTCGACAAGGGCGGTAAGGGCATTGCCGCGCTGGCTGGTATCGGCTTCGGCCACGTCGAGATCGGCACCATCACCGGTCAGGCGCAGCCCGGCAACCCGCAGCCGCGCCTCTTCCGCCTTGTGGAAGATAAGGCGGTTATCAACCGTATGGGCTTCAACAATGACGGTGCCGCAGCGGCAGGCCCGCGCGTTGCCGCCGCCCGCGCAGACCTCGAAACCGAGTACCGCGGCGCTGTACGCCCGGTTATCGGCGTGAACATCGGCAAGACCAAGGTCGTTGAGCTCGAGAACGCTATTGAGGACTACCTGATTTCTACCCGCACCCTGGCACCGCAGGCAGACTACCTGGTCGTCAACGTCTCCTCCCCGAACACTCCGGGTCTGCGCACCCTGCAGGCCATCGAGTCGCTGCGCCCGCTGCTTGCCGCCGTGCGTGAAGAGGCAGACCGCGTATGCCCCAACCGCCACGTACCGCTGACCGTGAAGATCGCGCCGGACCTGGTCGATGAGGACGTAATCGAGGTGGCAGCCCTGGCTAAGGAACTGAAGCTGGACGGCATCATCGCCACCAACACCACCATTGCCCGCGATGGCCTGGGCCTGACCAGCGACATGACCAAGGTCAAGGAAATCGGTGCCGGCGGCCTCTCCGGCGCGCCGCTGAAGCCCCGCTCCCTCGAGGTGCTGCGCCTGCTCAAGCGCGAAATCGGCGACGACCTGGCCATCATCTCCGTTGGCGGCGTGACCACCGCCGAGGACGTGCAGGAACGCCTGGACGCTGGCGCCGACCTAGTGCAGGGCTACACCGCCTTCCTGTACGAGGGCCCGCTCTGGGCGGCACACATTAACCGCGGCCTGGTGAAGCTGCGCCGCGCTCGCCGCTAGAAGGTTTGCAGGCGGGAGCGTTATGCTTCCCGGCGCGCTGACTTGGCGTGTTGACTCTGCGTACTGAAGGGGGGCACCGTTCTCTACCCGTTGGGGTGGAGGCGGTGCCCCTTTTGTGTGCCCTCTCAACGTGTAAGGGGTGGTTGTGCTGGTATCTGAGGGAGGGGGCTGAATTTTTACCTGAGATTCTGTTAGCGTTTTGTGTGTTGTGGATTGCACCCTGACCTGGAGCGATAGTACTATCAGAGTGGTGCAGCACCGACGATTGCACCACCACACTACACATTCAAAGGAGATGAGAGAATGTCTACCAAAAAATCTAAGACATTAATGATTAATGACATTATGACAAGCTTTAAAAATAAGTTTGTTTTGGACCTTAGTCCCGAAGAAAGCGAAGACAGTGTATTTGAGAAGCTTGCAGCCTATCTAGTAACCTGCAAGTATTCTTCAGATTATGAGTTCAGTCTTCAGGATATTTGTTCTGGTCAGAGTGATACAAACGCTGGATCTGAAATGTCCGTTGATTCTGCGGCTGTAGTCGTTAATGGATATGTTGTTCCTAACGTTGAGTATCTAGAATCCATCGCTGATAGCCTTGGGGATAAGATAAATGTTTCTTATGTATTTACGCAGTCGAAGAATGAAGAGCATTTCTCTGATCTGGCTGGAAAATATGGAAAATTTATCACTGGTGTAAATGCTATTCTTCGCGCCCAAGAACCAATTAAAGGCCTAACGAAAACAATTGACAACTTTATAGAGATTAAAAATCTTATAGAAAGTGGCCAAATTATCGTTGATGAAAAGCCTAAAGCTATTACGATTGACGGTGGAATTAAGGTAAATACTTGCTACGTAATTTCTGGAAGTGAAAAGAATAAAGAACGTTCTCTTGGGGGTGCTAAGAAGCACATTGAGAATAATATTTCCAACCTTGAGGCTGCAGGAAATTACGTAGTTGATGACTCGCTTATCATTGGTTACGAAACACTTCGAAAAATATATGATGATGTTTTCATGGGGGCGGATGCTCAATTTAACATGAGAACTTTGTCTCCTTTTGAGATGGACAATATTTCGAAGCATGGAATTGATGCAATTTATACAGGGTATCTTCCGTTCAAGGAATATAAAAAGGTAATCCAGGACGAGGATGGGGACCTTCGACCCAATGTCTTTAGTGAAAATGTTCGCGGGTATCTAGATAAAACACATATTAATAAATCCATTAAAGAGTCTCTCGCTTCCGGTGGAGCATTGGGAGAAGGGGACTCTGAGAGTATTGGTCGTGACCTTTTCTTTGCTATGAATAATGGTGTCACTATTATTGCTAAGCATCTACAATCTGGGCTAGGCACAGGCAATACTATGCGTCTTCAGGGATATCAGGTAGTTAATGGATGTCAGACAAGCCATATTTTGCATGAATATTATACTGACGTTATGGATAAGCTTAATAAGATTCGAGAAGATATACCCGAAAAATATTTAAGTCATGAAGGGGATGACTTGAAGAGTAAAATCCTTATGGATTGCATTGAAAGCGGTATGGGTAAAGAAGCAGTCAAAGAAGCGGTAGATGATTTATTGCCGAAGGTTGAAGCTGCTAATAAGTATGAAAAAGAGATTCTGGGTATCGAGTCTTCTATCTGTGTTCCGGTAAGAATTATTCATACTCGTAAGGATAGCGTTATTGATTTGATTATCGCATCTACGAATACTCAGAATCCAGTTAACGAGTTGGTCTTGCTATCGCGCTCAGAATTCAATAAGAAACTCGAGAATTACTTTGCAGGGCACTATGAAGGTTCTTTGAGGTATGAAAGAAGGAAGAATCAGTATGTTAACTCCATGGATTCAATTAATAGTAAAATCACTATGGATGATTTGCTTAAAGCATACGCAAGTATATTCTTGAAGTCTCCTCATGAGAGTGCACGCTATTTTGGAAAGCTGAAGAAAAGGGCTACCAGTAAGACTCCTTCAGTATTTTCTGATGGTCATAACTGCGATTCTTATTATCTCGCAGCGCGGATATATGTTGATTTGGATGCTTGGCTGAGGGAGAACCAGATTTTGTCTGAGTATCGACGCTATCGCTGGCACATGATGTACGCGGTTGCCGAAATCATTGACCGGGAAGCTGGTCGGGAGAATAAGAAGGCAAATAAAATTCTTGGTAGGAATATGAGCTTTGATCAGAGTGCTCCGAAGATGAAGGAAGTACTTGATCGTTATATCAAGATTCACGAGTCTGATAATGGGACTAAAATTAATGATATTTTTAGCGAAGCTAAGAAATCGATTGATAAAGCCATTAAGACTATGCAGAGGCGTGGAGTTCAGCTGAATGAAATTAATAAAGATGCAGAATTCCACAAAGAAATCTATAAGAATATCGTAAAATAAATTTACATAACTTTTGTGGGGCTGTGGCAGTTTTTCGTAAAACATGCCACAGCCCCACTTTTTGAACCGTATTCTGAGGAGTCTTTATACTGCTGATATAGGGCTTTGGTAACGCAGAGGATATTTAGCGGAAGATGCTTATAAGAGTAGGAGCAATGACAAGTTCCCAGTGCGCGCTCGCGCATAATGGAGATAAGCGGGAGACCATGCACTACAACGATGTGGAGGACCTACCATGAACCCCAATATGCTGAACCGCCGCTCAATACTGACCGGAGGCACACTCATCAGCCTCAGCACCCTACTCGCCGCCTGCGTGCCGCACGACATCACAACTGCAGGAGACGGATCCACCGCCTCCGGCGCAGCCGCCACCAGCGGCAGCTCAAGCAGTAGTGCCGGCAACAATGCCGGTAGTGGCGAATACCGCAAAGCAGACGCCAAAGGCCCCGCCCAGAACGTCCCCAAACCCAACGCCCCCGAAAACGGATACCGCGCAAAGACCCCCGACGGCATCCTCAAAACCATGGACGCCTGGAACCAATGGATCAACTACGGCGTCCAAACCGGCGACTACAGCAAAGCCCGCGAATTCCTCTCCACCTCAAACGACGGAGAACTCAAAATCTACCGGGAAATAGAAGCACTCTACCAACGCGGCGGATGGGTCATCGACGGCATCGAACACTTCGAACCCGAAGGCATACCCCGGAGCGACGACGGCCGAACCTACTACCTGAAAACCAGCCACGAATGGGACAAACACACCGAAGTGGAACCCGACGGCCGCCAAGAAACCTGGAGCAGCGACAAGGAAGAAGAAATCTACACATTCGCCCTCGAACACCGTGACGGCAGATGGCAGATCCTCTACTCCCGAATCGAAGCCTAATCGTACCGGCGTCTAGCCGCGGTACATTCGCCCACGCGCAAGAATATAAAAATAGGGGAGAGGCCTGAACCTTCAGGACCTCTCCCCAAGCACCTATAAGGCACTAACGACTTAGTGCGGGTACTCGCCGTACTTCACCATCGGAACCGGACGGCGCATACGACGAGGAACCAGTACGCGGTTATACGTATACATGCCGGAACGAGGCTCCATCTCGCCGAACTTCGCAATTACCTTCTTCTTCAAGCCACGCCACATAATCCAGGAATCACCAATCCACAGCAGCATCAGACCCCAAAGGACGTACGTAGTAATACGCTGGAAACCATCCGCAGCCTCAGCAGAACCGAGGAAACCGGGGATAAACAGGGTAATAATAAAGAACGCCAGCATGACAAACAACATGACGTCACCAATATTGCGGCGGGCATCAATGTAGTCACGGATATAACGGCGCTGCGCACCACGATCCACGGCGGGCAGGTAACGCTGATCGCCACCCATCAACGCATCATTCTGACGCTCACGAGCCTTCGCCATCGCCTCACGTTCACGAGCCTTCGCCTCCTTACGGTCATTAACAACCAGAGGCTGACGACGAGCCGCCTGCTGCTCCTTACGCGAAGGAGTAGGACGGCCCTTCTTCGGGGTGAACTTCGGATTAACCGGAGCCTGAGGCTCCTCTACAACCTGCGGCTGAACAGCTTCCGCTTCAGCCTTCTCTTTCTTACGACCAAACACCCTCCCATCATACCCGAACGGCACACACCAAACCCGCCCCCACAAGCCCACACCAGCAACTGAAACAACCCCAACCACCCGGCGGCTGCGGGTAAGGTGGGGGTAAGGTAGAAACATGACTACTGAATTCACCCACCACAGCGCCCTCAGCGACGCCGTCACCAAAAACTTCGAAGCAACCCTGCAGACCCTCACCGAGCTCGTCGCCATTCCCTCCATCGCATGGGAATCGCACGACCTCACCCAGGTAGACCGCAGCGCCGAGGCAGTTGCCGCGCTCGCAACCAAGGCAGGCTTCAACAACGTACGCATCGAACGCGCCACCTACACCACCGCAGACGGCACCGAAAAGCAGGGCATGCCCGCCGTCATCGCCTCCCGCCCCGCCGCAGAAGGCTACCCGACCATCCTGCTCTACGCCCACCACGACGTACAGCCCGCCGGCGACCTCGACCTGTGGGACACCGAACCCTTCGTCGCAACCCGCAAGGGCGACCGCCTCTACGGCCGCGGCGCAGCAGACGACAAAGCAGGCATCCTCGTGCACCTCGCCGCGCTCGCAGCCCTCAACGAAACTCTCGGCGAGGACTTCAAGCTCGGCGTGAAGCTCTTCATCGAAGGCGAAGAAGAGGCAGGCTCGCCCTCCTTCGTCTCCTTCCTCAACACCTACCGTGAGGAACTGTCCGCCGACTACATCGTGGTCGCAGACTCCGCCAACTGGCGTGCCGGCGTACCCGCACTGACCACCAGCCTGCGCGGCGTCGCATCCGGCGACATCGAGGTACGCGTCGGCAGCCACGCCATCCACTCCGGCATGTTCGGCGGCCCCATGCTCGACGCACACACCCTCATGGCGCAGCTACTCGCCACCCTGCACGACGCCACCGGCGCCGTAGCCGTCGAAGGCCTGCACCGTGCCCCCGAACCCGAACTCGAATACGCCGAAGCAGACTTCCGCAACGACTCAGGCATCCTCGACACCGTACCCCTGGCAGGCACCGGATCCATTGCATCCCGCCTGTGGACCCAGCCGGCAATCTCCGTCATCGGCATGGACATCCCCTCCATCGCAACCTCCTCCAACACCCTCGCCGTCGTATCCCGCGCACGCATCAGCACCCGCCTAGCACCCGGCGACAACCCCGAAAACGCACACCGCGCACTCGCCGAACACATCAAGGCACACGCACCCCACGGCGCACAGGCAACCTACACCGCTGTAGACTCCGGCATGCCCTTCGCCACCGAAGTCGACGCAGACGGCGCACAAACCGCACTCGACGCAATGCGCGCCGCCTGGGACGTCGAACCCGTACAGACCGGCATGGGCGGCTCCATCCCGTTCATCTCCGACCTGAAGGACCTCTTCCCGCAGGCACAGATCCTCGTCACCGGCGTAGAAGACCCCGACACCCGCGCACACAGCGCCAACGAGTCCCTCTACATCCCGGACTTCAAGAACGCAATCCTTGCGGAGGCGCTGCTGCTGAGCGCATTCGGCGCACGCTAAACGCGCTCGCTAGGAACATCCACAAAAAGTGGGGGAGAAGGGTCACCAAACCCCAACCCCCACTTTTTCGGTATCCTAGAAGCAGAATTACTCATAAAGCCCCCACGCAAACACTCACGCCCCCGGCGAACTATGCACACCCTAGGTTGTGCTCAGCTCTCCCCGGCGCGTATCGTGAAGGCTAAAACGCCCACACGCACCCACACGCGGCGCACACGGGCAACCAACAAAACAAAAGGACAACACTCATGAGTGAAACCACCACCGAACTGCCCACCCACGGCGTCAACCTCACCGAAGTAGCACAGACCAAGGTCCGCACCCTCCTCGAACAGGAAGGCCGCACCGACCTGCGCCTGCGCATCGCCGTCCAGCCCGGCGGCTGCTCCGGCCTCATCTACCAGCTCTACTTTGACGAGCGCGTCCTCGACGGCGACGCAGTCCGCAACTTCGACGGCGTAGAGGTCATCGTCGACAAGATGAGCGCACCCTACCTCGACGGCTCCACCATCGACTTCGAAGACACCATCGAAAAGCAGGGCTTCTCCATCGACAACCCCAACGCAGCAGGCTCCTGCGCATGCGGTGATTCCTTCCACTAAACCGAAGGAACCCCAGCGCTAAGCACCACCAAAGTGCAACACGCCTAATAAACCCCCGTCTCGCATACTGCACCCAACCATGCAGATACGAGACGGGGGTTTTACACTTAACACATGACTACGCACGAAATTACCTGGAAATACATCCTCAACCAGCTCGTCAAGCACCAAAACCTCACCGACACCGAAGTCGCCTGGGCAATGGACCAAATCATGACCGGCCAAACCGAACAGCCGATCCTCGCATCCTTCCTCACTGCCCTTCACTCCAAGGGTGAAACCCCCGAAGAACTCGGCGCACTCGCAGCCGGCATGATCGCCAAAGCAGAAACCGTAGACATCGACCCCCACGCCGTAGACATCGTCGGCACCGGCGGAGACCAGCAAAACACCGTCAACATCTCCACCATGGCAGCCCTCGTCATCGCAGGCACCGGCGCCACCGTCGTCAAGCACGGCAACCGCGCCTCCACCTCCAAATCCGGCTCCGCAGACGTCCTCGAAGCCCTCGGAATCCGCCTCGACATGCCCATCCCCGCAGTCGCCGAATGCGCTCGCGAGACCGGCATCACGTTCCTGTTTGCGATGACCTTCCATCCGGCAATGCGCCACGTGGGCCCGACCCGCCGCCTGCTGGGCATTCCGACCGCGTTCAACTACCTGGGCCCCATGACGAACCCGGCTCGCGTGAAGTCCTCGGCTATTGGCGTTGCTAACCCGGTCATGGCTGAGAAGATGGCTCACGTCTTCGCGGAGCGCGGCGACCACGCCCTGATTTTCCGCGGCGATGACGGCCTGGATGAGCTGACTATCGCCACCACGAGCCGCCTGTGGGAGGCTGTGGATGGCAAGCTGACCGAGTACCGTTTTGACCCGACCGAGTACGGTCTGCAGAACGCACCGCTGGAACAGCTACGAGGCGGCGACGCCGAGTACAACGCCGGCGTTTTCCGTGCAATTTTGGCGGGGGAGGGCGAGGCCCCGAAGAGCCCGCTGCGCGCCATTCACGACGCCGTGCTCATCAACGCGGCTGCAGGCCTGGTGGCGTACCGCCCGGTCAACGGTGAAAGCTTTGAGACCCGCTTCACTCAGGCGCTGGCTGATGCACGCGAATCCATTGCATCCGGTGCAGCGGAGCGCGTGCTCAACGCATGGGTCGAGTTCAGCGAAAAGCATGCAGAGGCGTAAAGCTCTAGAAAATCGATAGCAGACACCCGAGACGAACAGAGCACACCGAAAGGTGTGGAGCTGGGGTCTCGGGTGTTTGTCGTTTAACGTGAGCCGTTGAGGGGCATACTGAGGAGCCCAAAGATTCGGAGCATTTGAGCGCGCAGCTGTGGGTCGCGGAAGCTGAGGCGCGCGGAGCAAGAGCAACGGACGAGAGCAGCATAGTCGCACCACAAGGAACACAGTTCGACCTGCATCGGTCAGAGCGTGCCAGCCTGAGCGTCGAAAGCACCGGTGAGTAGCCGGTGGGGTAGTGAAAAATAGGTCTACTTTACATAATGTATATTATCGGCTTTTTAGGGAGGTCTAGAGTGAACCCAAGATTCCCCGTATCTAAATAAAGTCTTAACAGTTCATGTATTAACCTCACTCGGTCATCAGAACTATCGTTTGTATTCAATCCACCTGAAATAATGGATATACCCCGCATCACGAAGGTGTCGTCGCCTCGTATACAGATTCAACGTCAACCACGCCGGTTGATGTACATCAAAGGAGAAAACTCGTGGATTGGCTCTTTGAGACACCCTGGACACTCTGGGTTGCTCTCGCCCTCGTTTTCGCCGTCATAGAAATGCTCAGCCTCGACCTGTTCTTTCTCATGTTGGCGATCAGCGCAGGCATTACCGCAGCAATATCGCCCTTCGTGGACAATATGCTGATTCGAACCGTTATTTTCGTGGCGATCTGCCTGATTCTGGTTCTTGGCCTGCGCCCGCCACTGCTGAAAAAGCTCAATAAATCAGCCACCGGTGCTATTACTAATGCTGAAGCACTCATTGGTGCTGAGGTGCGCGTCACCCAAGATGTGACTAGTGAAACCGGTTTGGTGGTACTAGCTGGCGACATCTGGACGGCACGCACCGCCTCCGGAACGCTCCCTGCAGGATCACACGCGAGGGTACGAGCCATTGAGGGCGCTACCGCAATTGTAGAGCCTCTCCCCCATGACTAAGGCCCATCTGAATACCGGCTCCAAATACCAATTCAGATACCCCAAAAACACACCATATAACTCACCGATAAGGAGAAACAATGCCTATCAGCCTTATTCTGACGGTCCTACTCATCCTCTTCGTGCTGACGATGCTCGCCAAGACCGTGCGCGTCATCCCGCAGGGACGAGCCGGCATCGTCGAACGACTGGGTAAGTTCCACGCCGTTCTCAACCCCGGCCTGCACATCGTCATCCCCGTAGTTGACCGCGTGCTGCCCCTCATCGACCTGCGCGAACAGGTCGTTTCCTTCCCCTCGCAGTCCGTGATTACCGAAGATAACCTCGTAGTCGGCATCGACACCGTCGTGTACTTCCAGGTCACCGACCCCCGCTCGGCAACCTACGAAATCACCAACTACATTCGCGCCGTGGACGAGCTGACCAGCGCAACCCTGCGTAACGTCGTTGGTGGCCTGAACCTGGAGCAGACCCTCACCTCCCGCGACCAGATCAACGCAGAACTGCGAGGCGTACTCGACTCCACCACCGGCCGCTGGGGCCTGCGCGTCTCCCGCGTGGACATCAAGGAAATCCAGCCCCCGGTGTCCATCCAGGACTCCATGGAAAAGCAGATGCGTGCAGAGCGTGACCGCCGCGCCGCAATCCTCACCGCAGAAGGCCAGAAGCAGTCTGACATTCTGACCGCAGAAGGTGAATCCCGCGCTGCCATCCTGCGTGCAGAGGGTGAAAAGCAGGCACAGATCCTTCGAGCAGAAGGTGACGCACAGTCCGCAATCCTGCGCGCAAACGGTGAAGCAGAAGCCGTGCAGAAGGTCTTCGCGGCAATCCACGAATCTAACCCCAGCCAGCAGCTGCTCACCTACCAGTACCTGCAGACCCTGCCCAAGCTCGCCGAAGGCGACGCCAACAAGCTCTGGTTCATCCCGACCGAACTCGGCGACGCACTGCGCGGCCTGGGCAACGCATTCGGCACCCTGCCCGCATCCGACCTCGCGGACGCACCGAAGAAGCCCGCAGCAGAGGCTCCTAAGAGCGCACCGCAGGCACCCGGAAGCTACGGCATCAACGGCTAAACGCGAAAACTAACGCATAAAAAGGCGCGAATCACCAAAAATCACGCCGAATAAACACCACCACGCTGGGCGGGTGGAGACTATTACCGATATAATGGATGTTTTGTAAACGTTCGAGGGAATAGCTCTCCCCCGCCCAACGTTATGCCTAAAGCGCTACAAGGCGCACCCGACGACACTGGAGGAAAAATGAGCGATCGTAGCCTGCGCGGTATGCGCCTGGGTTCCCAGTCGATGGAAACCGAATCGAACGTACAGCCCGCGCCCCGCCAGCGCGTCGAATACCGTACCGCAGATGGTGACCGCGTTTTCGTGACCTTCGCGGCAGAAGCAGAAATCCCCTCGGTCTGGACCGCAAAGTCCGGCAAGGAAGCATACCTCGTCAACGGCGACTCCACCGCAGACGCCGAAGAAGAGAAGCCCGCACGTACCCACTGGGACATGCTCATGGAACGCCGCAGCATCGAAGAGCTGGAAAAGACCCTGGAAGACCGCCTGGAATACTACCGCAAGCACTACGCGCTCTAAAAGCACCGTAGACCTGCCGTAGAAAGGCTGTAGAAGCCCGCTAAGAGCTACTTATACTCTTAGCGGGCTTCTTTGTTTCGGCGCATGGATTCCTCGGTACGTGAGCCAGGAAAGAGCGCCAGAGAAAACAGAAAAAGACCGGGGCAGATACTTTTATGTATCTGCCCCGGTCTTTCGTATAAGTCTCAGAACGAGTTACTTACCCAGAGCCTTCTTCAGCTTCTGAATACGGTTGGTCAGACCCCAGCGAGTCACCTTAGACATCGAGTCGAAGATGATGTTGCCGTCCATCTTCGAAGCGCCAATCTCACGCTCAACGAAAGTAATCGGAACCTCAACAATCTTCAGACCAGCCTGCTCGGAACGCCACGCCAAATCCACCTGGAACACGTAACCCTTCGAGTCGATACCGTCCAGGTTTAGACGCTGCAGAGCGTCACGGCGGTACGCACGGAAACCAGCGGTAATGTCCTTGATGGAGGTGCCCAGAATCAGGCGAGTGTACAGGTTAGCGCCGCGAGAGAGAATCTGGCGGTGAGCCGGCCAGTTCTTGGTCTTACCGCCGGGAACGTAGCGCGAACCAATAGCCAGGTCAGCGCCCGCCTCCACAGCACGAACCAGAGAAGGAAGCTGCTCAGGCTGGTGCGAGCAGTCAGCGTCCATCTCAATCAGAACGTCGTAGCCTGCCTCAAGACCCCAATCGAAGCCAGCGAGGTACGCGCCACCCAGACCGTCCTTAACGGTGCGGTGCAGAACATGAATCTGGGGATCCTTAGCTGACAGCTCATCGGCAATCTGGCCGGTGCCGTCGGGGCTGTTATCATCCACCACGAGAATGTCCACCTCGGGAGCTGCCTTGCGAAGACGCTCTACCACGATGGGCAGGTTCTCCTTCTCGTTATACGTCGGGATGACAGTTAGAACGCGCATATTACTCCCTCACAGGTACATATAAAACAGGCAGTGTAGATATCCAGTATACCGGGTAAACATGTGGGCAACTGAATCCTCAGGGGCTTCCACTGCCCCTAAACCGCCTAAAAAGGTTTTGACAAGCTAAAAAATTAGTTACTTTCAGTGTAAATAGATTCCAGGACGGGCAGAGGCGAATCCTCCTCCAACACCGGAAGCAACGGAATGCGAGCGCGGGGGTCCGTGCTCCAGGATGCGACGCGGGAATCGGGTGCTTGAACCATGAGGGCTTCGACACGCCATTGTGCGACGTATGCGGGGGTATCGGGGGTGAGCTGGCCGGTGAAGGGGTTGTCTTCGTGGGCGAGGCGGTATACGCCGCGGGTGAGGGCGGCGAAGGCGCTACGTGCGGAGATGCCGTGTTCGTCGTTGACGAGTTCGCGGATGAGGGACCATGCGCCGGGTGCGTAGAGTTGGGTGTCGGAGCCGAGTGCGATGGAGGTGCCGGTTGCGTTTGCGCGGCGAGCTACGGATGCCACAGATTCGCGTGCCTCTCCCCCGGCGTGTGCGAGGAGTGCTTGGACGGTGTCGTTGGCGGTTTCGTCTTCTTCGGGTTCGCAGACGCTGAGGCCGAGGTTGATGCGTGCTTCTGCCAGCTTGGTGAGGTATTCGTCGGTGATGGGGTCCTGCAGAGTGCTGATTGCTGCGTCGAGGCGGATAGAGAGCCAGGGGCGGGTTCCGCGTACGGCGAGCGCGGCGTCGGCTGCGGTGGTGAATCCGGTGGATGCGTCGATGGAGAGCAGGAGTGCGGCGTCTTCGGCTACCTGTGCTGCTGCGGGTGCCTCGTCGGGTGCGACAGAGATACCGACCAGTTGCAGGCCTTTGACGGCGCGTTCGCCTTCGGTGAGGGGGCGTAGTGCTTTGATGGCGCTGATGAGTTCGTCGGTTTCAATGCCGGTGGCGTTGAGGATGAGGCGGATGTCGGGGGTGCCGTGTTCGGCGCTGTAGTAGCTGAGTGCGGAGACGAGGTCGGGTACGTCTTCCATGCCTGCCAGAAGGGTGTGGGTGTGGTAGCCAGCTGCGCGGTATGCCTGCAGGTAGTCGAGGATTTCGGGCGCTTCCTTGCCTGCTACCGGTGCCAGGGCGCGTGCGAAGGCGGGGGTCAGCAGGGCGCCGTCGAGTTCGGTGATGGTGGCGGAATCGTCAGCAATGGAACGCGCCCCGGAGTCGGAGCCAACCCAGCGGACGAAGCCGTCCTCAACCAGCATTGCGGTTGCATACGGGTCGACGGGGCTGTACACGCTACCATCTACGAAAATACGGGTAGACATTAGATTCCTTTCACCTTTGAGGCGCGCCGAGGCGCACACGGGGGCGGGCACGTCGATTGTGCTCGCGTAGCTCAGCTGAGCGTCTCTTTCGAGTATAGAAGCACCCCCGCTGCCTGTGGTAGTTCGTTCGTCCTTAGATGACGTGGAACGACGCACAGGTGCGGGGGTGGTGGCCCGAACCGGTCGGGCGGGATGTAGCGCTAGGCGCGGGTTAGACGTCCAGCGCCACAACGCCGCGGCGTACCGCCTCAATTGCCTCTTCACAGCGGGCGCGGATGACCGGGTCCAGGGAACGGATGTGCGCGATCTGGTCTAGGGCGTCCAGTACCTGCTTTGCCCAGCGTACGAAGTCGCCGGCGGCAAGGCCGGTGTCTTCGATTGCCTTGGCGAGGTGCGCGCCGTTCGCCCAGGCGTACATGGGTTCGACCAGGCCGAAGTCGCACGCCGGGGTCAGGTTGACCTTGAACTGTTCCTCGGCGGCGTTCAGGTCTGCGAGGCGCTGCGTAATCGTCGCAATGGGCGCGCGCAGGGACGGGTGCGGGTAGTGAGCCAGGTATTCCACCGCGTCGCGCTTACCCTGGTAGGTCAGTGCGGCGACGGTTGCTGCGATGGCGGCGGGTTCCAGTCCGTCGAGGAAGTGCGCGTCGAGGCACAGGGCGGTCAGCAGGTCGCGCTCGCCGTAGATGCGGCGTAGCGCCTGGCCGCCGGTGGTTAGCGACAATTCGCCGTCCTCGGTGCGTTCGACGTAGCCGTAGCTCTCCAGCAGGCGCGCAATGCGGTTGAAGACCTGCGCAATCGTGTTGGTGCGGCGGGCAATCTGACGGCGCAACCCTTCCGTTTCAGAGTTGAGCTTCTGCCAGCGTTCAGCCCAACGCATGTGGTTTGCGCGGTCGGAGCAGCCGTGGCACGGGTGGTTACGCAGCTGAGCCTGCAGAGCCTCCAGCTGCGCGTCAATGCTGTTCTGACGAGCCGGGATGTTCTGCTGTGCGAGCGCACGCGGGGCGCGGCCGTCGTAGAGTGCCTGGCGCATGCGGCTTGCGGTGTCGCGGCGTTCCTTGGCGGTTTTGAGGCTCAGGCGCTTCGGAATCTTGATGCGTGAGACCGGTTCGATGGCGCCCTCGAAGTCGCGGGTTGAGGCGGTGCGCTGGTGCGCGTCCTCGGTGACGATGCCGATGCGCGGGTCGGCGTGCGAATCGGAACGGGTCACCACGACCGCGTAGCCGCGGGAGCGGCCGTGCGGAATGTAGATGATGTCGCCGGGCAGCAGCTGCTGGATGCTGTGGTGTGCCTGGGCGCGGGCGTGGCGTTCGTTGCTCTTGGACGCCTTCTTCTCCAGCTCGGCGATTTGGCGGCTGAGCTGTACGTATTCGGTGAAGTCGCCCAGGTGGCATGCCATGGCTTCGCGGTAGCCTTCGAGGGCGCTTTCGTTTTTGCGTACGCGGGAGGCGACGCCCACGACCGACTTATCCGCCTGGAACTGCGCGAAGGAGGACTCAAGGATTTTGCGGGTGCGTTCGGCGCCGTAGGAGGCAATCAGGTTCGCCGCCATGTTGTAGGTGGGGCGGAACGAAGAGTTCAGCGGGTAGGTGCGGGTGGAGGCGAGGGTCGCCACGTGCTCCGGGGACATACCGGGGCGCCACATGACGACCGCGTGGCCCTCAATGTCGATGCCGCGGCGGCCGGCGCGTCCGGTCAGCTGGGTATACTCGCCGGGGGTGATGTCCACGTGGGATTCGCCGTTGTACTTGGTGAGCTTTTCCAGAATCACGGTGCGTGCGGGCATGTTGATGCCCAGCGCGAGGGTTTCGGTGGCGAAGACCAGCTTAATCAGGCCCTGCGCGAAGAGGGTTTCTACAACCTCCTTGAACAGGGGCAGCAGGCCGGCGTGGTGCGCGGCGATACCGCGAATGAGGCCGTCGCGCCACTCGTAGTAGCCGAGAGTGTTCAGGTCGCGGGTGTCCAGGTGAGCGGTCGCCTCCGCAATGTAGGCGCGGATGGTCTGCTGCTGTTCGGGGGTGGTCAGCGTAATATCGGCGGATACGCAGTGGCTGACCGCGCCGTCACAACCGGCACGCGAGAAAATGAAGCAGATGGCGGGTAGTAGGCCCTGCTTGTCGAGGGCGCGCACCATCTCCGGGCGGGTAATACGCTGCGGACGCAGAGGCTTCTGCTCGCCGCGCGCATCAAACTCCCGGTCGTTACTGAAACGGTCACGACGGTTCGAGCCGCCGCGCTCGCCGCTGCTGAACGTCTCATTCAGCCAGCCCTCACGGCGGTGACGGAAACGCTCACGCTTACCGCCGTAACGGCCTCGACCCGGCGCGGAACGGAAGCCGGGACGCAGCGCCTTCAGCTGCGGGTTCAGACGCAGACCGGCAAGCAGCGGGTTAGCGCCCGCCTCCACGGATGCGCCGCGCTGCTTGGCCTTCTGCGCCTTCTTCGCCTGCTTGCGGGAGAGCTTCTCCTCCGGTTCCTGGTCCTTGCCGTTCTTAGATTTGTCCTCGGGTACGAACAGGTCCACCACACGGTGCCCGACCATCATGTGCTGCCACAGGGGCACCGGGCGGTGCTCCGAAACAATAATGTCCGTGCCGCCGCGCACCGTATCCAGCCACGCGCCGAACTCCTCAACGTTCGACACCGTCGCCGACAGGGAAATAACGTTCACATGCTCGGGAAGGTGAATAATCGCCTCTTCCCACACCGCGCCGCGGAAACGATCCGCAAGGTAGTGCACCTCATCCATCACCACGTAGCCCAGGCCGGTCAGCGTGGTCGAGTTAGCGTAGAGCATGTTGCGTAGCACCTCGGTGGTCATCACGACCACGGGTGCTTCCGTGTTAATGCTCGTATCGCCGGTCAGCAGACCCACGTAATCCTCACCGTACGCGCGCACAAAGTCGTGGTACTTCTGGTTGCTCAGCGCCTTAATGGGGGTCGTGTAGAACGCCTTCATGCCGCGGCGCAGCGCCAGGTAGATACCGAACTCGCCCACGATGGTCTTACCCGCACCCGTAGGCGCGGCAACCAGGACGGAGCGGTCCGCCTCCACGGCGGCACACGCCTGACGCTGAAAATCATCCAGCGGAAAATCAAGGGACGCCTCAAAAGCCCCGAGGGCGGTCTTCGAGTAGGCGGCGCGCTCTCGGGATGCGGCGTAGGCGGCAGCGTAGTCGGTGCCGGTCTGCTCCGCCAGGGTCTGCTCGTTAGAAGTTTCTGCGTCAGATGTGTGCTGTGCGTGGTGCTTGCTCATAGTATGTCCAGTGTAACCGGTTGCCCGCCGCGCACCTTCCGAAAGCGTCACGGACGGGCACTAATCCGGTATGGGCGAACAGCGAGCGCATCCGGCACGGTATAACGCTCCCTGTGGAGCTCGCTACGGAGGTGCCGTGCGAGCCGGCGTTAGAAGCTTTTCCCGGCATGCGAATCTGGGCACTCGAATTTGGGTATGTCTGGGCATGCGAAAGGGGCGGGGCACAGAATCTTTCTGTACCCCGCCCCATCCAGCGATGTTGCTCAAAGCGAGCTATTCAATTAGGAAGTCTTCTCTTCCTCGAAGTAACCCATCTTCGCCAGGTCTTCGGCGCTGGTTGCGGTGTTCAGGCTTGCTTCGTCCGAACCCTGCGCCAGCTTGGCGAGCTTGCGGTCACGGCGCTTGTCGTTAATCATGCAGATGCCGATTGCTGCAAAGAAGAAAATCAGCAGCGGCGCCATCAGCACGAACATCATCATGATGTCGCTACCGGGTGCAGTTAGTGCTGCGATAACCGCAACGAGGACAACCACCCAACGCCAAGCCTTCAAAATCGTGGTGCCGCGGATCAGGCCCAGCATGTTAATGCCAACCAGAATCACCGGGATGATAAAGGCACAAGAGAAGGTCACAACGAACTTCAGAATGAAGGAGATGTACACGCCCGCGTCAATGTAGTTACTTTCGTTGACGGGGGTGAACTTCAGCAGCGCGTAAACCACGCCGGGGAGGGTGAAGTAAGAAATGGCGACACCGCAGGCAAACGCGAAAATAGATGCGGTGAGGAAGCCGAAGAGATACTTCTTCTCCTTGGTGTGCAGTGCCGGCAGCAGGAATCGCAGCGCCTGGTACAGCCAGACGGGAGACGCGATCACCAAGCCGATGTACATACCGACCTTCAGCAACTGGTCGAAGGGAGAAGCGACGCTACCGTAGTTCAGGTTTGCGTTGCGGCCGGTTTCTGCATTGATCTGCTGCAGGGGCGCAGAGATCATTTCAATGAAAGGCTGGTAGAGGAAGACCGTACCGATGATGGCTGCGATGACGGTTGCGATAGCCGCTTTGATGAGGCGGTCGCGGAATTCGCGCAGGTGTTCCTTGAGTTCCATGCGTGCTTCAGGATTAAGTTTGCGGTTGCGCACGTCCTGGTCAGGTGTTGCCACGTGGTGTCCTCTGGGTGTCGGTGCCGTGTGTGATTCGGCTGAGGGGGTCTGGTGGGGTGTTTATGTGGTGGTGCCGCAAAACCCGTGCCGGCCGGTGGGCTGGCACGGGTTTGGTGCGTTGGGGCGGGACCGTTACTTGGTTTCGGTCTTGCCGTCCTTGCCGTTGTCTACGACCTCAGCGGTGACGACCTCTTCGCCGTCCTTCTCGCGGGGGTCCTTCTTGGAGTCGTTCTTCAGACCCTCAACTTCGGTCTTGAAGATGCGCATGGACTGGCCGAGGCTACGTGCCATACCGGGCAGCTTGGGTGCGCCGAAGAGCAGGACGATGAGGAGGATAACGACGATGATGGTCGCGGGGTGGCTGAAAATCTGGCCCATGGTGGTGTGCCTTTCTAGTTAGAGCAGGTCTCCGATGTTTTGAGGTTGGCCGAGTCGATCTCGTCGGGAGACCCGTCGCTTGATCCGCTCAGACCTGCGTGTCTGCTTACCTTGTTCGTAGTTATTGTATGCCTCGGTGATGGGTGTGAATACCCCGAGGGTGGTGTCTCGCGGGAGTTTTCGGCTTGCGTTCGCTTGCGCGGCGTCGAATTGTCCCTCGATTGACTCGACCCAGGTTACGGTTTCGTCAAGGAGTGTGAAACCGCGAGTGAGTGCTTTGTAGGTGAACCATGCCAAATAGAGGAGCGAGCAGATGATGAGCGCGCCCCATAGCAAAATCCAGAACCACCAAGACATGAGCACCATTATACAAGTTTTAGGTTAATGTTTTGGCCCCTTGGAAGGGTTTTTATGGCGTTTTTGCTTGTGGGTGAAGTGCTATTTTTCTGCAGGCACATCTACAGACGCACCCCTGCGGCTGCTCGCTTTGAGGGTTTGCAACTGCTCAAGCAGCGCCGCACGCAGGTGCGCCGGGCCGACGAGCTCCAGGGCGCCTCGGTGCGCGATGACGGTATCGAGAATGTTCTTATCGCCAGCACCGTGGGCGTTGTTGTAGTAGTGGATGCGCACGTACTGGGTGCGTGAAGCCTTCTTCACGTGGTGGGTGCTTCGACGCATGTACGTTGCGGTGAGAGTATCAAGCGGCTCACCGCTGGGAATATGCTCGGTCGGGTGAATCCGCAACTCAGCGAAGGGGTTGGTCTGAGTGCTGTGCTGCTGCGCGTGCCAATGCGGGACGGTGTCACCGGTGACCGGGTGGGTACGACCCGCGCCCGCCTCGTGAATGTGGTTGATGCGGGTGAGGCGGAAGTTGCGCCAGAAGTTGGGTTCCTTCTCCTCTGCCTCATTGTCCGCCGCCTGGCTGTCGGCAGTCTCGCCGGTGGCCGCGTGTGCAAAAGCCTCGGGTACATACTCGGGGACTTCCTCACCGCGCGCGGCATAGTAGCGTTCCTCAGCGGTACGGCACCACGCATGCAGGTACATGTGGTCGCGGTGCAACACCAACGCATACGGGTCCACCAAGCGATCGGCGGCACGCTCAGAGGTACCGTACCCAATGGTCACGGCGTTGCCGCTGCTCAGGGCGGCAGTCGCCTCCTGCAGTAGCGGCTCCTCCGGGGCGAAGCACAGGTGCTGCGCATAGACGGGCGCGTTCGGGTACGCGGCGGCGAGCGCCGCACGGATACTGCCCAGACGCACATCCGCCGGGTGCAGAATATCTGCGGCAGAGAGGGTGAAGACGAGAATGGCGAGCTCAGTGTCGGTAAGGCGCGCGTAGTTCAGCAGCGTGTTCGGGGTGGCGTCGCTAAAGTCCGGTAGCAGGTTAATGTAGGTGGGCTTGAGCGCGTCCGGGTCCTTGGGATCAGAATCGAAGGGAACGGTATCTACCTGCGCGAAAATCTCGGGAATAATGGTCTTACCGAGGTCGCGGTTTTTGTCGGTGTCCACGCTGTAGAGGGCGTTGAGCTGGTTCAACGGCATGGGCTCTTCACCGTGGGTGCTCGCCCAGCGGTCGGCACGGTGCAGACCCAGGAGCAGGTCGACGAGGGCATCAAGGACATTATTGCGGTTACGCTGGTCGATTTTGCTCCAGGTGCCGGGATCCTCGACCGCGCCACTGTGCAGGTCGGTGAGGGTGCGTAGCAGCTGCTGCTGGGCGGCGTAACTGTCACGCTGGCGGGTAGAGGTAGCCTCCGATTCCTCGGGCGGCTCGATCACGCAGCTGTAGCTGGTCGCCGCCACAGCGCTATCAATCGTGCCGTACGAGGGCACGGTGAAGGGCTCCGACAGCGTAGAATCGGCGTTGACCTCGGAAACAATCAGGCTCTCTTCGTAGCCCTTAATGTCTTCAAGCCAGTTCTTGGCGTTGAACGTCGCATTGATGGGGGTCGAATCGATACGCGAAAGCATCGTGAGCTTCTGAATACGGCTGGCACGGAACGTGTACTCCTTACGTTCCGCGCTCTCAGTGTAGTAGCCGACAAAATACCAGGTGCCGTAACGGTACCCAATACCGGCGACACTGACCTTCTCCTGTACGCGGGTCGCACCGGCAGCCGTCTGATAGGTGAACGTGACCGTCTTACGCTCCGCATAGGCGGTGAACAGCTCATTCAGATGCGGGTTATCGCTAAAGTAAATGCGCTGAAGAGGCTCGCGGTAGGTGTGCAGGTTCTTTGCACGCTGACGCTTGCCGGTCTTCGGGTCCAGAATCTTCGCGGCGGCGAGCGCCTCATCGGTGAGGTTCTCGCTGGTCAGCGCAATCTTACGCAGGATGCGGTAGGCGTCATCCTGCAGCTCGGTGCCTTCCCACCCTCGCAGGATGGTGTTGATGAGGCGGAACTCCTCAGCGGTGGGGTTCCATGCGGGTAGTTCTGCGGCGTTACTGGGTTCGAGGCGGTAGCGTTCCCCCAGATCCGTGGTCACGTGGGTGATGCGCGCGCCGGCATCACGCAGGGTCTGCTTGGCTCGTTCAAAGGCGCGTTCCTGCGACTCGCTGAGGGAGCCGTTCGCGCGGGTCTTGACACCGAGCAGGGTCAGTAGCTCGGTGCGGCTGATGCCCTGGGTTCGGGTTGCGGCATCGCGCGCCTCGGCGGCAGTGGCGAGGCGGTGAAGAGTCATGTAAAGCTGAGCTGCGGTGGACATGATTCCATCATACCGTGTGTGTTCCGCGGCACTTACTCAGCGGGCGGGTACGCAAAAGCCCGGCGCCCCTCCCACGATCGGGAGAAAGCACCGGGCTGCGCGTCTTACGTGAGAAGCGCGAGATGCGCGAGAACCTGGCTAGTCCTTAGCGGACGTCCAGCAGGTCCACCACGAAAATCAGGGACTCGCCGGGCTTAATGACCGAGCCAGCGCCACGGTCACCGTACGCCATGTCGGCGGGAATCTCCAGGCGACGACGGCCGCCGACCTTCATGCCGAGCAGACCCTCATCCCAGCCACGAATAACCTGGCCAACGCCCACCTGGAACGGCAGCGGCTCGCCGCGGTTCCAAGAAGCGTCGAACTCTTCACCGGTGGAGAATGCAACACCAACGTAGTGGGTGAGCACGCGGGAGCCGGGAACAACCTCAGCGCCTGCACCCTCGATCAGGTCGGTAATGACCAGCTCGGTGGGGGCGTCGCCCTCGGGGAAATCGATTTCGGGCTTTTCGCGGTCGAGGTTACGCTGACCGAAAGACATGGGTGTCTCCTTTGATTGGTTCGAAATGAATCGAAATAGTGGGTGCGCTCGCCGCCTACGTCGTATAGGCGGCGAGCACTGTGTAAAACACTATATAAAAACGTGGGTGCCGGGTTACTGCGCGGTAGCCGAAGCAGACGCTGCCGGGGTTGCGGTCGCAGAAGCATCAGCGGTTGCCGAAGCGGAAGCCTCCGCAGCAGCCGCGCTAGAAGCCGCCTGAGCACGCTGCAGGGTCTGCGGGTTCTCCTCCGCGCCCAGAATATCAACCACGAACACGAGGGGGCCCGAAGGCTTGGAGCCGCCGGTGTCGTTACCGTACGCCAAATCCGCCGGGATGACCAGCTCAACGCGGGAGCCGACCTTCTTGCCCTTCAGACCCTGAGTCCAGCCCTTGATAACGCCCTGCAGGGAGATACCCATCGGGGTGGCGGCGTCGTAGTTGCCGTCAACGACCTTACCGTCGGAGTACTGCACGCCAATGTAGCGCACGTACACGGTGTCGGTTTCCTTGACCTCGGCGCCCTCGCCCTCGATGAGGGTCTTAGCGGTCAGCTCGGTGACCTCCGGCTTGTTATCGGGCAGCTTGATTTCAGCCTTGCCGGTGGACTCATCCAGGGTGAAGGACGGCAGCGACGGGTCAGCCTCAACAGCCTTACCGGTTGCGTACTTGGGCAGCTTCGTCTTCACGGTGTACACCTCAACGTTAGTTGCGGCGCCGGGCGAAGCGGTCGTAGTGGTCACGCCCGCGGTGCTACGCTGCTGCAGAACGTTGGTGGTGTACGAGAAAGAACCGCCAACCTTAATCTTCTTCAAGGTTTCGTACACCTGCGGTGCAGCCTGCTTCAGCTGGTCGTTAATGGGCAGCAGAATCGGCTCGCTGGAGTAAGTGGAACCGTTAAGCTTGCCGTCGGTACCGTTGAACACGGCAGCCTCAACGAGCACGTAGTCACCATCGTTGATGGACTCGCCGTTACCTTCCTCAATCACGTACGCGGAGGGGCTAGAAGCGGCGAAGGGGGTCGCGAAAGACGCCTCAGGCTCAGCGGTCGCGTGCTTCAAGGTGTACTGCACCTTGGACAGGTCGCCGTTGTTGGACTGTGCGCCACATGCGGACAGTGCGAGCGCAAGAGCTGCCGCGCTGGCACCAAAAATAGTGAGCTTAGAGCGTTTGGTCATGGTCATCCTCTGGGGTTTTCTGTGAGAGTGGGGCGTGTGAGTGCCCGTGTGCCACAGAACAGTTTACAGGTATAGGTTTAGCTGTTTTATGCTACAGCACGTAGCTGTGTTCAGGCTGTGTAGCGGCCGGGGTGTTCCCGAAGGTCCAACAACCCCGACCGCTGGCGGGTTTCCCCTGATCAGGGCGTTTCTGGCGGTGCTGTTTAGGGGGCCGTCTAGCAGGGCTGTTTAGCAGGGCGGCGGGAATGCCGCCTCCTGATGCTGACGCGCCTTAGACTCCAGCAGGCCCAGCACCTCTTCCAGCTCCTCGCTGCCGGTTGCGAACGGGTCCTTACACACCAGCGTGTGCTGCGGGTACGCGTTGAGCTTCAAATGCACCCAATCCACGGTGAACTGCTCCCCCGCCGCAACCGCCGCGTTAATGAAACGCGAACGCTGCAGGGCGCGAGTGTTCGGCGGCTGAGTCTTCGCCGCCTCCGCGGCACCCTCGGGCAGGATGCGCTTGACCGCACCGCGACGAACCAGCGCGTGGAAAACGCTACGCTCCGGGTCGATGTCGTGGTACGCCAAATCCAGCTGACGGATGCGGGCGCTCGCATAATCGGCGGGCTGACCAGCCGCGCGGGCGCGGGCTATATACGCATCCAGAAGCTTCTTCTTAATCGCCCAGTCAATCTCAGTATCAATGCTGCTGTAGTCGCCGGACTCGATAGCGTCCAGGGTGCGTTGCCACAGGTCCAGGGCGTATTCCACGTGGTGGTGGTGCGCGCCGTACTGCTGCACGTACTGGCGTGCCGCATCCAGGTAGTGACGCTGAACGCTCAACGCCGTGTAATGCTTACCGTCCGTGGTCTCGAAGGTCGCGGTGCCGGTCAGGTCGTGGCTGATAGCGCGCAGAGCCGCCGGAACAGACACAATATCCAGGCTCGTGACCGGGAAGCGATCCTCCAGCATGCGCAACACCAGGTCGGTGCTGGCAATCTTCAGCAGGGTCGTCGGCTCCGCCATGTTCGAGTCGCCGTTAATGACGTGCATGCGGCGGAACTTCGAAGCGTCGGCGTGCGGCTCGTCGCGGGTGTTAATGAGCGGACGAGCGCGGGAGGTCGAGGTGGACGCCGCCTCCCAAATGTGGTCGGCACGCTGCGAGAACGAGTACGAGGGCACACCCGTGCTGGACGCCGGGTCGGTCGAACCGGGCACCGGGCCACCCTTCGGGTGGGTCTTACCGGCACCAACCAGAATCTGGCGGGTCACCAGGAACGGCACGAGCTGGGCAATCAGGTCGTTGAACTGCAGTTTGCGGCTGATCAGGTAGTTCTCGTGGCTGCCGTAGGAGTTGCCCGCCGAATCCACGTTGTTCTTGAACAGGTACAGTTCACCGTCGAGGGGGCGGCCCTCCGAACCTGCGAGCAGGCGCTTGCGGGCGGTACGCGCCAGATCAGCGAAAAGCAGCTCACCGGCGCGTTCCTGCGCGAGCAGCTCGTCGATGCTGGCACATTCGGCGGAGGCGTACTCGGGGTGCGAACCCACGTCAAGGTAGATCCTACCGCCGTTGGGCAGGAAGACGTTCGTTGAACGCCACTGATCCAGGACGGGCTTGAAAAGGGCGGCGGCGGACTCTTCGATGCTCAGCCGACCGAGCCCGTGCGGGACGTAGCTGAGCCCGAATTCGCTTTCAATGCCGAAAATACGGTGTTCCATGATGCTGACCCGGCGTAAGGGTGTGCCGGTTACTCGCCGCCCTTCTGGACGAAGCCGGTGACGAAGTCTTCAGCGTTCTCAGCGAGCAGGCCGTCAATTTCGTCGAGCAGGTCGTCGACCTCGCTCACGTCAGAGACAACGTGGGAGGCGGCGAGGGTCAGTTCCTGCTCCTGCTCGGCTGCGGTGGTTTCGGTCTGCTGTGCGCTGATGCGTTCGCGGCTCATGGTTCTCTCCTCAAGGGGTTTTCGGTTGTGGACAAATAAGTTTTTAGTGGGGTCGGGTGCGGGGTGTGAGGGTTTTGGTACCCCCGCCATACTGCACCCTACCTGTGGGTTATGTGGTTTTTACTCTTCCGAATAGGGGTATTCGCCCCGGGGAAGAATATGAGTTTATGTGGGTTTGTGGGTGGTGCTACTAGCGCAGGCGGTTCAGCAGCGCATCCGAATGGTTCACCTCATCCAGCAGCGGCTCCACCTCAGCGGCACCGTAGCGGGTCGGCTCCATCATCGTAAAACGAGTCAGATCCTTCGAATACCTGCCGCGGCACGAGACCGTATCCCAGTTAATACCCAGAATCTCCTCCGGCCAACGCGCCATCAAAGTACCGCGCAAAAATGCGCGAGTCTCACGCGGCGGCTCAGTCGTCGCACGCTCCACCTGCTCCGCAGAGAACAGCGTACGCATACGGCCGCGCGCCACCAGACGGTGGTACAGGCTCTTCGACGGGTCAATATCAGCGTACTGCAAATCCAAAGCCTTCAACTTCGGATTCGCATAATCTACGCCCTGAGCGACATAACCGCGCACCAGCGCATACTTCGCCACCCAGTCCAGACGATCCGCCAGCGAAAGCGGGTTGGTTTCCAGGGCGTCCAGAACCTCGCCCCACAGGTCGAGAATCTGCGCGGTCGCTGCATCCACGCCCGCAGGGTTCGACTCCTCGTGCGCACGGGATGCCTCATAGTAGGCGCGCTGAATCTGCAGGGCACTCGCGGAACCACTCGTGGACACCGGGTTCGGCAGGGTCGCCGAAGACGGCGCCAACGGCAGCTGAACCGACAGCGACAAATCGTGGCTGACCGCATGCATTGCCGCCACCGGATCAGACAGACGCACACCCGGCAGCACAGGGTGCTGCTCGCTATGCGACTCAATCAGGTTCATGACCAGCGCCGCCGTGCCGAACTTCAACAGGTTCGAATAGTGCGAGAGGTTCGCGTCCGCCGGAATCACGTGCAGGCGGCGGTACTTCGACTCATCCGCGTGCGGCTCATCGCGCGTATTCACAATCGGGCGGCGAATCGTGGTCTCCAGCCCAATCGTGCGCTCAAAGAAATCAGCACGCGAACTAATCTGGAAGCCAGGAACCTCACCGTGCGTACCAATACCCACACGGCCCGCACCCGTAAAAATCGCGCGGGTCGCAAAGAACGGTAGGAGCGCATCCGCAACCTGCTCAAACGGAACATCACGGCTAATCAGGTAGTTTTCGTGGGCGCCGTAGGACTGGCCCTTCGAGTCGGTGTTGTTCTTGTACAGCTTCACCTGCGGCAAATCCTGCCCGTGGTTACCCAGCTCCACCAGCGACTCGTACGCCAGCGCGTCACCGGCAGCGTCATAGAGCACCGCATCGGCGGGGGTCAGAACCTCCGGCGAGGAATACTCCGGATGCGCGTGATCCACATACAGGCGCGCACCATTGGGCAGAATCGCGTTCATGGTCACGCGGTCCCAGTCCAGGCGTTCCGGGAAACCACCGCGGCCGTGCACACCGGCGAGCGCATCCAGGGCGCTACGCGGCTCGGCGGGCTCACCCGGTGCCTGCACGCCAGCCTCACGCATAATCTCCAGGGCGATATCTTCGCTGGTCAGCTCGGTGCGGGTGTGCGTCATCTGGCTCGAGTGGGCGGTGGAGGCGTCCTGCACCCGGCCGAAGGCGTCGCGCAGCGGTGACTCGGATTCACCCAGCCACTGACCCTCGGGGGTGGCGGTCGAGTAGTTCTCTGCCTGGCGTGCCTGCTCGGCGGTCAGCTCATCCGCCAGGGCGCGGCGCTGTAGCTCCTCGCGGAAGGCGGCGCCGCGGCGGAAGGCGAGCTTGGCGTAGGTGTTGACCACCAGTGCGGACAGCACGGTCGGGTTGGTGCCCGGCGCGGAGGGGGCGATGACGCCGTACTCGGTTTCGGCACCCATAATGCGGTGCACGCCGTAGCTGGGGGTGGAGTTCATGGGGTTCTCCTGAAAAATCTATACCATCCAAAGGCTTTGGACCTGCGGTAATGCTGGGTTGATGCGGGATAAGCGCGGGGTGAGTGCCGGATGCGCGCCGCCCGGCTCATGCTTGTAGCGCGGTTTAGCGCGCCGGCTCCACCGACACCAAGCGGCCACGCACACCGGCGACGGTGAGCGCATCCTCGATATCGGGCAGAGGCGGCAGATCCACCTGATCCTCAAACTCGGCGCGCACCGCCTCCAGCAGGTGACGGGTACCAATACCCACACCCGTTGCGTCCGCACCGGCGGTCAGCGCCTGCAGCTGCTCCTTAATCGCGGCCTTCTTCGCGCGGTCCACAATATTGCGAATCACCGCACCCGAGGCGAAATCACCGCGGTACAGGGTGTGCGTGGACAGGTTCGCGCTCGCACCAGAACCAACCGTCATGGAGGAATCCACGGTCGCCACAGCGTACGCCGTGGAGGGGGTGCGTGCGTACAACTGACCTGCCGCGGCCGCAATCATCGAGGTCAGGGCGGCCTGCACGGATCCGGCGGCTGCCACCTCCGCAGCGTCCAGCGGCAGGTCCTCGGTCAGGTACAGGCCGAAAATCTCTGCCGCACCGGCGGCGTCCGGGCGGTTAATGCGAATCTTCAGGTCCAGGCGGCCCGGGCGCATCACGGCGGCATCAATCAGGTCTTCACGGTTCGTCGCACCAATAACGATGACGTTCTGCAGGGACTCCACGCCGTCAATTTCGGCAAGCAGCTGCGGCACGATAGTCGTCTCAATATCGGAGGAACGACCCGAACCGCGCATACGGAACAGCGACTCCATCTCGTCGAAGAACACGACGACCGGGTGGCCCGCCTCCGCCTTCTCGCGGGCGGCAACGAAAATATCGCGAATCTGGCGTTCCGTCTCACCGACGAACTTATCGAGCAGCTCGGGGCCCTTAATGTTCAAGAAGTAGCCGCGGGTATTTGAACCCGGGTTCAGCGCCGCCGCACGAGCCGCCAGGGAGTTCGCCACAGCCTTAGCAATCATGGTCTTACCGTTACCGGGAGGACCGTACAGCAGAATGCCCTTGGGCGGCGCCAGGTGGTAGCGCTCAAAAATCTCGGGGTGCAGGTACGGCAGTTCCACGGCGTCGCGGATCTGCTCGATCTGCGCACCCAGGCCACCAATCTGCTCGTAGGTGACGTCCGGAATCTCCTCAAGCACGAGCTCCTGCGAGCGGGAGGCAGGCACCTGCGAGGTAATCATGCGGGTGCGCGTATCGAGGGTAACCGCGTCGCCGGTGCGCAACTGCTCAATGTCGAGGGAGCCAGCCACGCGCGCCACCTGCTGAGCACCCGAGGAGGTGTCAACCAGCACGCGCTGCTCATCCAGTACCTCACGCACGGTCACCACGTCACCGAAGGGTTCGGTGTCCAGGGCGACGACCGCCTCCGTCTTGTCGTTGAGCAGTACGGTCATGCCGGGGGTGAGCGTCGACAGGTCAATGAGCGGGGACACGGGAATACGCATCATGCGGCCGCTCACCTGAACATCCAGGTACGTATCAATCTCGGCGGGGGTCTTATCGTCCGCGACCTGCTCGTAGGTCATGGTCTGCCCCTCATGCACCGCCAACACAACCGCCGAATTCAGCGGCGGCATAACGTTCTGCGACAGGGAGGCGCGCAGACGCTCCACCTGGTAACGCATGCTGGTGATTGCCTCAACGAGCTTGCGGTTCTTCTCCCCCGCACCACGAATCTGTCGGCTCATATTGTCGCGGGTTGCCTCCGCCGCAGAGAGTCGACGCAGCACGGCGTCATACTCCTGCGCGCTGACGGGCTGACTGCCGGGCAGGGAGGTCGACCCGAAAGCAGCCGAGTAGTGCGGTGCCGCGCTGGCTGCACTGTGGGCGGTGCCGTACTGGGGGGTTCCTGCCTGATCTGCAGATTCGTGGGTGGACACGGTAGCTCCTTTAGCTGTTCGTCCTCATCGGCGGCTACTCGATGCGGGTACTGGGCATCGGGCAAGGCGAGTAGCCTGGCGGGTGCACTGCGGGGGCTCCAGGCAACGCCCGTGCCCCCGCAGGTTCAGTGGTTCAAATTATTCGGCGGATTCAGTCGCCTCAGAGTCAGTTTCAGCGGCTGCGCCGTTTTGCGCGGTACCGTTCTGTTCCAGCGCAATCTCGTTCGCGCGGGCGGCGTGCGCGGCGAGGTTCTTCGCATCGCGTGCGGCGCGGCGAATCTTCTTGTCGGTCACCTCGCGCTCACCCACGTTCATGGGAATCCACGCGTTCATATCCTCTTCAGAGAAGTCAGTCTTGGACGCGCGACGCTTCGGCGCCAGGCGCACCGCACCGTCAGCCAGGCGACGAGCCACCACCAGGAACGCGGTGTGCGCAACCATGCGGTGATCGGGGCGGACCGCCAGGCCCTCCACGTGCCAGCCGCGCACAATGGTTTCGTCGCATTCGGGTTCGGTGAAGCGGCCGTCCAAGCGCATGCCCTCAACCAGGCGGGACATCTGGGTCACGGTCGCAACGTAGCAGATGAGCACGCCGCCGGGTGCGAGCGCCTCCGCCACAGCGTCCAGGCACTCCCAGGGTGCGAGCATGTCGAGTACGACGCGGTCGACGCTACCGGGCTCTTCAACCTGCGGCAGGGTGTCCTGCAGGTCGCCGATGCTCAGCTTCCACGCCGGGTGGGGGCCACCGAACATAGTCTCAATGTTGCCGCGGGCGACGTCTGCGAACTCTTCGCGGCGTTCGAAGGAGTGCACGCAACCGTAGTCGCCAACCGCACGCAACAGGGCGATGGACAGCGCACCGGAACCAACGCCAGCCTCGACGACGCGTGCGCCGGGGAAGATGTCTGCCTTAACGATGATCTGGGCGGCGTCCTTGGGGTAGACGACGGCTGCGCCGCGCGGCATGGAGAGCACGAAATCCTTGTAGAGGGGGCGCAGCGCCTGGTAGAGGATGCCGTGAGTGTTGGCGATGACGGTGCCTTCGGGTGCGCCGATGAGGTCGTCATGCTTGAGGAAGCCCTTGTGGGAGTGGTATTCGCCGCCTTCTGCGAGGGTGATGGTGGTGATGCGGCCGCGCTCGTCAGTGATTTGGACGCGCTCGCCGGGGCGGAAGGGGCCGCGGCGGTTGATTGCGCCGGTGGGGGTGGGGGTGCCGCTGCTCACGGGGTTGTTCTCCTCGGGTTTGGGTCAGTCTGTGCTGTTCGCCGTCACGGCGAACTGTGGACGGAAAAAGTCCTTTTCTATTTTAGCGGAGTCTGCAAATCGGCTGTGGCGCATTACCCCGTGGGCGTGATAATGCGGCGGCTCCCCCCGCCCGGTTTTATCATGCCGCGGTAGAAAGCTGGCGCATCAAATGCAGGCGCAGAAAAGCGCAGGGCGGCAACCACGGCTTTCACACCGTAGCGCCGCTCCTGCGCTTCAACGTTTTGCGGGGTGTTGCCCCTTAGAGGACCACGCCCAGGCGTGCCGCCAGGATGTCACGCACGAGCGCGCCGCCACCGACGGTGGTGTCCGCCAGAGCCTTCACAGCCCACGCATCCACGGCAGCCAGGGCGGCCGGTGCGTTCAGGTCCTCGCCGAGTGCCTCACGCACAGCGCCCAGCAACTCAACAGCCGCCTCATCGGTGACACCTTCAGAACCCTCACGGCCCTCAGCCATCGACACCGCATGACGGTACGTATCCAGGCGAGCCTTCGCGTGCTCCAGCAGCTCATCAGTCCAGAACCAATCCGAACGGTAATGCTGACCCATAATCGCCAGACGCACCGCGTTCGCATCCTCACCGGCCGCGCGCAGACGCGAAACCAGCACCAGGTTGCCGCGGGACTTGCTCATCTTGTGGCCGTCCAAACCAACCATGCCGGTGTGCGCGTAATGCTTAGCGTGCGGGCGTGCAGAAACAGCCCACGAATGGCCAGCACCCAGGTCGTGGTGCGGGAAGGTCAGGTCATTACCGCCAGCCTGAACGGTCAGTGAACCATCCACGAAACGGCGGGCAATCATGGTGCACTCGATGTGCCAGCCGGGGCGGCCCGCGCCCAGCTCGCCGGCGTCCCAGCTCGGCTCGCCCTCACGCTTCACACGCCACAGCAGCGGATCCAGTGCGTCACGCTTACCGGCACGGTTCGGGTCGCCGCCGCGCTCAGCGAAAATCTCCAGCATCTCATCACGGGTCAAGTGGCAGACCTCGCCCGGCGCCCACGAGTAGCCCTCAGCGTTAGCGGGCAGCTCACGTACAGCCTTCAAATCCAGGTACACGTCACCGTCAGGATGCACCACACCCTGCTCGTCGGTGAAACCGGGCACGCGGTACGCCAGGCCGCGGCGCAGCAAATCCTCAATCAGCGGGAACAGCCACTCAATAGACTCCACCACACCCACATAGTGCGCCGGCGGAATCACGTTCAGCGCCTTCATGTCAGTGCGGAACAGCTCCGTCTGATCCTCAGCCAGCTCACGCCAATCAACGTTCGTGGCGGTCGCACGCTCCAGCAGCGGGTCGTCCACATCGGTCACGTTCTGCACGTAAGTCACCGGCACGCCCGCATCCAGCCAGGCGCGGTGCAACAGGTCAAAAGCAACATAGGTGGAGGCGTGACCCATATGCGTCGCGTCGTACGGGGTGATACCGCAAACGTACAGGCTCGCCGCCTTATCCTCCTGAACCTGAACAATCTCACCAGCCGCAGTATCAAAAATACGCGGCAACGCAGCCTTACCAGGCAGAGTCACAGAGGCCGGGGCATCCCAAGCTCGCATGGGTTTCCTTTCCGTAAAAACGCCCACACCCGGTGGACGCGCCACACCCGCCGCCCAACCTCAAGGCGTGCGGATGCCCAAAAAATCTACTCCAATAAGAATACCCGCCCGTGAGAAACTCACGGACGGGTATGTCATATCACGCTGAGGGCTAAAGCCTTAGAACGCCGAAGAAGTAGCGTTCAGAACGCCAGTGCCCAGACCAACGAAAATCAGGATACCGAGCGCAATGCGGTACCAAATGAAAATGCCGTAGGACTTCGAAGACACGTACTTCAAGAACCAGCCAATCATCAGGTAACCCACCACGAACGCAACCAGAGTCGCAACGATAGTCGACGGGATACCGTAGTAGCCGGTTGCCTCCTCGCCGGTGACCACCTTAAAGGTCTTGTACAGACCGGACATGAACACGGCGGGCATCGCCAGCAGGAACGAGTAACGCGCCGCAGCCTCACGGGTGTAACCCATGAACAGACCCGCGGTAATAGTACCGCCCGAGCGGGAAACACCCGGAATCAGCGCCAGCGCCTGCGCGCAACCGTACAGCAGACCGTGACGGAAAGTCAGGTCCTTCAGCTCACGCTGCTCGCGGCCGAAACGGTCAGCCAAGCCCAGGAACACTGCGAAGACAATCAGCATGGTTGCCACAATCCACAGGCTACGGAACTGGGTGTCAATGTAGTCTTCCAGCAGCAGACCCAGAACACCGATAGGCAGGGAGCCAATAATAATCAGCCAACCCATGCGGGCATCCGGGTCGTTACGCGGCACGCGGCCGGCAAGAGCACCAAACCACGCCTTCAGGATGCGCACAATATCGCGCCAGAAGAAAATCAGAACCGCAGTCTCAGTACCCAGCTGGGTGATTGCGGTAAACGCGGCGCCCGGGTCAGCCTTCTCCGGCAGGATCTGGCCAACAATGTTCAGATGCGCCGATGAAGAAATCGGCAGAAATTCGGTGAGGCCCTGAACGAAGCCCAAAATAATTGCTTGAATCCATTCCACGCATTCAAGGATACAGGAGGCACGCCCGCCCGGAGCGGTTCGCCGAGGGTGATGTGGAACTTCCGCAAACCTGCCCGTCCACACTGTGAAACGCTCAGGGTGCCGTTTCGGGCGGTACACCGCGGTGCATTCACAGCTCAGCTGCGTGTCAAAAGCGCGTCAAATGTGTGAGCGTACTAGCCGCAAGACCAGTCAAAAACTCCGGTCTCAAAATCAAAAACAGCGCTACCGCACCCAAAATTCAGCACATCAAACTCATCGAACTCAATATAACGAGCCGTCAGACCCTCCGGCAGAGCCTGCGCATAAAAATGAGTGCCACCCAGGTGAGTATTCACCGCAATCAGCGGCTCAGCCCACTCAAACCACGCCGAATCCTCCGCGTCCCAATCGAAAGGACTCAGATAACCGGTCTGCGGGTCAACATTCTCAAACACATCACTGGGGACCTTACCGGCATTCGGGTCATCCGTGGGAACCCACCCCAGCAGAGCAGGCTTACGATCCAGCGGTTGCTGACGATCCGCCAAAGCCCAAGCGCTGAAGCTCTCCTCCTCACCACGATGCTCACCGGCACGGCGCACGTCCTGCGGCGGCTCCGTACGGGATGAGAACTCCTCCTCATTCAGGTACAGCACCGCAAACTCGGCATCCAAAATATCGCGCAACAACAGCTGATACGGATGCACCCGCGCCTGCGCATACTGCACCTCAAACGGGTCATCACTTGCAGCATTAGCCACGCCCTCAGTCGCCTCATCCTCAGCGAACTGACCATCACCGGCGAAGAACGAGAACGCCACCACGCCCGGATACTTCTGCGCATCCGGCAGGTACTCCCCCGGTAGCTTCACCGTAAAAATGTGTTGCATCGGCAAACCAGTAAACGTACTGCGCGGCCACTGATCCTGCTCAATACCGGGACCGGTAGAACCCACCCAGCCAGCCTCCCACACCTCGGGGGAACCGGCAGGCAGAGCAGTATCATCACCACCGCTCAACTCATAATTCCATGCACGGACAGAAGAATCGGTGCCCGCCGCATCAACGGGGCTAAACACCATCGCGTAGCTTTTCATGAGAGTTCCTTCTCTGCAGACTATTCGCCTAATCCGTCCCGCAGTCCGCCAATGCGCACATCACCAGCGCGCATTAAACGCGTAAGGGCGGGATACATACTCCCAGTATGCATCCCGCCCCCGCATCATGCACGGTCAACGGTCACCAGCCAGCCGGTCACCCACAAACCTGCACGAAACATCTACGGTTATCGCTTATGCCTGACGCTCATCACGCAGCGCACGGTTCACAGCCGAAATCATCGCCTTCAACGCCGCACGAGTAGTCGAGTTGTCCACGCCGATACCCCACAGCACGCGAGAACCAACAGCAGCCTCAACGTAGCAGGCCGCGTTAGCAGTCGACGAAGACGACATGGTGTGCTCCGAGTAATCCATTACGCGAATATCCACACCCTCGCCCGAGAGGATGTTCTGCAGAGCATCCACCGGGCCGGTACCCGAAGCAGAACGAGTGTAGGTGTGACCATCAATGTTCAGAGCAACACGCAGAGTGGTCGCACCGGTATCAGCCGAATCAATGTTAATCGACTCAATACGGTACTTACCCCAACGCTTCTCCGGGTCGGTTGCCGGCAGGTACTCATCCGCGAAGATGTTCCACAGCTTCTCACTGGTCATCTCGCCGCCCTCAGCGTCAGTACGAGCCTGAACAATCTTCGAGAACTCAACCTGCGCACGACGCGGCAGATCCAGACCGTGATCCTGCTTCAGCAGGTACGCCATACCGCCCTTACCGGACTGCGAGTTCACACGAATAATCGCCTCATAGGTACGACCCAGGTCGCGAGGATCAATCGGCAGGTACGGAACCTCCCAGTACACCTCATCCACGGTCTTACCCGCCTCAGCAGCAGTACGCTCCAGAGCCTCAAAGCCCTTCTTAATAGCGTCCTGGTGAGAACCAGAGAACGCGGTGAACACCAGATCGCCACCGTACGGCGAACGCTCGTGCACCTTCAGCTGGTTGCAGTACTCAACAGTCTTACGGATACCGTCAATATCAGAGAAATCAATCTGCGGATCCACACCCTGGGTGTACATGTTCAGACCCAAAGTCACCAGGTCAACGTTACCGGTGCGCTCGCCATTACCGAAGAGGCAGCCCTCAATACGGTCAGCGCCCGCCAGGTAACCCAGCTCAGCAGCAGCCACGCCGGTACCGCGGTCGTTGTGCGGGTGCAGGGACAGCACGATGTGCTCGCGGTGGTTCAGATGGCGGTCCATCCACTCGACCGAGTCGGCGTACACGTTCGGGGTAGCCATCTCAACGGTAGCGGGCAGGTTCACAATCAGCTCGCGGCCGTTCTGGCCAATCTCCAGCTCCTCAGCCACAGCGTTCACCACGCGAGCCGCATACTCCAGCTCGGTGCCGGTGAAAGACTCGGGCGAGTACTCGTAGATGACCTTAGTATCAGAAATCATCTGCTCTTCGTACTTGCGGCACAGACGCGCACCCTGCAGGGCGATGTCCAGCACGCCCTCCTGGTCCTGCTGGAACACCACGCGGCGCTGCAGCACGGAAGTCGAGTTGTAGAAGTGCACAATCGCCTGCGGTGCGCCCTCAATCGCCTCAAAAGTGCGGGCAATCAGGTGCTCACGCGCCTGCACCAGAACCTGAATGGTCACATCCGAAGGAATGTGGCCGTCCTCAATCAGAGTGCGCACAAAATCAAAGTCAGTCTGGGACGCCGAGGGGAAACCCACCTCAATTTCCTTGTAACCCATCTTCACCAGCAGCTTGAACATCGCAAGCTTACGGTCGGTGTCCATGGGGTCAATCAGCGCCTGGTTGCCGTCACGCAGATCCACTGCGCACCAGCGCGGAGCCTTCTCAATGACCTTATCCGGCCAGGTGCGGTCCGGCAGGTCAACAACAATCTGCTCGTGGAAAGGGCGGTACTTGTGTACCGGCATGGGGCTGGGCTTCTGGTGGTTTTTCATCATGAATTCCTGTGGGTTGGTCCGTCTCGCTCTACCCCAGTTTCGGGGCTCGTACCTGCCGGGATATCGGTCCCCCCGGCTGCCGTGTTCAAGGCGGTGCATCGTAAAGGATGCGAAGGTGAGATGCCGCGTCAAAAAGCCGGAACGGTTGCGGCAGATTCTAGCGTGCCCCGTTCCGGCGAATAAGCAGCAGGTTCACTGCCGGGCGGGTAACCCCGCGCATGCTCTCACCGTGAATAGTCATACCTCCACGCTATCACAGCGGCCGGAGGCGGTGGCACAGCGCACGGGGCGCCGTCCATCATCTGGAAAGAATTAACGACGAAGGGGCGTAGCCACCATTACTGGCGCTACGCCCCTTCATTCGCTATTCACGCATCTGCGCTTGCCTCATAGTTCCCGGCAGTCGGGTTCTAGTAGGCGAACGCAGTCTGGCACTTGTTCTGATCAGCAGTCTGACCGGTCGCGTTACCCGCAATCGCAGCCTCCTGCTTCTCCATCGCCTCACCGGACGGGAAGTCAGTACCGATCGTCACCGACACGCCTTGAACCTCTTCGGTCGCCACCACGCGGGTCACGTTCAGCTTCGCGGCGATCTCCTTCGCCTCCGCCTCGTAACCGGTCGAGTAGAACACCGTGGTGAAGTTCGTCGGGTTAGCGGAAGTACCCGGAGTAACATTCGTGTAGCCCAGGCCCTCAATCACCGAAGCGATCGTAGCCGAGCGACCATCCAGACCGGTCGCGTTGTACACGTTCACCGGAACCGTACGATCCAGCTGAACCGGAGCGGCAGAAGTAGCCTCAGCTGCCGGAGCCTTCTCCTCCTTCAGCGACTTATCGTCACGCAGACGCTGGAACACGTTCGCAGCATCCGCAGAAACCTGCAGGCGGTTCTCATCCTGGCTCCACGGCTCAGTCGGCACCGTCGCAAACACAACATTCGACAGGTCCACACCGCCGAGAGTCGCACCAACACCCACCAGAGTGCTGATATTACCCAGGTTCTTATCCACGGTCACGTTCTGAGTAATCGCCTCAGCAATGTTAATCAGACGGCCCGGATTCGACAGAGTACCCTCGCTCTTCACCTTACGCAGCAGCGAAGACAAGAAGCCCTGCTGCGCCTGAATACGACCAATATCGGAACCATCCGAGAAGCCGTGGCGGCTACGCAAGAACGCAAGAGCCTGCTCACCCTCAACAGTGGAAGTACCCGCAGGAAGCTTCAGGCCGCTGTACTCGTCATCAATCGGAGCGTCCACACAAACCTGAACGCCGCCAACAACCTTCGACAGCTCCTTCACAGCGTTAAAGTCCACCAGCATAAAGTGGTCAATGTTTACGCCGGTCAGCTTGCTAATGGTCGCCACAGTACAACCGGCACCACCGCGAGACAGAGACTCGTTAATCTGAACGTTCTCCTCAGCCGGGTACACGGTGCCGCTCTCAGGGTCAGTACACTGCGGCACATCAACCATCAAGTCACGCGGGAAGGACAGAACACTCACGTTCTTGCGGTCCTTGCTGATCTGCAGAAGCATCATCACGTCCGCGCGAGCCTCAGAATTGCGGTCATCCTCATTACCGTACGCGCCGTTATTACCTTTACGGGTATCGGAACCAATCACGAGAATGTCCAAGGCGCCGTTCTCCAGGCCGTCCTTGTAATTGCTGATGTTCAGCTCCTGAGTATGCAGATTATTGCGCATACGCAGAGCCAACACGCCACCAAAGCCAACAACAATGACGAGCATGCACGCGGTAAGCAGAGCAATCCACTTATTGCGGTTTGAAGTCAGCACCGTCGTGCGCATATGACGACCAGTGCTTCGTAAACGAGGTGCCTGGGGCATACCTTTTCTCTTTCTGCCGGTGAGCAAGTGCCCTCTCAGAGTAACACTCTTCCCTATGAGCGCCGAATGAGAGTGAAAAGTTTCACCCGGAGGCATGCACATATTTCTGCAAGCCACCGGGTGAAAACTAAGGATGCGCGACCGCCCCAAGGGCAACCTTTCGGGGCTGCCTCTCAGGGCTACCTCGCAAGGTAAAGTCTCAGGGCGGTGCGCTCAGGAAAGCTGCCTAGAATCCCAGGCGGTTCAACGCACGAGCGTCAGACTGCCATTCCTTCGCAACCTTCACATGAATATTCAGGTAAATGCGGGTACCGAGCATCGCCTCAATCTGCTCACGAGCCTTCGTACCAATCTTGCGCAGATTCGAGCCACCCTTACCAATAATGATGTACTTCTGCGACTCACGCTCCACAAACAGGTTCACGTGCACATCCAGCAGCGGGTTATCCGCCGGGCGGCCCTCACGGAACTCCATCTCCTCAACCGTCACAGCAATCGAGTGGGGCAGCTCCTCACGCGCACCCTCCAGAGCAGCCTCACGCACCAGCTCCGCGATGAGAGTTGCCTCCGGCTCATCGGTCAGCTCACCCTCCGGGTACAGCGGCGGCGACAGCGGAGTGTACTGCGCCAGCAGGTCAGCAACCGCATCCACCTGGAAATGCTTCACAGCAGACACCGGGATAATCGCAGCCCAGCCGCCCTTACCATCAACCGGCATCGGCTCAGAAACCTCACCCGCACGGCGCTTAGCCGCAGGACCCGAACCCTTCGCGAAAGGCACAGCATCATTCTTGCCGCCCTTACCCTTAGGGCCCTTACCCTTCTGCTTCGCACGATGCGCCGCACGCTTAGCACGAGCCGCACGCTCAGCGCTCATGACCTCCTCGCCGAGCGCCTCAACAGCCAGCAGCTGCTCACGCAGCTCCTCAGAGCTCACGGTGTCAGCCTTCGTCACAATCGCAACCACCGGCTTATTGCTCGACGCCACCAGCTGCGACGCAATGTAACGGTCACCGGGGCCAATCTTCTCATTCGCCGGAATGCAGAAGCCCAGCACATCCACCTGCGACAGGGTGCCCGCCACCAGGTCATTCAGACGCTCACCCAGCAGAGTGCGGGGGCGGTGAATACCCGGGGTATCCACCAGAATCAGCTGGTACTCGTCCTTGTGCACAATACCGCGAATCGTGTGGCGGGTCGTCTGCGGACGGTTCGAGGTGATAGCCACCTTCTGGCCAACCATAGCGTTCGTCAGAGTGGACTTACCCGCGTTCGGGCGACCCACCAGCGACGCGAAACCCGAACGGAAATCCTTCGGGTAAGTCGGCAGCGGGGTGCTTAAGTCCAGAGTGCTCAAATCGAGCGGGGTGTACTCCTGGTCCATTGTGTTTCTCCTTATCAAATCCCGGGGTCAAACCCCGGGCGGGGTGTATGGGGTGCCAGCCTCATCTGCCTGCGCCTTCGGGGCGGCGGCGGGCTGGCTCAAAGTGTTTATGGGATGATGCGGCGTCTATGTTCGATATTTAGCGGTTGCCGTGCTTGTCGGTGGCAGGTTCAGCCTCTGCGGTATCTCCCGGAAGGTCCGGATGCGCATGCGGCTCAGCCACCGCGGGCGGCTCGGTATCCACGGTGAGAAGGTCAGCGGCCTCAGACTCCGGGGAACCGGCAGAACCCTCAGCGTTCTCCTGCTCATCACGAGGCGGCTCATACCACGCCTGCAGCATATCCACCTGGTGGCGGCGGCCCGACGAACCAATCGCACGAATATGAATGCCGTCAATCTCAATCTCAGAACCAACAATCGGCACCATACCCAGATGCTTAGCGAGCAGACCGCCCACCGTATCAACATCTTCATCCTCGAGCTCACGACCGAAAATCTCGCCCAGCTCATCAATACCCAGACGGGCAGACAGGCGGAACGTACCGTCGTCGTTCAGCGTGTAATCGGGGCGCTCGTGGTCGTACTCGTCAGAAATGTCGCCGACCAGCTCCTCAATCAGGTCCTCAAGCGTGATCAGACCCGCAGTACCGCCGTACTCATCAACAATGATCGCCACGTGCGTGGACTCGCGCTGCATCTCACGCAGCAGGTCCATGGCGCGCTTCGACTCGGGCTCAAAACGAGCCGGACGCATCAGCTCAACCACGGTCGGCAGGGTGGTACCCTCCGGTGCCTCACCGTGCAGGATGAAGGCGCGCATCGCGTCCTTCAGGTAGAGCACGCCCAGAATCTCATCGCTCGACTCGCCAATCACCGGCATACGCGAATAACCCGAACGCAGGAACAGGCTCAGCGCCTCACGCAGAGTGGTGTCGCGGCTAGCTGTCAGCATGTCGGTACGCGGAACCATGAGCGAACGGATACGGGTATCGTCCATCTCAAAGACGGACTGCACCATCTGCGCCTCGTCGTCCTCGATGGTTTCAGCGTCGGAGGCGCGGTCCAGGAACTCGCGCAGCTCCTCCTCATCGAACACGCCGACGGGGGCTTCCGCCGAACGTTCCGGCGCCAGGCGCACACTGAGCTTATCAAGCAGACCGGTCGCCGGACTCAACAGAACCGACAGGTAGTGCACCGGGCGAGCCAGCACACGAATCGACGCAACCGGGCGGTTACGGCCCAGAGCACGAGCCAGCACGTGCAGAATCGGGTAGCCCACCAGCGCAACGATTACGAGAGTCAGCACCGCGGCGAGCGCGTGCACCTCAACCAGGTTCAGCAGGCAGGTCATGGTGGCAAGCACCGCGGCGGCTGCCGCAATGAGGCGGGTCAGGCGCAGCGGGTGCGTGTACGCCTCGGAGTCACCGTCGAGGGTGCGCTGCAGGACGCGCGCGCCGAGAGTGTCCGGGTGTGCCTCCACGGCTTCTTCCGCCTCGTTGTGCGGCAGGTAGGTGAACGCGGTTTCGGCGATTGCCGCGACCACGGTCAAGCAGAGCGCGAGAACGGCGAGGAGGGCTGTGAGTAGAATATCCACGCCGCTCCCCTAGTGTCGGGTTTCAACCGGTGCCGGGCGGCCCAGGAACTCTTCGAGGATGGAGCGCTGAATGCCGAACATTTCAGCTTCCTCTTCGGCGGTGCCGTGGTCGTAGCCGAGGCAGTGCAGAATACCGTGGGTGGTGAGCAGGCACAGCTCGTCGAGGGTGCTGTGACCCGCGTCTGCGCCCTGACGTGCGGCGACGGGCGGGCAGAGGATGATGTCACCGAGCATGCCGCTGGAGGGGTTTTCGGGGGTTCCCGGTTCCAGCTCGTCCATGGGGAAGCTCATTACGTCGGTTGCGCCGGGCAGGTCCATCCATTCGATGTGCACGCGTTCCATTTCGTCTTCGTTCACGATGGCGATGGACAGGTAGGTGTCATCGGCAAGGTGCATGCGTTTGAAGGCGTGCTCGACGAGGCGGGTGAGCACCTCGGTATCTACCGCTTCGAAAGATTCGCGGATGAAGGCGTCGGTTGCCGGGTCGGCACCGGTTGCGGGTTCTTCACAGTCGAATTCGATCTCTGCCACCGTTTAGCGTCCTTCCGGGGTGGTCTGTGCGTTGTCGGAGTTTGCCTGGTTCTGCGCGGCGTTCTTTTCGGAGCCGCCGTTAATGCCGGCGCGGTCCAGCAGCTTCTCGGCTGCCGCCTCGATGGTGGCGCGCTTGACCTTGCGGTTGCGCTTGCGTTCCATTGCCTTCTGGTCTTCGCCCCACTGATCGTAGGCGGACACAATGTTCGACACCAGGGTGTGGCGCACCACGTCGGAGGATTCGAGGATGCTGAAGTGAATATCCTCCACACCCTGCAGAATGTTGCGCACCTGCTTCAGGCCGGAGGCGGCACCACCGGGCAGGTCAATCTGGGTGATGTCACCGGTAATAACCATCTTCGAGCCGAAGCCCAGGCGGGTCAGGAACATTTTCATCTGCTCGGCGGTGGTGTTCTGCGCCTCGTCAAGGATGATGAATGCGTCGTTGAGGGTGCGACCGCGCATGTACGCCAGCGGTGCGACCTCAATGGTGCCCGCCTCCATGAGCTTGGGGATGGTTTCGGGCTCGAGCATGTCGTGCAGTGCGTCGTAGAGCGGGCGCAGGTACGGGTCGATCTTCTCGTTGAGGGTGCCGGGCAGGAAGCCCAGACGCTCACCAGCCTCCACGGCGGGGCGGGTGAGGATAATGCGGTTCACTTCGTGGCTCTGCAGCGCCTGCACAGCCTTCGCCATGGCGAGGTAGGTCTTACCGGTACCCGCCGGGCCGATACCGAAGATGACGGTGTTCGCGTCGATAGCGTCCACGTACTTCTTCTGGTTAATAGTCTTGGGGCGAATCGTGGTGCCTCGGGTGGAGAGGATGCTGGTAGACAGCGAGTGCGCCGGGTTGCTCAGTTCGTCGCCGAGCATGCCCATGAGGCGGTGAATGACCTGCACGGTAATCTGCGTGTCGTGGCTGGAGAGCACGCGCAGCTCGTTTAGCAGCTTTGCGGCGGTGTTGACGGCCTCGGAGGGGCCGGTGATGAGCACGTCCAGGTCTTTGGGGCGCAGGCTAATCTGCTCGAAGTAGTCCTCGATAATCGCCAGGTGTGCGTCCTGCGGGCCGAGTACGGCTATCATTTCTGCGGCGCTCTTGAAGGACACGGTGCGCGCGGTCGAGAGAGGTCGGGAGGTAGTCATATGGGCTCCTTGGCTAGTGATGTATTTACAAGTATAGATGCGCGTGATGCACCACGCACCGGCTAGGTTCTGTCAGCTGGGTTCTAGCAGAGGGGTGCTACCGGAGGGAATCCAGTAGCGGGCGCTCTACCAGCGGCCCAGCACCACGTTCAGGGTGCACATGGCGGCAGAACCAGCGGTGGAGGAACGCAGCACCTCGTCACCGAGTAGTGCCAGCTGCGCGCCAGCGTCGGTGAAGAGCTGCACTTCGCGGTCGCTGATGCCGCCTTCGGGGCCGACGAGCAGGTAGATTTCTTCGGGCAGGTTCTCTGCCTCTACAAGCTTGCGTGCCAGGACGCTGAGGCGTTCGGTCGCCTGCTCATGCAGGATGAACACGGCGGCGGACTGCTCAGAGCCAGCAACTTCTTCAATGAGTTCGACCAGGTCGGCGGTGCTGTACAGGTCGTACACTTCGGGAATGAGCGCGCGGCGCGACTGCTTTGCCGCGGCGGTGACGGTGTTCTGCCACTTGGTGTGTGCCTTGGAGGCGCGCTCCCCCTTCCAGCGCACAATCGAGCGGTCCGCGCTCCACGGAAGCACACCGTACACGCCCAGCTCGGTGGCGGTTTCAATGGCGAGCAGGTCACGGCCGTCCTTCGCGAGCGCCTGCACCAGGTAGATGGAAGGTACGCTGCGTTCCTCGCGTAGCTCCTGCACCTGCACGCTCACGCCGTCCGCGTTGATGGAGGCGACCGTACCGAGTGCGCGGCGGCCGGTGCCGTCACCCAGGTCGATGCGTTCGCCGAGCTCAAGGCGCTTGACGAGGGCGTGCTTGCCTTCGGAGCCGCTGAGCGCGCAGGTGGCGCCGGGGGTGAGTGCGTCGTATTCTTCCGTGCTGATGTAGAAGATGGGGGCGCTCATGGTTCTCCTTGAGGTGCGGTTTGAAAGCGTGGGTAGTGTGCGGGTGGAGTGTGAAATAGTCGCTTAGCGCGGGCGTGTGTAGCGCAGTGCTGACAGCAGTACTGACAGGAATGCGGCGGGTGCGGGTTGAGTACCGCACCCGCCGCATCCTCAGCTTGGTGTAGGAATCCTACTTGAACTGGTCCTTCAGGCGGGAGAAGAGACCGCCGCGCTGCTTAACCTGCGCGCCTTCGTTCAGCGGCTCGTTGCGCAGTGCCGCGAACTGGCGCAGCAGCTCGCGCTGCTCTTCGGTCAGGTCGGTCGGGGTGACCACCTGAACGCGTACGAGCAGGTCGCCGCGTCGTTCGGTGCCGAGCACGGTTGCGCCCAGACCGTTGAGGGTGATCACGTCGCCGCTCTGAGTGCCGGCGGGGATGTTGACTTCCTGGTCGCCGTCGAAGGTCTTCAGCGGAATGGTGGTGCCCAGTGCCGCCGCAGCCATGGGAATGTTGACGGTGGTGACCAGGTTGTCGCCCTCGCGGCTGAAGTACTTGTCGCGCTTGACGTTCAGGTCAATGTACAGGTCGCCGTTGGGGCCACCGTACAGGCCTGCCTCGCCCTTGCCGCGCAGGCGGATACGCGCCTGGTCGTGCACGCCGGCGGGAACGTTGAAGGTCAGCGGAACGTCTTCACGGACGCGGCCTTGACCGTGGCATTCGGCGCAGGGGGTCTTGATGACGGTGCCGTAGCCGTGGCAGTCGGGGCATTCAACCTGCTGCATGACGGTGCCGAGGATGGACTGTACGCGGCGCTGCATGAAGCCGTGGCCGGAGCAGGTGGTGCAGGTTTCGGGCTGGGTGCCCTCTGCAGTGCCTTCGCCGTTACAGGACTTACAGGTCACGGCGGAGCGACGCTCAATGGTCTTCTCAACACCGAAGACGGCTTCTTCCAGGGTGATGGAGACGGTAATCAGGTCGTCCTGGCCCTGGCGGGTACGGGATGCGGGGCCGCGGGCACCTGCCGCGCCGCCGGTAAACATGTTCAGCAGGTCTTCAAAACCGCCGAAGCCGCTGAATCCGCCGCCCGGGTAGCCGCCGCCTCCGGGGTAGCCTGCGCGGCCCTGTTCGTCACCGGTGGTGTCGTAGTTGCGGCGCTTTTCGGGGTCGGAGAGCACCTCGTAGGCGAGGGTGACGCGCTTGAATTCTTCGGCTGCGTCCTCGGAGGGGTTCACGTCGGGGTGCAGCTGGCGTGCCTTCTTTCGGTACGCCTTCTTGATCTCTTCGGGGCTGGCGTCTTTCGATACGCCGAGAGTATCGTAGTGGCTCATGCGTTTCCTTCCTCTCGAGACGATGGCGGTGCTCGATGAGTGCACCGCCAACAATGGTCGTATCAATTCTAGGGGATACTACCCCCGACCCGATACAATGGCTAGGCTGAATGGGGGTCGCTCCCGCTATCCGCTTAATCTGCGGTGCGTGCACCCCTGAAATCGGCTCCGTAGTCCTACCGTATCTGTGCCCCTACCGCCTGCGAAGATTGCCCCGAAGGAGAATACGTTGAGTACCCACCACTCCCCCTACGGCTGGGGTGCCCAGGATCTAAACGCCGACCGCATGAGCCGCCAGGCGCCGACCCCGCGTAAGGTGCCGCTGCGCCGCGGCCTGCTGATTGAGGATATTAACGGCTGGGTGGGCGAGGTCGTGAAAGCTGAACGCATCGGTGGTGCCCTGTTCTTCGGTCTGGAGGATGCGAAGGGCCGCGTAAAGAATTTTCCGCTGGGTCCGGGCTACCTGATTGAAGGTGAGCCCGTTGAGATTGTTGCCCCGGTTGCCGCAAAGGAGCCTAAGCGCACGATTTCTCGTTCCGGTTCTATTGCGGTGAAGAACGCCCCGGCTCGGGTGGCGCGCGCCTCCCGCATCTGGGTTGAGGGTCTGCACGACGCCGAGCTCGTCGAGAAGGTCTGGGGCCACGACCTGCGCGTTGAGGGTATTGTCGTGGAGCCGCTACACGGCGTGGATGACCTTGCCGGTGCCATTCGTGAGTTCGCGCCGGGGCCGGGCCGCCGCCTGGGTATTCTGGTCGACCACCTCATTGAGGGAACGAAGGAGCAACGCATCGTCGCGGAGGCGCTTGCCGTGCCGGGTGCCGCCGGGCACGTGAAGATCGTGGGCCACCCGTTCATTGATATTTGGCAGGCGGTCAAACCCTCGGTACTGGGGTTGAAGGCGTGGCCGCAGGTGCCGCGCGGCGAGGACTTCAAGAAGGGCACGCTACGCCGCCTGGGTCAGCCGCACGAAACGCAGGCAGACGTGGCGCAGGCGTGGAAGCACATCCTCTCCCGCGTCGACTCCTACGCAGACCTGGATCCGACCCTGCTCGGTCCGGTCGAATCGCTCATCGATTTTCTGACCGAGCCCGGCGCATAGGCACGCCCCAAACCCATCAATTCGCCCCCGTCTGCGGGGTAGGGTGTGAATTTGCTCAGAACCTTTCCCTCGAGGGTATTATCCTGTGGGTTTTACCCGCTAAAGCGGTACAATAGTTGAGCTGTGGCATTGACCCTGTGGGTTTATGTTGCACCATCACTACACTCCGGTCACCACCGCTCAAACGATTTGCCTCTTCAGAGGGCAAATCCACCGGCTTCGGTGACCGCCACAAGAAACTTCTATCGAACTAGGATTTTCGTGACTAACGATGTTCGCCCGGCAACCGGGCCTCAGAAAACCCGTAAGATTAGCGTGATTCAGGACCGCAACCGCGCGACTCTCGCGCATTTCGGCGGTATTCTCGGCATCATCCCCTCCGCTGCGGTTTTCTACGTCAGCCGCAATAACGCGCCCTTCGCTGAGCAGGAAGCTCGCGAGGCAATGAACTTCACCCTCCTGCCCTCCATCGCTCTGGTGGTGCTGTGGGTTGTGTCGTTCCTGCCCGGCATGGGCAACATTGCCATGGTTCTGGGTGCGCTCGTGTGGCTGTTCATGGCTGTTGCGTCGCTGCGCGCCGGTATTGAGGTGAACCGCGGCGAGCCGTACAGCTACCGCCTGAACCCGCGTCTGCTGGACCGCTTCTACTCCACTGATAACGCTGAGTCTGCAGAGTCCTAAACCGCGCTGATAACTTTTACGATGAACGCCCCGCACGTTGTGTGCGGGGCGTTCTACGTTTAAGCGCTGCTGTTCTCAAAGCTACTGGCGGAGGTGCTAGCACACCTGGTTTGTGTCTGACGGTTCTGTGCCTGGCTGGGGCTGTAGCTGCACTGCCTAAATTCCCTTACCTGAGCTTCTTTGCCTAGTGCGCATGAATTGCCGCAAACTCTACCGAATGGTGCTGTACATAATCGTTGTTAAACGATCGTGGGCCCCTGTTACCAGGAGCCCACAACCGTATTCACTCAACTTCAGCAAAGACGAGAACACGCTGTTAGACATATACCGTCCTGCCATGACCTATTATGGCACAGCGTAACCTTCAACCACAACTTGAAATTGGGTGTTTTGAGAAAATTTTTCTTAGGAAAGTATTCGAAAAATACGAACCCTAAAAGTAGTACGAAAGAGTGGAAAATTCTTTCAGCTAGTCCAGCACAAATGCGAACAATTAGCACGCCGGTGTAAGGTCTGATGCTCTCCTCGCACTCCCCCAAACAGCCCCGAAAATTTTTTTAAAAATTTTTCTGAACCCGCGAAAACACCCCGAAATCACCGAAATATTACGGCAATCCCGGGGTGTGCGTTGCGCGCGGGCGGTGGCAGGGACGGAGCCCAAGTGGAGCTGCGACAGACCTGCACCAGCATGCCACCCAGACTGAAAAGCCCCTTATCACGCGGGTATTTCTTAGTGCTCCTCGCGCTACTCAGAGACTTCCGGAAGCAGCTCGCGCGTCACAGCATCGCCCAACAGGCGGCCCTTAAGGGTCAGTCGCACGTGAGCTTCAGGGTCAGGTTCAGCCTGAGAGGTCAAAGCATCAGGCTCAATCAGAGCTTGAGAAACCAGCCAGCGCAACGAGGCACCCAGCTGCGCCTCGTCGTGCACGGCGAGCAGCTCGCGCATCGCCAAGCCCTCGCGCACACGAATCATGAGCATGATCATCTCGAAGGCGCGGGTCGAAGCGTCCAGCACCTCGCGTGCCGCCGCCGGGGACTCCCCCGCACGCACCTTCTGCGCGTAGGGCACCGGGTGCTTCACGTTCCACCAGCGGGTGCCATTCACGTGCGAGTGAGCGCCGGGGCCGATGCCCCACCAGTCCTGGTTGCGCCAGTAGGCGAGGTTGTGGTCGCTGCGGGTGTCCTCGCTGCGCGAGTAGTTGGAGACCTCGTACCACTGGTAGCCGGCTTCGGTGAGCAGCTCCTCGGCGAGCAGGTACATGTCCGCCATGAGGTCTTCATCGGGCATGGTGTATTCGCCGCGGCGAATCTGCGCGGCAAGCTTGGTGCCGTCCTCCACGATGAGCGAGTACGCGGAAATATGGTCGGGTTCGTAGGAGATTGCGGCGCGAACGCTCTGCTCCCACTGTTGCAGGCTCTCCCCCGGCGAACCGTAAATCAGGTCCACGGACACCTGCAAGCCAACCTCTTTAGCCCAGGCGACAACCTTCGGCACGTTCGACGGGGTGTGGGTGCGGTCGAGCACCTGCAGCACCTCGGGCACGACCGACTGCATACCGAAGGACACGCGGGTGAAGCCGCCATCCTTGAGGGTCTGCAAGTCTTCGCGGGTGACGGAGTCGGGGTTCGCTTCGGTGGTGACTTCTGCACCCTCGACGATGCCGAATACGTCGATAGCTGCTTGCAGGATGCGCACGAGGTCGCGGGCGGGCAGTTTGGTGGGGGTGCCGCCTCCGAAGAAGACGGTGTGCATGGGGCGTTTTGCGACGCCGGATGCTTCGAGGGTGCGGGCGGCGAAGAGGATTTCTGCGATGGCGTCGTCGGCGTAAGTGCCGAGGCCGATGCCGTCGCCGAAGTCTTCGGTGGCGTAGGTGTTGAAGTCGCAGTAACCGCAGCGTACGGAGCAGAAGGGGATGTGTACGTAGAGGCTGAAGTCGCGGTTTTCGCATCCTGCGGCGCTGGTGGCGGGGATGCGCCCGTCGCGGGGTGCGGGGTCGCCGGTGGGCTGGGCGGGCATTCTGCCTCCTGGAAAAGCAATGGTGCGGACACCCCATTATAGGAGGCGTCCGCACCTTTAACCATCTGATTACCAAAATTCAGGTAATAGATTAATTCGAAGGGTGAAATTTTAAATATTTATATTACGATGGGCACTTGCAAGTGAAGTCTCCAGAATTATTTTTTATTGTCAGGATTGCTTCTTCTAGCTGACGGATAGAATCATCAAGTTCGGTATATGTATACTTTGGATTATTATTGTTTTCTGGGTGATGGATGGAGTTTCTTACATATATACATGTAGGCACCTGGTATGTACTCGTTGAACCGTCTTTTCGTTCTCTTGTCCAGTTTTTAATAGATATTCCAGGCATGATCTCTTTTAGCTTTCGCTCAATATCTTTTTCATTAGCCGTACCACCATTGGGATTCATGCAACAACCTGCAAAGTGTCCATATAATTCATCCATGAATCCCGTACTAGGTATATCAAAGGCATAGTAATTTACGGCATCCGCAGATAGACGGTTAAGGCCCATACTCGACAAAGAATTAACATACCGCACCCTATTTTCACCTGATTCAGGCCCTGAAATATTAATCATTGAGCCAGATTTGTGCAGTTCTCGAATAAAATATGGTGAATGTGTTACCACAAATATTTGCATATCTTCAGAAATTTTACAAAGAGCCTCTGCTAGGTTAATTTGCGCCTTTGGATGCAACCATGTTTCTGGTTCATCGAACCCAAAAATCATATTATTTATATCCGATTCCCCTGAAGATTCCCCTGAAAGGCTTGATTGCTGATCAGCAAGTATTTGTAGTAGCGCAAGCATGACTGCTCTCTGTTCACCTGTACCTTTACCCGATATTGGAACTGAGTACTGTGCATCATTTACCTCTTCGATTGACTCAATCGAGCAGTTTTTAACGAAATTGCTTGCATCGGGAATAGCAAAGTTGAGATGCAGGTTTGAATTCCCATACTGACCACTAAGCCGCTGGTTCAAAGAATTTTCTATACTCTGTATATCTCTTGAAATCTTTGAGCCGCTAAAGAGTGCTCTATGTGATTCCACATACTCTGACCACTCCGATGTTTCCTGAATACTCTTATACACGTTAGATAGAAGTTTTCCTAAAGTTTTAGTCGATGCAGCATTCAGATGATTCTCGGGAGTATCATCAGCATAAACTATAGTAATATCAAAAAATTTCTTAAATAATGCATCTATGCCAGTAATATTTTCGAAAGATCCAGAACCTTGATTCCATACCAGAATCGTTCTTTCATTTATATTTTTTCTTCCGTGTTTTTCTTCCTTAGACTGCGTCGGAACCTAATTTCAGATTCACCATCTACTTGATAAACATGGTTTTGAAATTTTTTGAAATCTCCAATCTGCATCAATTCTTCTAAATCTCCCCCACGAAGGCATATTTCGACTGAGCTTTCAAAAGATTCTTTTGAATAGATTCCAGGAACAGATTTTGAGTCGTATAGATAATTAAATGCATCAAAAATTGTTGATTTTCCAGAGTTATTATTTCCGACGATGTAATTCATGCCATTTTGGAATTTAAATTCAGTTTTCCCGTAAAATCCTTTAATATTTTCAATGGATAACTTAGAAATGTACATACATTCTCCTTTGAATGGAAACCATGGGTGTAATCATCTGTGCTACACCCTCTGCTACCCTACGCCTTCTTACCATATCCTGACAAGGGGTAACACACGTTATCCCTAATGAATATCAAAATAATGCTAATTGCCTATCACCAAGTAGCTTACGCCGGTTTAGACGCAACAAAGGCGGCGTACCCCTCCCCCATTTAGGGGTAGAGCACGCCGCCTATATCGGAAGAGCCGAGAAGGCTACTTCTTCTTTTCCTTCTCCTCGCCCGAAGACAGTGCCGCAATGAAGGCCTCCTGCGGGACCTCCACACGACCGACCATCTTCATGCGCTTCTTGCCTTCCTTCTGCTTCTCCAGCAGCTTACGCTTACGCGAAATATCGCCACCGTAACACTTCGACAGAACGTCCTTACGCATCGCGCGGATGTTCTCGCGGGCAATAATACGCGAACCGATAGCCGCCTGAATCGGCACCTCAAACTGCTGGCGAGGAATCAGCTCACGCAGCTTCGAGGTCATCATCAGGCCGTACGAGTACGCCTTATCGCGGTGGGTAATGGCGCTGAACGCATCCACCTTCTCGCCCTGCAGCAGGATGTCGACCTTCACCAGGTCGGCCTCTTCCTCGCCGTCGAACTTCCAGTCCAGCGACGCGTAACCGCGGGTGCGGGACTTCAGCTGATCGAAGAAGTCGAACACGATCTCTGCCAGGGGCAGGCGGTAACGCATCTCCACACGGTCCTCGGAGAGGTAATCCATGCCGCCAATCTGGCCGCGGCGCGCCTGGCACAGCTCCATAATCGCGCCGATGTACTCGCTCGGGGCAATAATCGTACACGCCACCATGGGCTCGCGAATAGTCGCGACCTTACCCTCGGGGAATTCGCTCGGGTTGGTCACGCGCTTAGCGTTGCCGGCTTCGTCCACCACGTCGTAAATAACGTTCGGCGCGGTCGAAATCAGGTCCAGGTTGAACTCGCGCTCCAGGCGCTCACGCACAATCTCCAGGTGCAGCAGACCCAGGAAGCCACAGCGGAAACCGAAGCCCAGAGCAGCAGAGGTTTCCGGCTCGTAAATCAGTGCGGCGTCGTTAAGCTTCAGCTTATCCAGTGCGTCACGCAGCGCCGGGTAGTCCGAACCGTCAATCGGGAACAGACCGGAGAACACCATCGGCTTGGGGTCCTCGTAACCACCCAGGGACTCCTGCGCAGGCTTCGCGGCGGAGGTGACAGTATCACCCACACGGGACTGACGGACATCCTTCACACCGGTAATGAGGTAACCCACCTCGCCCACGCCCAGGCCCTTCGACGGGACGGGCTCAGGGGAAATCACGCCGATTTCGAGCAGGTCATGCTCAGCGCCGGTGGACATCATCTTAATCTTCTGACGCGGCTGCAGGCTACCGTCCACAACACGCACATAGGTGACCACGCCGCGGTACGAGTCGTACACCGAGTCAAAAATCATGGCACGCGCCGGGGCGGATGCGTCACCCTGCGGGGCGGGAATCGCCTCCACAATACGGTCCAGCAGAGCCTCAACACCCTCACCGGTTTTACCCGATACGCGCAGGACCTCGTCCGGCTCGCAACCAATCAGGTTCGCCAGCTCCTCAGCGTACTTATCGGGCTGAGCCGCGGGAAGGTCAATCTTGTTCAGCACCGGGATGATGGTCAGGTCGTTCTCCATCGCCAGGTACAGGTTCGCCAGGGTCTGAGCCTCGATACCCTGGGCGGCGTCCACGAGCAGAAGCGCACCCTCACACGCAGCCAGGGAGCGGGACACCTCATAGGTGAAGTCCACGTGGCCGGGGGTGTCAATCATGTTCAGCGCGTAGGAGGTGCCGTCAACATCCCAGGGCATGCGCACAGCCTGAGACTTAATGGTGATACCGCGTTCACGCTCAATGTCCATGCGGTCCAGGTACTGCGCCTTCATATCGCGCGGGGCAACCACGCCGGTGGCCTGCAGCATACGGTCTGCGAGGGTGGACTTACCGTGGTCAATGTGGGCGATAATGCAGAAGTTGCGAATAATCGCGGGGTCGGTCGCCGCCGGTACGGGCGGGTTCTTCGACATGGGTGCCAATCACATCATCCTTTCGAGATGCTGGCTGCGGGTATGGGCATAGTTACCTATCATTTTCCCATACCCGCGCCATATGTGCGAACGGACCTAACGTTCCGAAGAATCCTCCGCGGAATCCGCACCATCATCGGCAGGGTTTACGCCCTCGGAGGCGCCGCTGAGGGAATCAAGGTAGCCCTCAATATCCTCGGCAATCACCTCACCGGAGACAGTGCGCAGAGTCGAATCCATCTTCTGCTCAATCTCACGCACCAGCTCAACCTTCTCGTAGTCCTTCGCCATTTCTTCGGCGAGCTCCGCCTCCCACTCATCAGCGTGGGTGCGCAGGCGGTCGTACTCCTCAGACTCGACTTTAATGCCGAGGATGACTTCCAGCGCCTCGATTAGGCTCACGACCGCGCGCGGGTTCTGCTGGTCAAAGCTCAGATACCCCGGGATGCTCATACGCAGCATGACCGAGGAGGACAGGCCGTGCTCGGCGGCGAGCGCAGACATCGCCATCGTCACCGAGGTGGGGCCGGTGTAGTCCTCGTGCAGAATGCCGGGGATTGCCGCCAGCTTCTCGTCGTGAGTGGTCAGCGTGTACGGGTACGGGCGGGTGTGCGCCACCTCATCTTCGAAGGTCTCAACGAAAATCGCGTGGTCCACGTGGAGCTTCTTCACGTACTTGAAGAAGCGGGTCATGAACCGCTGCAGGCACAGGCTCGGGGCGGGGCCGGTCACCACAAGCAGGCGCAGGCGGCGCTCCGGGATGGTGACCATATTGTAGAACATCTTGGGCCACACCAGGACCGTGGATTCGGAGTCGTCGTTGTTCAGCAGCTGCGGGGCGACGGAAGCATAGTCGTAGAAGTCGTCCATGTCGAAGCCGGGGCTCTCATCGCACGGGTCGAAGGCGCGGTGAATCACGTCGAGGGCGTCCTCACCGTTGCCCGGCGGTTCCTTCGCGGAGTTGAAGCCGACCAGCATGACGGTCGTGTAGCTGTCCTCTTCGGAGGATTCGCCCAGGCCCAGCTTGCCGAGCAGTCCCTTCTTCGCGGGCTGTTCTGTGGAGGCGGGCTTGGCGAAAGCGTCAAAGAGTCGGGCGGGCGGGAAGTTCGGCTGGCTCATCGTTGGTCCTTAGCTCGTGGTCGGTTCACCGGGTGTATGGAAAGTTGCCGGTGAACCGTCGGTGGTTGTGTGGTGTGTATCGGCGGTGCTTGCTCCCCCAGTGCCGTTCGCAGTGCCGTTTAGGGCGCTATATGCAGGCGTGGGCGGTGTGCGCTACCGCTGATAGTTCCCACTATACGGGCTCCCACGCGACCCGCAAGCGGTTTCGTCACCGGGCGGGTGCCTCCCCGAATCTGGGCAGGGAATCCGTGCCAAGAATTAGGCATAAAGAAACCCCCTGCATTCCCCTTAGAGGAGGGGGAACACAGGGGGTCTCTGCCCTTAAACCAGAGAGGTACTCACGTACCCCGCAAGTTTTAGAAAGCCTTGTTTACCAGCGCAGCAAGACCGGACTTCTTGTTTGCAGCGGTCTTCTTGTGCAGAACACCCTTGGAAACAGCCTTGTCCAGCTTACGGTTCACAAAACGCAGAGCCTCAACAGCAGCTTCCTGGTTCTGTGCCTCAACAGCAGCCTTGACCTTGCGGGTCGCGGTCTTCAGCTCGGACTTTACAATGTTGTTGCGCAGGCGAGCCTTCTCGTTGGTGAGGATACGCTTCTTCTGAGACTTAATGTTAGCCACAATTAAACTTTCTGTTTTGTCTTATTGGTCGGTGAGGGCGACGCTGGCCGATCATCGACTGAGCGGCGTGGGGATGCCTATGGCAACCGGCCAGCAGTGCCCGATGACCATCGGACACTCAACCACACATAATACCAGATGAACAGCCTCCACGACAGACCCCCGCGGAGAGAAAAATACTGTGAAAACCGCTACACGCGGACTCCACATCCGGCGCAGACGATTGGCGCCGGTCGCCGGTGAAACTACCGGCACAGGATGCTAGCCGTTACGGCGAGTCCACGCACGCTCAATCAGGCGGAACGTATCCTCCGGCATAATCGCACCCTCACGGCGCATCGCATCCGGGCGAACACGAATCACACGGTTCAGCTTCACCTCAGAGGCGCGGCCCTGCGGATCCCACGGACCCGAACCAATATCAAGGTAGTTCGAATCAGCGTGCTCACGGTTATTGTGGTCCTTGCTGGTCATCATCAGCGCCAGCAGGTACTCACCGTCACGACCCACCAGGAGCACCGGGCGGTCCTTACCCTGTGAGTGGTCCTCCTCGAAGGGAACCCACGTCCACACGATTTCACCCGGGTCAGCGTCGCCATCCAGGGAGGGCGAGTACTCAAAGTCAATCATGCCGCGGTAATCGCCCGGGTAATCCGAACCCGCAGAAGCGGAGGCGGTGCTTGCCGAACGAGTCGAAGAGGAAGGCTTCGGGGCGCTCGGCTTAGGTGCCGAAGAGCCGGAGGTGCGAGCCTCACCCTGACGAGAATCACCCTTGCGGGATTCACTCTTCTGGGAGGACTCGGAGCCGCCCTTAGACGCAGTAGCGTCATTGAGGGCATCCTCTGCCGCCTTCTGCAGGAAGGGCAGCAGAGCAAAGAAAATTTTCTTCAGAATTTCGAGCATGGGCTCTATTATGCACTACAGGCGCGGCGGTAGAGCAATCGCCAAAACAGCCTGCTCCACCGCATACACGGCGTCCTGCGACTCGCCCTTCAGCTGCGCGTCAGCATCAGCCAGAAGCTGCACAATATGCGCCAACTGGGCGCCGGTAAAACGGCGGCCGTCACGCTGAGCCTGCTCAACCTGCCAGGGCGCCATGCCCACCTCGCGCGCCAGCTCGTTAGCGCTCATACGCACGTGGTGCACGCGCGCAATATTGCGGATGCGCATGGCGAGCGCGCCAAGCATCGGAATCGGTTCGGTGCCGGTGGCGAGGGAGTGGCGGAGCAAGCGCAGAGCCTCGGGGGCGTTGCCGGAAATCGCGGCGTCACTCACGCGGAACGCGGTGACCTCGGTGCGGCCGCCGTAGTAGCGGTTCACCGCCTCTTCGGTGATGTCGCCGGGCACGTCAGAGAGCAGCTGCTGGCATGCGGCGGCAAGCTCCGCAGTGTCGGAGGCGGCGGCAGTCAGCAGTGCCAGGGCGCCGCCGGTAATCGGGCGCTGGGCGGCGGCGAATTCCCCCGCCAAGAACTCGCTCTTCTCGCGGTCGGTCTTGAGCGCCTTGCAGTTGATGAGCACGAACTGGGAGCGCACCAGATCGATGAGCTTCTTGCCGCGGTTACCGCCCGAGTGGTTCAGAATGAGCATGATGTCCGGCTCGGGGGCGTTCAGGTAGGCGAGCGTATCGGTCAAAAACTCGTCGCTCATGGAGGCGACGTTCTCAACCTCAATAATCTTCGCCGAACCGAACAGGGAGGGCGAAGCGTGCAGGGTCAGCTCCCCCGCCGTGTAGGTGGCGGCGTTAATCTGAACGCGGTCCACCTCCGGGTGCGCCTCGCGGAAGAGCTCACGCAGGCGTGCCGCAGCGCGGGAAGCGAAGTACTCCTCCGGACCGTACAGCATGACGGCGGGTGCCGGGGTGACGGTACACCACGCGGTGTCGAGGGCGGGGCCACCTCGGCGGGCGTAGCCTCGGGAACCACCACGCTGGGTTGAACGCTTACGCTCGGACACGCTTATCACTCGCCTTTATCTGCAGGGTACGGGGTGAACTCGGGCCCGCTGCGGGGGGGTGCCGCGCGGGTAGAGTCTCGAGTATCCATCATAGCGTTTTCTTTTTAGGTGCCTCCTAGGGTTAGTCAGGGAGTTGGTCGGGTAGTTTGTCAGAGGCGGGCGGGCTGATGGGAGCGCGCGGTGTGCGGTACCACCCGCAGATACTGCCGGTGCGTGACCGCACGGTAGCGGCGTGCATCCACCCACCAGAGGGCAATGCTCAACGCCAGCACGCAGAGGGCGCTACACACCACCGCGGGCACGCTCGAACCGGGCTCCCACGGGTTACCCGGCGCGTGTGCGGCAGTGTGTGCCGCCCACTCGATGCCCTGCGCGGCAAGACCACCGGCACGCAGGCACAAATCCGCCAGCGTGGGCACACCCAGGAGCATGAATCCGAGCGCCGCCAACCCGGCGAGCATACTCAGCGGCGCCAAAGGAGCGGCAAGCAGATTCGCCGGAACCGAATAGAGCGGCACCGTACCGCTCATCGCCAGAATCAGCGGAGTGCACCACAGGGACGCCACAATCGGCGCGGCAAGCATCTCCGCGCAGAACACCGGCATGACGCGCATGAGCAGACGAATCAGCGGCGGGCCCAGCAGAATCAGTGCGGAGGTCGCCGTCACCGACAGTGCGAACCCCATGTCCACGGCGAGGTGCGGGGCGGCAAGCAGACACATCAGCACTGTGGTCTGCAGCGCCGCTAGGGACTGGCGACCCGAACCGCGCAGCATCGCGTAAGCGCCGAGCAGACCCATGGCGAGGGAACGAATTACGGAACCCTCAGAGTCCAACAGCATCGCGTAGGCGAGTACCGCCGCGACCCCGCACAGCACCATGACGCGGTGCGGAATGGCGAGGGTGCTCAGCCGGTGCACGAGCGGCGGCAGGGCGTGGGCATTTGGAGGGGTATGTTGTTGAGACTGGGCGGGGCGGCGGGGGTACGCGGGGCGGCGAGAACGAGCCGTGCCTCTCCCCCGTAGCTGTTCCTTCAAAGAACAGAGCAGCAGGTATGCGCTGGCGAGGCGGTACGGGCGAATCACCAGCACCAGCCGGTACGCACCCAAAAACACGATGGCAATATTCGCCCCGGACACCGCCGTAATATGGCTGAGCCCGCTGAGCTTATACTCCTCCCGCGCGGTGGAACTCATCAGCGAATCATCCCCGTAGGCGGTACCCAAAACCAGTGCCGCCGACTCCGTGCCGAGGGTGTCCAGGGCGCGGGTACGCAACTGCTCCTTGAGCGTGGACAGGTACGGCTCCTCCGCAGGCCGGGTGGCAGTGTTCGACCCGGCACCGTAGGCGGGCGCGGGAAAAATAGTTGCGCCGCTCAGCTTCGCCGTGGAACCGTTGAATTCTACTGTGCCGAGGGCGGTCACCTTCATGCCAGGATAGATTGCCTGCGAACGCGCGCTACCGTTCCCCTGTTGCTGAGCCGCCGAACTCGTCGCCGAGCTTGCCTCCAGACGCTGCGCGGCGCTCTTTGCCGAACCGTCACGCCGGTACACGCGCACCCGCTCATTCACCAGCGCACGCACGCTCCGCCCCTGAATTTCCTCCAGCTTAATAACCACCAGAGTAGTGCGCGGATCCACGCGGCGAACCTGCTCCACCGTGCCATTCAGACGAAGCGAAGCACCCTGCGCCTGCTGCAGTGTGGCGCGGGATGCATCCACCCCCGTAGCGCACAAAAGCACCGCCTGAACCGTGACAATACACGCCAGAAAAACCAGCTGACCGGTCGTGCGAAAGAGCAGGCTGTAGGGCATCACCGCACGCGGCGGAAAGAACAGCAGAATCACCAGGCACCCCAGCAGGGCAATGAGCACACACGCCAGCGGATGCACCACCCGCCACGTACCCACGGTCAGCGCCGCCGCGGTAAAAGCCCACAGCACCAGCACCGTAAAACTCAGGCGAAAGTCCAGGTGAATGAGGCTTCCCTGGGCGCGCAGCTCCTGCTCATCACGGCGGGTACGCCACCGTTCAGCGCCGATACTCCAGCGGTAGCGGGCACGGTCATACGCCGTAGCCGCGGAACGGGTGAGGCGCCGGGTGAGGCGCGAGGAACCGGGAAATAGCTCCTCTGCCTGCCCCGCACGCTTGTGCGGCGTGCTGAGTTTTTGAGGTGCGGCGGGCTTTCGCGAAGATACCCGCTTGCCCCGTGAAGGGCGACCCTGAGGCGCAATCTCCCGGCGGTTCCGCGAGAACATTAGACCGTCACCAGCGGGCGCAGATTCTCCAGCATCGACGGACCAATGCCGGGCACCGCATCCAGCTCATCGACGCTACGGAAACCGCCGTGCGCCTCACGCCAAGCAATAATGCGCTGAGCCATCGCAGGACCAATACGCGGCAGGCTCTGCAACTCCTCGGCGGTGGCGGTGTTAATGTTCACCGGGGTTGAGCCCTTCTGCGCGCCCCCCGAAGCGGTCAGCGTGCGCGCAGGCTGAGGGGCATTATTCTGAGCCGCGCCACTCTGCGCGGTATTACCCTGACCCGCATTCGCCGTGCCACCGTTGGGCTGAATCTGCGCCGGAGCAGCCGTCTCACCACGATGCGGCACATAAATCTGCACCCCGTCACTGAGCGCACCGGCAAGGTTCACGCGGTCCAGGTCAGCATCCGCTGCGGCACCGGAGGCGGCGGCAATCGCATCCACGGCACGACCCTGCGCGGGCAGCGTGTACACGCCGGGGTTGTTCACGGCACCCGCCACGTGTACCCGCACGGTAGCCTCACCGGAGGCGCCACCACCCTGCGCGGATTCACTCGGATGAGCGCCCGGCTGGGCAGTAGATTGAGTAGCGGACTGGGTGCCGGGTTGAGTTCCGGGGCTCTGCTGGGCACCCACCGCCTGCACCGACTCGGCAGAAGCGCCCGGGGAGGCGACCTGCTCGGCACGCGGCGCCGCCGAAAACTGGGTCACACCCCACACCACGGCAACCAACGCCAACACCGCCACCAGAAGCAGCACGCGCGGCGACAAGCCCCAACGGGCACTGCGGGTGGTGCCGGGCTGATCGGCCTGCTCCCACTCCGCCCAGTCGTCCACCTCGTTCCAATCGGGCTGCTGATCCCAGTCAGCCCAACCATTCGACTCCGGCTGGGATGCCGTGGGCTTGCTGGTAGGTACAGGGTCGCCGGTAGGTACGGGCTGGCTCGCCCTGGGCTGTGCGGTGCCGGGCTGAGAAGAATTAGGCAGCGAAAATTCAGGCTGCGGTGCCTCAGCTTCTTCGGCAGCTACCTCCGCGGGCGTTACCTCAGCGGCAATAGCCAGCGGCACGGTGTCCTCGGCATCCGGCGCACCGTTCTTGCGGGCGCGGGGGCTGCGGTAGAGGCTGTTCATCAGGGAGCGGGCGCTACGCTGCGCGCCGCCCTGCTGGGTTGTGTTGCCAGGCTGGGCTGCGCTGTCCTGCGCAGGGCTCTGTACAGCGTTCTGGTCGGGGTTGGGGGTCATGCTCGTCATACCCCTACCCTAGGCTCACGCGCGCGAACGCACGAGCGCGAACAAAGAACCTGTGGATAACTCCCCTCGAACAACGAGAAAGAAGCTATCCACAGGCTCATTTTTGAAAAATATGCGGTTTTTGTTCAAAAACGGCGGGTTTCGGTTTGTCATAAAACCGTCACAAACACCTCAGCCACATGCCCAGACACAAGCACCGCCACACGCGCAGACCGCGCCGCACAGACCAGAATCTAGCCCTCGCTTAGTCCTCACGCGGCAACTCAGTACCCGGAACGCCCAGCTCCGAAGCACGCTTATCAGCCATCACCAGCAGGCGACGAATACGGCCCGCAATCGCGTCCTTCGTCATCGGCGGATCAGCCAGACGACCCAGCTCATCCAACGACGCATGCTTATGCAACACACGTAGCTCACCGGCATAGCGCAGATGATCCGGCGCCTCATGACCCAGAATCTGCAGGGCACGCTCCACGCGAGCGCTCGCCGCAACAGCCGCCTGAGCGCTACGGCGCAGGTTCGCATCATCAAAATTCGCCAGACGGTTCGCGGTCGCACGAACCTCCTTGCGGGTACGCGCCTCACGCCACGTGGTCAGGGTGCCGGTCGCGCCCATACGCTCCAACAGCTGCGAAATCGTCTCGCCGTCACGCACCACCACACGGTCCGTGCCGCGCACCTCGCGTGCCTTCGCAATAATGTCCAGGCGACGAGCCGCACCCACCAGCGCGAGCGCCGCCTCCGGACCGGGGCAGGTAATTTCCAGGGAGGAGGAGCGACCCGGCTCAGTCAGCGAACCGTGCGCCAGGAACGCACCGCGCATGACCGCCTCCGCGTCCTGCAGAGAGCCATTCACCACGGCCGGCGGCAGACCACGCACCGGGCGGCCACGCAAATCCAGCAGACCGGTCTGGCGAGCCAGCGCCTCACCGCCGTGATCCACGCGCACGATGTACCTGCCGCCTCGACGCAGACCACCACCGCTAACGCTGGTCAGCTCGGAGTCGTGGCCGTAAATCTCGGCGATGGTGCGGCGCATGCGGTGGGCGGTTGCCTCGTGGTCGACCTCAGACTCCACCACGATTCGCCCCGAGACAATGTGCAGGCCTCCGGTAAAACGCAGAATCGTAGAGATTTCTGCCTTACGTGCAGAGACTTTCGTTGCCTCGTAGTTGGCAAGTTCGTCCTTGACGAGCGTGGTTAATGCCATGAACAGGTCCTTCTGGGCGTAGTGTCTAAGAGTCTATAAATTCGGGGAAATGCGGGAGAGGCGCGCGCAACAACCGGACTCACACCGCACACGCGCGGTGAAGCAAGCCGGTGAGGATTGAGCGTTGGGATGCGCCAGCCAAAGCGCTAGGCGCTCAGCTCAAACGCTTCGTTATATGCGGCCGCAAGCTTCAGCGGGTCGTGCACATTCGGCTGGGCGCTCGAGCGCAGATGCGCCCACACAACCTTCGCACCCATCGCGGAAGCCTCACGCTCCAGCTCGGAACGGTGATCAGCCTGCATATCAGCGTCAGCAATTACGGCGTCGAGGTGCAGCTTCGGGGCGTACTGACGCAACAGGTCCAGGTGAGTTGCCGGGGTGAAGCCGACCGTCTCCTTATCGTCGGAGAGGTTCATAACCACGCAGCGGCGCGCCTCCGTGCGAATAATCGCCTCACGCTGAGCGTCCAGCAGCAGATGCGGCAGAACCGAAGTACGCCACGAACCCGGACCCAAAACAATCCAGTCGGACTCCTCAATAGCGGAGAGCGCCTCCGGGCAAGGACGCGCATTTGCGGGAGATAGACCAATATCGTGAACCCGCTCCTCCTTCGAGAGGTTCACCTGGCCGACCACCTTCACACGCTCAATACCGCCGCCGTTATGCTCACGCAACACGGTGCCGTAAATGACCATCGGATCCAGCGCCATCGGCAGCACGCGGCCGCGCGCATTCAGCAGCGCACCCGCCCAGTCCAGACCCGCAACCGGGTCATCCAGCAGCTGCCAGAGAGTAGCAATCAGCAGGTTACCGAGCGCGTGATAATCCAGCGGGAACTCACCCTCATAACCCTCGGGTGCGCTAAAACGATGCTGCATCACATCACGCCACGTGCGACCCCAATCGGTGTCATCACACAGCGCAGAAAGCGCCATACGCAAATCACCCGGAGGGAGAATACCCATCTCCTCACGCAAACGACCCGACGAACCGCCATCGTCAGCAACCGTCACAACAGCCGTCAAATCAGGCGTGACGTGGCGCAACGCAGACAGGGAACCGTACAGCCCGTGGCCGCCGCCCATCGCCGTAACCTTCGGCGAACGGTGCGTGGTCTTCAACAAGCGCAAAGCCTGAGTCGGCAGAGCCGGCAGGCGCGGAATACCCTGAGTGTCATAACTGGTCGAATGGGTAGACATAGTAATACCTCACATACCCGGAAGGAATGGTATGCCGGCCCCACGGTGTGCGGGGCCGGACGGCGGCTAATGAAACACGACGCGGTGGTTGGGACGCGCCGGGAAAAACTTACTCGCGGCCCTTGTCGCGGTGCTGAACATTCACGTTCAGCTCACCGAAAGCAGAGAGACGACGAGCCAGTTCCTCCGTCACAGCCACGGAACGATGCTTACCACCGGTGCAGCCAATTGCGATGGTGGCGTAGTACTTACCCTCACGGCGGTAGCCCTCAAGCACGGGGCGAAGAGCCGCAAGATAGTTGCTGATGAACTCCTCGGTGCCTGCGTGCTCCAGCACGTAGTCGCGCACCGGGGCGTCCTGACCGGTCAGGGGGCGCAGCTCCGGAACCCAGTGCGGGTTCGGGATGAAACGCATATCAGCCATGTAGTTAGCGTCCGAAGGCGCACCGTACTTGAAGCCGAAGCTCATCACGGTCAGGTTCAGCTTCTTATCCGCACCCTCAGCAAACATTTCACGCACGGTACGAGCCAGCTCGTGAACATTCATGCCGGTGGTGTCAATGGTGCGGTCAGAAGCGAGGCGCAGACCTTCAAAGAGAGTGCGTTCAGCGCGGATACCGTCGAGGACGCGGCCCTCACCCTGCAGCGGGTGCGGGCGGCGCTGAGCCTCGTAGCGGGCAATAATGGTTTCGTCCTTGGCGTCAAGGAAGAGCATGGAGAAGTCAATATCGGACTTGCGCAGAGTCTCAATCGCAGCGGGAAGATCGGAGAACAGTGCGCGGGCGCGAACGTCAATGCCGAGCGCCACCTTCGGAACTCGCGCACCGTCACGGGTCACCAGCTCAGCCAGGGAACCGAGCATCTGCGGTGGGATGTTATCGATAACGTACCAGCCCTCATCCTCCAGCACGTTTGCGACAGTGCTGCGGCCGGCACCGGAAATACCGGTAATCACCAGAATCTGAGGGCGCTCCTCACTCTGGGCGGACTGTACCGTGGCGGGCTTGCTCTGATTCTCGGGCATGGTGCTTCTTCCCCTTCAACGCGAAATACTCTCTATGCCATGATACAAGACCTTTATCTGACGGTTCAGGGGTACGGTCAGAAATTTCACCACTATGACAGAAATATGAGACGCTCCCCCGACCGAACCCCAGAAGGAACCCCAGAAGAAAGAAACCCGCATCACAAGTGCTTGCACATAATGCTCTCCGAGGGGTCTACAGAAGGAGGCGGACGGCAGAGCTACGGAGGGTACAGCCCCCGGCTAAGAACCTCGCGCGGTAACACTGCCGCGGGCACAGCAAAGCCCGCACGATACCTCCCACAGGAGGCACCGCACGGGCTCCACACTATAAACGCTCCAAAACTCTACGCGGATACGCCAGGTTGCCTTAGACAGAAAACTCAGGCAGAAAGCTCAGGCAGGAAAGCCGCCACATGCTCCAGCAGACGCACCGACAGCTCCTTCTTCGAACCGGAGAACACCGGCGCCTCATCATTCAGGGTCGACAGCAACGTAATCGTGTTATCGTCCGTGCCGAAACCACGATTCACACCCACCGTATTGACCGCCAAGAAGTCCGTGCCCTTACGCTGCAGCTTCTCACGACCCAGCTCCAACGGAGTCTTCTCCGCCGAACCGGTCTCCGCCGCAAAACCAACAATGAGCTTCGGACCGAGGGTGCTCTCCCCCGCCTCATGAGCCTGCTGGCGGCGCACCACGACCTCACGCAGAATATCCGGGTTGCGCACCAGCTGAATCACCGGCGCATCCTCAGAATCGGCGCTCTTCTTAATCTTGAACTCGGCAAACTCGGCGGGCCTAAAATCAGCCACCGCCGCAGACATGATCAGCACATCCGCCGCCGCGCTCGCCTCAAGGGTCGCCTCACGCAGCTCCAGGGCGCTCACCACGCGGGTCACCTGCACACCCTCCGGCGCGGGAACCTCAAGGTTCGCACCAATCAGGTGCACGGTCGCGCCCAGGTCGCGTGCCGCCTCCGCGAGCGCCACGCCCTGCTTGCCGGTCGAACGGTTGCCGAGGAAGCGTACCGGGTCCAGTGCCTCACGGGTGCCGCCAGCGGTAATGACCACGAGGCGACCGGCCAGAGGACCACGCAGCGATTCGGATGCGCCAGTTGCCTGGCCCGAATCAACCTGACCAGGCTCAACCTGGCTCGAATCACCCTGACCCAGCAACGCCGAAGTCAGCGTCGCCGCACGCGCCGCCGCCATACGCTCCTGCTCCGTGCCCGTGTACAGGGGCTCAGTCGGCGCGTAACCGGGCGTGTACACCGGGTGCACCTGCCCCTTCGGGAAGCGAGCAATCACATCCAGCGCCACCGCGAAAATATCCTCCGGCTCTGGCATACGACCCGGACCAGAATCCGGGCCCGTCAAACGCCCAATCGCAGGCTCAATCACGTGATAACCCCACGAACGCAGCGTCTGCACATTCGCCTGAGTCGCCGGATGCTCCCACATCTGGGTGTGCATCGCCGGCGCCAAAATCACCGGAGCGTGCGTCGTCAACACCGTAGAGGACAGCAGATCATCAGCACGACCAGCCGCCAAACGAGCCAGCAAATCAGCGGTCGCCGGGGCAATCACCACAGCATCAGCCTGCTCAGCCTGACGCACGTGGTTCACCTCCGGCACACGGTCAAACACGTCCGTTGAGACGGGGTTGCCGCTCAGCGCCTCCAGGGTGGGAACACCCACGAACTTCGTCGCGTTCGGGGTGGGCATGGCGATTACCTCGTCGCCATTCTTCGCAAAAAGACGAAGGAGCATCGCCGCCTTATACGCAGCAATGCCCCCTCCAATACCAACGATAATGCGCATGGTACGTCAAAGAATCCTTGTAGAAGCAGATTACTCAGCGGACTCGTCGAGGATAACCTCTTCGATAGCAATAACCTCTTCGCTACCTGCGGGGATGTACTCCTCCTCGATAGCGCCAGAGAACTCAGCCGCGCTGAAATCAATCACAGCGGACAGATCCTCGGGAATCGGGTAGCCGTCCTCGTCGAACTTAGCGTCCGGGCGGTGCTCTGCCACAACACGGTCAG
>NZ_CAXOQT010000010.1:0-80606 GCF_964211445.1 Rothia mucilaginosa | reverse complement strand
GTATCTTCCTAACGATATATAGCGGGTCTGAAGATGGAGGGGTTGTCGTAGTACTGAAAGGAAAATATAATGTAGCTACGTAGTTACATTATTTATGTTTTCATGTCGTGAGCAGCAAGGGGGAAATTATGACCGTTATGACCAGCCGCGAGTTCAACCAAAATCTCGCCAAAGCCCAGAAGCAGGCTCAGCAATCACCCGTTATTATCACTAAGCGTGGTGAACCCACCTATGTCCTTATGACCTATGAAGAGTATTCGCGTAGCCAGAATGAGAGCTCTTCCCTGTATGATTTCTTCGCAAACTACCCTCAACCTGCTGAAGGTATGGACCTGCCCGAAGAATTCCCCACGGCAGAACGTTCCGCACATCAGCGCCCCATTGTAGAGTTCTAGGGGACAACGATGTACCTGCTTGATACCAATATTATTTCTGAGTTGTGGAAGCTCTCACGCGGTAAGGCTGACCCTGTTTTTGAGTCGTGGTTTCGCCGTTATTCAGAAAAGCCACTCTATATTAGCGTCGTGACCCTTATGGAACTAGAGCGCGGTGTGCTTGCTATGGAGCGTAAAGATCCGATACAAGGTGCTTATCTGCGTGAGTGGTTTTTGGCAGTTCGAGAGAAATTTCAGAAACGAACTCTTGTCATTGACGGAGCTGTAGCTGATTGTTGTGCAGGGCTTCACGTGCCGGATAAAGCGCCGGAGAACGACGCATGGATCGCTGCAACTGCTTTGACTCATGGTCTTACTCTCGTAACGCGCAATGTCAAAGATTTTGAGCGTCTGCATGTTCGGCTCCTGAACCCCTTTGAGTGTGCAACCTAAGATGGCTGAAGCCCCGTAAGGAGCCGCCCGGTGCATCCTGCTGTGATGCGCCGGGCGGCTTCTTTCATATGAGCGTTTCTGAAAATACTCCGTAGCCTAGATTTTTCGCATGAATTTTAAAGAAAAACACCAAAATATTTAAAACGAGAGTTCAAATAAAAGAACTAAAAACTCTCCACAAAACCACACGGGGAAAAGAAAAACCTTTAATGCGGGTGATGCGGGTGACGAATCGAATCACGCCAATGAGCGCTCGACCCCAACCCAAAATGCAGAGCAAAAAACGTACCAAAACAGCAGAACCCAAACGCGCACGCCATATACACGCCGTAGGTCAGCATCATAAACTCAGAATCATGGCTCACTCCCGACGCGACATTCAACACCAATGAGACGCCCAGAATGACAAGCCACACAGCGCTCGCAGCCGCAATCAGCCACGAGATAACACTCAACACCGGGTGAGTCACCCTAAAGGTCTGCTCAGGGCCCTCAGAGGCGGGTACAGCGGCTATAGAAGCTGTAGCAGGGGCAGTAAGCAGAGCAGAAGAGCGCTGCGGAATATGCGCATCAGCATGCTGGCTAGAAGCCTGCGCAGGACGCTTTGCAGATTGCTGGGGGACGCCACCGGATTCGGGAGGGGGAGATTGATACGGTTGTTGCATTGCGGGCTCCTGCATATTTAGCCTTACGGGAGAAGAAACAGCCTAGTTCCTCATCTCGTAAGAAATGAGTGTCTGTGATAGAACGAAAGAATGTGGTGGAAAATATATTCTCTCTATATTTCAAGATTAGAAGCGAACCGTATAAAAAACGAGAGCATCAGCGAATAAGATGCAATATGACGCGAAAATTTCGAAAAATACAACAAAAAATCAATAAACCTCAACCTGAAGGTTCAGTGTAGGGTTATTAGACAGGGACCTTAGCCGTAAAACAACGGCACAGACACAGCAACAGCGAAAGGAACAAGCATGGGAATGATCCTCCCACTCCTCTACTTAGGGGTAGGCTTCGGACTCGCAATGTTGCTACCCGAGCACTGGGGCAACCGTCTGAAAGAAAGCGCCTCCGCCCTGCTGACCCGCTGGATTATCCCCGCCGTCATCATCTACACCGTCGCCACTAGCCGCCCCGAGCTGTTCTTGGTCGCCGCCTCCACCATGGTATTGATGGTTCTCGGCGTGCTCTGTGCCGGGCGCATCACCGGCGACCCCGTGCAGAAGCTCGCCTTCGTGTACCTGAATGCGGGACTCTTCGGCATCCCCGTGGTTGCCGGATTCTGGGGCGAAGAAGCCGTGCGCGTGTACATTGGCGCATACATCGGCAACTCCATCATGGGCAATATCCTGGGAACCTCGCTACTACGCGGAGACGCGAGTGCAGGGCAACCCAGAGCGGGGGAGGGCACTGCACCGGATGCACAAGCCCCTAGAAACCGTGGCGGAACCCTCCGCACGGTGCTGCGGGGCCTGTGTACCAGCCCGCCCGTCATCGCCGTGGTGGTGGGACTGCTCTGCCTGCCCGCCGGGCCCATCCTGAGCCAGCACGGGGCAGGTTTCTACCGGGTGCTCACCTGGGTTTTCAGCTTTATCGGAATGATCGTGCTGGGCATGTGGCTCGGCGCCGCCAAGCTGCACCGCGCAGACCTGACCCGTGCCGCCGGATGGGCCCTCCTACGCGCTGTACTCGTGAGCGTCTACAGCGTCGGCGTGCTCGCGTTCGCCCGCTGGGCGCACGATACGGCGGGCGTGCACTTCGACCAGCTGCTCGCGCATCCGCAGGTGCTCTTCATCCTTGCGGTCCTGCCGCCAGCCGCGAACATCGTCATCCTGGAAACCCACTACCGGCACGAAGGCACCGCAGCCCCCGTCATTGCCGCCGGCGCGGTCGTCAGCGTGGGAATGATCGCGCTCGCCGTGCCAATCCTGCAGCTCGTGTTCGCCAGCTAATTAGAGCCAAGAAAGCACGCTGAGACAACCAAGAAGACAACAAAAAAGACAGCAAAAGGAGGGCGGGGCGTAAGCCTCACCCTCCTTCTACTGTCTATTCACCTTATCGGCACGCGGTAGCACTCAACGAGCTACAGCGCTTAGCGTACGATGTGGTACACTTTCGCCTCGTAGGGGCGCAGGGTCGAACCCGCATCGTCCTTGTAGTTGGAGCTCACCAGCTCAACACGAGCGCCAGCCTCACGAGCCTCGTTCAGCAGGGCGAAGTCACGCTCCTGCTCCTCAGCGGTGAAGTTCGAAATCACCAGCAGAGACTCGTTCGCCGGGGAACCGTCCGCGCCACCGGTACGGGTGTACGCGTACACGGCCTCGTCCTCGTTGTGCGGAACCTGAACCGAATCCACCGGAGCGAAGGACGCATAAACCATCAGGTCCTTCAGCTTGCCGCGGCGCAGAGCCACCAGCTGCTGGTAGTGGTAGAAGATCGAATCCTCATCCGCCAGAACAGCCTCAGCGTTAATCGCCGGGTAGTTCGGGTTCACAGCAATCCACGGGGTCACACCCTCGGGGCTGAAACCACCGTTAGCGGAAGCATCCCACTGAACCGGGGTACGAGCGTTGTCGCGGCCCTTGATGTAAATCGCCTGCATCGCCTCTTCGTGGCTCAGACGCTTGTGGTCAACGTGCATGTCCTCGTAGAAGCGAATCGAGTCACCATCGCGGTAATCCTCAATCGAATCGAACTTCACGTTGGTCATGCCGATTTCTTCACCCTGGTAGATGTACGGGGTGCCCTGCATGAAGTGCAGGGTGGTCGCCAGCTGCTTAGCGGACAGGGTGCGGAACTCATCCGAATCGTTACCGAAACGGGAAACCACGCGCGGCTGGTCGTGGTTGTTCCAGTACAGCGAACCCCAGGCGTTACCCTCCAGGGTGGTCTGCCAGTCGTTCAGGATGCGCTTGAGCTCGGTCAGCTTGTACGGCGCGTAGGACCACTTGCCGCCCAGAGAGCCGTTCGGGTCGTTATCCACACCCATGTGATCGAAGTGGAAAATCATGTTCAGCTCACCGGTGTGGTAGCCGGCCCACAGCTTAGCGTCCTCGGGGCTGGTTGCGCTGGTCTCGCCCACGGTCATCACATCGTAGCGGCTGAAGGTCTCGCGGGTGAGCTCCTTCATCCACGGGTGCACCATGGTGCCGTTGGAGATGACGAACGGAATCGAGGAGGTGTGCTTCTCAAAGTCGGTGGAGGGGTCATCCGGGAAGCCCTCGGGCTTGGAGATGATGTTGATAGCGTCCAGGCGGAAGCCGTCAACGCCCTTGTCCAGCCACCAGCGGACCATGGAGTACAGGTCCTCGCGAACCTTCTCGTTTTCCCAGTTCAGGTCGGGCTGTTCCTTGAAGAAGATGTGCAGGTAGAACTGGCCGGTTGCCTCGTCCCACTCCCACGCCGGGCCACCGAACTCGGACGCCCAGTTGTTCGGAGGAATCGGGTTGCCGTCCTCGTCGAAGCCCTTCGGGTCCTTCCAGATGTAGTAGTCGCGGTAGGGGTTGTCCTTGGAGGAGCGGGACTCCTTGAACCAGGGGTGCTGGTCGGAGGTGTGGTTTGCGACCAGGTCCATGAGGATCTTGATGCCGTGCTTGTGGGCGGTCTCAAGCATCTCGTCGAAGTCTTCCATGGTGCCGAAGTCACTCATGATGGCGAAGTAGTCAGAGATGTCGTAGCCGTTATCCACGTTCGGCGAATCGAACACGGGGGAGAGCCAGATGACGTTGATGCCCAGCTTAGCCAGGTAGGGCAGCTTCTCGGTGATACCCTTCAGATCGCCGATGCCGTCGCCGTTTGCGTCGTTGAAGGAGCGGGGGTACACCTGGTACACCACGGCTTCCTTCCACCACTGGCGGCCCTCGTAGGAGGGAACCTCGTATGCCTCGGAGTTGCTCATAATTGCCTTTCTGTACCGGCGGGTTACGCCGAAGAGGAAAAAGGTGTCTGTGATTGAAGTATAGGGCGAGGGGGACCGGAATGTCTGTGCCGGATCCCCCTCGCGCATTACATTTTTGGGGCGTGCCTACTTAGCGTTGCCGAAGAGGTAAACCTTCGCCTCGTAGGGGCGCAGCAGGGTGCCCTCGTCGGTGAACTCGCGGTTCTCATCGCGGTAGTTCGAGCTGATCAGCTTCGGAGTGTTCTCGATAGCCTTCAGCTCGGTCGGGGAGAGCGCCTGCGAGTTGGTCAGAACCACCGAATCCAGGTTGCCGCCCGCGTAGTTCAGCTGCACGGTGTCATCGGTGAAGTTGGCGACGACCAACAGGGCGCGCTCGCCGGTTGCAGCGGCGTCCTCGTCAGAGTTCACGCGCAGGTAGGCGTAGACCTGGTCATCCTCTTCATCCAGGAGGCGGTACTCGCCGGTCAGGATGATCGGGTGCTCGCGGCGCAGGCTAATCAGGTCGCGGTAGTGGTAGAACACCGAATCCGGGTTAGCCAGCTCTGCTTCTGCGTTGATTTCGGTGTAGCGCGGGTTCAGCTTCAGCCACGGGGTGCCGGTGGTGAAGCCTGCGTTCTCACCGGCGGTCCACTGCATGGGGGTGCGTGCGTTGTCGCGGCCGGAGGCACTGATGTAACGCAGCATGTCCTCGGCGGAGACGCGGCCCGACTCTTCAACGTACTTGCGCCAGGAGTCGTGAATCTCCAGGTCGTTGTAGTCCTTCACATCGTCGAAGAAGACGTTGGTCATGCCCAGCTCTTCACCCTGGTAGATGTAGGGGGTGCCCTGCATCATGTGTAGCACGGTGCCCAGCATCTTGGCGCTGACGGTGCGGTACTCGGGGGAGTCGTTACCGAAGCGGGAGACGGTGCGCGGCTGGTCGTGGTTGTTCCAGTACAGGGAGTTCCAACCGCGGCCGTGCAGACCCTCCTGCCAGTGGGTGAGGACCTTCTTGAGGTCCACCAGGTCGAAGCGGCGGTCGGACCACTTGCCGGTCACGCCGCCCTCGGAGGCGTCCACATCCATGTGCTCGAACTGGAAGACCATCTGCAGCTCGTTGCGGTCGAAGCCGGTGTAGAGTGCGGCGTCGTCCACGGTCACGCAGGGAGTTTCACCCACGGTCATGACCGGGTACTTGCTGAGGACCTCGCGGTTCATCTCCTGCAGGAACTCGTGCACGCGCGGGCCGTTAGCGGCGACAGCCAGGGAGTTGTCGAGGCCGCCAGCCAGGACTGCCGGGTCATCGGGGAAGGAGAGGTCCTTGGAAATCAGGTTGATGACGTCCATACGGAAGCCGTCCACACCCTTGTCCAGCCAGAAGCGCATGATGTCGTAGACCTCTTCGCGGACCTTCGGGTTCTCCCAGTTCAGGTCGGGCTGCTTGATGGAGAAGTAGTGCAGGTAGAACTGGCCGGTTGCCTCGTCCCACTCCCACACGGAGGGGCTGAAGCAGGAAATCCAGTTGTTCGGAGGAATCGGCTTGCCGTCCTCATCGAAGCCCTTGGGGTCGCGCCAAATGTAGTAGTCGCGGTAGGGGTTGTCCTTGGAGGAGCGTGCCTGCTTGAACCATTCGTGCTCGTCGGAAGTGTGGTTGACAACCAGGTCCATCATGAGCTTGATGCCGTGTTTGTGCGCGGTTTCGAGCAGCTCATCGAAGTCTTCCATGGTGCCGAACTCGGTCATGATCGCACGGTAGTCGGAGATGTCGTAGCCGTTGTCGTCGTTCGGGGACGCGTAGATGGGGGAGAGCCACAGCACCTGAATACCCAGGTTGGCGAGGTACGGAATCTTCTCGGTGATGCCGGGCAGGTCGCCGATGCCGTCGCCGTTGGAGTCGTTGAAGGAACGGGGGTAAATCTGGTAAACAACGGGTTCCTGCCACCACTGGGTCTGGGTCGTCATTGTTCTTCCTTCCCTTGGTATGGATGAGTGTTGTGTGGTGCCGCTCTGCGGGCGGCTAACGTCTGATGCCCCTTTAGGACTGGCTGGTGAGGGGCGTGAGGATGCTCTCCGGTGCCCAGCTTTCAGGGTCAATCTCTAGCAGCAGGCCGCTGTGGTCGGAGATAGCTTCGGGGGAGTTGTCGCGGAAGACTACCGCGTGCGAGTTGACCGTGAGCAAGCGATCGGCGAAAACGAAGTCGATGCGCTTGGCATCCGTGCTACCTTCCCATCCGGCTATTTCGCGGTGGACGGTGTTCTCGCCGTCGGTGTGCTCCGCCAGGGAGCGGGTGTCAATCATGCCGCTGGAGGTGACCAGCGCGTAGCCTTCATTGCTCAGGTGTGCCGCGGAGTTGAAGTCGCCGCCGAGAAGTACCGGGGCGGTGCGGGCGCACTCGGCAAGCTCCTGCGAGAGGTGTGCGTATTCCTGCGCGAAGAGAGGCTCGCCGTCGAAGTCCCACCAGGACATGTGGGTGGTGGCGCACCAGAAGGTACCCGTCTCAGTTTCGATGAGCGCTGCCTGGGCGGCGCGGCGCTGTACCTGGTGGTAGCCGTAGCCGGGGGACATATCGATGGGCTTGATGCCGCGAATCGGCAGGCGCGAGAGGATGGCTACGCACTCGTCGTAACGGTCCCAACCGAGGTGGGTTTCGGTGAGGGTCCATTCGTAGCGGGCGCCCATTTCGTTGAGCGCCTGTACGAGCAGTAGGGCGTAGTTGTCTTCGCGGACCGAGATGCTGGCGCCGCCGCGGTAGTTGAGGGGCTCCTTCACCACGGGGGTGGAGGTGAGCTGGTTGACTTCCTGCAACGCAATGACGTCCACCTGCTGTTCAATAATGAACTTGGCGAGGGTACGGATCTTGGCAATCTGGTGGATTTCGCACCAGCTGTGCGTATTGAGGGTGAGGAAGTGCATGTATTAAGTCCGGGGTATGTGTGAGGTTGAAGAATGATATGCGCACCGCGTATTGAGGTGGTGAGTGTTTATGCACTCTGACCTATGGGTGCACTGTTTATGCTATCGATTCTGTGGGCTGAGTAATAGGGGAAAAGTCGCATCCGCCCTCAGTATTTTTAACCAGTGCCGGGAGATGTTTCAGGTTCTGAAAAACTCTTTCAAAACTCACAGTTTTGGTACCTGCGGGTAGGTAATACCTGGCATTATTGTTTCTGTCTAAAACACATTCGGCATTTAGCGCACGCAGGATATGTGGCACCCGTCTCATATACTTTCGTTTGGAGGTATAAAGATGCGGCGTGACCATCGCAGGCTGGCAATGATCGCCAACCCCTGCGTCCGCTCACTCGACAACCCGAAAGGGCGTATAGCCTCATGATGGAAAAAGTACAGAGGTTCGGCTCTGCCATGCTGGCACCCGTTCTTCTCTTCGCATTCGCTGGCCTCGCGGTCGGTATTGCGATCATTGCACAGAACGGCGACCTGATCCCCCTCGCTGCTGACAAGGAAAGCGCGTGGAACCACTTCTGGTCCGTTTGGGAGTCCGGCGCATGGACCGTCTTCAACCAGATGGAACTCCTCTTCGTGATCGGTCTGCCCATTGCACTGGCAAAGACCGCTAACGCACGTGCAGTGATGGAAGCTGCAATGGTCTACCTGACCTTCAACTACTTCGTCGGCACCATGCTCAAGGTATGGGGCAAGGGCGGCACCGGTTTCTTCGACCTGGACTACACCACCGACATCTCTAAGAGCGCGGCAGGTACCGGTCTGAAGATGATCGCCGGTATCAAGACCATGGACACCGGTATCTTCGGTGCAATCATCATCTCCGCAATCGTGGTGTGGGCACACAACCGCTGGTTCGACAAGAAGCTGCCCGACTTCCTCGGTATCTTCCAGGGTTCCCAGTACGTCTACGGCGTCTGCTTCTTCCTGATGATGCCCGTGGCATTCCTGTTCTCCTGGCTGTGGCCCTACGCTCAGCACGGCATCTCCTCCCTGCAGGGCTTCTTCATCGCATCCGGCGCACTCGGCGTGTGGGTTTACACTTTCCTCGAGCGCTTCCTGATTCCGACCGGTCTGCACCACTTCATCTACTCCCCGTTCGTCTTCGGTAATGTTGTTACCCCGAACGGTATTGCTAAGGACTGGCCGACCCACCTGACCGAGTTCGCAAAGAGCGACAAGCCCCTGAAGGAACTGTTCCCCGGCGGCGGCTTCGCACTGCACGGTAACTCCAAGGTCTTTGCACCCATCGGTATCGCAGCGGCGTTCTACACCACTGCTCGTCCCGAGAAGCGCAAGGAAGTTCTCGCTCTGATGATCCCCGTCTGCCTTACCGCAATCCTGATCGGTATCACCGAGCCCCTCGAGTTCACCTTCCTGTTCCTGGCACCCCCGCTGTTCCTGGTCCACGCAATCCTGGCAGCATCCATGGCAGCAATCATGTACCAGCTGGGTCTGGTTGGTTACATGGGTGGCGGTCTGCTTGACTTCCTGTTCCAGAACTGGATTCCGCTGTGGGCAAACCACTCCGGCACCTACCTCATGCAGATTGGTGTGGGCCTGTGCTTCACCGTCCTGTACTTCCTGATCTTCCGCTTCATGATTCTGAAGTTCGACTTCAAGACCCCCGGTCGTGAAGAAGACGGCGGCGAGACCAAGCTCTACAGCAAGGCAGAGTACAAGGCAGCTAAGGCTGCTGAGAAGAACGGCGGCGCAGCTGCTGAGTCCGCTGACGGCGACCTCTACGCACCCCGTGCAGCTGGCTTCCTCGAGCTGCTCGGTGGCGCAGAGAACATCACCACCGTGAACAACTGCGCAACCCGCCTGCGTGTCTCCGTCGCTGATGAGTCCCTCGTCAGCCCCTCGGATGCAGACTTCAAGAATGCAGGCGCTCTGGGCCTCGTCCGTAAGGGCAAGGCATTCCAGGTCATCGTCGGCATGGACGTTCCCCAGGTTCGCGAGCGTTTCGAGACCATGGTGAACGAAGCTAAGACCCTCTCCTAAGAGGTATCAGCTTTCAACCGCCTGACGGCATGACGCCTCATAAGGTATAGACTTCGCCGGCGGTATCGGATAACACCGATGCCGCCGGCGAAGCTGTACCCGGGCGCGTGCCTGGACTCAAATCTGCACGAGACCCCACTCAAAGTGAGGGATGACCACCCCCACCCACCCTGGCCGATGACCCTAGAGCGTGTACTATTTATATATTGCTCACCATCGGATTCAGGAGCTTTGAGTGGATTTACAAGACGTCGTGAATGCGAACCAGCACCGATTCAGTGAAACTGAACGGGAAATTTTGGCATTCATGCTAGAAAATGAAGAGTTCGTTGCGGAGTCAACGATCAACTCTTTGGCACATAAAACGTATACTTCGACCAGCTCAATTATTCGCCTGACGAAGAAGCTGAACTTCTCCGGATTTGCTGAGTTGAAGTACTTCATCAAGTCCTCTCTGAACCGCAGCGAACCCTTCAACCCGCGGTTCATTGAGAGCGGCCGCGAAGACATTCAGCGCACCTACGACTACCTCGAGCACATGGAACTGAGCGGGCTGCTCAAGCGCATCCATGAGGCTCGCACCGTGTACTGCTTCGGTACCGGCTACGCGCAGCGCAACGCCGTGCAGGAATTTACCAAGTCCATGCAGGTCTGCGGTAAGTTCTGCCAGGTCATCCCGGCACGCAATGAGTTCGAAAGCGCCATGAACAATATGACCCAGGACGACGTGGTCATCATTGTGTCCTTCTCCGGCCAGACCGAGAACATGCGCGAACACATTAAGATGCTGGCGCTACGCCGCATCCCCATGATTGCGGTGACCGCCATTGGTGTGAACTACATGTCCTCGCACGCCGAGTACTCCCTGCACTACCAGACCACCCCCACCCAGATCAGCACCCAGCGTAAGCCCTACTACTCTTTTGTTGCGCTGTCGGTGCTGCTGGACTACATCGTGCGCCGCTACATTGAATTCGTTGAGAATGAGCGCCGCGAATCCCTGCAGGACCAGGTGGATGACGCCCTCAACGCTGGGGACGAAACCGACGCCTGACAAGGTATTACTGTGCCCACCTGCTCCTTCACTCACTCCTCCTGAATCCGACCGAATCCCGCCTGAGACCATCTGAAAGAGACACCCTGTGACCGCAATTTTCGCGCTCATCGAAAACACCGAGAAGATGCGTAAGTACCTGTTCTGGTACCTCATGATTATCCCCGCGCTGCTACTGCTGTGGATTGCTCTGGGCGCAGCGAACTCCCAGATGGATTTCCAAGCCGCCCTGAAGATTCCCTTCTTCACCGTGGCATTCCTGAACGCCTGCCTCAGCCTGCTGCTGGGCGGCACCCTCAAGTTCGCGGGCGCAGAGAACGAACGCACCGAACGAGCCTACGCCCTATACCTGACCATTCTGCTGGTCATCATCGGTAACCTGCCCGGCGCAATCCTGAGCTTCTTCCTCTTCCGCTCCCTGCGCTTCGGCAACCTGGAAGGCGAGCTGGCGCCCAAGTACCGTTGGGCGCTTCTACCCGCCCTGGTCTTCTACGTATTGGTGACCGTAGTGCTGCTCGCCGCCAACCTCGCAATGTGGTCGAAGTAAGCACCCGGCGTATTAAGCACACAGGAGCATTGAGCATACGGGCGTGCGCTGACACCCGCCCCGCTTAAAGCGCCGCATGAGGCACACCGGGCAGAGGACCCCGGAAGAACCACCATCTTCGGTGTGTACGCGCAAACGTACACCGCATTGACCCACAAGGACACTCACGACGTGAACCAGATTCCCGAGCCTACCGACGCGCAGCACGCACCCGGCACCCCGGCTGATACTGTTCAGCCCGCCGCAGCCGCCGCGACCTCAGCAGAGGAAACCCACGAAGTAGCCGACGAAATCAACATCGCCGAGCTGCCCGCACACCTGAACCCCGCCCACGAGGACTTCGACCCCTCGGCGGGGCTTGAGCGCTGGGCAGAACAGATGGACGTCTACACCGGCCCCGACGCGATGCTCGACTTCAACCAGGTCGACTACGTGCACATCGACCTGTCCGAGGCGAACCCCTCCGGTCTGGCACAGCTGCTCGCCGGACGCAAGACCCGCCTCTCCACGATCCTGCGCGACAAGTCGCAGCTGGAGGCGGGCATGCGCTCCGCACGCACCCTGCGCACCAAGATCTACGAACTCGCCACCGACCACGGCCTGGACTCCGGCTACTTCGTGGCGGGTACCGCCTCCTGGCTGTCGCACGACACCCGCGAGGATGCTGCCGCCTACGAGAAGCGCTTCATCGCGCCAATCCTCATGGCGCCGCTGAGCATCACCCCGCACCCGAAGGACGACGACTTCGAGCTGCGCCTCGCCGGTTCCGCGCGTCTGAACCCGGCGATGGTCCGCCAGATCAAGCAGGAGTACGGCATCGACCTGGGCACCATGGACGTGGCGCAGCTGGCGAACTCCATGTCCCGTCTGGACCCCGAGCCGGTTATCGAGCGTATGCGCGCCTCCGCAGGCCGTATTCCCGGCATGACCATCGAGTCCAAGTACTTCATCTCAACCTTCGCTGACCTGAAGGAAAGCCTGGGCGAGCTGCCGCACACCGCCATCACCCCTCTGGTTCGTGACCTGGCGGCGCTAAAGGTTCCCGGCGTGAAGCCGCGCGAGCTCAACGCCCACAATCTGCAGCAGCCCCTGGATCAGCGCGACCCGGCAGAAGAAATGCTCCTGCTGGACGCTGACGCCAACGCCCAGGAGATTATCGACACCGCGGTGAGCGGTTTCTCCTTCACGATCACCGCGGCACCCGGCACCGAGCCGCTGCGCACCGCCGTGAACATTGCTTCTGCACTGATGGGGCGCGGTAAGTCCGTGCTTGTCGTGGGCGAGAAGCGCTCCACTCTCGCCGAATTCTCTGCGCTACTCAAGCGCACCGGCATCGAGAGCCTGCGCTACGACCTGCTTGCCGAGCACGATTCTGAGGCTCAGCGCGCCGAATTCATTCGCGCGATTGTGCGCAACGAGAGTGCCGAAGAGCCGAACTCTGAGGACCTGAACGAAGAGCTCGTCGCGACTCGCGCCGCGCTGCTCGACCATACTCGTGCCCTGCTGAACAAGGACGCGAACTGGCAGATTTCCGTCTACTCGGCGCTACAGCGTCTGGCTGAGCTGACCGCCTCCGAGGACGGCCCGGCAACCCGCGTGCGTTTTGACCGCCCCATGCTCGACTCGCTCATGGAGCGTGAGCAGGTGCGTGCTGAGCTGGTACGCCTGGGCGAGATTGACGGTTTTGCGTCGGCCTCGCGTACCTCCCCGTGGTACCGTGCCCGCCTGGTCAATGACGAGGAAGCCGCTGAGGCGTACGCCCTGGTCATTACCCTCAAGTCCTCCCTGCTGAACCTGCGTGAGGCGATGAACCAGACCAGCGCCATGCTGGGTCTGCGCCGTGGCCGCACCATCTCTGAGTGGGAGTCGCAGCTGGCGATTCTGATGCGCATCCGCGAGACGCTCAAGCGTTTCCGTGCGGATGTCTACGACCGCCCGGTGACCGACCTGATCGCTGCGACCGCTTCGGGCGCGTGGCGCCGTGAGAACGGCATCGAGATGAGCAGTATGCAGCGTTCCCGCCTGCGCCGCGCGGCTAAGGAGTACATCCTGCCCGGCGTGAATATCGGTGACCTGCACGAGCAGCTGAAGATTGTTCAGGCTGAGCGTGCCGAGTGGATTCGCCACATTGAGGCGCCCCGCACCCCGCAGATTCCGGAGAACCTGGATCAGCTGGCTGCCGCCCTGAATTCCCTGGTGTCTGAGCTGGCAGGTCTGGGCATTGTCCTGGCGGACACCATCGAGGGTACCGACTTCGTGCGCACCGACCTGGACGCACTGGATGCACGCCTGGACGCCCTCATGGCGGACCGTGTGCTGCTCATGACCCTACCGGAGCGTGACGCTCTGACCCAAAAGCTGCGTGAGCGCGGCCTGTCGGAGCTGCTTGATGACCTGTATGCTCGTCAGGTTCCGACCGAGGTTGTTTCCGCTGAGCTGGAGCTTGCCTGGTGGCAGTCTGCCCTGGAGTTCTTGCTGCAGCATCACGAGGGTAAGCTGCTGGATGGCGACCGCCTACGCGATACGGAGTCCCGTTTCCGCCGTGCCGACTACGCCCACATGACCAGCGCCCCGGCGCGTCTGTTGGCGAAGGTTGCGCGTGTGTGGACCGAGCGTATTGAATCCGAGCACGACCAGGCGGCGTACCTGAAGAGCCAGCTGCGCGGCTACGAGTTCGTGCTCGAGGAGCTGCTGACTCACGCCCCGGTCATGGCGCGTACCCTGCTTCCGCTGTGGACCGCGAGCCCCTTCGCCCTGGCGCGCAAGGTTCCCGCATCCATGCGCTTTGACACGGTGCTGCTGCTGGATTCTGAGTCAACCCCGCTGGCGGCGAACCTGCCGGCGATTACCCGCGCCGACCAGGTGATTGCACTGGGCGACCCGCACTCGGGTTACCCCTCGCCGTTCATCGTGTCTGCGCCGACTTTCGGTGCGCCCGAGCCGACCGACGAGCAGCTGGACAGCACCTTCGACGTGCTCGCTACCGTACTGCCCAACCGCACTCTGGCGATGCTGCACCGCAGCATGGACCCGGTGATTCTGGACTACCTGAACCGTGAGTTCTACGGTTCGCAGTTGCATGCGGCTCCGGTGAGCCGCGCCTCCGCTCAGCCTGCCGGTTCTCTGACCGTTGAGTACATTGATACTCGCGGCAAGGTCAGCGATAACGCGAACCTGGATTCGCCCGGTGTTGAGGTGGAGCGCGTGACGAACCTGGTGCTCGAGCATGCGTACCGCACCCCGGACCGTTCGCTGGCGGTTGTGACGGCTAGCCCGAAGCACGCTCAGCGTGTGGCTGAGTCGGTGCGTCACGCCCTGAGCCTGTACCCGCAGCTGGCGCCGTTCTTCGCCGCCGGTGAGGAGTCGTTCCGCGTGGTCGATCTGACCCGCGCTGAGACCCTTGAACGCGATACCGTGATTTTCTCCCTGGGTGTGGGTCGTGCCCGCCTGGGCCAGGCGTCCTACGATTTGGGCCAGCTGTCTGCCGAGCACGGCCGTCAGGGCTTTGTGGTGGCGTTGACTCGTGCCCGCCGTGCCCTGCGCATCGTCTCGTGCATTGACCCGTCGGAGCTGGACCCGCAGAAGCTGCATCACGGCGCGGTGGACTTCTACCACCTGCTGCGTGAGCATGCGGAACGCCAGGCGCGCGAAGAGGCGGAGGCAAAGGCACAGCGCGTGCCGGAGACCCTGCCGCGTAACGCGTTCTTGGCAGCTGACGATGCGGACACCCCGGATCTGGGCGACTGGTTGCTGAACGATTTGGTGGTGCGCCTGCAGGCTCGCGGTGTGCGCGTGACCCGCGGCGAGGGCGATATCGCTCTGATTGCACACGCCCCGGAGAAGCTGGCTGCTGAGCCGGTTCCCGCGCTGGGTGTAGCTCCCGTGGTCTCGTCGAACCCGAGCGTTCCGGCGGCTATGCCGCTGGTGGCGTGCTCCGACGGCGAGCCGAACTATGCGCGTGCTTCGGTGCGTGAGCGTACCCGCCTGGTGCCGGAGCGTCTGAGCCGCACGGGCTGGAACTACATCACCCTGGGCACCCTGGAGGTGTTCGCCGATCCGGATGCCGTGGTGGCGCGCGTGCTGCACTACCTGGATATGGATGAGGGCGCTGAGGTTCGTGGCTAGTTATTCGTCAACGCCGAAGCCTCGCCGTGGGCACCGTCGCGTGAGCGGCGGCGGCTCGGTGAGCGGGGCTGAACCTCTGCTGGTGGGTGTGACGACGCCGCCGGTTGTGGCTTCGGGTACCTCGTCTGCCGCGGGTGCTTCCGCGAAGAAAACCGGTGCTCAGCAACAGAACTCCCAGAAGGCTGGTACCAAGAAGGCGACGGCTTCTGCGCAGCCGCTGACCCCGGAGGAGCGTGAGCGTCTGGAATGGATGCGTCAGCAACGTCCTCCGCATTGGGGTAACAATATCGTGTAGCGTCTTCCCGCGGGGGAGTGCTTCTTAAAACGCCGAGGGGCGGGGCAACCTGTGTTGCCCCGCCCCTCGTTTTGGCTGGTGTGGAACCCCGTTTAGGAGTTGCCCTTGTCGGTGCTGTAGAAGCCGGAACCCTTGAAGGTCACGCCGACGGTGTTGTAGCGCTTGCGCAGGGTTTCTTCGCCGCACTGCGGGCAGACGCGCAGCGCATCGTCGCTAAAGGACTGGCGCTGTTCAAAGACGTGGTTGCAATTCTTGCACTGGTAAACGTAGACCGGCATTTTGTCCTTCTGTATCCGTTTTCGCTGGGATGGTTTATTAACGTGGTTTGAGTGTACCGCTTTTGAAACGTTGGGAGCTATTTGCGTTTTCTTCTCAAAAAGCTATTTCTGGTTTCTTTTTGCCTTTTTCTTGGGTGATTTTGTGGGTGTATCCCGCATATCTTTGTGCTTTTGCATAAAGATTCGGGGTGTCAATCAAGGGCGAAGCAGGCACAAGAGAGCCGGGTACTTTTAGACCTGCTAACGGGTGCGGTAGATACCCTGCTCGGTGAGGATGACCGGCAGAATAGCATCCCACTGGTCGTAGGGGACAGCCTCGTAGATTTCGTCGCTAAAGACGATACCGATGCTCTGCTCCTCCAGCTGTTGTGCGCTGAGCAGGGGAATAATGCGGTCGTAGTAGCCGCCTCCCTGACCGAGGCGGTGCCCGCCGGCGTCAAAGGCGAGTGCGGGGATGAGGCGCAGGTCGGCGTCAACGAAAGCTTGCGAGTCCTGTTCTTCGCCTTCGGGTTCGGGGATGCCCATGGGGCTGAGCGGGTGCTCGACGGCGGGGTCCCAGTGTACCCAGGCGAGTTTCCTGCCGGGGCGTACGACGGGTACGAGGATGCGGTGTCCGTCCTTGTGTAGGCGGGTTAGTGCTTCGATGATGGGCGGCTCGGACTTGGTAGGCAGGTACGCCGCAATGGTGCCGGGGGAGTGGAGCCGCTGCGTGACCGCCTCGAGGATGTGGGCGGTGAAGAGCTCCTGCATCTGCTGCTGGCCGTGTTCGCCGCGATGGCTGCGCGCGGTGAGGCGGCGCGGGCGGATCTGGGAGCGGAGAATGTCTTTGTCCAGGGAGATGTCGTCTGGGCTGGCGCCGGCGTCGGAGTTGCTGGCGGCGGGTGCGGTGTTGAGGTGCATGGTGTGTCCCATCGTCGTTGCGGGTCTTGTGTGAAGTATCGGGGTGCCCTGTAGAGAGCGGAGTGTGTTGGTCCTGTGCGGGGAGATGTCCTGAGAACTATCCGCGAGCGGGGTAAAGACATCCTAGTAGGCGGCGAAAATACCCGATTCTGCAGGGGTTGTAGCTTCCATTTTTTAGTATAGGGTTTGAGAAAAATAGCGCTGAGTTCTGCGGGGTGGTTTTTCTTTGCGCACCGAAGAATGTGCCACATATGGATATGTAGTTAGTCACGTTGAAGTTTTTTTCATGTCGTAGTGTCTATAAATCGCCTTAAGTACTTTACAACTTAGGGTATTCTTGTGGCATGGCTACTGAAATTAAGTCTGTTACTAAGGCAGTTATTCCTGCTGCTGGTCTGGGCACCCGATTCCTGCCCGCAACGAAGGCAACCCCCAAGGAAATGCTCCCCGTCGTCGATCGCCCCGCGATTCAGTACGTGGTGGAGGAAGCAATCCGTGCCGGTCTGAACGACGTTCTGATGATTACCGGCCGTAACAAGCGCGCTCTCGAGGATCACTTCGACCGCGTTCCCGTTCTGGAGCAGCAGCTCGCTGAGCAGGGTAAGGACGCCCTGCTGGCATCTGTTGTTGAGACCAATGAGCTCGGTAGCGACCTGCACTACGTGCGTCAGGGCGACCCCAAGGGTCTGGGCCACGCTGTTCTGCGCGCAAAGCGCCACGTTGGCGACGAGGCATTCGCTGTTCTGCTCGGCGATGACCTGATTGATGAGAAGGAAGACCTGCTCTCCCGCATGGTGGAGGTTCAGGAACGCACCGGCGGTTCCGTCGTTGCTCTGATGGAGGTCCCCCGCGAGGCTATTTCCGCTTACGGTGCAGCTGCTATTGAGGCTGTTGAGGGCGAAGACGGTTTCGTGAAGATCACCGGCCTGGTTGAGAAGCCCGCTGCTGACGAGGCTCCCTCGAACTACGCTGTGATTGGCCGTTACGTTCTGAGCTCGAAGGTCTTCGAGGTTCTGGAGAACACCGCTCCGGGCCGCGGCAACGAGATTCAGCTGACCGACGCTCTGCAGACCCTGGCTCAGGGCGAGGGTGAAGGCGAAGGCGTCTACGGCGTGGTCTTCTCCGGCCGCCGTTTCGACACCGGTGACAAGCTGTCCTACCTGAAGGCAAACGTTATTCTTGCTGCTGAGCGCCCCGAGTTCGGTGACGACCTGCGCGCATGGCTGAAGGACTTTGTTGCAGAGAACTGCTAATTACTCTGCATCCGCTCTCTGACGAGGGCAACCGATAAATACCAACCACGCTGAGGAAGGCGTTCTTTCCGGTGGGGCGTTAGTCCCCAAGGGAGGGCGCCTTCCTTTGCGTCGTTCGTGTCCGTTATGTGCGTGGCGTGCTACTGGGTGAGGGCTCAGGGTATGTCTGGTGCAGGGATGCGGCGACGTTGTGTGCATATTCCTTCTGGGGTATATGCGCATATCCAGCCCGATTCTTTCCCCTTATGGAAAGCATTGGGAATATAAGGGTATGATTAAAGTCTAGGGATAAAGGGACGATAGAGGGCGACCTGATATGACGCTTTTGAACACCTCTGGTGTGTTGGTAATTCTGACCGTGATTTTGTTGCTGTGGTTTGTGCCCAGGAGCTTGCGTCGCGCGCCCGCAGGTCCTGTCATGGAGCCTGAGCGTCCCCTGATTAGTGCCGAGCGTACCGCGGAGGATATTCTCGCCTCCGCTGGCGTGCTGTTGAATGAGTCGGAGGCATACCAGTCCTCCGATCACGCGGTGGCGCCGGGTACTTCCCTGCCTTCTTCTGCTCTTCCGCAGGCTTCTTCCCGTTCCTCCCACGCTGTAGAGGATGCCGTTCAGCCTGCCCCGGATACGGCTTCTATCTCGCAGATTCGCGATTCTTCCCCGACTGCTCCCTACACCGATGAGATTCCGGTGGTGGAGGAGTCGAAGCCCTCGCCGCTGTCCTACTTTGATACCTCGAGCCCGAGCGGTATTGCCCTGCTGGTTGCGGCTGGTCTGGGCGTGCTTACCCTGGTCACCGGTCTTCTGGCTCTCTTCGATGTTCTGGCGTGGGGTTGGGCTGTTCTCTTCCTGATTCTTGCCGGCGGCGCATGGGCTGTGAGCCGTTTTGGTCTGCTGGAGTCTGTCTCTAACCAGGTCAAGGCGAGCCGCGATGAGCGCCGCGCCAAGGCAGAAGCAGAGGATGCCGAGGGTACTGACGCTGAGACGTACGAAGAGTCCGACGGCGAAGAAGCTTACGATGACGCTTCCGAGTCGGTAGAAGACTCGACTGCTGAGGGTGCAGATTCTGAAGCTACTGAAGAGCCTGAGCCTCAGGCTCGCCCCGCAAGCCGTGAGGCAGCTACCCGCAAGTCGGTGCGCGGTGTGAACCGTGAGGCGGCACGCCCGAGCCGTGCGCACATTGCGGTGGACTCCTCTGAAGAGGCGCACCAGGCAGAAGTAGCTCAGGCAGAGGCACCTGCAGTATCTGAGTCTTCTCACGCTGCCCGTCCCGTACCTGCCCGTTCTGCTCGTTCGGCGGAGGCGCCCGCGGGTCACCGTCAGGAGCGCCGCCAGCAGCGTCCGAGCCGCTTCCAGCCGATTCGCCGCGGTAGCGTGCTCTTTGACCAGGAGAGCGGTTCTGCCGCTCCCTCCGCTAGTGCCCCGCGTACTGCGGCACAGCATCAGGTAGCTCAGGCTCCGGTTGCTCCGAGTCAGCCGGTTCAGCAGCAGCCGGTGCAGCCCCAGCGCACTCAGTCCGTGCCGTTTGCACAACCCGCTCAGCCTGCACAGCCCGCTCAGGCATCTGCTCAGGTCCCTGTTGTTCCTGCCCAGCCGGTAGCGCCTCAGCTTGCCCAGGCGTCTGCCGCTCAGCAGCAGGCTCCCGCACAGCAGCCGACTATCCAGCCGGCCCAGCCGATGGCTCGCCAGGCGCTACGTGATGGTTCGCCCGTCCGCCAGGCACCTGCTACTCAGGCTCCCGTTCCATCGATTCCTGAAGAGATTCCTCTGCCGGACGTCCTGGATGATTCCGAGTTCGATGCTCTGGATATTGCGTCCCTGAACGACCCGGCGCTCTCGACCGGTGCTACGGCGAGCGGTGGTGTTCGTTCGACGAACCGTCACCCCGGTGCTGGCTCCTCCTTTGAAGCGGTCAGCAATACCTGGAACCCGGTTCAGCTGCCCAAGCCGCTGAGTGCTCTGCATCGCCAGGACCAAGATAAGAAGTAAGCGCCCAGCTTTTCATGCGTAAAACCCCGACAGTACGTACTGTCGGGGTTTTCGTGTTCTGGGGGGGGGGATGCTGAGAGGAAAAGTTAAAAAGAAAAGGAACCCCGTCCATGGGGTTCCTTTTCCAGCATCACACACAGGAAGAAAGTCTTCTAGACCGACTAGGAAGGCCTTCCCACAAGGCCTGACCTATTCGGTAATAAAAATATATCCTAATTCCCGTGTGGGTGACAAGCTGAAAATAGCGACAGCCTGTCAATAAACTAAGGTTGCCCTAAGTGAAATCCGCGTCATTGCAGGCGAAAAGGGGCAATAGTCCCCGCCTGAAAAAAGTTTAAAAAATTTTCGCGCCCCTCCATGAGTCGAAATGAGACGCCTCAAAAACCTTCAATCAGGCCAATAACGCCCGCTCATGAGAGAATAGCCGGGTGAAAGATTGGTTTGACGCACTCCCGATTGAGGTTGCCCTAGCTTTCATGTGGGTGGTCGGTATCGTCCGTACCAGCATCGTGTACGCTCTCGGTGTGCTCGCTGCTGAAGGTGGCGCCCGCCTCGACCGCATCCGCAAGGCCATGGATAGCCCGCTCTACCGTAAAGCGCGCCGCTTGATTAACCGGTGGGGCGTTATTGCCGTGCCCCTCTGCTTTCTCACCGTGGGTCTGCAAACCGCAGTCATCATCACGACCGGCTTCACGAAGATGCCGCTGCGCCGTTGGGTGCCCGCGATGCTGGTCGGCACCTTCATGTGGGCGTGCATCTACACCACCATTGGCTTCGCAATTCTTGCCGCGCTCGGCCTGGAACCGTGGATGTTCCCCGTCGCCCTCGCCGTTGTGGTTACGGTACTGGTGGTCTCCGCCCAGATTCGCGAACGCCGTATTAACCGCGAACCCGTTGAGGACGTTGCCGAGAACTAACCCTCTTAGCCTCAACCTCTCTTAACCTCAGCCTCTCTCCGCGAACGGGGGAGGGGACCTCTCTTTCACCGCAGGGCACAGCGCCCCAGCAGCACCGCCCCTACCGTCACGGGATGGGTGTTTACCGACCTTAATGCCCGCTCCTAATCTGTGCTAGCGTGGAGGGATGACTTCTACCGCATCCTCCACCGCAGGTACCCCCGAAGAGCAGCCCATCAACGAACATGCTCTCACCGAGCCCAATGCCGAGTTGAGCGCACCCGAAAACACTACCGACCGGGTAGAAACCGAAGCGCCCGCTGAGGCGCCCACCCGCGTGTACCTGCACCCCGAGCAGCTGGCAATGATCCAGACTCCGGAGGCTCTGCCCATTCCCGTGCTTCAGCGTTCCATGCTGCGCATTAGCTACGTGCCCGCGATTATGCCCGGCAAGTGGTTCAACCGTTGGCATGAGCGTTACGGCGACCGCGTGCAGTTGGCGGAGGTGCCCGTGGGTGAGGCACGCGGCCTGGATTCCCTGCACCAGGATTTGTGCCTGATTGATCCTGCCCTTGAAGCGGCGGCAGAGGGAGAAAATACTGCTGAGGCGCCCACCGAGGCTGTCGAGCACGCCCCTGTACCCGTCGTTGAGGTTCCCGAGAACCCCTTTGCGCACATGAGCATTCTGCGCCCGGACCGCGAACCGGCAAGCACCGACGGCGAGAAGTACCACAGCATCCGCCTCTACGAGGAGTTGCCCGTGGTCATTCTGCCCGTGGATCACGTGCTCACCGTGCTCGATGAGGTGCCCGTGGAGGAGCTTGCCGAGGAGTTCCTGCTGCAGCCCGCCTCCGATATTCCCGCTTATGAGGAAGTCTCTCGCGCATGGCGTGAGAGTGCCGGCCGCATCGTGCCCGAGGGCCTGACCGATAAGGAAACCATCGAACTGGTTGCCGCCGGTGTGGGCCTGTACATTGTGCCCATGTCCATCGCGCGTTTCTACCACCGCAAGGACCTCACCTACCGCCCCGTTGCGGGTCTGGACACCTACCCGGTGCACCTGGTGTGGCCGCGTGCCCCCAAGGGTGAGCCGCGCAGCGAAGAGCTCGAGGCGCTCCTGCAGGACTTCATCGGTATTGTGCGCGGACGCACCGCAACCAGCGACCGCGGTAGCGAAACCCGACAGGCACGCGCCGAACGCGTCGCAGCCGAAAAAGCAAAGGCAAAAGCGAAGGCTCGAGCCGCCAACGCACGCCGTGAAGCACGCGATAAGAAGCGTGCCAACGCCAAGAAAAACGGCAACGCACGCCAGCACGCTCGACAGTCCGCCAAAGCCGCCAGCGCACGCCGCGGTAAGAAACGCTAAAGAACGATAGACGGTAAAATCGAACCATGGCATTAGCAATGGAAACCCGACCCGCAGCCTACGCAGTCATCATCGAGCAGGGCAAGCTGCTCATGACTCGTTGGGTGCCCGAAGACCGCGCGCTCAGCCCCCTCTGGTCCCTGCCCGGTGGCGGCATGGAACCCGGCGAGCAGGCTGACGAAACCGCGCTGAGGGAAACCCTCGAAGAGACCGGCTACAGCGTCGCCATTGAAGACATTCTGGGCGTGCACGCCGGACACTTCCCCGTGCGCTCGACCCAGAAGGACCCGCAGGCGCTGCCTTTCTGCGCCCTGCGGGTGGTTTTCCGTGCCCACATTGTCACCGGCGAACTGCGCCACGAGGTCAACGGATCCTCCGACACGGCACGCTGGGTACCCATCGCTGAACTGGATACCATCCGTTACGGCACTCTCATCGATGAGGTTGCTTCCATGATGGGTTACTCCAACGCCGCAAGCTGGGCACGCGAATACCGCGAATTTCTTGCCGACGAGAACGCACGGAAGCTCCCCTAATGAACCGACTGACCATCACCCGTCGTGCGGCGCTCACCTCCCTGGCGCTCATGCCGATTCTTGCCGCCTGCGGTAGCAACGACACGACCCCGCACGTGGACCCCTCCGCGTCCAGCTACGGCACCCTGCGCATCGGCTACGGTGCCCTGCGTGAGATGCGCGCTGTCGCTCACGTGTACGCGCGCGCCCTGCGCCAGGTCGGCTACACCGTTGAACTGGTTGACACCGATAACAGTCGTGCGACCGCCCTGCGCGGGCTCATGGTGCCTTCGGCTAACTCAGCCACCCCCACCGCGACCCTGCCCGACGACGAGGAAACCGGCAGCACCACTGCCGCCGCCCTTGAACCGTTGGACCTGGTGATTGACTACAGCGGCGACCTGCTGCTCTACCTGACCGACGACGGCAAAATCAGCCCCGCCGCCGCGCAGAACGAACGCATCGCCGCCTCCGTGAGTGCCTCCGCTCAAGCGGCAGGCGTGACCCTGCCCCCGGCAGCTACCCCCACCGCGGAGGAGAGCACCGCCTCCGCGCATGCTACGGACGCAACCGCGAGCCCCACCGCAAGCTCCACCCGTTCCGCAGACCCCATCAACCTGCGCGCCATGAGCACCACCGACATGACCAACGCCATCTCGCGCATCCTGCCCGAAGAGCTCATGCTCCTCAACGGCGCTAACGCCACCAACAAGGATGTACTGGTCACCACCCGCGCCGTGAGCGCCCGCCACAAGCTAAGCTCCCTCGCGAACCTGCGTGACGTGCAGTCCTCCCTGGCGTTCTCCATCCCGACCGGGTACTCCAGCGGCACCTACGGCGTGGATTCTTTGCGTAGCCTCTACCGCTACCGCGTGCACGACCCGAAGATTCAGGACGACCCCGCCGAACGCGTCAACGCCCTCACCGCAGACACCGTGCAGGTGACCCTGCTGCACAGCTGCGACTCGGCAATTGACGATAACCGCCTGGTCACCCTGGAAGACCCCTCAGCGGCACTTTTGCAGCAGCAGCTGGTGCCCATTATCCGTCGTACCCTGCCAGATAGCGCCCGTACGGCGATTAACCGCGTATCATCTACATTAGACACGGGTAACCTCTCGTTCCTGTTGCGTCTGACTAGCGGTTCCAACCCCATCGCAGATGATGACGCAGCACAATTCATTTTGGATCACCCTAGAAAGTAAAGCATCATGACGAAGTACCGTCAGTCCTCAAAGTTGAGCAACGTCCTGTACGACATCCGCGGCCCCATTCTGGACGAGGCCAATCGCATGGAGGCGATGGGTCACCGCATCCTCAAACTGAACATTGGTAACCCCGCACCCTTCGGCTTTGAGGCGCCGGATGCCATCATGATGGACATCATTCGTCACCTGCCTGAAACCCAGGGATATTCCGACTCCCGCGGCCTCTACTCGGCACGTACCGCCATTGTGCAGCACTACCAGAACCGCGGCATCATGAACCTCGACACCGACTCCATCTACCTGGGTAACGGTGTGTCTGAGCTGATCCCGATGACCCTGCAGGCACTTTGCGAGACCGGCGACGAAATCCTGGTCCCCATGCCCGACTACCCGCTGTGGACCGCATCCACCGCGCTGGTGGGCGGCAAGCCCGTGCACTACCTGTGCGACGAGGAAAACAACTGGTACCCGGACATCGAAGACATTAAGTCGAAGATTACCGAGCGCACCAAGGGCATCGTGGTCATTAACCCGAACAACCCGACCGGTGCCGTCTACCCGCGCTCGATTCTGAAGCAGATCGTGGACCTGGCACGCGAGCACGGCCTGGTCGTGTTCTCCGATGAAATCTACGAAAAGATCACCTACGACGGTGCTGAAGCCATCAACATGGCGACCCTCACCGGCGATGACGTGCTCTGCCTGACCTTCTCCGGTCTGTCCAAGGCGTACCGCGTCTGCGGTTACCGTGCTGGTTGGGTCGCTATCACCGGCCCGAAGAAGGACGCAGCAAGCTACCTGGAAGGCATTCACCTGCTCGCCTCCATGCGCCTGTGCTCCAACGTTCCGGCACAGCACGCCATTCAGACCGCACTCGGCGGCTACCAGTCCATTAATGAGCTGATTGTTCCCGGCGGTCGCCTGTACGAGCAGCGCACCCTGGCGCACAAGATGCTCAACGAGATTGACGGTATCAGCTGCACCAGCGCGGATGGTGCGCTCTACCTGTTCCCGAAGATTGATATTGAGCGCTTCGACATTACCGACGACGAGCAGTTCGCACTGGACCTTCTGAAGAGCCAGAAGATTCTCTTCAGCCACGGCCGCGCGTTCAACTGGAAGGACCCGGACCACTTCCGCCTGGTGTTCCTGCCCGATACGCAGACCCTCACCAGTGCCCTGGAGCGCCTGGGTAACTTCATGGCTGACTACAAACAGAAGCACTAGCGAGCTTTACGGCCGCCTCTGCTTTGCGAGAGACAGAAATAGCCTGCCCCGCAGTTCTGATGAGCTGCGGGGCAGGCTATTTTTATTTGACGGCTGGCGGATGCGACAGGGGAGCGGGGCAACGCGCCAGGAGGGGCGTGTTAGTTCGCCGCAGGCTCCTGACCGCCCTGCTGTGCGCCGCGTGCCGCGTTCAGGCGCTCCTGCGCGCCCTGCAGCCACGCCTCGCAGCGGGCGGCAAGCGCCTCGCCGCGCTCCCACAGAGCGATGGAGGTTTCCAGGTCGCTGGCGCCGGACTCCAGCTGGCGCACGACCTGCTCCAGCTCGGCGCGCGCCTGCTCGTAGCCGAGGGTTTCGACGGGTGCGCCCAGCTCGGCGCTGTTGAAGCTAATGTTCTCGCTCATTGAGGAACCTTTCAGGGGTAAAAAACTTGGGGTGTTCGAGGTTTAGGAGATGTTCGAGGGATCCGTGGAGGTCACAGTCGCCTGCGCCGAACCGGTCGCCGCACGTACCGTAATCTGCTCGCCCTCGTTCAGCGTCGAGGCGTCACGCACAATAGCGCCCGCGGCATCCTGAACGATGGAGTAGCCGCGGTTCAGCGTCTGCGCCGGGGACAGTGAACGCACCCGCGCCAACGTGTGCGACAGGGTTGCCGACTCACGCTCCAGACGGTGCTGCACCGAACGGTGGGCGCGCTCGCGTAGCTGGCTCAGCTCCTCCACACGCATGAGCAGGGAGGACTCCGGGTGAGTGAGCACCGGGCGGCTCCGCAGCTGTGCAATGTAGTTCATCTGCATGCCCACGTAGCTGAGCACCGCGCGGTCCAGGCGGGCGCGCGCCTCGGTGATGCGGGCGGTCTCCTCCGAAATATCGGGCACAATGCGCTTACCCGCATCGGTCGGGGTGGAAGCACGTAGGTCGGCGACCGCGTCGAGGATGGGGGAGTCCGCCTCGTGGCCAATCGCCGAAACCACCGGGGTGGTGGCCGCCGCGACGGCGCGGATGAGCGCCTCCTCGGAGAAGGGGAGCAGGTCCTCGAAGGAGCCGCCGCCTCGGGCGATGACGATGACGTCAACCTCCGGGTGGGCATCCAGCTCGGCGAGCGCCGCAATGACCTCAGCCGCCGCGCCTTCACCCTGCACGCGGGTATTGCGCACCTCGAAGGTCACGCCGGGCCAGCGCAGGGAGGCGTTGCGGATAACGTCCTTCTCCGCGTCAGAATCGCGACCGGTAATCAGACCCACACGACTCGGCAGCATGGGTAGTGGCTTCTTACGCGCATCAGAGAACAGCCCCTCGGCGGCGAGAGCCTCACGCAGACGCTGCAGCTGCTCGTGCAGGTTGCCGGTGCCGACCGCATACACTTCCTTGCCGATGAGGGAGAGCTTGCCGTTCTTCCACAGGCTCGGCTTGGCGCGAGTAACGATGCGAGCGCCCACGGTCACATCAGCCGCCAGGCCGCTACCGGCACGCCCAAAGAGCGCGAGGGTGAAGGAGAAGTCTTCGTTGAGGTCCTTGAGCTCCATGAAGACGTTGCCGCCGCGGCCGTTGAGGGAGGCGACCTGCGCCTCCACCCACAGCTCGGGAACCTTGTCCACGTAGTTTTTGAGGTTCTGCGCGAGCAGGGCGAGGGGCCAGGGGTTGGTGGCGGTGGTCTCCTGCGACTTTGCGGGGAGTTGCCGCTCGTGCACGGGCGGCACCACGAGCGTCTGCTGCGCTGCGGAGGGGTTGTAGAAGTTCATACCCTCTATTGTCCCTGATTGGTCGGTTATGCGCCTGCTCACAGGTCACCCGGGTGAATCGGGGGAACTTGCACGGAGTGCAGACGGAACTTAGCTTCTGGCGCATTCTGCGGGTCTGAATCGGCTTTGAACAGTGTGAGCGGGTACCCTAGGCTCATGCGCTCACCCGATCAGTCAGCACATCAGAACAACGCCTTCAACACCGCCGCGGCTTCGTCTGCGGCGGGTACTGGCGCGCAGAACTACCCTGCGGACGCGACCCGAGTCGTGGATACCCGGATTACCCGCCCGGACGGCTACTACTCGGCAGATGAAGACACCACCCTGCTGCAGCCCACGCGCACGCTCGGTCACGCAGGTGCCCCCACCAAGGCTGAGCTGCAGGCTGCCCCGGAGCCTCCCTTCGCGGCAGGTCTGCGACGGTTCCTGACTGTTGTGCTGTGCGCCCTGGCACTGGTGACCGGACTGGGCGCGACCGCGGGCGCCTGGGTGAACTCTAAGCTCATGTCAGAGCGTGGTTTCTCGCAGATTTCCTCCAACCTGGCGGAGGATTCGCAGCTCGCCTCGCGCATCGCGGACGGCGCGGTCGAAGACCTCATGAAGTCCGAGGCTATGACAACCTTCCTCGACGGCACCAAAGAAAGCGGCTTATACTCCATTCTTGTAAAGCCGACACAAGACGGCATACGTTCCATGCTCAACCGTTCCGCGGCTGAGCTGTCAAAAACTGAAGAATATCGAAGCCTCTGGAAGGAAATAGCCGAGGAAACTCGCCGCTACAACCTTGAGCACCAGGACGGCCCCGCCGTCATTGTGCTCACCCCCTTCTACCGTGCGCTGGATGCGAAGGTCGGCTCTATCGGCTCCTTCGACCCGGACCTGACGAAGCTCGGCCCTGAAACCCTCAATATTGACCGGGTGAAGGACGGCAACAGCCAGCAGGACCAGCAGGAGTGGTACCTGCACTCCGGCATTAACCGTGCCGCCGCGCTGGGCAAGTCCACCGTGCCGCTGACTATTATCTCGGTGCTGAGCCTGCTGCTGGCTATGTTGCTGGCACCCAGGCACCGCATCCTGGTACCGGTGGTCACGGCTCTGCTCTACGCCCTGCTGGGTTGGGGCGCCGCAGCCTGGTTAGGCGGCCAGAGCCCCGAATCCCTAGGAATTACCAGCCACAGCACCGCCGGAACGGCGCTGATTACCGGGGTATGGAACCAGCTCGCACCGTCACTGACCGGGCATCTGGAGGCGGCGGCAAGCTACGGGTTGGTCCTGGCAATCCTCGCCCTGCTGCTCGGTATCCTGATTCGCCTCACCGCCCTGGGCCGTAGCCCTGCGAGCGGTGCCACAGTCATCACACACTAAAAGTCCGAACAACGTAGGATAGTAACCATGTCCACTGAAACTATTGCCCTGGGCCTGCCGCCCGTACCCCGCGAGCGCCGCAGTCGTGCCGAGGTTGAAGCCGCCGCACCCGTCAACGGTGAGAAGAAAGTCCTGCTCGCCACCCCGCGCGGTTACTGCGCAGGCGTTGACCGTGCCGTGATTGCTGTTGAGAAGGCGCTGGAGCACTACGGCGCGCCCGTCTACGTGCGTAAGCAGATTGTTCACAACCGCCACGTGGTGGAGACCCTGGAGAAGCAGGGCGCTATCTTCGTTGATGAAGTGGATGAAGTTCCCGAAGGTTCCGTGACCGTGTTCTCGGCGCACGGCGTGTCCCCGGCGGTGGTTTCCGCAGCCGGCGACCGCTCCCTGAACACCATTGACGCGACCTGCCCGCTGGTGAACAAGGTGCACCGCGAGGCTGTGCGCTTCGCCAAGCAGGACTACGACATCCTGCTCATCGGCCACACCGGCCACGAAGAGGTCGAAGGTACCGCCGGTGAGGCGCCCGAGCACATCCAGATTGTGAACTCGCCCGACGAGGTGGACCAGGTGACCGTCCGCAACCCGGAAAAGGTCGTCTGGATTTCTCAGACCACCCTGTCCGTGGACGAGACCCTCGAAACCGTGGCGCGTCTGCGTGAGCGTTTCCCGTCCCTGCAGGATCCGCCCTCGGACGACATCTGCTACGCAACCTCCAACCGCCAGGGCGCTATCAAGGAGATCGCTCCGCGCGCAGACCTGGTGATTGTGGTCGGTTCGGCGAACTCCTCGAACTCCGTGCGCCTGAAGGAAGTAGCACTCGAATACGGCGCTAAGCGTGCCGAGCGTGTGGACTTCGCACACCAGGTCGACGAATCCTGGTTCGAAGGTGTGGCAACCGTGGGCCTGACCTCCGGCGCGTCCGTACCCGAGGTTCTGGTTCAGGAGGTGCTGGCTCTGCTCGCCGAGTACGGCTACAGCACCATCGAAGAGGTCGAGACCGCGAAGGAAGATATTCTCTTCTCCCTGCCGAAGGAACTGCGTTCCGCCCTGAAGAATGACGAGAACGTGGGCCGCCAGCTCGGTGGCCGCGGCGCTAAGCCCACTCGATAAAGGCTAGATAGCCCAAATACTGCGAATAATCCCCGTATCTTCCCCGTAGTGGGGCGGATACGGGGATTTTTGTATCTGATGTGCGGGATGCATGGGTAGGGGTTCTTGTGCAGCTTCGCCTTTGTGCAGCTTCGCGTTCACGCTACGCGGGGGAGTGCCCCCTCTGCGGCGCTGGGCGCCTTGAGGACGGAGCCCCCGCTCCGCGTGACCGCCTCCGCTGCTTCGTGGTCTCGCTACGCGGGGTTTTTGCGTCTGATGTGCGGGATGCGCGGGTAGGGGTTCTTGCGCAGCTTCGCGTAACCGGTTGCCTCCGCAGCTTCGCGGTCTCGCTACGCGGGGGAGTGCCCCCTCTGCGGCGCTGGGGCGCCTTGAGGACGGAGCCCCCGCTTCGCGTAACCGGCCGCGACGCTCGCATGTCCTCAACTCATGACATTTGTCATGTGCAGGTCATGACACTCTGTACCGCACCGGCGCGAAAACCGGCGGTGTAATAGAAACATGAACACCGCAGCACTTCAGAACAGCAAGAACAACACCGCAGAAACCGTTATTTCTGCCCGCTCCCTCCGCCAGGTTTTCTCCACCCGTGCGGCAGGCACCGTGGTCGCCGTCGACTCGATTGACCTGACCGTCAAGCGCGGCGAAATCATCGCCCTGCTCGGCCCCAACGGCGCAGGTAAGACCACCCTCATCGACATGATTCTTGGTCTGACCCAGCCCAGCGGCGGCGAGTTGAGCGTCTTCGGTCGCAACGCCTCCGAGGCGGCACGCGCCGGTCTGCTCGGTGCGGTTCAGCAGACCGGTGGCCTGCTCAAGGACCTGACGATCCGCGCCACGGTCGAGATGATTGCGGCGCTGTACCCCAAGCCCATTGACGTGGATGAGGTACTCGCCGGCGCCGACCTGACCGATATCGCTAAGCGTAAGGTCGGCAAGTGCTCGGGCGGTCAGCAGCAGCGTCTGCGTTACGCCCTGGCGACCATGCACTCGCCGGAACTGCTGATCCTGGACGAGCCGACCGCCGGCATGGACGTGAATGCGCGCCGCACCTTCTGGGAGCGTATGGAAGCCATCGCCGAACGTGGAACGACCATTCTTTTTGCGACGCACTACCTGGAAGAAGCACAGAACTTCGCCCAGCGCATCGTGCTCATGGAATCCGGTTCCATCATCGCTGACGGCTCCGCCGACGAGATTCGCGCCCTGACCGGCCACCGCCACCTTTCCTTCCTCGCACCCGCACCCATCACCGACCTGGATGTGCCGGTCGAGGTGACCGAAGAGTCCGGCGGGTACCGCCACCGCATCTCCGTGCTGGAGATTGAGCAGGTACTGCGCACTCTGCTGAACAACTACAGCATCAGCGACCTGGAGGTCACCAAGCCCTCCCTGGACGAGTCCTTCACCCTGCTGACCGAGCAGGCCGCCGCCTCCAAGGCATCCGACGCCTAAACATCAGACCGCCTAAACACCACACCATCTAAACGCCACACAGCCGCTACACACTTTCAAGGAAAACATCATGCTCCGCTACGCACTCTACGACATCCGCGCTTCTATCCTCTCGACCGACCGTTTCTTCTTCGGCGTGGCACTGCCCATCGTCTTCTTCCTGCTCTTCGGTGCGATGCAGGACTACTCCTCCCAGCAGATGGGTGACGGCAACGTAGCGGCCTACGTCATGATTGGCATGGCGCTGTACGGTGCCGTGCAGAACACCGTGGCGATTAGCGGCAGCACCGTCACCGAGCTCTCCAGCGGCTGGAACCGCCAGCTGGCGCTCACCCCGCTGACCACCGGCAAGTACCTGGGCGCGAAGGCGCTGACCGCCCTGGTGATTTCTGCGGTGCCGGTGATTGCGGTGAACATTGTGGGCATGTTCACCGGTGTTGAAATCCCCGTGAACCAGCAGCTTGCAGCCGGCGCGCTGACGGTGCTGTGCGGTCTGGTGTTCGCCTTCTACGGCATCATGATGGGTCTGCTGATTCGTAACGAGAACGCCGTGTCCATTGCGAACGGTCTGCTGGTGATTATGAGCTTCTTCGGTACCGTGTTCTCCCCGCTGAGCACCGACCTGCTGAAGTACGCCCGCTTCACCCCGCTGTACGGTGCCGCCGAGATTGCCCGCTACCCCTTCGCCGCAGGTCAGACCATTATTCTGGGTGGTGAGGACTGGTTCGTGACCGAGCCGCTCTGGTACGCAGTGGTGAGCTTGGTTGTGTGGGCGGCTATCTTCCTGGGTGTTTCTGCCCTGCTGATGCGCCGCGCAACCCGCCGCTAAATGCTTCTTCCCGCCGCAGTCTCAAGGGTTCCGTAGTATCAGGGGCTTCCGAGGCTGCGGCGGAAGCCGTATCCACTCACGCTGCTCCTACTAACACTGCCGCTACTGACACCGCCGCGCCGGTGGTATCTGCACCCGCGGCACCCGCACGTTAGGCTAGAACCATGACCGAAACCCACACCCACACCCACACCCATTCCTACGAGAACGAACACCCCCATACGGAGAATGAGGCGGTACCCTCCGCCGCGAAGCGCACCCTGGGCAAGCACCGCTTCCGCTTCCTCTACCGTGAACGCCGCGGCAACGTGAACTGGCTGGCGCTGGGCTTTAGTGCCCCGTGGCTGGTGTTTCTGCTCATGCCGCTGGACAGCTTCCTCACCACCCCGGAGTTGGGGCCGGTGCGCTGGGCCGGTGTGGCGCTGGTGGCACTGTTTGCGGTGGTGAACTGCTCGGCGTACGCGGTGCCGTGGCTGGTGCCGGTCGCCTCCACGGTGCGTCGAAGCGTCATCTGGACGCTACTGATGGTGCTGCCTGTGGCTGGCCTGACGGCGCTGCGGCTGGAATCGGCGTATATGGTGTTCTTGTCGTTCAGCATGTACTTTGTGGCGTTCTGGATTTTTGGCACAATCGCCCCGTACCGCCTGCGCTTGGGTGTAGCGGCGACGATTGCCCTGGCCTGCTGGCTAATTTTTATGGCGAGCATCGGCTTTGATGTCACCGCGCGCGGTGGTATGGCCCTCTTTATCGGTGCGCCGATGGTGGGCATGCTGGGCTTCTCCTACCTGATTGAGCTGGGCGAACGCGCGGACGTAGCACGTGCCTCGCTGGCGCTCTCTGAGGAACGTGAAGAGATCGCCCGCGACGTGCACGACGTGCTCGGACACTCCCTGACCGTCATCACTCTCAAAGCGGAGCTGGCGCAGCGCCTGCTGGAGATTGACCCCGCCCGCGCCGGCGCGGAGATGGAGGCTATCGCGCAGCTGTCCCGCGCATCCCTGGCGGAGGTTCGTTCAACCGTGACGCGCCTGCGTGTGCCCGACTTTTCGGGTGAGATTGAGGGTGCGGGTCGTGCCCTGCAGACCGCCGGTATCCGTGCCGAGCTGCCGGAGGCTCAGAGTGCGCTCGCGGTGGCCGGTGTGAACGCGAAGCTGTTCTCCTGGGTTCTGCGTGAGGCGGTCACGAACATGGTGCGCCACTCGGGTGCGAACGCGGCGCGGGTACGTCTGAGCGCAACCGGCCTGGACATCCTCGATAACGGCGTGGGTGCGGGTGATGCGCGCGGTAACGGCCTGACGGGCATGGCTCAGCGTGTGGCGGCGTCTGGCGGTAGCGTGGTGATTGAGGCATCGCCCGAGCAGTGGCTGGTGGAGAACCCCGGCGGTGGGGCGGGCACGCGCATCCGTGTGAGCATGGACGGTGACACCTCACTGCTGTAAATAGGTGCTGTAGATTGTGGAACTTGTCGCCGCGCCCTGGACGGGGGAGCTACCTGCCCCTGTATGGTGGTGATAGACAACCTCACGCGGTTGTTCCGCCCGCCGTTATCACCCCGTCTTCAGCCCTGGGAGGCTCCTATGATTCGTGTTCTGCTCGCTGACGATCAGCAGCTCATCCGTGAGGCCCTTGCCGCTCTGCTGGGCCTGGAGGTTGACCTGCAGATTGTGGGTCAGGTCGGTAGTGGTGATGAGGTGTTGGGTGCTGTCGCCCTGTTGAAGCCGGACGTGGTGTTGCTGGATGTGCAGATGCCCGGTACTTTGCTGGCTGATGGTATTGAGGCGGCTGCGGCGCTACGTGATGCGGGTGCTTTGAGTGAGTCGGGTGAGCCGGTGCGCACGCTGATTGTGACGACTTTTGGCCGCCCGGGCTATGTGCGCCGCGCCCTGGAGGCTGGTGCGAGTGGTTTCGTGGTGAAGGATACGGGTGCTCGCCAGTTGGCGGAGGCGATTCGTCGTGTGCATGCGGGGTTGCGTGTGGTGGATCCGTCGTTGGCGGCGGATTCTTTGGTGACGGGTGCTTCTCCGTTGACGGAGCGTGAGGCGCAGGTGCTGCGTGAGGCGGCGTCGGGTGGTACGGCTCAGCAGATTGCGTCGGCGTTGTTTTTGTCGGCGGGTACGGTGCGTAATTATTTGTCGGCGGCGATGGCGAAGACGGGTGCGTCGACTCGTCAGGACGCGGTGCGTATCGCCACGGAGAACGGCTGGCTCTAACTCGCTGCTTCTCAATAATTCGGGCGGGGGAGCGATGGCGCTTCCTCGCCTCAGTTTTTTCGCCTTCACTTTCTCCTAACCGGTGCCTATCCCTGCACTCGGGGCGGCTCCTGCGCGAACACGGTAGAATGGTAGTGTCTATGCCCGCAGGCGCCCCGCACCCGTTTCTTCCCGAGACTGGCGGTGTCGCGCTTGGAAGCGGGCACCATTTTCGCCCTGTGCCCGCCCGCACCCGCCGCATCACGTACGCGGCGCATCCTGAGTGTTTGGTGGGGTACATGATTCGAAGGAAAACTTGTGGCTCTAACTATCGGCATTGTTGGCCTGCCTAACGTGGGCAAGTCCACCCTGTTCAACGCTCTGACCGGCAACACTGTGCTGGCGGCTAACTACCCGTTCGCGACCATTGACCCGAACGTGGGCGTGGTGAACCTGCCGGATGCGCGTCTAAACCGTTTGGCTGAGATTTTTGGTTCGGAGCGTATTCTGCCTGCGACTGTTTCGTTCGTTGATATTGCGGGTATTGTGAAGGGCGCTTCTGAGGGTGAGGGCCTGGGTAACAAGTTCCTCGCGAACATTCGTGAGGCGCACGCTATCGCCCAGGTTGTGCGTGCGTTTGATGACCCGGACGTCATTCACGTGGACGGCAAGGTTGACCCCGCCTCCGATATGGAGACCATCAATACTGAGCTGATTCTGGCTGACCTGCAGACTCTGGAGAACGCTATTCCGCGTCTGGAGAAGGCTGTGAAGATTAAGAAGGGTGACGCCGCTCAGCTGGAGACCTACAAGGCTGCGCAGAAGATCCTGGAGGATGGTGACACCATCATTTCTCGTGCGAAGGACGAGAAGCTGGAGCTGGCTCATCTGAAGGAGCTGAACCTGCTGACTGCTAAGCCGTTCATTTACGTGTTCAACGCGGATGAGGGCATTCTGGCGTCTGAGGAGAAGCAGCAGGAGCTGCGTGACATGGTGGCGCCGGCTGAGGCTGTGTTCTTGGACGCGAAGCTGGAGGCTGATCTGGTGGAGCTGTCTGAGGAGGAGGCTCGCGAGATGCTGGAGATGAACGGTCAGGATGAGTCCGGCCTGGACCAGCTGGCTCGTGTGGGCTTCTCGACTCTGGGCCTGCAGACTTACTTGACTGCTGGCCCGAAGGAGGCTCGCGCCTGGACTATTTACAAGGGTGATACTGCGCCGCAGGCTGCTGGTGTGATTCACTCTGATTTTGAGCGTGGCTTCATTAAGGCTGAGGTCGTGTCGTTCAAGGATCTGGATGAGGCTGGCTCCATGGCGGAGGCGAAGGCTCGCGGTAAGGTCCGTATGGAGGGCAAGGATTACATCATGCAGGACGGCGACGTGGTGGAGTTCCGTTTCAACGTGTAAGTCTGACGGGTCGATAGGACTTTGAGAATCCGGTGACGGAGGGATGACGAAATTCATCTCACTGTCACCGGATTTTTTGTACCCTTTAAACGCAAGCTGAATTTGTAATAATTCTCAAATCAGGAGATATGGGATACGGATATATCTGTAAATAATGAAACAAATGAAGAGAATAACGAACTTATTGCCCCGAAGGCCTTAACAGCAGGTGCGCATAGAGCTAAGCAAAATATACCTATCCAATCCCATTTTTTTGAACCATCTGGCGAATGGACTGAAATATGTAATCGATTTATTGCTCCCGTTAGGGAAGCGATGAGGCCGCTTGAGAATCATTACCAGGGTTCAGTGCTAGCTGAGCTATCAAATCGTGCACTATCTAATTTTGAAATTCTTCAGTTGGATAATCTAGTTTTTAATGGTGGCTTTATTGAAAACAACTCATTAGTGGAAAGAGTCTCTAGGGGTCTTCGAGAATGTCTAAAAGAAGTATTTTCTTCAGGATTTTTTAATCTATTTGAAGGAATTATTATTCCTGAGAATCTTGCGGGTTTAGGTAAGGAAGTAACTTTAGAAAATTTAATTGATTTGGTTTATGATGACGGAATCCCTCTTTATGGTATACCTCGATTGGATACTGTGTATAAGCTAGTGCGCGCAGATGGTTCGAGAGGAAGAGGAAATGTGCTAATTGAATGTCAAGAGTCAATTTTTGAAGATTGTATGTCTGCTCTAAATAGTCTCCATTCTGACTATGCTCAGGAAATGCGATGCTTTATTCTGAGTGGTTTATATGCTTTGAAAAACGGATATTCAGATGCGGCGCAGGGGCTATTTACAAATATTATGGATACTGTGCACCAGAAATTCTGGCCAGATAGGGATGACCGTAAGGATATTACTCATCATGAAAAGGGTGATGAGGTTCCTGAGTCGTTTGCTGAAATGAGCGTTGGAGAAAATATGGTTTTCGCTGCTCTCTGGAATAGCCATATAGCGTTCTGGCCAAAGCGGGGGGAGGAACCGCCGACGGAGTACTCGCGTCATGCGAGTGTTCATGGCGTCTCGCGTAGGCAGTATAAATTGGAAAATTGTATTCAAGCACTCATGCTTGTTACAAGTCTTCTGGTCTACGTTGACGAGAATGAACAAGTTTCTGATTCATGATTTATAATAGAAAATCCTAGTGTTAGATGCTATGTAACATATCTAGTGAAGGAATATGAAGTAACACATGGTTCGTGTTGATGGTACAGCGAGGTTTCACTTTAATGCCTAAGGCAGAAGCATGACCCTCCAAGATTGGGCGAATTTAGCTACGGCTCTTGGGGCAATAAGTACTTTTATTGTGGGTATGTCTGCTCTAGTTGTGTCAATTGCCGCGCTTCGAACGCAGCGTGAGTCGCTTCCAGTGTCAGCGGAATTTATGCTGGCCCCCCAGCGTCTCCTCATTGATGATGATGGGGTACGTTGGATTTGGGCCTCGTTGAAGAATACAGGTGTGCGGGCCTATGTACATGATATATATCCAATTGATTGGAAGCCAAAAGTTCCGATTGGCAGGAGAACCCCTAATTCGGTAAGGCTTGGTGTGCCCGATTCTTTGCCAGATAACTTAAAATCGGTAAGTAAACGAAAACTGAGACGAAATCTAGGTGTTTTCGTGCCTTCATATGTTGGTTCACAAGCTTATCTATCGTTTTGGATTTCTTGTCCTCCGGAGTTTGAAAAAATACAGTTTGTCGCTGCTGTGAGCGTACGGCGACGGGATAAAATAAGATTTATTGATAGCGAATGGTTGGATGTGCCGATTCCAGATGAAACTGCGAGGGCTGTATCGAATAAAACGTTCCTTTCTTTTGACACTTTTGTTCGCTCTGAAGATTTTATGGACCCTGCAGAATCCGAGGAATATGAATACTGGGAATACGGGTACTGGAAAGATGAATACGAGGGATCTGAACCTGAAGAAAATGACTTTTGGGGATATGGGTACTGGCAAGATGATTGCGAAGACCCTGAATCAAGAGAAAATGAATTCGAGGATCATGACTGTTGGGAATATGGGTGCTGGGAATATGAACTCGAGAAATTTCAATCCGAGGAATATGAATACTGGGAATATGGGTACTGGCAAGATGAATATGATGAAAATAGTTATTAAATACTGGATGTCCAGTAGTCTAATTCAATCTGAATGAGATGGTAGGCTTGACTAATTTTTATAGACCTTGTAGGTAAATTTGAATATAGAGGAGCCTTGCATAACGAACTGTAGTGTGGGGCTCCTCTTGATTTATCCCCGCTAGTTGCCATAATGGGCAGTCATCGGAGGGTATCTCACCAGGTGGATTCAGTAGTTAGCATCAGGTGTCACATTTGTGGATAGCGAGATGGCTGTTGGAGTGAGTGAAAAAACAAGAATATTTATCAGTATGTTGGTCTAAAATCGTGGCTTGCCATGCATACTTGTTATGCATTGAAGCAATAAAACAAGATTAGACTAGGAGAACGGCTATGAGTGTTAGTGCTGACTGGGTAAGTGCGATTGCGGGGAGCCTCGCGGCTCTTTTCTCGGCATATGCAGTCGGAGTTGCAGTATGGGTGTCTCGGCAGAGCGCCAAACAAGCAGATGCAATTGCGTCGGAACAAGCCCGACGTGAAGTACAGGCATATTATGCAGAACGTAAAGCAGAGTTTCGTGAGCAGTGCAGAGCTATTTTGTCTACCGCTAATACTATTGAGACACTGCTTAGTCCTCGAGTTTCAGAGATTTTGGCAGATTCCTCGACATCGGTAGATGCGGAAACTATGCGAACGGTTCGAACATACCTAGCGCAGCTGTCTGCGGAGACTTGCCTTCTTACAACATTTACGGATGATGCAAGCGGAATCCCCGAGACCGAAGCTCAAACAGTAAGGGAATTCTTGGAAGAAGCTGCATGGCTCTATGCGGATTCTCTGCACTTGGCAATCTTGGTTATGAACCCCAGCGATGAAGAGAATGTAGACCTGCGAAACTCTCAGAAGGTGATTGACGCTTTGCTCAACGGTTCATCGGTAAACCTGGAACCTCGTCTAATGCCCAGCTATGATTCTAAAACTCTAAATTATGATCGCAGTGATTGGGGTAATGCATGCACGCGACGGGATAAGATGCTCAAGGAATCCGGTATTGTGACTGGGCAGCCTCTTCCTGACTCTCTTGCGGAGGTAGCCGCAAGGTCATTGGGATGGGTTTCAATACGTCGTTTTGCGGATTTGACCGACCGCCTTCTTTCCTCCTGGGGTGCCGAAAATGCAGAATAAAGTGGAGTTCCGCTTCAACGTCTAAGCGATAAAAACATAACAGCGGAGCCCCGCACTGTACACACAGTGCGGGGCTCCGCCCTATTAACCCTCGCGCCACACAAGGCAGCCGCCCGGGTTTAATTCTTATTGACCGGGATTAGTGGTCAGCACCAACCATCACGTTGGACGCCTTAATCACTGCGTATGCGGTCTCGCCAACCTTCAGGCCCAGTTCCTTAATGGACTCGTTGGTGATCGATGCAGAGATAACAACCTCGGGAGCGATCTCAATCTTGACGATGCCGTTAGTCGCACCCTCAGTAATCTCAACAACCTTGCCAGCGAACTGGTTACGTGCAGAAAGCTTCATGAAGCCGTGCCTTTCACTACTCAAAACGTACAAGTACTCTAAGCACTCTACACGCCGCAGCCACCCAGAATCACCTTCCAACCAAAATATTACGCACGAACCATGCAAATTTTATTTTCGGCTTCACCCACACCCCGAACCCACCCCAAAAGACCGGCAAAAACCAGCCCCACACATGCGGTTCACACCCGCCAAATGGTATAGTCAGCACGAACGCGAGAATCCTCGCACCCTCCACCGTCACCCCCCTGCCTGGCTGACGCGCGCCCACACGCCGCAGCACCACCGCAGTAACACCGCGGAAACAGGGGAGCGGCGCATCCGCACAGATTGAAGAAGGAATCATGAGCGAAAACCTCAACGAAATCGAAGCACCCGCCTGCCCCGAATGCAGCGAAAACTACACCTACGAAATGGGTGAACTCTGGGCATGCCCTATGTGCGGCCACGAATGGGAACGCACCGTAGCAGGCGAAACCGAAGAAGCGGCAGGCTCCAAGGTTCTCGACTCCGTCGGTAACGAGCTCGTCGACGGCGACTCCGTCACCATCGTCAAGGGCCTGAAGGTCAAGGGCGGCGCAGACATCAAGGCAGGCACTAAGGTGCGCGGCATCCGCCTGCTCGAATCCCCCGTCAACGGCCACGACATTGAGGCGAAGGTCCCCGGCGCAGGCCAGATGTACCTGAAGTCCTCCGTCGTGAAGAAGGCATAAATCAAGAAGGCATAAGCCCAGGCGATATAAGCCAAGAAGACGTAACGCCTCTTGCGGGGCACAGAAAAGGCGGCATCTCCCGTACTAGCTCACGCTAGGGGAGGTGCCGCCTTTAGTTATGAAGGACTCCGTGAGCCCTCAATAGGTCGGATTGTTACTTCCTGCCGGTAAGGCCCAGGTAGACGGAAATAGTCAGCATTGCAGCGAAAATCGAAATAATCCAGCGGATCCAGTCAATGCCGCTGGTGTCCGCTACACCCAGCTGGGTTGCTGCCCAGGTACCGATAGCCGCGCCGATAGCGCCGCAGATAATGGTCCAGAGCATCGAAATGTTCTGACGGCCTCGCATGAAGAAACGTGCAAGTGCGCCAATGATTGCGCCGGTGATAATGGTGCCAATAAAAGTACCCATTGTTCTCTCCAAAGGTTATACACCTGCCGCTGTGACAGGTGGTGTGTTAGTTCCAGTGTAGGCAATGCTGGTTACGGAAAGCTTAATAACGGGTATGTTAAGGTAAACGGCACCTCAATGTTTTACGTGTAAAACACTGGGGTGCCGTTCCTAATGAATGAAGCGACTACTTCGACTTACGCCAAATCTTCAGTGCGCTACAAATCATCGGCAACTGCAGGGGCAGACGACCGTACGCAATAGCCTTACGCTGAGTGGACTGGTTACGGGCATCCAGAGCCATCTGAATGTTCGCGGGGAACACCGCAACAAACAGCAGAGCCGCAAGCAGACCACCGGCACGGCGGGTCTTATCATTAGCCAGCAGGGCAGCGGTGCCCAGCTCAGCTACACCCGAACCGTGAGTGTACGCGTGGGGAGGACCCGGCAGATACTTCGGAATAATCGAATCAAACGGATCCGGGATGATGAAGTGCAGTGCACCCATCACAGCGAGGGCACGAGCCATACGAGTAGCCGAGCGCTCAGCGCTGTACTCTTTCTTCTTAAAAATACTCATGCTCCCATTATGCGCCTGTCGGAGGCGTATTCCTCAGCTCAAAGACGCACCGAACCGCTGCGTGTTTGGCTGTCTAGAATGCGGACGATTCGCGCTGAACAGAAAAACATTGTTCAAAAGCAGGTAAGATAGGGAGCAACGGCACCACGTGCGGATGACACTTCGCCTGCTTCACCTCCGGGTGAGTCATTAGACGGAGTAAAACACCGGGTGCCTACCGGAACAATCAAAGGAGTACATCATGAAGAAGATTCTGTTCATCGCTATCCTGGCAGGCGCTGCATACTTCGGCTACAAGAAGTTCGCTGCCTAAACAGCTAGCCCTCGGGCATTCTACATATCCTTAAGCAACGAAAACCCCGCCCCTCACATATGTCACCATATGCGAGACGGCGGGTTTCTCGTATGCCCAAATCCTGGGCTCAAACACGCGGTTTATGGGGCGAACAGGCTATTCGCTCGGCGGAACCTCACCGGTCATCACAACCTTGTTCTGCGAAGAGCTCCAGCTGAACTCAGCGGTCGCGCGACCGCTCGCGCTAGCGGAGCTCTCATCGCCCTTCACGTAGCGGTAGGTCACGCTAATCGAGCTGTCGGAGGTGCGGGTAATCACCGGCGAGAACGAGTACGGCTCGTAGGTTGCGGTACCGATGAACTTGCCGCGGTGGAACAGCAGAATGTGGTGCGCCATCGAGGAGATGCAGCAATCAGACGGGGAAGAGCCCGGAATAGCGTCAATCCACGACAGCTCAGCACAGGGGTCGTAGCCCTCATAGGTGCGGGATACGTTCGTCCACTGATCCCACTTGCTCTTATTCTTCAGCTCACGCAGAGCCTTCGACACCACGGTCGATGCAGAATCAGAGGCGCAGGTGGAGTCCTTCTTCGACTCAGACTTAGCCTCGGACTTGGAATCCGATTTCGACTCGGATGCGGTCGGCTCAGCATGAACCGTAATCGTCACTACCGACGGAGCCGGAGCAGGCGACGAAGCACTCGGGCTAGCGGATGCACTCGCGGATGCGCTCGGGCTCGCCGACGGGGTCGGGAACAGCGCCTGCGTAGAAGTAGCGCTCGCGGAGGCAGAAGCGCTGCCAGAAGAAGACACCACGGTACCCGAAACAGCAGAATCAGTGCTTGCCGAGCAGGACGTGACAACAAGAGCTAGAGCGGCACCCAACGCGGGTAGAGCCAAAGAGGTGCGGCCGGTAAAGCGGCGGCGATTAGAAGACATGGGATACTCCTGAAGATGCGCGGCAGCGCGCATCGGTGCTGGTCAAGAAGTGAATAGTGAACTCGTCCAGTATAGGGAAAAAGTGGCGGGCGCGCGGTGTGCGCCGTCAGTGCCGTTCGTTACCAGTGCCGTTCATTACCGTGCTCTTCGCCGCATGCCGGGGCACAACAGAAAACCGGCTAGCAGACCTTATCGTCGGTTAGGTAGTACACCAGCCAGGCGCGCCTCGCCGTCGCAATACGCGCCGTAATCCGCGGAAAAACCCACAGACTAATAGCGCCCTGCGCCCACAAAATCAGCGAAAACAGCAGCGGCCTGAACGCATTATCGCGTGGATGCGTTCCGGGATCGAAGATGCGGATGATTGCATCAGACAGGAAAATCGACGGGAACATCAGCGACATCAGCACCGTACCCAGCACCCAGCCCGGCCCGAAACAGAGCAGAACCCAGCGGGCACTCATCCGCAGGTTCTTGCGGTGCGCCCAGCGGAACTGCCAGCCGCGCAGACGGTACGGATACATCACGCCCAGAATCGAGCCCAGGGACACCACAATAGCCGGCACCACAAAGAACGATAGGGACATCATGAGGGTGGGGGTCAGGTGCTTGTCCTGACTGTGCAGAATCAGTGCCAGCAGGGTGCCAGAAACACCCGTGATCAGACCGATTGCAATAGCCTTCGTGCGTACGAACAGGTGCAGGGCGTGCGGGTCGCTACTGCGCAACGCACGCAACGCATGCTCCTCATCGTGGCCCATCAGGTTCGTTGAGGTGACGTCCGCAACCATCCAGCCGACCATCACCAGCGCAAAACCAGACGGGCCCTTAAACTCGCTAAACAGCCACGAACGCCAGGCTTCCGGGAGCAGGTACCAGCAGATTGCCGCCAGCAGGGCGTTACATATGAGCGTCTGCGTTTCCACCGGGAGAGGGCGCGTGAACATGCGGCGCAGCTCAGTGCGCACACTCGGTCGGTACGTATTCTGCGGATCAACGAGGGCACGACCCTCCACCCGCTGACGGCGCAGGTCCTGACGGAGTGCCCTGAAATTCGTCACGGGATGCGCCAGCGGCGCAAGGCGGGAAGATACGTGCCTCAAAAAGCTCACCTGCCCATTGTAGAGGTGCCGCTAAGGCGAAGCGGCACCGCAGAAAATCAGCTATGCGGAAACTCCGCTCGCTAGTGCCTGTGTCCCCTTGCACACCCGCCGCATCCAAGGGACAATGAAAGCATGGCTGAAGTAACTCTACAGAACGAACTCGTAATCCACACCAACGGCGACCTGCCCGCAGTCGGCGCAAAGCTGCCCGAATTTTCGGTTCTCGCGGCTGATCTCTCCGAGATTTCCTCCGCAGATTTCGCAGGTAAGAACCTGGTGCTGAACATCTTCCCCTCCGTCGACACCGGTGTCTGCGCAAACAGCGTCCGCACCTTCAACAAGCAGGCTGCAGGCCTGGAGAACACCGTCGTGCTGTGCGTCTCCAACGACCTGCCCTTCGCAATCGGCCGTTTCTGCGCAGCCGAGGGCATTGAGAACGTTGTGACCTCCTCCGCTTTCCGCTCCTCCTTCGGTGAGGACTTCGGCGTGAAGCTCGTGGACGGCCCCCTGGCTGGTCTGCTGGCACGCTCCGTGGTTGTCGTGAACCCCGACGGTGAGGTTGTCTACACCGAGCTGGTTCCCGAAACCACCAACGAGCCCAACTACGAAGCAGCCCTGGCAGCTATCAAGTAAGCCCTAATAGCTATCAACTAGTAGCTATCAAGTAAGCTTAGTACGGGAGCCGGACGTGACGCCGGCACCCGCATAGTACTTCCGTCAGGGACACCTGGCGGTACACAGCACAGCAGATACTGAACGTCTACAGCGCATGATCTAGGGTTCACCCACACATGCGGCTGGCGACAGCATAACGCCCCGCCCACCCGGTATTTCGGGTGGGCGGGGCGCTTTACTATATCCAGACTTAGTGCGCGATTCAGACTTAGTGCGCGATTCAGACTTAGTGTGCAGAGGCGTCGGGATTGCCGGGAGCGTCGGTTGCGGCGGGCTCCTCGTCCGCGACCAGCATATGCTCCGGCAGGGTGCCGCGGCGCTTAGCTACCACAAAACGCGACACCAGCAGCAGAATGTACACCACCATCGAAATCAGTAGCATCGATTGCGGCGACACCAACAAACCAACCGCCGCAGACACGCCTGCGATAGCCGCGGTGGTATGGTCTTTTGAACTCTGATATGCATCGATGGCGAGCACCGCAAAGAGTGCCGTCATCACAAAATCCACGCCCTTGAGCTCACTCAAGAAGCTTGCACCTAGTACGTAGCCGAGCGTTGCGCTCGCTAGGACGCTCAAATGCAGGCCCGCGTGAATCCACAGGATGCGGGAGGCACGAAGCTTATGGCGGTCCGGTCCGGTGTTCAGCGCGTACGCCTCATCAATGAGGGTGTACACGGTGTAGAACTTCGCCAAACCACCCCGCACACGCTCAATCGGGTAGGACAGACCGTACATGAGGTGGCGGGAATTAATGAGCAGAGTCATCACCGCAATAGAGAACAGCGACGCATGATTCGAGATCATGTCAATCAGCACGAACTCTACGGAACCGGCAAAAACAACGGCAGGCAGCAGGGGAGCCACCCAGAACGGCAGACCGTAACTGTGCACCAGCACGCCCAAACCAATGCCGACAAAGAACAGGCCCAGCATGATGACACCGGCAACGCGCATCGCCTCGGCGAAGCCGCTCTCGCGCGGCTGCTGAGGCCCCTGTGCATCGGGGGAGGCGGGAGCCTCCACCACGGGAATCATGCCGGTTAGCGGAAGCGCAGAAGCAATGACCTGCTCCACCTGCTCGGGAGAAGCCTGATGGGGCGCGGGTTGGCTCGCCTGCTGAGGTGCGGGCTGATCAGCAGAAACAGCAGGGGAAGAAACAGAATTCTTAGAGATGCTCATCGTGACCCCCTAGAAAACCCAGTTAGCCAGCACAACGCAGGTGACGGTACCCGCCACCATGCTCAGCACCATATTCTTACGCCACAGGTGCGCCCCCACGGTCACCACCAGGCCCGCCAGGTACGGTGCCGCCGTTTCAACGGAAGAATAATCAATCTTTGCCACCGCATAGATGGCAAGCAACGCAACCGCGCCGAGCGGAATCCAGTGGCTGAGCGCATCCAAAAGTTCGGAGCCAGCCAGAGCCTTCTTCAAACCGAAGGGAAGCAAACGAAGCAGGAACGTAATACCTGCAGCCACAAGAATCGCGGCAAGAATATAGCCGGTGGTCACTTCACTGTTCATGAAGATTTTCTCTTTCTGCACATACTCAGCGAAAGACCCGAAAGAGGCGCGCGGGTGAAGCCGTGAAAACGCCCGCGAAAAAGGATAGGGGAGAGCCCAGCCGAATAGGGATACTAAGTAGTGCGGTAGGTACGTGAGTTGATGAAAGCCGCGAAACATGGAGGTGGAGGGTCGTTCCTCCTGCGTGAGACTAGTGCTCGGCGCGGGTAGTTGTGCGCGTTGCTAGTTCTCGCGTGACCTCGGGTGATGCCGCTCCCGGTGCGGTGTTACTCCGGGGCGGCACAGCGTTCTGCGTCGCTAGTTTCCTTAGCGGTGTCTTTCATCTGAGTCATGGGTACCTCAACCTCTGGGTGCCACCGCGCAGGTTCGCGCGGGAAGCATCGTGTAAATCCTAGAAAGAGGGGAGAGCGAAGCTCTACTCATCTATCCTAACCGGTTTTGAATACGTATGTAACGTTCTTATCGCTGTGTGGAAGCGGGCGCATCAGCGGATGCGGTGGTGCCTGAGCTCTCTGCGGCAGTGCCTGGGGTCTCTGCGGCGTTTTCAGCCTTAGCCTCTACCTCAAGCACAGCACGATGCGGTAGCGTGCCGCGGCGCTTCGCCACCGGGAAACGCGCCAACAGCAGCACCACATACGAACCCAACGCCACCACAAGGAACGAGGACGGTGCAAAAATCAGCGCGACCGCAGCCGAAACCGCCACAAAGAGCGCCGTCACACGATCCGGGTTGGCGCGGTAGCCGTCCATCGCAAGAACCGTGAAGATTGCCACCATCACGAAATCCACGCCCTTCAGATCGCTCAAGAAGCTCGCGCCGAGTACGTAGCCGAGGATTACGCTCAAAATCCAGGAGACGTAAATCAGCACGTTCACCCACAGAATGCGCGCACCCGAACGCTCATTGCGATCAGGACCGGAGTTGAGCGCAAACGCCTCATCGCAGAGAGTATGAATAGCCAGAGCCTTAGCCCAAAAACCCTTCACCCTGTGCAGAGGGTAGGAGAGGCCGTACACCAGGTGGCGCGCATTCACGAGGAACACCGTCAACGCAATCGACGCTAGGGGCGTGCCAGCGCTGACCATGCCCACCATGAGGAACTCCACCGAACCGGCAAACACCAGGGCAGATAGCAGCGGAGCAGTCCAGATCGGCAGACCGTGCGCGTTGAGGATAATACCCAAACCCAAACCCAGCACAGCAATACCGAGCATCACCACGGAAGAATCCGCAATAGCCAAGCGGAAATCACTCTGCGTGCTCGTACGCTCAGTGCCGGGACGCTCAGCGCCGGGGGTCTGTGCCATAAAAGAGTTCCTTGTGCCTGTTGTGCTCTTCAAAAAATCTACTGTGTGTGTGAGGGACTTCGAAGCTCCGCCGCGGTTTTCCAGTGTATAGGAGCACCCAGTTGACCGACGAGAAAAAGAGTCCGGGAATAAAATAATGAGAAACACGCTTATAGTGAATGACGCTAAACAACGCGGCGCTGAATAACATAGCGACCGCGCAGACAACCCGAAAGGAACCTCAATGGCTGAACAGAACAACACCGAGCAGAACAACGCAGCGCAGACCGCAGAAGAGCAGAAGAAGGTGTACTCGCGCCAGCAGGAACGCCGCGAACTCGACAACTACCGCCAGACCAAGATTGAGCGCATCGACCGCCTGCACTACCGCGCCTACGGTGCTAACGGCGCAACCCTCGACTTCGGTGTGGGCGAGGGCCTGCTGACCCCCGTCGAGCTGCTGCTCGCCGCGATTGCCGGTTGCTCCTCCGTGGACGTGGACGCGGGCACCTCCCGCCGCTCCACCCCCGAGGTGTTCGAGGTGCTCGCCTCGGCGCTGAAGCAGACCGAAGACGGCGCGGTGCGCCTCGACGACGTTGAGGTGGACTTTGATGTGCGATTCCCCGAGGATGAGCAGGGCGCTAAGGCTCAGAAGATGGTGGACCGTCTGATTCAGCTCAGCGAGCAGAAGGACTGCACCGTTTCTCGTACCGTGGAGCACCCCACGAACGTTTCGTTCCACAACCTGGCTGACTAAAGCCGGGTGGGCTAAATAGATCGGGTGAATTAGCCTGATAGGGAACCCTCCCGTACCGCTTATATATGAGCGGTGCGGGAGGGTTTTTCTGTGTTTTTGTGGTTTTGGGTGGAAAAGAGCCTCAAAAGCGAGTAGGATTGACCCTCAGATTAGGAAAACTTACGGTACGTAAGAAATCCTTAAGATTGAAGAATTTCTTGACCCAGGCACAAACCTTCGGCGGCACCACCCGCAGCAGGACTAGACTGGACACCAGACTAGACCGCTAGCAAACGCACGAAGCAATAGCCTCAGAAAGAAGACCTGACATGGCACAGCCTACAGAGACTTCCGGCGCTGCATCGGAAGCCACCCCCGCAGAGGGTGAACTGAAGCGAGGCCTCTCCGCCCGCCACATGCAGATGATCGCAATCGGCGGCGCAATCGGCACCGGCCTCTTCGTCGCCTCCGGTAAGACCATCTCCACCGCAGGCCCCGGCGGCGCAATCCTCGCCTACGCCCTCATCGGCATCATGGTGCTGTTCCTCATGCAGTCCCTCGGCGAGATGGCCGCGCACCTGCCCGTCCCCGGCGCATTCCAGACCTACGCGGCACGCTACGTGTCCCCGTCCTTCGGCTTCGCTATGGGCTGGAACTACTGGTTCAACTGGGCGATTACCGTCGCCGCCGAACTCGTCGCCGTCGGCGAGGTGATGAGGTACTGGTTCCCGGATATCCCATCCTGGGTGTGGGCGGCAGGATTCCTCGTGCTGCTGACCGGCATCAACGCCCTTTCGGCACGCTCCTACGGTGAAAGCGAATTCTGGCTCGCCACCATCAAGGTCGTTACCGTGGTCGTCTTCCTCATCGCAGGTATCGCCATGATCTTCGGCATCCTGGGCGGTAGCTCCCCGGGTGTCTCCAACTGGACCGTCGGTGAGGCACCCTTCGTCGGCGGCGCACCCGCCGTACTCGCCATCTTCATGGTGGCAGGCTTCTCCTTCCAGGGCACCGAAATGATCGGTGTGGCTGCCGGCGAATCTGAGAACCCCCGCCGCGACGTGCCCCGCGCACTGACCAGCGTGTTCTGGCGCATCATGCTCTTCTACATTGGTGCGATGGTCGTCATCGGCTTCCTGATTCCTTACTCCGACCCGAACCTGCTCACCGCAGCGGACGGCAACATCAACATCTCCCCGTTCACCCTCATCTTCGAGCGTGCAGGTATTGCCTTCGCGGCAGCCATCATGAACGCCGTGATCCTCTCCGCAGTGCTCTCTGCAGGTAACTCGGGCCTGTACGTTTCGGCTCGTATGCTCTTCGCGCTCGCGCAGGAGGGTAAGGCACCGAAGATGTTCACCCACATCAACTCCGGCGGCGTGCCCATGAACGCGCTGCTGGCTACCGCAGCTATCGGCGCGGTCGGCTTCATCGCCGCACTGCTCTCGCCGGATGGGGCGTACCTGTGGCTGGTGAACGTGTCCGGTCTGGCTGGTTTCATCACCTGGGTGGGTATTGCCGTGGCTCACTACCGTTTCCGCCGCGCGTACCTGAAGCAGGGCAACAGCTTGAAGGACCTGCCCTACGTGGCGCCGTTCTTCCCCGCGGGCCCGATTATCGCCTTCCTCATGTGCCTGGTCGTTATTGGCGGCCAGAACTACGAGGCATTCCTGAGCGGTGACTGGGCTGGCGTGCTCAGCTCCTACATTGGTCTGCCCGTGATTATTGCGGTCTGGCTGGTGCACCGCGTGGTCACTCGTGACCGTCTGATTCCGCTGGAACAGATTGACGTGAGCGGCATTGAGGTTAAGGCTTCGAAGTAACGCGAACGATTGCACCAGCTGATTGAATGAGCTGATACGTGAAGAGCCGCCGGTTCCCCTGACTGAGGGGAGCCGGCGGCTCTTTGCTATGCGCGGTTTACACTGGGCGGGTGGGGTAGACTGTGCGCCCTGCAGCTCTTAGGAGTGGCGGCGCGAGCGCAGAACGCTCAACCCCAGACCCGCGCAAATCGCGACAACGCCAATACCAACAATCACGCCAACACTGGATGCGCCGGTGTTTGCCAGGGTAGCCTTCTTGGGGCTGCTCTCCTTAGCGAGGCTGTCCTGTGCCAGGCTGTCCTTTGCCCCAGTGTCCTTAGCCAGAGTGTCCTTAGCCAGAGTGTCCTTAGCCGAGCGGGCGGCGGTCACCGGAGCCTCCTGAGCTGGCTTACTCTTGGGATGCGCCACGGTTGCGTCCTCCAGCTTGTCAGCGTTGGGGGTCTTATCGGCAACCGGCGCCGGAGTGACCGTTGCTTCCGGCAGCGCAGGCACCGTGGGTGCATCAGTCGGGTTTACTCCGATGGTTGCTTCCGGCAGCGCAGGCACCGTGGGGGCATCGGTGGGGTTCACGCCGATGGTTGCCTCGGGCAGAGGTGCCACGGTGGGCGCATCAGTGGGATTCACGCCAACGGTTGCTTCCGGCAGAGCGGGAACCGTCGGTGCGTCAGTGGGATTCACTCCAACGGTTGCTTCCGGCAGGGGCGCTACGGTGGGCGCGTCAGTGGGGTTAACGCCTACGGTTGCCTCAGGCAGAGGCGCCACGGTGGGCGCATCGGTCGGGTTCACGCCAACGGTTGCCTCAGGCAGAGGCGCCACGGTGGGTGCGTCGGTCGGGTTTACACCAATGGTTGCTTCCGGCAGGGGTGCTACGGTGGGTGCGTCGGTCGGGTTCACGCCCACGGTTGCCTCGGGCAGGGGCGCTACGGTCGGTGCGTCAGTGGGGTTCACGCCCACGGTTGCCTCCGGCAGGGGCGCTACGGTCGGTGCGTCGGTCGGGTTCACGCCAACGGTTGCCTCCGGCAGAGGTGCCACGGTGGGAGCGTCGGTGGGGTTTACACCAATGGTTGCCTCAGGCAGAGGAGCCACCGTCGGAGCATAGGTCGGAACCGCAGAAACCACGGGCTCCTGCGCGAAAAGCTCAAGAGGCTTCTGAGCATCAAACGAACCGTACTCGGCACCCTCAACGCCGGCAGCCATGGTGCCCGCAATGTACTTGTGAGAGGTATTCAGCGTCGCCGCAACATCCGCCGGGACCTTCACCTCCGTCTCAAAAGCACCGTTGTGAATCTGCGAAGCAGGTACGGTCACCTCAGCCACGAAGCGCATACCCGTCTGGGGAAAACGACCGGGAACCCACACATTCGTATCAGACACCACCACGCGCACACCGTGCGGGGTCGCCTCACCGGTGTAGCCGGTACCGCGCACCTTCAACACAGTCTCACCCTTGGTGTTCAGACGCGGCGAATCCACGTGCAGAACCGGCGCGGCGCTATCCTTCACAACGTCCATGCGCAGAACCTGACCGCCCCCGTAACCATCAACGATGATATTAGCGACGAAGCTGTAGTTCTTCGCCGGGTCAATCAGGCTACCGGGAACGTAATGGGTCGCAGTCGCCGTGCCGTCCTTGAACGGGCCCTCAACGCGCACCGTCTGAATCGGGTTCAGAAACGGGAAACCCCTATGGTTTGCCTCGTGCAATGCCGGGGCGAAAGCGGTAGTTTTCGCGGGCAGTTTCGACGCCTTGAACGTAATCTTGTTCAGACGCAGGGCAGTCTTCAACTCACGAGTATTGGTCTCAACCTTGTAGTTGTAGACCGTAATAACCGGTGGGTTATCCGGATTCGGGGTATTCGCTGCCGCAACAGAAGGCAGAGCGCACAAGCTCAAGGAAGCGGCAAGAAGAACAGAAGCGCCGGCGCTACCGTAGCGGCGGGAACGAGAAGAGTTAGCCATCATGAAGTTCCTTCTACATGGGTGATTGAGTGATCCGCACTCTTCCTGTATCGCGCCAAGTCGAGTGCGTATACGGTACCGCGACATCGCGGTTAATTACACCGTAACACGCACCTAAACGCATAAACCGGACATAAGATAACTCGCCGAAATATTACGTAAAACCAATGCCTACAGGGCGCACAATAGGGCGGATGAATAAGACAAACACGCACAGCGCCGGGTGGAGGATACGGAAATGCTAGGGTAGAAAGATGCCCACGCAGAAGAACCCGCAGAACCGAGTAGAAGCAGCCCAGCCCTCCCCGCTCGCCGAACCCAACGCTACTGAGCACAGCGCTACTGAGCACAGCGCCATCGACAGCACGCACCGCGTCGTGAACGTATGCGCCGTAGCAATCCGCAACCGGGACGGGCTCGTACTCACCGTGCGCAAACAAGGAAGCGACGGGTTCATGATGCCCGGCGGCAAACCCGAACCGGGGGAGACCCCGCTACAGACCGCCTGCCGCGAAGTGAACGAAGAAATCGGGCTCACCCCCGACCCCGCCCGGATGCACCACCGCGGACTCCTGGAAGCGGCGGCACTGAACGAGGCAGGCTTTACGGTACGCGCCGAAACCTACGAATACGCACCCACCGACGAACAACACGAGCTATTGGCTTCACTGGTGCCGCAGGCAGAAATCGCTGAGCTGCGCTGGGTCAACCCCGCCATGAGCAGCCCCTTCGATTCTGCATCGCAGGCACCGCTGAATACCGAGCAGATTTTCCCGCTGCTGGCACGCACCCCGCTACCGTAACCCCCGCCCCTGACGTGCCCCCTGAACCGGCGGGTGGCACACATGAGGTACACAGGTGCATCCGGTACCCTCAACATAGCAGCATCTATCACGGGTAGAACGCATAGAGGCGCTCCACCCCGGAAACCCCCATACACCCCAAGGAGAACCATGAAGAAGACTGACTACAACCTCGCCGTCTACTGCGGTGCACGCTCCGGCAACGATCCGCTCTTCACCACCCGCGCCCAGGAACTCGGCACCCTCTGCGCCCAGAAGAATATTGGCGTGGTGTACGGAGGCGGCCGCACCGGCCTCATGGGCACCGTCGCGGGCGCAACCCTGGACGCCGGCGGCGTGGTCTACGGCGTGGTCACCCACAAGCTGGTCGGCCTGGAGGGCGTGTACCCCGGCCAGACCACCCTCGACATTGTGGACACCATGCACCAGCGTAAAATCGCCATGATTGAGAAGGCTGACGCGTTCGTCGCCATGCCCGGCGGCCCCGGCACCCTCGAAGAGTTCTTTGAAGTTTTCAGCTGGCAGTTCCTCGATATTCACTCCAAGCCGGTCGCGCTGCTGAACGTCAACGGCTACTGGGACAAGCTCATCGACGCGATGCACTACATGGCGTCCACCGGCCTGCTCAACGAACGCTACCTGGACGAGCTCATCATCGCCACCACCCCCGAAGAGTTGCTGGAGGCGCTCGCCAAGGACCTGGAGCGCCGCGCCGCCGAAAAGAACGCTGCTGAATAAACCACCGCAGAAAACGAGATCGACTATGTCAACCACACCCAACCAGGCACGCACCCTGCTGCTGACCTTCTTCGGCCCGTTCCCCGGTGTGCCCGTGAACCCCACCGTGGCGCTCGCCGAGGGTGCTCAGCGTCTGCTGAGCCAGATGCGCCCGGACCTGAACGTCATCACCCGCGAACTGCCCGTCAGCTATGACGGTTCCAGCACCGCCCTGCGTGCCGCCCTGCAGGAGGTGCAACCCGACGCGCTCATCAGCCTGGGCGTGGCGGTCGGTCGTGACGTGGTCAGCCTGGAGCAGGTTGCTATCAATCTGGACTCTGCTGGTATTGAAGATAACGACGGCGACCAGCGCTGCGACGAGCCGATTGCGCCGGGCGGTCAGGAGGCGTACTTCTCCTCCCTGCCGGTGCGCGCCAGCTTTGAGCGTCTGCGTGCGGCGGGGGAGCCGGTCGAGATTTCGTACACCGCCGGAACCTACGTGTGCAACCACGTGTTCTACGAGGGCCAGCGCATCAGCCGCGAGCTGGGGCTGAGCATCCCCGCAGGGTTCGTGCACGTGCCCGCAACCCGCGCCGATGGTGGAGAGACGACCGAAGATGTGGAGCTGACCGCTCACCGTGACGCCGGTGGCCTGGTCCGTGATGAGCAGGGCATCCCGCAGCTACCCGAATCCACCGTGGTGCGCATTATTGCGGAGGTCGTCTCCGATACCCTGCCCGCGCTGGACTAACAGTACTGAGTCAGCCAGAACCCATATAACTAGAACCCATATAGCAAAACCGCCGGATAGCCTCCCAAACGGGAGCCTATCCGGCGGTTTATGCATCCTACACCCGCAGGCTATAAAACCCTCGGGTGTAGGTTCAAGCTACTACTTGGTGCGGTTCTTCAGATAGTAGTCAATCAGCGAAGCGGTCGAAGAATCCTGACGCTCCAGAACCTCGCGGTCACCCTCAATAGCGGGAACCAGGTCCAGAGCCAGCTTCTTACCGAGCTCAACACCCCACTGGTCGAAGGAGTCAATGCCCCAAACGACACCCTGAACGAAGGTGATGTGCTCGTACAGGGCAATCAGGGAGCCCAGAACGCGCGGGGTCAGGCGCGGTGCCATGATAGAGGTGGAGGGGCGGTTACCGCTGAAGATACGTGCGTTGACCACGTGCTCTGCGGTGCCCTCTGCACGAACCTCTTCCTCGGTCTTGCCGAAGGCGAGAGCCTGAGACTGCGCGAAGAAGTTAGCCAGGAACAGCTCGTGAACGTCCTGCTCGCCGTCCTTGGTCGGGTGGACCGGGTTAGCGAATGCCAGGAAGTCCGCGGGGATCAGGCGGGTGCCCTGGTGGATCAGCTGGTAGAAAGCGTGCTGGCCGTTGGTGCCGGGCTCCCCCCAGAAGACTTCACCGGTTGCGTAGTTGACGAAGGAGCCGTCTGCGCGAACGGACTTGCCGTTGGACTCCATGGTCAGCTGCTGCAGGTATGCGGGGAAGCGGTGCAGGTACTGGTCGTAGGGCAGGACCGCGTGGGTCTCAGCACCCAGAAAGTTCACGTTCCAGATGTTCAGCAGACCCATCAGAACGGGCACGTTCTGCGCCAGGGGAGCGGTGCGGAAGTGCTCGTCCATTGCGTGGAAGCCAGCGAGGAAGTCAGCGAAAACCTTCGGGCCGAAAACAATAGCCAGGGAGGTGCCGATAGCGGAGTCTACGGAGTAGCGGCCGCCAACCCAGTCCCAGAAGCCGAAAGCGTTCTCGGGGTCGATGCCGAATGCTGCAACCTTGTCGAGTGCGGTGGAGACAGCCACGAAGTGCTTAGCCACAGCCTCGGACGCTTCCTTACCTTCCAGCGCGCCAGCCTCACGCAGGGAGGAGAGCAACCACTCGCGTGCCACGCGTGCGTTGGTCAGGGTCTCCAGGGTGCCGAAGGTCTTGGATGCGACGATGAACAGGGTGGTCTCGGGGTCCAGGTCGGAGACCTTCTCTGCCACGTCGGTCGGGTCAATGTTGGAGATGAAGCGTGCGGTGATGCCTGCGTCTGCGTAGGGCTTGAGAGCCTCGTACACCATGACCGGGCCCAGGTCGGAGCCACCGATACCGATGTTCACGACGGTCTCGATGCGCTTGCCGGTGATACCGGTCCACTCGCCGTTGCGCACGCGCTCAGCGAATGCGTAAATCTTCTTCAGAACGGCGTGGACGTCTGCGTCTACGTCCTGGCCGTCAACGGTCAGTGCGGGGGTGTAGCCCTCGGGGCGGCGCAGCGCGGTGTGCAGTACTGCGCGGTCCTCGGTGACGTTAATGTGCTCGCCGGAGAACATTGCCTCGCGAGCCTGCTCCAGCTTGACCTCTTCAGCGAGCTTGAGCAGCAGCTCAACGGTCTCGGAGGTAATCAGGTTCTTGGAGAGGTCGACGTGCAGTTCGTCGGCGGTGAAGCTGAGCTTCTGCGCGCGTTCCGGGTCAGCGGCAAACCATTCGCGCAGGTTCGGAGTGAGGGACTTGTGATGAGCGGACAGAGCAGACCACGCGGAGGTGGTCGTAGGGTCAATAGAAGTAGTCATGGTTCCATTCTCTTATTTTCGGGTGCCCCTGTCATCTCTTTCGAGAGTGATATGGGACGATACGGCGAAAAAATCGAAACCTGGCACCCTATTGTGGGCCTTACAGTATCAAGATGTAGAGTAAAATCCATGACTTCTTCACCTGAACACACGCCCGAGACTATTTCTGACAGCGCCCCGCGCTACCTGCTCATCTCCCGCGAGGGGGAGACCCTCCTCAACGATGACGGAACCCTGCACTACCTGACCGGTAGCGATACTGCCGAGCCGCTACCCGAGGACGCTATCCTGGCGCGCAGCGTGATTCGCCCCGCTGCCTACAGCGTCGAAGCAGAAAAGAGCAGCGAGGCAGAGAAGAACGGGTCACAGGTGCACGTACTCTACTGCGAGGACGAAACCCTCGCGCAGGTCGCTGCCGACCTGAACAACCCTCGGGTGCACGCCTCCACCAGCGGTTTCCGCTACTACCCGGTCCACGACGACCCGGAAGGCCGCGCCCACTACGCTACCGCCCTGGCACGCCGCGACTACCTCATCGACATGCGCTACTCCGCCTACAGCGGTGAGGAGGCGCCCCTCGGCTCGAAGGGAATCCGCCGCACCGCCTCCGGCGAGATGGTGTTCCCCCGCATTGAACCTGCCGTCATGGCGCTGGTGACCAGCCGCGACGGCGAGCGCGTGCTACTCGCAAATAACCGCCAGTGGCACCCGAACCGCTTCGCCCTTATTGCTGGCTTTGTTGATCCGGGTGAAAACCTCGAAGAGGCGATTGCCCGCGAGGTCTACGAAGAGACCGGCTTGCACGCCCTCAGCACCGAATACCGCATGAGTGATGTGTGGCCTTTCCCGCGCTCGCTCATGATTTGCTACCGGGTGCGCGTGGACGAAAACGAACCCATCATCCACCACGACGGTGAGATTCGTGCGGCACGCTGGTTCACCGCCCCCGAACTGCGTGAGGCGATTGCTATCTCGGAGGAGCGCGGCAACAGCGACGAGGACGACCCCGCCAAGCTGGAGCTGCCCGGCACGAACGCCGTTGCCCGCCGCATGATTGATGAGTGGCTCGCCGAAAAGCCCTAGTGATACACTGGTAGCTAAGCCCAACGGAGGGGGGTCCGTTTTGGCGTGCCCGGAAATGCTCTCACCGCAGAGCGGTTCCAGGAGTAAATGCCCGAACCGGCAAGTACCTGAGAAATAAGGTACTGCCCCGTGACCCCCGCGCCTCTAGAGCGCACCCGCTGGCAAGACTATCCCCTAGATTTAAGCGAGAAACTTAACGCATGTCTGAAAACACCGCTTCGCGCCCCGACCTTCGCAATGTGGCCATCGTGGCACACGTTGACCACGGCAAGACCACCATCGTCGACGCGATGCTGCAGCAGACCCACGCCTTCTCTGCCCACGCAGATGTTGAAGACCGAGTCATGGACTCCGGCGACCTCGAAAAGGAAAAGGGCATCACCATTCTGGCGAAGAACACCACCGTGTTCTACAACGGCCCTTCCGCCAACAGTGAGACCATCACCATTAACGTTATTGACACCCCCGGCCACGCCGACTTCGGTGGCGAGGTGGAGCGCGGCCTGTCCATGGTTGACGGTGTTGTGCTGCTCGTGGACGCATCCGAAGGCCCGCTGCCCCAGACCCGCTTCGTGCTGCGTAAGGCACTGGCTGCTAAGCTGCCCGTGATCCTCGTGGTCAACAAGGTTGACCGCCCCGACTCCCGCATCGACGAGGTCGTTGGCGAGTCCATGGACCTGCTGCTGGGCCTGGCATCCGACCTGGCGGACGAGGTTCCCGACCTGGACCTGGACGCTGTGCTGAACGTTCCGGTGGTGTACGCATCCGGTAAGGCTGGCGCTGCGTCCCTGAACCAGCCCGCAGACGGCCAGCTGCCCGACAACGACGACCTTGAGCCGCTGTTCAAGACCATCATCGAGCACGTGCCCGCCCCCACCTACGACCCCAACGAGGTTCTGCAGGCACACGTGACCAACCTCGACTCCTCCCCGTTCCTGGGTCGTCTGGCACTGGTCCGTATCTTCAACGGCACCCTGAAGAAGGGCCAGACCGTTGCGTGGGCACGCCACGACGGTGAGATCAAGAACGTCCGTATCTCCGAGCTGCTGGCTACCAAGGCTCTCGAGCGCGTTCCCGCAGAGTCCGCTGGCCCCGGCGAAATCGTCGCAGTGGCTGGTATCGAGGACATCACCATTGGTGAAACCCTGACCGACGCTGAGAACCCCAAGCCCCTGCCGCTGATCAAGGTGGACGACCCCGCAATCTCCATGACCATCGGTATTAACACCTCCCCGCTGGCTGGCCGCGTCAAGGGCGCAAAGGTCACCGCACGTCAGGTGAAGGACCGCCTGGACCGCGAGCTGATCGGTAACGTGTCCATCAAGGTTCTGCCCACCCAGCGTCCGGATGCGTGGGAAGTTCAGGGCCGTGGCGAGCTCGCTCTGGCTATCCTCGTGGAGCAGATGCGCCGCGAGGGCTTCGAGCTGACCGTGGGTAAGCCCCAGGTGGTTACCAAGACCATCGACGGCAAGGTCTACGAGCCCATGGAGCACATGATCATTGACGTGCCCGAGGAGTACCTGGGTGCTGTTACTCAGCTGATGGCTGCACGTAAGGGTCGCATGGAGAACATGGCGAACCACGGTACCGGTTGGGTCCGTATGGAGTTCGCTGTTCCCGCACGTGGTCTGATTGGTTTCCGTACCCAGTTCCTGACTGAGACCCGCGGTGCCGGTATTTCTTCCTCGTACTCGATTGAGCACGAGCCCTGGGCTGGCGACATTGAGTACCGCACCAACGGTTCGCTGATTGCTGACCGTGCCGGCGTGGTGACCCCCTACGCGATGATTAACCTGCAGGAGCGCGGCACCTTCTTCGTGGAGCCCACCTCCGAGGTGTACGAGGGCATGATCGTTGGTATGAACTCCCGTGCAGACGACATGGAAGTTAACATCACCAAGGAAAAGAAGCTGACCAACATGCGTTCCTCGACCGCGGACAACTTCGAAAACCTGACCCCGCCGAAGAAGCTGACCCTGGAAGAGTGCCTCGAGTTCGCTCGTGAAGACGAGTGCGTTGAGGTGACCCCCGAGGCGATTCGTATCCGCAAGGTCATCCTGGATTCCAACGAGCGTGTCCGCGAGTTCCGCCGCCGCGCACGTGCGAACGACTAATACAGCGCGAACAATTGTTAGCGTTAGCGACTAACCTGCTCTAGTGGGTGCTGTCGTTGCGTAAGAGCCGCCGCTACCTTTCTGTATGGAAGGTGGCGGCGGTTCTGTTTAACCCTCGAACGCCTTCGGGAAATATCGGCGGGGTAGGGGAGGGGGAGGAGAGCAGAGCGCTTTTGCTTTCTGCCTAAAACCGCCTCCGAAAAGCCCGAACACCCCGCACCGTGCGGGTGAGTGTGTAAGATAAAATAATGCGCCCGAGGCGGTGGCACCTACCCGCCACCCCGCACGGCGCCGTTGACTGTCCGAAAGCCCGACCCTGCGTATGAGAGGGAAAGCCTGTGTCTGAAACCGAGAACACTCAGCCTGATTCTGCGACCCCCAGCTACCCCACGCAGGGTGAGCGCATCGCCCCCGGCTCGCGCCGCGATCTGTTGCCGAATAACTACGATGCGAAGAATGCACGCATCCTCTTCGTGCATGCGCACCCGGATGATGAAACCTCTTCGACCGGCGCAACCATGGCGTACTACGCGCAGAAGGGCGCGGAGGTGTACCTGCTGACCGCTACCCGCGGTGAGCTGGGCGAGGTGATTCCCGAGGAGCTGCATCACCTGGAGGTCGGTAAGCCCGGCTGCCGTGATAATGGTGAGGCGCTGGGCGAGTACCGTACCGGTGAGCTTGCCGGCGCTATTAAGGCGCTGGGTGTGAAGAAGCAGTTCTTCCTGGGTCAGGAGCCCGCCGTCGCTGAGGGCGCACTGCCCCTGTACCGTGACTCCGGTATGGCGTGGGGTCCGGAGGGTAAGCCCGTCGCTAACCCGGTGGCGGCGGCTGATTCGTTGACCGCGCAGCCTCTGGAACCGCAGGCTCAGGCGCTGGTGGCGGCTATTCGCGCCCTCAAGCCGGATGTTCTGGTCACCTACGATTCGGACGGCGGCTACGGCCACCCCGACCACGTGCGCGTGTACGAGATCGTGCACCGCGCCCTGCAGATTCTTGAAGATGATGAGGACCGCCCGATTCTCACCTGGGGTATTGAGGGTGAGTTCGATACGGCTGATCAGCGCGTTCAGGCGGCTATCTACGGTGACGGAACCGCCAAGCGTAAGGCGATGGAGGCGCACCGCACCCAGATTACGGTCGTGGACGAGAAGACTTTCGAGTATTCGAATAAGGTGCCTCAGAAGATTTCTGCCGTGGAGACTTTCCGCGTGCTCGACGGTGACCCGACCGCGACCGTGCATCCGAAGCCGCAGGAAGCGGGTCTGGTGGCGGGCGTTCTGACCGGCTCGATTCTGGGTATTTTCGCCGGTATCGCCGGGTCGATTTACCACGCCTGGGTCGTGTACGCGGGGGACACCGCCCTGCCGATCGGCCTGCTGGTGGCGTACCTGACGGTTTTCTTTACCGCCCTGTGGTGTGCCCTGTCGCTGCGCCGCGGCTATGCGGCGGCTGTTGTGGCCGTTGCGGCGTTCGTGACCGTGTACGTTTTGGGGTATGGCCGCCCCGATTCGCCGTTCGTGCTGGTGAACCCGAGTCACTCGGCGATTGGTTTCTACGGTGCCCTGTGGTGGTTTGGCGCCCCGGTGGCGGCGATGCTGGGCATGCTCGTGTACACTCGCGCTCGCGTGAAGGACGCGCAGTATTTCTCGCCGCGTGCGGCGCATCAGCGTGCGCGCGCTAAGAAGTAGCTCGCAAAGCTATTCGCAAAGCAATAATGTAGGGGAGGGGCGTTCCGGTGTGCCGGGGCGCCCCTCCTTCTTTGGTAGCGGTTTCTTCTGCATCCTTGTCTGGTCTGCGGGCGATGAGTTGCGAGTGTGGGCGTGAAAGCAGGAAAATAGCGAAGAAAATTTATGCGTTATTCGGTGAATTTCATGCGTGGGAAAAAGCGTGGACTTCATCAAAAAATTCATGTGACGAAGATTTCATTTTTGGCTTAATCTATTTTTAAAAGCCTGCCGACTAGCCGCAACGTAAAAAAATACCAGGTCAGCCTAGCCTAAAAAATACCCCCGCAAACCCAAATGGGGACTGTCTGTTACACCACGAAAATACTGTTAAACAGCCGGTGCGCGATAGACTATACACAGACTTCCCCGCCGGGTACCGAATACTCGGCGGTTTACTCTGTAGATTTTGCCCTGCAGCAGACGACCCGCAGACCGGCGGGCACGGGGCGAACAGCTTCTAGAAAGGCACACCAATGACCTACGTAATCGCGCTTCCCTGCGTGGATGTCAAAGACCGCGCATGCGTTGAAGAATGCCCCGTCGACTGCATCTACGAAGGCGAACGCACCCTGTACATCCACCCGGATGAGTGCGTGGACTGCGGCGCCTGCGAGCCCGTCTGCCCCGTAGAAGCAATCTACTACGAAGACGACGTCCCCGAAGAGTGGAGCGAATACGTCAGCGCCAACGCAGACTTCTTTGACGACCTGGGTTCCCCCGGTGGCGCAGCAAAGCTCGGCCCCACCGGCAAGGACGTGCCCTTCATCGCGGCACTGCCCCCTCGTGGTGAATAATCCCCGCGGCGAGTAATAACGGTAGAACCGAATAGACCAACGCATCCGATACAAGATGCGGAGAGCCTCCATCTAGCCCCCGGTGCCCACGCACCGTCTAGGCGCTGGAATGGAGGCTCTTGCTGTAGGCACGCCAGCGCGCGGACGCTAGACTAAAATGACGAAAACTAATCCCAAGCAACCAGGTGACACAATGACTTACGGCCTGAACCTGCCCGAATACCCCTGGGAGGCGCTCGCCCCCTACCGCGCAACCGCAGCCGCCCACCCGGACGGTCCGGTGGACCTGTCCATCGGCACCCCGGTCGACCCGACCCCGCAGAACATCCGCGAGGCGCTGGCGGCTGCCTCTGACGCTCCCGGCTACCCGACCACCCACGGCACCCCCGCCCTGCGTGAGGCTATTGCCGAGTGGTTTGCGCGCCGCCGCGGTGTGACGGGTCTGAGCCCGGACGCGATTATGCCCACGGTTGGTTCTAAGGAGCTTGTGGCGTGGCTGCCGTTCCTGCTGGGCCTGGGCCCGGGCGATGTGGTCGTGTACCCGCGCGTTGCCTACCCTACCTACGATATGGGTGCCCGCTTTGCCCGCGCTGAGTCTGTGCCCGCCGACAGCCTGGACGAGCTGGACGCTGACACCCGCAGCCGCGTGAAGCTGATTTGGGTGAACTCCCCGGCGAACCCGAACGGCGTGGTGCGTACCGTGGAGCAGCTGCGTGAGATTGTGGCGCAGGCACGTGAAATCGGTGCCGTGGTGGCGTCCGATGAGTGCTACGCGGAGCTCGGCTGGGGCGCTTGGGATGAGGCGCGCGGCGGTCAGCCCGTGCCGTCCATCCTGGATCCTCGCGTGTGCGACGGCGACTTCACCGGTCTGTTTGCCGTGTACTCGCTCTCGAAGCAGTCGAACCTCGCCGGTTACCGTGCCGCGTTCATTGCAGGTGCCCCCGAGCTCATGCCGAACCTGATTAATAGCCGCAAGCACGCCGGCATGATTGTGCCCGCGCCTGTGCAGGCTGCCATGATGGTGGCGCTGGCTGATGAGGCGCATGTGGCGGCGCAGAAGGACCTGTACCGTGCCCGCCGCGAGGTGCTGGAGGAGGCGATTACCGCCGCCGGTGGCCGCATTGAGAACTCTGAGGCGGGTCTGTACCTGTGGACCACTTTCGGCGAGTCCACCTGGGATTCGATTGGTCGCCTGGCGGAGTTGGGCATTATTGCTGGCCCCGGAGTGTTCTACGGCGAGGACGGTGAAGGCTACGTGCGTATTGCCCTGACCGCCTCCGACGAGGCTGTGGCGAAGGCTGCCGAGCGTCTGAAGGCATCCGCCGCCAAGTAAGTCAAGCTAACTAGCCTGCATAGCAGAAAGCCCCCGCACCCTCCCGAAAGGGGAGTGCGGGGGCTTTGCTGTATTTGCTTATTGCCGTTGGCTGGGGAGCCCGAACGAGAAGGGCTACTTGCGGCCGCCGGGCAGAACGAACATCTGAACGGTCGGCGGGTTCGGGTTATCCAGAGCGTCCGGAATCAGGTTTCGGGTCACCTTCGCGGAGGTGCGCGACGCCAGCCTGTCCGTAATGCCGGTTGCTACAGCCGTCAGAACAAAGTTCACCGTCACGAAGAGTGCCGCCGCCAGAATCAGGGTCTGCAGCACGTTGCCGTCACCGGAACCGATGCGTCGCGCCGAAGCGAGCAGCTCGGGGTAGGAGATGATGTAACCGAGTGCGGTGTCCTTCAGAATCACCACGAACTGGCTAAGCATCGAGGGCATCATTGCGGTGAACGCCTGTGGAAGCAGGATCCGAATCAGCGTCTGGGTCGGGGTCAGACCGATCGCAAGACCCGCCTCGCCCTGGCCGCGAGGAAGCTGCTTCACGCCCGAACGCAGCAGCTCAGCAATCACCGAACCGTTGTACAGGGTCAGACCAATGACCACGGCGATGAAGGGCAACTGGGCCGGTGGAAGACCGCTGTACTTGCCCAAAAAGAGCCAGAAGAAGATCATCATAATCAGCACCGGCACGGCGCGGAAGAACTCCACCACCACGGTGCCAAACCAGCGGATAACGCGGTACTGGGAGAGTCGAGCAATACCGAAGACCACACCGAACGCAACCGAGGTAACCACCGAAACCGCTGCCGCCGACAGGGTCGAGGCAAGGCCCGGCAGGTAGTAGGAACTCCAGGCGCGGGCGGTGAACAGATCAGTCCACTTTTCTGCCTCCAGCTGCCCCTTCTGACCCATCACGGTCAGCACATACACCGCAAACAGTGCGAAAAGGACTACCGCAGCAATGTTGAAGATGCGGATACGACGCTGCGCAATAGGACCCGGCTCGTCGAAAAGCACCGAAGAAGCGGCGCGGGTGTCATTACTGATAAAAGGGTTTTTCATCGCTTCACCGCCAGCTTACGGGATGACCAGGTGGTCAACGCACCAATGGGAACAACAATGATGACGAAGCCCATCGCAAACATGATGAAGATAGCGAGCACCATGTTCGCGTCGAACTCAATCATGGATTTCATTAGCCCGGAGGCCTCCGCCACCGACGCGACCGAGGCGACAGTGCTGTTCTTCGTCAACGCAATCAGAGTATTGCCGAGCGGGGTAATGGCACCGCGTAGAGCCTGAGGGAAAATCACCAGGCGGGCGGTGTCGAAGAAGCCTAGACCGATAGCGCGTGCTGCCTCAGCCTGACCCTTCGGCACGGTGTTCACGCCCGAACGGATTGCCTCGCAAATAAACGCCGAATGGTAAATCGACAGGGCAATGACCGCGTACACGAAGAAGTTCGTGTCGAAATCGTGCGAGAAGGAGAGCTGGAACTGCGTCCACACACCCAAAATGGCGAAAGTCATCATGATGGTGAGCGGAGTATTACGGACAGTGTGCACATAGGCGGTGCCCACCCAGCGCAGGGACGGGACGGGGCTGATGCGCATGAGCGCCAGCACGGTACCGAGAACGAACGAGCCAATAGCCGCCCAGAAGGTCAGCTCAATATTGGTCATGAAGGCGCCAACCACATCGTACTTGGACAGGAGGGTGCCGAGTTGGTCAAAGAATGACATTCGTGAACCTCTCTAGAGGCCTAGGCGCAGGAGGTGCCCAGGTGCGGCGGGTTGGTTTCGGTGTTGTAGTGGTAGCCGGTGCCTTCGGTGTACTTGGTGATGAGTTTCTCCCAGGTACCGTCGGCAACCATCTCGTTGATGGCGTTGTTCACGGCTTCGCACTTGTCGGTGCCCTTGGGCAGGCCCACGCCGTAGCGTTCGGTCGTGAAGGGGGAGCCAACCACTTTCAGCTTGCCCTTGTTTGCTTTGGTGGCTGCCAGACCGGCGAGGGTAATGTCGTCGGTGGTGACGGCGTCCACCACGCCGCCGTTGAGGGCTACCACGCAGTCGGAGTAGCTGTTCTGCTTGACCAGGTTCACGTTCTTGGCGAACTTGTCCTGCACCTTCTGAGCGCTGGTGGAGCCGGTCACGGAGCAGAGATTCTTACCGTTGAGGTCGTCCGGGCCGTGAATATCGGTGTTGTCGGCACGCACGAGCAGGTCCTGACCTGCGGTGTAGTAGGGGCCTGCGAAGTCCACGGTCTTCTTGCGGCTTTCAGAGATGGAGTAAGTCGCAAAAATCATGTCTACCTGACCGGTGTTGAGCATGTTTTCGCGGTTAGCGGCGGGGGATTCGACGAACTCAATCTGCTCTTCGGAGTAGCCGAGCTTGCCGGCGACGTAGCGTGCCACCTCCACGTCGAAGCCGGTGTACTGGTTGCCGTCCTGGTAGCCGAGGCCAGGCTGGTCTACTTTGATGCCGATGCGGATCTTATGGTCGCTGTCTGCGCTGGAGCATCCGGCGAGGACGCCGGTCAGAGCGAGGGATGCTGCTGCGGCGAGTGCCGCGAGCCTACGTGAATATTTTTGCATGTCGGTCCCTCCGCTTTAGTGGTTGATGATCTTGGAGAGGAAGTCCTTGGCGCGCTCGCTCTTCGGGTTGGTGAAGAACTCGTCCGGGTGCGCCTCTTCGACGATCTCGCCGTCGGCAAGGAAGACGATGCGGTCCGCCGCCTTGCGAGCAAAACCCATTTCGTGGGTCACCACAATCATGGTCATGCCTTCTCTTGCGAGGGAGACCATGGTGTCGAGCACTTCGTTGACCATTTCGGGGTCGAGCGCGCTGGTGGGTTCGTCAAAGAGCATGACCTTGGGCTTCATGGCGAGTGCGCGGGCGATGGCGACGCGTTGCTGCTGACCGCCGGAAAGTTCAGCGGGCATCTTGTGCACCTGGGAATCCACGCCGACCTTTGCGAGTAGGTTCATGGCTTCTGCTTCTGCCTCTGACTTGGACATTTTGCGGATTCGACGGGGTCCAAGGGTTACGTTATCGAGGATGTTCTTGTGGGCGAAGAGGTTGTATGACTGGAAGACCATGCCGACTTCGGCGCGGAGCTTGGCGAGGGCGCGGCCTTCTTCGGGTAGTTCTTGTCCGTCAATGGTGATGGATCCGCTGGTGATAGTTTCGAGGCGGTTAATGGTTCGGCAGAGGGTGGATTTGCCGGATCCGGAGGGTCCGAGGAGGACGACGACCTCACCTTTTCCCACGGAAAGATTGATGTTCTTCAGAACGTGGTTGGTGCCGTAGTACTTGTTGACGTCGGCGATTTCGATGAGGTTTTTCTGCGCTTCGGGAGCTGCCTGTGCGGACATCATGAACCCTTTCACGTGAGGTGCGTCTATGATGCGGGTTGTCTGTATGCTGAGTTTTCAGCTTACGCCTCAGGCGGTTTCCTGTCTGCAAAATATTCACTTTACTGTGTAAGCAATGTGAATTTTTAAGCATGAATGCATAGTTATAGTATTTTTGACGTAAAAATATGGGTCAAAAACACCCCATCTTCACAAAAGGCTCTGACTAGGGAATATATTCTTCCCTTTCTCTACGCACTCACGAGGTGTCAACTGCCTTTGGGGAGGTAGCCACGACTTGGTAAAAATTTCGAAAAAAGCGCAGAAAAGTGCCCGATAGGTGAGATAACACCTATCGGGCACTCTTCAACACCCCTCACAAGGGGCTAAAACAGCTTAGGCTTCGTAACCGTTGGGGTTGTTCTTCTGCCAGTTCCAGTGGTCGCGAACCATGGTCTTGATGTCGCGGCTAGCGCTCCAACCCAGATCGGCCAGAGCAGAGGAAGGATCAGCGTAAGAGACTGCAACGTCACCGGGGCGACGATCCACAATCTTGTACGGCAGCTCCTTACCGCACGCCTCCTCGAATGCGTGCAGAACCTGCAGCACCGAGTAGCCGTTACCGGTACCCAGGTTCCAGGTGTGCAGACCGCCGTGCTGGGTAATGTAATCCAGCGCCTTCAGGTGGCCGTCAGCCAGGTCAACCACGTGGATGTAGTCGCGCACACCGGTACCGTCAACGGTCGGGTAGTCGTTACCGAAGACGTTCAGGTGCTCGCGGCGACCCACGGCAACCTGCGCGATGAAGGGCACCAGGTTGTTCGGGATGCCCGCCGGGTCCTCACCGATACGGCCGGACTCGTGCGCACCGACGGGGTTGAAGTAACGCAGCAGAGCGATGTTCCACTTGGAATCGGATGCAGCCAGGTCAACCAGCATGTCCTCAATGTGCTCCTTGGTGCGGCCGTAGCAGGACTGCGCATCCATGTTCATCTTCTCGATGAGCGGCATGGACTCGGGCTCGCCGTACACGGTAGCGGAGGAGGAGAACACGATGGAGTGGCAGTCAGCCTCGTCCATTGCGTACAGCAGGTTCAGGGTGCCAGCCACGTTGGTCTGGTAGTACCACAGCGGCTTCTCTGCGGACTCGCCCACAGCCTTCAGACCCGCAAAGTGAATCACAGCGTCGGGGCGAACCTGCTTGAAGAGAGCCTTCATACCTTCGAGGTCAAGCAGGTCAACCTTGTGGAACTCGGGGGCGCGGCCTGCGAGTTCAGCGACGCGCTTGAGGGACTCCTCGGAAGAGTTCGCGAGGTTATCCATGACGACGACGTCGTGGCCTGCCTTGAGCAGTTCAAGTACAGTGTGGGAACCGATGTAGCCGGCGCCGCCGGTAACGAGTACCTTCATGATGTCCTTTCGGGCTTTATATATCCGGAAAAAGCGCTCCGGATGGGGGACAAAAGCTGTTGAGCTGTATCTAATAGTACAGCTGTGCACGGGGCGTAAGTACTGCGGGACACTGTGCGCTTGTGCACTCTGGTGTGAGCACGTGGGAGACGTTATTTAGGTGTGTCGACACTCGCCCCCGCCTGGCTTTATAACCCGCAGCTAATCCCACCAGAAATACCACTGGCGGCTCTGGTGAATAAACTCCGCCAGCTGCTCAACATCTTCAAACACCTGGAACGGAAGATCAGAACAAAATGCGAACTGCTCGACCGCCAGATTCTTCGCCTCCACCGGGTCGGTGACGGGGCGTTCCACCAGAAATTCCAGGCAGTCAGCACCGTCAAGAGCCGCCGGGATGGCACCGTACTTTTCACGCCAATAGTGAGTGAACGCCAGCTGCGTTTCAGCATCCGGGCAGTCATTCCAGCCGCCGAAGGGCAGGTATGCGGGAATATCGGCGGGGTCATCGGTCGGAATCTGCAGCAGGAGCATCTCGCCTTTATCCTCCTCATCCACAAGCTCGTAGCGGAGCAGAGCGGAAAGGCACGGGGCGTCAGCTTCGGGTTCCTCATCGGGCAGAAAATCGGAGCTCATAAACTCGCCCATAAGTTTGTTGAGGTTGAAGTCGTCCGGGTCGTCCTCGCTAGTATCTTCGCCGTCGTCCATAACCCGGCGCAGCTGCCGGGCAATAGCAGCGCTGCCGTACTCTTCGGCGGAGGCACCACCCCGGGCGGTACGGTAACGCCCCAGGACAGCACGAGTGTAGGCGCTCACCTGCTCGGGGGTCAGAGTTTCAACATCGTCAATGATGTCGTGCTCAAGGGACACCGCGATAACCATGCTCTCAAGCACCGTATCGTTCAGGTTCAGGAAGAAGGGGACGAACCCCTCTGCGCGCCCACGCTCAGTCAGCTCATCGTAACGAGCCATAGCATCAGCTGCCGGGGTACCCGCCGCAACACGTTCGTGCGGGTAGGGGAAGAGGCGCGTAAAGTGCCGGTAGGTTTCGCTCATCGTCGACTCTGACTTAGTTGATTCGGGCATCTGAGTTCCTCTCTGAACTGTACAAGTGGTCTGTCGTGGCGGGTGTGCTGTACCCGGTACTACCAGCCTAACGAAAGCCCGAGCAACTTGCCCTGAAAACGGTCATCGGAGCCGCTGTGGATGTGTGCCCGGCACACTAGAGCTGCGAAAGGGGAATACCGGGCATAGCAAAGGGGCCGGGATGCTTCACGCATCCCGACCCCTAAAGTTCACGGGCCGCCCCACACTAGTTCAGGTGCAGACTAGTTCAGGTGCAGCGCCTCGTTCAGCTCCACGGTGTTCTTCGCACGCGGCAGAACCTCAATCGCGCCGCTGATTGAATTGCGGCGGAACAGCAGATTCGACACACCGGACAGCTCCGCAGCCTTCACCACGCGCGCCTCCTGACCGGGCAGCAGAACACTCACGCGCGAACCAGCGGTCACATACAGGCCAGCCTCAACCACGCAGTCATCACCCAGGGCAATACCGATACCGGACTCCGCACCCAGCAGAGAACGCTCACCAATAGAGACGCGCTGAGTGCCACCACCGGAGAGGGTACCCATCGTGGAGGCGCCGCCACCCACATCCGAGCCGTCGCCCACCACAACGCCCTGAGAAATACGGCCCTCAACCATGGAGGTGCCCAGGGTGCCGGCGTTGAAGTTCACGAAGCCCTCGTGCATCACGGTCGTGCCGGACGCCAGGTGCGCGCCCAGGCGCAGACGGTCACCGTCGCCAATGCGTACGCCGGCGGGAACCACGTAATCCACCAGGCGCGGGAACTTATCAATGTGGCTCACGCTCAGGTGGCCCAGCTTGCGCAGACCAATCGCCAGCTTCTGGAACTCGGTGGCAAGCACCGGGCCGTGGTTGGTCCACGCAACATTCGCCAGGGTGCCGAACAGGCCGTCCAGGTTCAGCTCGTTGGGGCGAACCAGAGTGTGGGAGAGCAGGTGCAGACGCAGGTATGCGTCCACCGCGTCTTCGGGTGCCTCATCCAGGTTGATGGAGGCGGTACGCACCTCGGTACGGGCGTTGCGCGCCGGATGCTCAACGGCCAGGTCCTCTAGCTCGTCCGCGATGGACAGGTCGGGGGTCTGGGTGAGGGAGGGAGCGGGGAACCACGCATCCAGGACGGTGCCGGCGTGCTCGCCAGAGACAACAACATTGACCAGTGCAACGCCGGAGGCGTAACGGGGAGTGTTTTCAGACATGCCTTCCATTATAGTTTTGGGGGTGAGAGCCCCTTCAAGACCGTCTCATATGCTCGATATGGGCGTTGTGGGCGCGGGTGTGTGTACCGGGGAACCTGTAAGGTGGAAGGATGAGCGTTTCCCCGAATATTTCTGAGCGTCACCCTGTACCGCAGCCGCCCCTGAACCTGGACGTGTCCATGCCCGAGCTGACGCGTGCCCTGCTGGATTACGAGTCGGTTTCCGGCAATGAGCAGCCAATTGCTGACGCCGTGCACATGGCGCTGTCGTTCTGCCCGCACCTGCACCTGACCCGTGACGGGGACGCCATTATCGCCCGCACCGAGTTCCCGCCGCTGCCCGGCGCTGAGGGGGAACGCACCCGCATTATTCTTGCCGGTCACCTGGACACTGTGCCCCTGCCCACCGTTGAGGGTTCGCTGGGTACCGTGCCGTCCACGGTGCGTGAAGAAGAGGACGGGTACGTGCTCTACGGCCGCGGCGCAACCGATATGAAGGGCGGCGTGGCGGTCCAGTTGAAACTTGCCGCCGAACTGACCGCGCAGGACACCGACTACAACCTGACCTACATCTTCTACGACAACGAAGAGGTCGCCAGCGAACTCTCCGGGCTGGCGCGTCTGATTCGCAACCACGGTGAGCTCATCACTGACGCAGACTTCGGTGTGCTACTTGAACCGACCAATGGCACCATTGAGGGCGGCTGCAACGGCACCATGCGTTTCTTCGTGCGCACCCGCGGCCTCGCCTCCCACTCGGGACGTGCATGGCGCGGCGAGAACGCGATTCACGCACTGGCACCGGCGTTGGCGGCGCTCGCCTCCTACGAGCCGAAGACTATTGCTGTGGAGGGCCTGGACTATCGTGAGGGTCTGAATGCGGTGCAGATTTCTGGTGGCGTTGCCGGTAACGTGATTCCTGATGCGGCGGCAATGCACGTGAACTACCGGTTCGCCCCGGATAAGACCCTGGACGAGGCGGTCGCCCACGTGCGTGAGGTCTTCACCGGTTACGAGCTGGATTTTGTGGATCTTTCCCCGGCGGCTCGCCCCGGACTGGACACCCCGCTGGCGGCTTCCCTGATTGAGGCGGTGGGGCAGGAGCCTCAGCCGAAGTACGGTTGGACGGACGTAGCACGCCTGAGCGAGATCGGTATTCCCGCGGTGAACTTCGGCCCCGGTGACGCTCTGCTGGCTCACACCGATAACGAGCACGTGAGCTTTAGCCAGCTGACCCGCTGCCACGCCGATTTGCGTGCCTGGCTGCTCAGCGACCGTGACGAGGACTAACCGCGACGAGGACTAGCCGCGGCGCTAACTCTGTTGGTGCTGATTCTGCCGGTGCTGGCGCTACTATTTAAATTTAGGTGACCGTCAGGGGTTGACGGTCCTGCATGATATGAGATTGACATGAACTTTCTTCTGATTCTGCTTGCCCTGCTGATTTCGGGCATTGCGGTGCTCTCCGTTGTGGCGCTCGGCGGTGAGCGTGCCGTGCCCGGTGCCGCGTTCTTCAGCGGCGTGGGCCGTGACGGTCTGGGCACCTTCGACCGTGTGGAGGATTTCGGCTTTATCGCTCCTCTCGTCGGTGCATCCGAAGATAACAAGGCACTTGAGAACGCACCCGCCGCTGAGTCTGCTGCTTCGACCGCAGAATCTGCTGATGCTAACGTCGCTGCCGCTGAGCCGGTTCGCCGCGGTGCGGTTCCCCTGTCTGATGATGCGGAGAGCACCTTGAGCGCGCATGACTTTGTGGAGAAGCGAAAGAACCCGCAGGCTGAGGGTGTTCCTTCGGCGGCTGAGGGGAGCTAGCGCCGGTGAGTGTTCCTTCTCAGCACACTAGTCCTGTTCCGCCTGCCCGCGCTGACTCTGCCCCTCGCACCGCCTCCACGAAGGAACAGGGCGAGTCTTTTGATGAGTTGCTGACCTGGGCGTACACCGCCGCCGGTGAGCGCCTGCACCGGGTGGGGGAGCGTCTGCGTGCCCTGCCCGCGTGGCTGTCGGTACTGCTGATTTACGGTCTGTCCCGCGTGTGGGGCTTCATCGTGTTTGCTGTGGTTGGCCAGCAGCAGCTGCGCAGCCCGTGGGGTCAGCATCTGGATTATTTGTCGTTCATTAGCATCTGGGATGCCGGCTGGTATGAGCAGATCGCGGTACAGGGCTACCCGAATGAGCTGCCGGTGAACGCGGCGGGTGTGGTTGAGCAGAATCAGTGGGCTTTTTACCCGATTTTCCCGCAGCTTTCCGGTGCTATTAGCCATGCGACGGGCATCGGGTACTACCCGGTGGCGGCGACGGTTGCTCTGCTTGCCGGTTTCGCGGCGGCGTGGGTGATTTATCTGCTGTTTGAGGCGTCGTTGAAGGCGACCGGTTTCACAAGTGAGGAGTCGCCTTCTGCCCTGTCTATGTGGGCTGTGGCGTTGGTGTCGTTCTTGCCGGTGGCGCCGGTGCTTCAGGTGCCGTATGCGGAGTCGCTGAACCTGGTGTTCCTTGCCGGTGCGCTGCTGTGCCTGGTTCAGGGACGCTACGGCCTGCTGGTTCCTGTGGCGGCGTTGGCGTGCCTGTCCCGCCCGGTGGGTGTGCCCCTGGGTGCGGCTGCCGGCCTGTGGTGGTTTGCATGCTGGGTGCGTTCGAGCCGCCAGTCGGGTATGGGCACGGCGTTTGTGCGCCATCTGGGGCAGCTGGTCAGCGCCTTGGTGGTGTGTGCGTGTGCGCTGGTGTGGCCTGCGATTGCGTGGTGGGCTACGGGCCGTGTGGATGCGTACACCGCCACGGAGACGGCGTGGCGCGGTACCCATTTGGCGCCGATTCAGCCGTGGCTTTCGCAAGGGTACCTGTACTTTGGGTATGCGGCTCCGGTGCTGCTGACTCTGCTGATTTTGGGTTTTATTGCTCTGTGTTTGAGCCCCCTGGCGCGTAGGGTTTTGGCGGCTCCGTTGAACCTGTGGTGCCTAAGCTATTTTGCGTATTTGATTCTGTTTTTGAATCCGCAATCGTCGACGTTCCGCCTGTTGTTGCCGTTGTTCCCGCTGGTGATTGTGGTGGCGGCGGCGAGCCGTTCGCGGGCGTATCGTTGGGCGTTGTTGGTGGCGGGTGCGTGTGCGCAGTGGGGCTGGGTTGGCTGGCTGTGGCATTGGAAACAGCTGCCCGGCGGTGGAGACTACCCGCCGTAAACCGAATATCGTGACTGGAGACCGCCGGTGTGCTGCCGGCGGTCTTTTGCGTTCGGGAGGCGGGCGTGTCTGCGGTTGGAGCCGCAGCGTTTTAACCCGGCGGTGGAGATTATCCGCCGTAAACCGCTGATGTGGTGTTCTTAGCCGTGGGCGCAATGCCCCTCCGCGGCGCTGTAGCGTACGCCTTCTGCTTGTCCAGAGCTTAAAGACACGTCCAGAAAGCGCCGCGGGTTCGGCGGTGCTGGCTCGGAACTGATAATCTATATTCTGTGTTTGGTATTAGTGGCACCGAGTTGATTATTTTGGCCATCATCACGTTTGTGGTGATTGGTCCCGAACGCATGCCCGAATACGCCCGACAGATCCGTGAATTCGTCAAGACTGTGCGCCGCATGGCGTTTGACGCGAAGGACGACTTCAAGGAAGCCCTGGGCGAGACGGGTCTGGAAGATATTAACTGGCGCCAGTACGACCCCCGCCAGTACGATCCGCGCGTGATTGTGAAGCAGGCGTTTGCTGAGGATGACGCCGAGCGTGAGCGTGAGGCGAAGGAACGTGAAGAGGCGCTGCTGAAGGAGAAGGAAAAGTCGGAGAGCCGTGCTCTTCCGCGAGGCGCATACGCCCCCTTCGACGTGGACGCAACCTAAGATTTTGAATAGATAAGAACCCCGCACCGTGATGGTGCGGGGTTCTTTCTGTTCTCAGCTTTTGCCGTCAGCTTCTAGACGGCTAGATCTCTAAACAAAGAGCGGCAGGCTCTGACCCGCCCTCGACTCGCCCGAGTGTAGTAGCTGCGAGGCGATGGACTGAATCTCTTCGGCGGTGGTCGAATCCGGGTGGCTCCAGACCACCGGGGTGCCCTCGTCGCCGCCGGTACGCAGGTTCACATCCAGCGGGACAGAACCGAGCAGCGGTACCGGGTAGGAGAGCGCCTCCGAAAGGCGCTCAGCGAGCACCTGACCGCCGCCAGAACCGAACATATCGAGCACGGTACCGTCCGGCAGGGTCATGGCAGCCATATTCTCGACCACGCCCACGACCTTCTGACCGGTCTGCAGGCTCAGGGTGCCGGCACGCTCCGCCACATCCACAGCGGCGTGCTGCGGGGTGGAAATGAGCACCAGCTCCGCATTCGGCAGCAGCTGAGCCATGGAGATGGCAATATCGCCGGTGCCGGGAGGCAAATCCAGTAGCAGCACGTCCAGGGCGCCGAAGTGCACATCCATGATGAACTGCTCCAGGGCACGGTGCAGCATGGGGCCGCGCCACGCCACCGGCTCGTTGCCCTTGAGGAACATGCCGATAGAAATCACGCGAATAAAGCCGCCGCTGACCTTCTGCTCACCCCAACGCTGGGCGGGGGCGGGCACGTCCACGGTCGGCGGAAGAATCAGGTCATCCAGGCGGGTCGGGGCGTCGGTAATGCCCAACAGACCGGGGATGGAGAAGCCGTGCACATCCGCGTCAATAATGCCCACCGCAAGCCCGCGCGAAGCGAACGCGGCGGCAAGATTCGCGGTCATGGAGGACTTACCCACGCCACCCTTACCGGACACCACACCGAACACGCGGGTCAGCGAACCGGGCGCGGTAAACGGGTTGGAACGCTCCGGCTTGAGCATCGAACGCAGGGCGGAACGCTGCTGCGGGTTCATCGCACCCACCTGCAGCTGCACACGCTCAACACCCTCAACGGTGGCGGCGGCATCACGAACCTGCTGCTCGATGGTGTTCTTCAGCGGGCAACCCTCAATGGTGAGTAGCACCGTGACCTCAGCCCAGTGGCGGCCGGGAATCGGCTCACCGTGCTCATCCAGTTCAGGATGCACGAGTGCAGTCTCCACCATGCCCAGCTCCGTAATGGGGCGGCGCAGTTCGGGATCCTCGACGCGGGCAAGTGCCGCGTAGAGCGCATCCTGCAGGGGTGAATTAGTGGTCACGGGCGCCTCCCTCACGGGTGCGCTCTGCCTGCTGCTGTGCCTGCTGGGATTCGCGGCTCTGAGGCTGGCTCAAATCGCCTCGGTGGGAATCCTGTGGGGAGTCCTTCGCAGGGCGTTCAGCCTTGTCAGGTGCCTGCTCGGTACCGTTCTCGGTGCCTTCAGGGCTCTTGCCCCCAGAGTTCTTATCCTCAGCCTCCTGCTCCTCAGCGTCCTTTTCCTCGCCCTCGGAGATATCGATATCGTCGATAGCCTCCTCAAGGTCCTCAATGTCCTCACTGATGTCCTGCAGCTGCTCAGCGTGACGCTCCTGCTCCTGCGCAATGTTCTGCAGTTCCTCAAGAATGTCACGCAGCTCGCTACGAACGAAGTCACGGGTCGCAACCTCACGCAGAGCAATACGCAGCGAAGCAATCTCACGGGTCAGGTACTGGGTCTCCTCCAGGTTCTGCTGGTCACGCTTACGGTCCTCAGAGGCCACCACGCGGTCGCGGTCGTCCTGACGGTTCTGCGCCAACAGCAGCAGGGGAGCAGCGTAAGAAGCCTGCAGGGACAGCATCAGGGTCAGCAGGGTGAAGTTCAGGCTACGCGGGTCGAACTGCATCTCCTCCGGCGCCAGGGAGTTCCACGCCAGCCACACGCCACAGAAAATAGTCATCCACATCAGGAACTGCGGGGTACCCATGTAGCGTGCAAAACCCTCGGTCATGCGGCCGAAAGCGTCCGGGTTGGGGCTCGAGAACAGCTTCGGCTTACGGGTGCCGGGGGTGCTCAGCTGCGAGTCGCTACGCTGCGGGCGGGAGTCGCCGCGCTCACGGTTGCGTTCAGCGTACTTCTTCTCCAGGCGGTCCTTGAGGATGCGCGCCTTATCGATGCGGGGGTTCTCTTCGGTACGGTTTGCGTCGCGGCGGTTCGATTCAGGCAAAGCGTCGTCCTACCTTTCGTACGGGAGTTCCATCATCGTAAGTGCGCCAGTCTTCGGGCAGGAGCGCATCGAGCACGTCGTCGATGGTCACTGCGCCTACCAGGCGGTGCGATTCGTTCACAATGGGAACGATGGTCAGGTCATAGGTCGCCAGCACGCGTGCCAGCTCTTCCAAACTTGCCTGGTCAGAGACAGGCTCAGTGTCGGTATCGAGGATGTGACCAATCGGCTCGCTCGGCGGCACACGCAACAGCTTCTGCATGTGCACCAGACCCAGGTACTTGCCGGTCGGCGTTTCCAGGGGCGGGCGCGTCACCATGACGGCAGCCGCCATTGCCGGAGGAATTTCCTCGGCGCGGATGTGCGCGAGCGCCTCCGCAACGGTCGCCTCCGGGGAGAGGATAATCGGCACCGGGTTCATGAGCGAACCGGCGGTACCCTCGTCGTATTCGAGCAGTCGACGCACGTCGTCTGCTTCGTCGGGTTCCATGAGCTCGAGCAGCTTTTCACGCTGTGCGTCGTCCAGTTCGATAAGCAGGTCGGCGGCGTCGTCCGGTTCCATCTCTTCGAGGACCTGCGCGGCACGCTCGTCGTCCAGGTGCGACAGAATCTGCACCTGGTCCTCGGCGGGTAGCTCCTGCAGAACGTCCGCGAGGCGTTCATCCTGCAGCTCGGCGGCGATTTCGACCATGCGCTTATCGCTCATCTCGTGGATAGCATCCGCAAGGTCAGCGGGCTTGGAGTTCTCGTGGTTCGCCACGAACGCGGTTGCCGCCTGCGGTTCCACGTCGGTGGAGAGCACCGCTTCGTCCCAATCGACGATGAGGGTCTCCTTGGAACGGCGGCGCCATGTGCTGGAGGAGGAGCTAACGCGGGAGACGAACAGCTCAGTCACGCCCCAGTCGCCGTTGCGGCGCTGCTCAATGGCGACGTCCTCAATGACGGCGTCGCCGCTGCCGTCGAGCAGGCGCACGCGGCGGTCAAAGAGCTCACCCACGATGAGAGTCTCAGAGTTGCGCTGTTCGAAGCGGCGCAGGTTCACCAGGCCGGTCGAAATGATCTGTGAAGCGTCGATACTTCGCACACGGGTCATGGGCATGAACACGCGTTTCTTGCCGAGCACCTCAACGATGATGCCGACAACAATGGGTTCGCTGCCCTTGGCGGGGCGGGCGCCCGCAATGGATGCGCCCAGGCCGCGTTTGAGCACGACGACATCTCGGAGACGGCCGAGGCGGTCACCGAAAGGGTCAAAAACGTCGAGGCCCAGAAGGCGGGCAATGTAAATCTTGCTGGGGGTGCTGAACTTCGAATTGCTCACCTCTCTAGGGTACGCCCCGCCGCGGGGATTCGCACTTTGAGAAGCTTCATTGAACAGGTGTTCGCTACGCCTGTAGAGGAGCTGACTGCCCACCGGGTCCAGGGTTAGGGTGGGCGGTAGAATAGGAGCCATGACTTCTAACCTGCCGAATATTCCCTCGACCCCGCCTTCTTCATATCTGGCCTCGCGCCTGGCGCAGGCTCAGGGCAAGCCCCTGCCCGCCGGTGAGGCGATCGCCTCCTTCGTTCGTCACGATGATGCGCTCGCCGCTTTTGACGTGCTCAGCGAACAGGATTACCCGGTCACGGCGCTGTACCTGGTCAATGATGGTATCCGCCAGGTGGAGTACCCGGTACAGCCCGGTTACGGTCGTGCCCTGATTTCTGCGGCGATTCAGGGTGCGGTGATTGGCCTGGTGTTTTCGGTGCTGATGACCCTTGCCGGTGACTCTTTTATCTCTGAAGCACTCAAGTACGTGCCGCTGTCGGTTGCCGTGTTTGTGCTGTGGCAGATGTACGTTCTGCGTCGCTCCCATGGGGGTCGCTACCCGATGCGTACCGAGGCGATTCCTTCGCGTACCGTGATGTACGCTCTGCCGGAGTACGCTCAGGATGCGCGCCGCGTGCTGGGTGCGCATCCTCGCTTCTCGGCGGCGGTTGCGGCTGCGCGTGCGGCGGCGGCCCCGGAGGCTTCGCAGGCGCGTGCCGCTCAGAGCACCGTCTCGATGAATGGCGCACCGGTTCCGACCGGCGCCCCGAAGGCACCCTCGTACCGTGCGCAGGCGGGTAGCCAGCCAGCGCCGAACCAGAACCTGCCCGAGCGTGATACTACTGCGCAGAACGCGATGGCTCAGAGCGCGGCGCAGAACATGCCCGCACCGGTTACCCCTGCACCGCCTGCTCAGCCCACTCAGCCTTCCGAACAGGAACAGGCAAGCACTGACCAGGCAACCGCTCAGAAGTCAGATACGCAGAAACGTCCGGCACAGCGGTACGGTCTGCGCGTGGACGACCCGGAAGAATACGCGAAGCTGATTCAGCCCAAGCCGCAGCGTCCAACCCCGCGCCCGCAGGGCCTGCACGATAAGTCCTCGCAGGAGTCCGAATAACCGAACCTGCAATGGCGGTAGCCGCCCACAACGGCGGGAAACAGGCATAGAAGATACGCGAAAGCCCCTCACCGAATCACTCGGTGAGGGGCTTTCCCTATAAGACGTTACTAACGTAACTGGAGGGGGGCTAGGCGTTACTTCGCCAGCTTCGCCATCCACTCCTCAATACCCTCAACGGTGCGCGGCAGCGCAGCGGAGAGGTTCACGTTGCCGTCCTCGGTGCAGAGCACGTCGTCCTCAAGGCGGATACCGATACCGCGGTACTCCTCGGGGATAGACATGTCCTCTTCCTTGAAGTACAGTGCCGGCTCAATGGTGAAGACCATGCCCGGCTCCAGCTCAGCCCACATGTACAGTTCAGCCTTCGCCTGCGCGCAGTCGTGCACGTCCAGACCCAGGTGGTGGCTGGTGCCGTGCGGCATCCAGCGGCGGTGCTGACCGCCCTCAATGGTGAGGGAAACCTCGGCAGAAACCGGCAGCAGGCCCCACTCTTCCAGACGGTGAGCCAGAACCTCCATAGCGGCGTCGTGAAGTTCGTGGAACTTACGGCCCGGCTTAGCCACAGCGAACGCGGCGTCAGCAGCCTCCAGCACAGCGTTGTAGACCTTCGCCTGAACCTCGGTGAACTTACCGTTCACGGGGAAGGTGCGGGTCACGTCTGCGGTGTACAGGGTGTCGTCCTCAACGCCTGCGTCCAGCAGCAGCAGCTTGCCGTCATCGACGGTGCCGTTGTTACGGATCCAGTGCAGGATAGTTGCGTTGTTACCGCACGCTGCGATGGTGTCGTAGCCCAGGTCGTTACCGTCGGTACGTGCCACGGAGAAGAACGCAGTCTCAACGACGCGCTCACCGCGGTGGTGCTCCTTAGCCTTCGGCAGTTCACGAATGACCTCTTCGAAGCCCTTGACGGTCATATCAACGGAACGCTGCAGGTTCTCAACCTCGATAGCGTCCTTAATCAGGCGAGCCTCGGAGAGAGCCACGGCCAGTTCGGAGTCCAGCTTGTCAGCCTGCTCCAGCTCCACGCCGGTGTTGTAGCGGGAGGTGTCAACCAGCGCGTCAACAGCCGGGTCAACGTTGCGGACCAGGCGGATGTTCACGCCGCCCAGGCCCTGGTTGCCGGCGTTCTTGGTGATAGCAACCTCAAGCTCGGACAGGTCGCGGGTACGCAGACCGTAACGCTCGGAGAATTCCTTCAGGGTGGGGCGGGGGCCAACCCAGAACTCGCCGTAGCGTGCATCCGCGTAGAACTCTGCGGTGTCACGGCCAGCCAGCGGACGGAAGTACAGGGTCACCTCGTGGTTGGAACCGTTGTCACCGGTGCCCTCTTCGACGGGCTCGAAGATCAGCACGGCGTCGGGCTCGTGGTCGATGCCCAGACCGGTCTGGTGCGCAAACGCCGAGTGGGGGCGGAAGCGGTAGTCGCAGTCGTTGGAGCGGACCTTCAGCGGGCCTGCGGGCAGGACGAGGCGCTCGCCGGGGAATGCCTTGGAGATCTTGGCGCGGCGCTCAGCTGCGTAGTCTGCTACGGGCTCGCGGGTGTAGCCGTCATCTTCGGCAGGTGCCCAGTTTGCGGCAATGAATTCGGTGAACGCAGACGCCTTGGGGGTGCTGCGGTGGTCAGTCTTCTGAGCTTCGGTGCTCTTCTCATTGTTCTCAGTCATGGCTTAATCATAGCCTCTTCAATACTGGTGGGCAGGTGTTTTAGCGCTTTTGACCATAAGAGAGGGTGCGGTGGGTCAGAATATATCTTTGACCTGCGACCGGGTACCCGATATTGCGCCGCCGATATTGGTAGGGTTGAATCAGAAGAGTAGATGACATGCCTTAGACCCCGCTGAGGTGGCGACGAACTAGCAGGGGTGGGGAAGGAGAGAAGATGACGCAGACAGAACACCGAAATAGTGCACCTAATGCGCAGCAGGCGCCGCAGCCCGCTGAATCGGGCGCGCCTGAAAACCTGAACCTTGCTGGGCGTTACGATCTGCATATTCACTCCGCTATCTCTGACGGCACGCAGAGCCTGACTGAGCTGGTGCCGCTGATTGCTCGCGCCGGGTTGGCTGGGTTTGCGCTGACTGATCACGATACGACGGCTGGGTGGGCGCAGGCGGCTCAGCTGGCGGATGAGTACGGTCTGGATTTTCTGCCGGGTGCCGAGTTCTCTTGCCGTTACCGTTACACCGACGGTGAGGGCCGTGCACGCACGAAGACTATTCACCTGCTCGCTTATGGTTTTGACCCGGTGGGTTCGGAGTTGGCGCATCGTGTGGAGGCGATTCGTGCCAGCCGTGAGGGCCGTGCGCAGGCTATTGTGCAGCGTCTTGCCGCCGACTACTCGCTGACCTGGGACGACGTGTTGGCGCAGGTGGGGGAGGGGAACACGGCGGTGGGCCGCCCCCATATTGCTGACGCGCTGGTTGCCGCCGGCGTGGTTGCTGACCGTTCTGAGGCTTTCGCGAAGCTGCTGTATACGGGTAGCCCCTACTATGTGCCGCAGGATGCGCTGGACCCGCTGGAGGCGGTGCGTCTGGTGCGTGAGGCTGGGGGCGTGCCGGTGATTGCGCATCCGATGAGTACGATGCGTGGCCCTGCGTTGAGCCTGGAGTATCTGGGTTTGATGGTGGATGCTGGCCTGGCGGGTGTGGAGGTGTATCACCGTGAGAATTCGGTGGAGGACCGGGCGCGCCTGCTGGAGTTTATTGAGCGTCAGCGTGCGGCGGGCCGTGAGGTGCTGGTGACTGGTTCGAGTGATTATCACGGTGCGGGTAAGCCGAACCTGCTGGGTGAGAATACGACGGATGCGGCGACGGTGGCGCGTATCCGCGAGCAGCTGGCGGCATAGCACTAAAACAAA
>NZ_CAXOQT010000009.1:0-81348 GCF_964211445.1 Rothia mucilaginosa | reverse complement strand
TTTGCTTTATCCTAAAACGCCATATAACTATGTGGGTCGTATTGGTGAGTCCTCCAGCTGGCATGACGCAGTCTCAGATAAAGCACATAACCACGAGGCAGCGAACTGGTATATAAGCTCGTGGGCTAGCGACTGCACTTTCACGGGAGTACGCTCAGACAACCCCTACGGGCCAAGCCAAGAGGTACCCCTAGAAAGAATCCTCGCTTCATTGTGGGGCTTCTATCTTGAAGGTAGTGTTAGGCGTTTGAATATTATTGGAGCAAACGCATACGACGAATGCCACATGGACTACGAAGACAATAACAAACCTAAACCCAAGGTTCTGAACGATAAATGGAAGTTTTCTATTAAAAATTCCCTGAACCCACCCTACAAGATTGAAATTAATCAGTATGTCTATAAATCTACTGAGGATTCAGCAGATATTTCTAATAAAAAAGATTTTCCAATCACTGAATAAAAATTACTAAAATGTGCGCCTCACCTAACATTAGGTGAGGCGCACATAGTTTATTTAAATTTGAAAGATTTATCTGCTAGACGAATCACTTCGATAGCCTGCTCATAAGTAGCGTAAGCCAACCATTCAAATTCATCGTTAGGCGATACGATACCATACCGTCGATACGATACGTTCTCAATAGAATCTTCATTATTTGGATTCTGAAGACCATAGTGTAACCAGGTGTATGCCTTATGAAGCTCCGAATTATATGGCATATTCGGCCATTTTTCCTTCCAAGGAGTAGGGGGGAAATACTTCTCAGGGTCATATGCAGCTACCGTTACTTTTGGACTGCCCGCCAACCGATACACCATCAAGGCAGTAGAAGACTCACTAGCAGGGGTATCGTAATGGAAATTCCCATCACTCCAACCCCAGGTAATGCCCCGCTCACGAGCCCACATCACCACAGGAAAACGCGGGTCATCAGTCTTAATATCACCGTACGGTGACTGAGCCGGAAGATTCTTCACCTCGGGAGAACCCGACAGACGGTACAAATACTCCACAAACTGGCCACGAGAGATAACACTATCTTTCTTGACCATTTGGTGCTTCTGATACTCAGAAATCAGACCAATGCACTGCGCCCAATTAAAGATAACGCGACGCCCCAATTCACCATCGTTCCGATAGTACTCATATTCTGCGCGGTCGTTGCAGGTCACTGCCGGTTCGTCCGGCTGTACAATGGGGGTCACCTCGTGAGGCTTCAAATGCCCGGTGGCATACGCCGGAACACTGCCGCACACCATGGCACCTGCCAGCAGTACCGTGCCGCCGGCCTGGATAGCCCGCTTCGTGGGGCGGGCGAATAATTGTCGAAGCATCATAGCTCCTTCACGAACAGAGAGGAGGCACAATCTTTGTGCACCCCAATGAGTAGAACGTTCTCAGCGTATCAAAAATCCTAACCTTCAGGTAGAGATTTAGAGAATATGCAATGAGGTGAAAGCAAAAGAATGGGGCGGGTTCCCGGTAAAAGAACCCGCCCCACACTCATAACGCGTGCTCTCACGAACGCGCAGACAAGACAGCCTAGACGCTCTCACGCGACGCATGATGCTGCAACACTGCACCCGCAGCCGCCGCATCCAGCTGCGCAGCCGCACGCGCCGCACGAGCTTTCGCTCGCGCCTGATGCTGGCGCTGGCGACGTAGCTCGTTCCGCCCATCAATGCGCATCTTCTTATCCACCGCATCCATTGAAGGGTGGCGCACAAATACGCACGAGGCGCCCTCTACCGGGCGGGTCGTCTCCGTGAGCGTATCCAGCACAGCCTTGAGTGCATGGCGGCTCGCCGCCGTCAACGCATCCCGGCTCGTGCCGCCGCGCACACCCACCGTGCGCTTCGGGGTAAATAGTACGCTCGCCCCGCGCGGCACACCGCGGTATGCCTCAAAAGACTGCGGATCTACGCCCAGGCGCTTAGCCATCACCTCGATAGCCGGCGGGTTCTGATCCACGCACACAAACTTGCGCCCCAGCTGAGCCGCCGCCGCACCCGTCGAGCCCGAACCCGCAAAGAAGTCCAGTACCCAGTCACCCGGCCGGGAGCTGGCCGCAATCATTCGGCGTAGCAGACCCGTGGGCTTCTGCGTGGGGTAGCCGGTCTTCTCCTTACCCGTCGGCGACACAATCGTATGCCACCACACATCCGTGGGCAGCTTGCCGCGCGAGGCCTTCTCCTCGGTTACCAGACCCGGAGCCATATACGGTTCGCGATCCACCTCGGCGGTATTGAAGTAGTAGCTACGGTGATCCTTCACGTACACGAGAATATTGTCGTGCTTGGTCGGCCAGCGGCGCGTGGACTTCGCCCCGTAGTCGTAGGCCCAAATCAGCTCATTAATGAAGTTCTCCCGCCCAAAAATCATGTCGCACATGATCTTCACGTAGTGCACTTCACGCCAATCCAGATGCAGATACAGGGTGCCGTCCTGCGCGAGCAGACGGTGCGCCTGCTCGATGCGCGGAGCCAGGAACGCCCAGTAATCCTCAAAGGAATCATTGTAGCTGGCCAGAGTCTGCAGGGTGCTTGAATAGCTCTTACCCTTAAAGCCGGTGCGGTCACCCTTCTCAGAAGCCTCCGCGCTCAAGGTGCGGCGCGTCTGCTTCTTACCCGTATTGAACGGCGGGTCAATGTAAATCACGGTGAACGCACCATCGGGCAGCTCACGCAGATACTCCAGGTTATCTGCCTGCACCAGCAGCGACGGGCCCTGCGGGTCGAAAAGCGCCGAATCTGCGGGGTTCGCCTCAGCGGCAGGGGAGGGCGCGGCGGGCGCCGGGGATGCTGAAATACCCAACCCCGGCCCTAGCCTTCAGAACCAGCACGGTCAGCGCCACGGCCCTTACCGCGCGAACCCTCAGCACGGGAGCCTTCAGAACGGCGGCGGGTACGGCGGCGGCCTTCACCCTCCACCGGCTGACCCTCAACACGGCGGGTACGGCGACGCTGGCGAGGCGCACGCTCAGAACGCTCAGCAGAACGTTCGGTACGCTCGGATGCGCCCTGCTCGGTACGCTCCACACGCTCGGAACGCTCAGTGCGCTTGCGGCCCTCGGAACGGCTACGGCGCTCGCCGCGGCCCTCACCGGAACGACCCTCGCGGCCACCGTCACGACCGCCGCGAGAACGGCGCGAACCCTTCTCACCGCTACGGCCACCCTCACGGGAACCGTCGCGGCCACCGCGAGAACGAGCCGGACGGCCATCACGCGAGTCACGGGCGCTCTCAAAGAACTCATCGCCCATACCCTCTGCCACACGCTCCTCGCGCGGCAGACGGCCCTTAGTACCAGCCGGAATGTTCAGGTCGTAGAACAGGTGCTCAGAGGAAGAATACGTCTCAACCGGCTCAGGAACACCCAGCTCCAGGGCGTCGTTAATGACCTTCCAGCGCGGCAGGTCATCCCAGTCAACCAGGGTGATAGCGGTACCCTCATTGCCCGCACGACCGGTACGACCGGTACGGTGCAGGTAAGTCTTCTCATCCTCGGGCACGCGGTGGTTAATCACGTGGGTCACGTCTTCAACGTCAATACCGCGAGCCGCCACGTCGGTAGCGACCAGAATGTCGACCTTGCCGGTGCGGAACGCCTTCAGCGCCTGCTCACGCGCAACCTGGTTCAGGTCACCGTGCAGGGGAGCGGCAGCGAAGCCACGGTTCACCAGCTCCTCCGCCACGCGGGCAGCGTCACGCTTGGTCTTGGTGAAGATGACGGTACGGCCACGGCCGGTAGCGCGCAGAATGCGGCCAATCATCTCATCCTTGTCCAGGTGGTGCGCACGGTAGACAACCTGGCGAATCGAAGCCTTAGTCTTCGAAGCGTCCTCGGGGTCAGCGGCGCTAATACGCATGGGCTTGGTCATGTACTGGCGCGCCATCGCAATGACCGGGCCGGGCATGGTTGCGGAGAACAGCATGCTCTGGCGGTCCTCCGGCAGGTAGCTGAGGATCTTCTCAACCGACGGCTGGAAGCCCAAGTCCAGCATCTCGTCAGCCTCATCGAGGACCACGATCTTAACCTGCTTCAGGTTCAGGAAGCCCTGCTGGTACAGGTCGATAATGCGGCCAGGGGTACCCACCGCAACCTCCAGGCCGCGGCGCAGCAGCTCAGCCTGAGGCTCAATCGGCACACCACCGTACAGGGTGGCGACGCGGGCGTTGCGCAGCTTCGCAGCAATCGCCAGGTCCTCACCCACCTGAATGGCAAGCTCACGGGTCGGAACCAGAATCAGCGCCTGAGGTGCGCCGGGGTACTCCAAATCAGCCCAACCCTCATCGTCGCGGCCGACCACACGCTGAATGGTGGGCAGACCAAAGCCGAGGGTCTTACCGGTACCGGTCTTCGCCTGACCAATGATGTCCTGGCCAGACAGAGCCACGGGAAGAGTCAGCTCCTGGATGGGGAAGGGGGAGGTAATGCCAACCGCCGCGAGGGCGTCGCTAATATCCTGGCGAACGCCGAAGTCGGCGAAGGACTTTGCAGTCTGAGTGGTTTCCTGCGTGTTCGTTTCAGTCACTGGACCGTATCTTTCTACCCCTGTTCGGGGTGTGTTTCTCCCCGAAACGGGGTGTGCCAGCCAGCGCCTCAACGGTGGAGGCGGTGACGGGCGGGCGTCGAAAGCCGGCCGCGGGAAATTCTTACACGGGAAATTCTTACCGAAACGCCGCCTGCACACATGCTCAATACACATGGTTAGTGCTCATGGTTGATTCATGATGAGGTGCAGCCTCGGGGTCTTGAAAGGGGTACGACCGGTCATTCACTTAACCCCTCAATATTAACCCGGATTTGCTTCCGGCGCACCCTCAAGCGGTTGTGGTGTGCGCCCGTGATGGGCGATATATCGCCCCAAAACCGGGTATTGCTAGGTTTTTGTGCGGGCGGTTTAAAACGCAAACCCCCGCATTCGGCACGGCGTAACCGTACGGCGCATAAAGCACACGCACACAGCGCAGAAAGCGCGGCTACGCATCGTTGCGGATGCGGGGGAAAGCTAAAGCTATAGGGGCTCAGTCGGCTGAATACTTAGGCGCCGATACCGAAACCAACGTGGCGCTTGGCGTCGCTACCGAGTTCGACGTAGCTGATCTGGCCGCCGGGAATCAGGGTGGTGTTGCCCTTATCGTCCATGATTTCCAGAATCGAGCCGTCCTCGATGGCCTTGGTGACCTTCTCGGTGAGAATTTCCTTAGCCTCGCTGGTCTCAACAACGATTTCGCGGGCGATGTGGCGAACGCCAATCTTGATTTCCATGAGTCTCCTCGCAGAATAGTCCGGCGCCGCCAAGCGCGCGCCGGGTATGGGAACTGTCTTATCTAGCATCTACTCTAGCGTGTATGCGCTCGTCGGCACCGTGAACGGGCGGCACTTCGCCGGGGGCTAATAAAATACTCGCCGCAGGATGCGCAGAAACAGGCGCGAAAGTAGCCTCAAACAGAGCAGGACAGGGGAGGGGGAGCGCTGAGGCTCCTCTAGGACTCCTCCACCTGAATGCCGTAGAGAGTCTCCAGCGCCTGCACGTAATCCTCCGCGCGACCCTCCGCCGCAAGCTTCTTGGCGCGCACCGTCGGGGTGTGCAGAAGAGACTTCACCATGCGGCGCATCGCCAGCTCAAACTGCTCCGTCGCCGCACCGCAACCAAACTGGTTACGTACCTTCTCCAGCTCGGAATCCAGCACATCCAGCGTGTGCGAGCGCAGAGCAACAATCGCCGAATCAATCGTGCGGGAACGCTGACGAGACACAAACGCCGTCAACTCGGACTCCACAATGCGCGTAGCCGTCGCCACGGACTCCTCGGTCTCCTCGGGCGCGGCAAGGCGCACCGATTCGAGGGTAATCAGCTCAACGTTCGGTAGGTCGGCAACCGAGGGGTCAAAGTCACGCGAAAGCGCCAGGTCAAGAATCGTGTGGTGGCCAGCCGGAATCTGCTCGGGAAGCAGCGGATCGGAACCGCCAGAGCAACCAATAATGACGTCAGCCTCAGCCATAGCCTGCTCCATGCCGCCCTCGGGCACCGCGAAGACGTCGCGCTTTGCCGCGAACTCGGCGGCACGACCCGAACGGGAATTGACCCAAATATCGGTGCAACCGCGCTCACGCAGAGCCGCAATGGTTGCGCCCGCGTAGGCACCCGTACCGAAAATCAGGGCGCGGCGGGTCGACCAATCCTTCTCGGCAACCTCATCCGCAAGATCCAGGGCAACGGACACAATCGAGCGGCCCTGAGCGCCAAGCGCCGTATGCTGACCCACCTGACGAGCCGTATGCGCCGCATGCTCGAACAGCTGCACCAGCTCACCGGGAAGAGTTACGCCATCCTCCTGAGCCTTCGCCTGCGCGGCAGCCAGAGCGCGGCGCACCTGACCGGCGATTTCGCGCTCGCCCACCACGGCAGATTCCAGACCGGAGGCGACCGTCAGCAGATGGCGTGCAGCCTCCTCGTCCTCGAACAGCTCGAAGCTGGAGGCAACCAGCTCCTTGTCCAGGCCGGAGGTCTGCGCAATCGAATCAACAATCAGCTCACGAACCATGGGGACATGGGCAGACACGTGCAGCTGAACATACATTTCAAGACGGTTACAGGTGGCAAGAACTACTGCACCCTTAACACCGAGCTGACGCGCTACATCCGCCGCCAGAACATCGGGTACGCCGGAAGCACCGGCGCTCAACGCAGCGACGGTGGTCAGATCAACGGTGTGGTGCGATGCCACAAATGCATAAGTACTCACTAGAGATTAATCATAACCACGCCCACTAAGCCCCTGTAAAGCTCATAGGACCTAAGTTCCATCATCGTAGGGGGCAAGAAAATCTGCACGGTGGGGGAGCGGGTACGAAGAGTAGGCGCGAACTAAGGTATACCTCACCGCTAAGAAAGCCATCATTAGGTAAGAGTCACCATGACATAGTGTCGCAAAAACACCCACATAAACCTGTCACACTAGACACTATGAGCGAAAACCAGCACACCACTCCCGCGTCGGCAGAAGGCGCCGCACAGGCACCCGCCCTGCCCGCACACCCCACCGACGCCCAGCGACCCCTGCTCACCGACGAGCAGCTCGCACACCTACCCGCCAACCACCCCCTGCGCGCAGGCACCGCCGCAGACTCGCCCATGCTCCGCGCCCTCACCGGCCGCCCCTCCAGCCACCGACCCGTCTGGTTCATGCGCCAGGCAGGCCGCTCCCTGCCCGAATACCGCCAGGTACGCGAAGGCATCCCCATGCTGGACGCATGCCTCACCCCCGAGCTCGCCGCAGAAATTACCGTGCAGCCCGTCCGCCGCCACAAGGTAGACGCCGGTATCTTCTTCTCCGACATCGTCATCCCCATGAAGCTCGCGGGCGTCAACGTCGACATCGTGCCCGGCAGGGGCCCGGTCCTCGACCAGCCCGTACGCACCCTCGACGAGGTGCGCGCCCTGCCCGAACTCAAAGACAGCGACCTCGATCCCATCCGCGAAGCCGTCGCCGCAACCGTAGAAATGCTCGGCGACACCCCGCTCATCGGCTTTGCGGGTGCACCCTTCACCGTCGCCGCCTACATGGTCGAGGGCGGCCCCTCCCGTGACCACCTGCGCCCGCGCACCATGATGCACGCCGACCCCGCCGCCTGGCACGAACTCGCCGCCTGGGCAGCCCGCACCGCAGGCCAGTTCCTGCGCGCACAGATTGAGGCGGGCGCATCCGCCGTGCAGCTCTTCGACTCCTGGGCAGGCTCCCTCGGCGAAGGCGACTACCGCCGCTACGTGCAGGCGCACTCCGCCACCGCCCTCGACGCGGTACGCGAATACGGTGTGCCGCGCATCCACTTCGGCACCGGCACCACCGCCCTGCTGCCCGCCATGCACGAAGCCGGCGCAGACGTCATCGGCGTGGACTACCGCCTGCCGCTGTCCGCAGCGAACACCCTGCTCAACGGCGCTGTACCCCTGCAGGGCAACATCGACCCGGCACTGCTCGCCGCAGGTAGCGAAAACCTCTACGCACACGTGGACGAAGTGCTCGCCGAAGGCAACGCCGCTCCCTCGCATGTGGTCAACCTCGGCCACGGCGTGCCCCCGACCACCGACCCGCAGGTGCTCACCGACCTCGTGGCATACATCCACGAGAAAACGGCGAACTAAAGCGACGGACCCGCGGGGCTAACACATATCAGCACCGCAGGATACCGCCCCAAAGCACCAATCCCAGCACACGCTGATAGAGCACAAAGCCACCGGGCAGACCCGCTGACAGACCAAAGGAGAACCACCATGGGCCACACCAACCAGGCACCCCACCGGACCGAGCAGGTCACCTCCTCCGCCGCTACCCAGAACGCACGAGCATACAGCCGTAACGAGAAGGTACCCACCGCCATCGTTATTGGCGGCGGCCCCTCCGGCCTCATCTCCGCACGCCGCCTCGCAGCAGCCGGTATGCGCGTGACCTTGCTCGAACAGCGCCACCACCTCGGCGGTGCCGTCGGCGCCCACGAAGTCGGCGGACTGCTCCTGGACTCCGGCGCGGAATCCTTCGCAACCCGCAGCCCCATCGTGAGCGACCTCGTCAAAGAACTCGGTCTGGGCGACCAGATCGTCACCCCCAACTCCTACGGCTCCTGGCTGTACCTGCCGCAGGGCGCCCGCCGCACCCCCAGCACCGGCATCATGGGTATCCCCGGCAACGTCAACGACAAGTCGCTAATCCCCGTTATCGGTAAGAACGGTCTGCGCCGCGCCCAGGTGGATAAGTTCCTGCCCGTCTCCGCGGGCGAGAACGCGAAGACCCTCGGTGAGCTCGTGCGCATCCGCATGGGCCAGAAGGTGCTCGACAACCTCGTCGCGCCCGTCGTGTCCGGTGTGTATTCCACCCACCCCGACAAGCTCGATGTCGATGCGACTATCCCCGGTCTGCGCGCCGCACTGCGCAAGCATCGCTCCCTCTCCGCCGCAGCGCACGCTTTCCGATCGGCAGCCCCCGCAGGCTCACAGGTCGCCGGCATCGTGGGCGGCATGAACCAGCTGTCCGAGCGCCTCGTCGAGGAGCTGTACGCCGCAGGCGTGCGCATCGTGACCAACTTTGACGTCATCGCCGTAGACCGCGACGAATCTACCGGCCAGTGGTTCATCATCCAGCGCCACACCACCGACGGCGAAAACACCCCCCTCTACGCCGACTACCTGGTGCTCGCCACCGACGGCCCGACCGTAGCGCGCCTCATCGGCCCGCACGTCTCCACCGCACTACCAGCCCTGGAACCCGGCCCCGAAGTCGCCCTCGTCACCCTCGTCGTCGACGCCCCCGCCCTGGACAAGCACCCCCGCGGCACCGGCCTGCTCGTCTCCGAAGAAGCCACCGCCGTACGCGCCAAGGCACTCACCCACGCCACCGCCAAATGGCAGTGGGTCGCCGACGCCGCAGGCCCCGGACGCCACGTCGTGCGCCTCTCCTACGGCCGCGGCGGCGAAGACTCCCGCTTCTCCGAGGTTGCCCTCGCTGACGAGCAGCTCATCACCCTCGCCCTGCGCGACGCAAGCCGCATGATGGATGTAGCCCTCACCCACAGCAACCTCATCGACGCGGACGTCGTACGTTGGCGCGGTGTACTGCCCGCCTCCACCCCCGGCCACCGTGACCGAGTCAAGGAATTCCGCGAACGCGCCAGCGAACTCGGAACCCTCAGCACCGTCGGCTCCTGGGCGGCAGGCTCCGGCCTGGTCGTAACCGTCAAAGACACCTACGAGCAGATGGACCGCCTCATCTACCACGCCGCACAGGACTGGGAAGGCGTCACCTCCCCGAAGGTCGCAACCGCCAAGTAACGGCACCGCAACCTCGCAAACCAACCAACAACTAAGCCAAAAATTTGAGAAAACGCGCGGCTACGGAAGCCGCGCCTCCAGCACAGCGAACCCTCGCTGAAGAAAGGAACACACAATGTCTCACGATCACGCAGCACACGGCGGCCACGGTCACGGCGCAGGTCAGGGCGGCTACACCCACGCCGGCCACGGCTACGGCGGCGCCCCCAAGGGCTACGCAGTCCAGCACTCCGCAGCTGACGAGAACCGCCGAGGCCGCGAAGAAGGCGAAACCCTGCACTACGCCCTCTACACCGTATTCGCACGCTCCGGCGCACGCCCCGCAGAATCCAACACCGACGAGGCACGCGCCGAGTTCGAGAAGGTCGCCGAGCAGCTCGCAGCAGACGGCGTGACCCTGCGCGGCATCTACGACGTCTCCGCAATGCGCGACAACGCAGACGTCATGATCTGGACCCACGGTGCAACCCCCGAAAAGCTGCAGGCAGCAGTCCGCAAGATCCGCCGCACCGCACTCTTCGCAGGTACCACCATCGTCTGGTCCACCATGGGCGTACACCGTGAAGCAGAATTCACCCGCAACCACGCACCCGCCTACGCACGCGGCAAGGCACCCGAAGCATGGGTCTGCGTCTACCCCTTCGTACGCTCCTACGACTGGTACTACATGAACCCCGAACGCCGCGCAGAAATGCTCAAGAACCACGGCATGAAGGCAATCGACTTCCCGCAGATTCTGGCAAACACCGTCGCAACCTTCGGCATGAACGACTACGAATGGGTCCTCGCCCTCGAAGCACCCCAGCTCGTTGACCTGGTCGACATGATGCGCCACTTCCGCAACACCGAAGCACGCCTGCACGTGCGCGAGGAAACCCCCTTCTACACCGGTCGCCGCATCGGCGCAGACGAAGTCGCTGAGGTTCTGGCGTGAGCCATCAGCCGAACGACGGCGTAACCCTCAACGGCACGCTCCTGCCGGACGACGTGGTACCCAACCGCACCGACCCGGCGAACACCGCCTCCAACGGCCCCGCCGCGCTCAACGAGCAGACCCTCGGCGACTACCGAAGCGAACGCAGCATCACCCGTGACCGTGCCGAAGAGGCACGCCCCTACGACCTGGTGATTCTCTCCTCCTTCGGTGGCCCCGAGGGGCAGGAGGACGTCATCCCGTTCCTGCGCAACGTAACCGCTGGCCGCGGTATTCCAGATGAGCGCCTCGAAGAGGTTGCCACTCACTACCGCGCCAACGGTGGCGTCTCGCCGATTAACGAGCAGAACCGTGCCCTGCTCGCCGCGCTGCAGCAGGCGCTCGCCGAGCGCGGCCCGCACATCCCGATTACCTGGGCGAACCGCAACTGGAAGCCCTACGTGAAGGACGTGCTCGCTGAAGCCTACGAGAACGGTCACCGCAACGTGCTCGTGCTGGCGACCAGCGCCTACCCCGGCTACTCGAGCTGCCGCCAGTACCGCGAGGACTACGGCATCGCGATTGAGCAGCTCGGCCTGGAAGGTCGCGTGCACGTGGGCAAGATTCGCCAGTTCTTTGACGTGCCCGGCTTCTCCCGCGCTTTTGCTGACGGGTTGAAGGACGGGCTCGCCACGGTGCGTGAGCAGCTTGCCGCACGCGATAGCGGTTCGCTGAACCCGCGCCTGCGCATCATGTTCTGCACCCACTCGGTGCCGACCTCCGCGGCTAATGAGGCAGGCCCGCGCGGGGTGAACTACGAGGGCGGCTCCGCCTACGTGGAGAAGCACCTGCAGGTCGCCCGCGCCGTGCTGTCGCTCGTGCGCGAGGAGGCCCCGCAGCTTCTGCAGAACGTCGAATGGGAGCTGGTGTACCAGTCCCGCTCCGGCCCGCCGTCCATGCCGTGGCTGGAACCGGATGTCAACGACGCCCTGGAGGCGCTGCCCACCCCCGCCAACCCGGCGGAGGACGGCGAAGCCCCCGTAGAAGGCGTCGTGCTGGTGCCCCTCGGATTCGTCTCCGACCACATGGAAGTCAAGTGGGACCTGGACACCGAGGCGCTGGACACCTGCGAGCGCCTTGGCGTGGTCGCGGTACGCACCCCCACCCCGGGTACGCATCCGGCGTACGTGGAGTCGCTGCGCCGCCTCATTGAGGAGCGCGTGGAGAACGGCGTTCCCGCCGACCTGCGCCCCGAACGTGAGAGCGTTCTCGCACCGAGCGCGAGCGGTCAGTACGGCTGGTTCGACGAGTGCGAACCCGCCTGCTGCAAGCCCGGTCGCGGCGCGCCGAAGCCGGTCATTGCCGAGTACGCAGCCGATGCTGATGACGCTGAGGACGGCGCTTCTGAGGCCAGTACTTCTGGGAACACCGCCGCCAGCCGATCCGGCGGATGCGGCTCCGGCGGATGCTGCTCCCACTAACACCACCCCTGTAGCTCCGGCTCGCCCCAACGCCCCTTGACCGGGGTGCGCGGGCGGGTCGGAGCGCACGTGCACCTACACGTTGCCCCTGCCAGAGGCAACAGACAAACACACAACGCACAGACAACGCCTACGGGCTATCACACACATCACCGACAAGGAGAGATATGAGCCACCACGAGTACATCCTGGGCACCCGCGGCTCCGCCCTCGCCCTGACCCAAAGCCGTATTGCCGCTGAAACCGTCACCGCTCTCTACACCGAACATCAGGCACACCACGGCGCCGCAGATGCCGAGGTCGTGGACTTCACCCTGCGCACCGTCAAGACCGAAGGCGACGTGCTCACCGGCCCCCTGGCAACCCTCGGCGGCACCGGTGTGTTCGCCGCGGCACTGCGCCAGCGCCTGCTCGACGGTGAGAACGCCTCCGAAGAAAACCGCGTGGACATGGCAGTACACTCCCTCAAGGACCTGCCCTCCGCACCCTGCCCCGGCCTGGTGGTCGCCGCAACCCTCAAGCGCGAAGACCCCCGCGACGCCCTCGTGGCACGCGACGGCCTGACCGTCGACACCCTGCCGGAAGGCTCCCGCGTGGGCACCGGCTCGCCGCGCCGCGCCGCCCAGCTGCGCGCCCTGCGTCCCGACCTCGAAATCGTGGACATCCGCGGCAACGTGGGCACCCGCATCGGCCGCGTCAAGGGCCTGGAAGAGCACGCCGGTAAGCAGGTTGTGCTCCGCCAGAACACCGAAACCTCCGAACGCGCCGACCACGGCGTAGGCACCGAACGCAGAGGCGACTGCGACGCCGTGGTGCTCGCCGTCTCCGGCCTCAAGCGCCTGGGCAAGGAAGAACTCATCACCGAGTACCTTGACCCCACCCGCATGCTGCCCGCCCCCGGACAGGGTGCGCTCGCGCTGGAAGTGCGCGAAAGCGAGTTCGAGAACCCGGACCCCGCCGTGCTGTCCGACGCTGAGGTGGCACGCCCGGTCCGTGCCCTCGGCCGCGCCCTGATCGCCGCGAACCACCACGAAACCCGCCTCGCCGTCAGCGCCGAGCGTGCCCTGCTGCGCCGCCTCGAAGCCGGATGCGCCGCCCCCATCGGCGCGTACGCGCAGGTGATTGAGGGCGACCTGGTGCTCAACGTCGTGGTGGCGTCCCCGGACGGCACCGACATGCTGCGCCACACCTCCGCAACCGCCGAACTGGACGTGCCCGGCGCCGAACGCCTGGGCGTGCGCGTGGCAGAGGACCTGCTGCAGATGGGTGCCGCTGCCCTTGCCGGTTTGGATCTGAAGTAGGGGTCATGTCTGCCGACAGCTCGCAGACCCACCGGGGGTTTAAAACTCCGCGCACGGTTCTACTGACCCGCTCCGCCGCCCAGGGTGCCGCCTTCGCACGCGCCCTCACCGAGGAAAGCGCCCAGAACGGGTTGGGGGAGTGCCGGGTACTCTTCGCGCCCCTACAGCAGGCACGCACCGTCGAGCCGAGCGAAGACCACGCCGCCGCGCTGGAGGCGCTCGCCTCCGGTCGCTACGCGTGGGTGAGCTTCACGAGCGCCAATACGGTTCGCGCCTGTGCGCAGCTGTGGGGTGAGGAGTTTGCCCGTGCGGTTCACGCAGGGGGAGTGCGCGTCGCCTGCGTGGGTGCGGCAACCGCCCGTGCCGTGCGCGCCCAGCTCGGGCTGGATGCAGATTTTCAGCCGAGCGTTCAGAGCGCCGCCGGCATGCTCGCGGAGTTCGGGCAGCCTGCAACCGAGCCTGTCTCAACCGTGCCCGCCGCCGTGCTGGTTCTGGAGGGCTCCAACGCCCGCCCGACCCTGCGCGAAGGCCTCAAAAAGCTGGGCTGGGACAGCCACCGCTGCGTGCTCTACGACATGGTGCCCGCCGAGCAGGTGGCACCCGGCGAGCTGACCCTCAGCGCCGCCCGCGCGCTCGTGCAGGGGGGCACCCCCGACGCATCCGCACCGGATGTGCTGGTGGCGACCGCCCCCTCCCGCCTGCACGCCCTACTAGATGGCGCACCCGCGATAGCACCCGAATCCGTGCCGCCGGTGGTGGCGATTGGGGCGAGTACCGCCTCCGCCTGCCGCGCCCTGAACCTGAGCCACGTGCAGGCAGAATCGCCCTCACCGCAGGATTTGGCGCGCACCGCCGTATCCCTCATCTAGGCGCATCCCTCATCTAAGACTTCACATTATTTCGCAAGAATTTTCAGGAGAGATCATGAACCTCACCCGCCGCCCTCGCCGCCTGCGCACCACCGCAGCCATGCGCTCCCTCGTCGCCGAGACCACCCTGCGCCCCTCACAGCTGATTCAGGTGTTCTTCGTTCGCGACGGCATCACCGAGCCGCAGCCGATTCGCTCCATGCCCAGCCAGTACCAGCACACCCTGGAGAGCATAATCCCCGCCGTGCGTGAGGCGTACGAGGCGGGCATCCGCTGCATTGACCTGTTCGGTATTCCCCGCGACGAGGATAAGGACGAGATCGGCTCGACCGCCTGGGATTCGCAGGGCATCCTGAACCGTGCCATTGCGGTGTGCCGTGAGGAGTTCGGCGACGACCTGGTGGTCATGGCTGATACCTGCCTGGACGAGTTCACGAGCCACGGCCACTGCGGCGTGCTGGTCGATGACGGCCACGGCACGCTCGTGGTGGATAACGACCAGACCGTGGAGCTGTACTGCAAGATGGCGGTTTCGCAGGCTCGCGCGGGTGCGCACACCGTCTCGCCCTCGGGCATGATGGACGGCCAGATTGCGGCGATGCGCGCCGCCCTGGACGAGGCCGGCTTCGAGGACGTGTCGATTCTGGCGTACTCGGCGAAGTACGCGTCGGCGTTCTTCGGCCCGTTCCGTGACGCGGTGGAGTCGACCTTCAAGGGCGACCGCAAGACGTATCAGCAGGACCCGGCAAACCGCCGCGAGTCGCTGCTGGAGGTGCGCGCCGACCTGGAGGAGGGCGCGGACATGGTAATGGTGAAGCCCGCCGGTAGCTACCTGGATATTGTGCGTGAGGTGGCCGAGTTCTCGCCGGTGCCGGTGGCGGCGTATCAGGTGTCGGGTGAGTACGCGATGATTGAGGCGGCTGCGGCGAACGGCTGGATTGACCGTAAGGCTGTGGTGTTGGAGTCGCTGCGTTCGATTCACCGTGCCGGCGCGGACGTCATCCTGACCTATTACGGTACTGAGGCGGCCCGCTGGCTCCGCGAGCTGGACGCCTAAACACCCCACTTTTAACGCTGAGAAGCCACATGCTGTACGAACAGTATGTGGCTTCTCGCTGTTTATGCTTGGTCTTCGGGCTCTTCTTTGATGGGTTTGTACCCCAGGGAGGTACACACAATGTTGCCGTTGGTGAAGTACTCTGCGAGCTTCTCCCTGTCGGCGGGGGAGCGCAGGTCCGCCCAGCGTTCCTGCTCCAGGTAGAACGCCACCTGGGAGGTTAGGCAGACGACGCGCTCATCGTGCACCGCCACAATATGCCTGCGCAGCCACGGGATACGCTTTGCAAGGTTCGGCGGAATGAAAGACGGTACCTTGATTTCTATTTGCCACTGCGATGGCTCGTAGAAGGTTGGCTTAATCTGTTCGGGGTTCTTCGGGAAGACGCAGAACTCCACAATATCGGTGTAACGGTACTTCTTCGCCGGTAGGAAAAGCCGCCCAATGTAGAACGAATCGGGGTTGAATAGCAGGTACCGCCTCTTGCAGTACCACCGTGTCGCAAAGGTTATAGCGGCAACAATCCCCAACAGGATGGACGCGTCGCGGCGGGACATCGGACGGACGCCCAGAATGGTCCAGCCAATGAGCGCGTAGAAGAAAACGCAGAACGCCAGGAACAGCACAAAGTGGGTTTCAAAATAGAACTGGTTTCGTTTCCAGACTCGTCTGGCTCGGGGAGGAACCTCCTCCAGCGCTGAAGCGTTAAGCTCCATGAGTTGTCCTCTCTACGGGGTTTATCGGTGATGATGTGTGGCTTCTCGCCGGGTGCTAATTCACTGCGCGGAAGGATGCGATACGCGCCGCCTTCTTCGTCAGCTCGTTTGTCGGCTTGTACCCCAGCGTCAGGCAGATGGCGCGCCCCTCCACGAAATACAGGGGCAGCTTCTCGCGGTCTGCCGGGGAGTCCATATCCGCCCAGCGTTCCTGCTCCAGCTTGAACGCAATATGTGCCACCAAACAATCAATGCGGTAATCCCCGAACCCAAAAGTCTGCTGGGAACCATTGGAGAAGGTGACGGCAAGACGCCAATCACTGGGCATCTGCTCATCAGGGTCAATATCCTCGGGATCGCCCGTGTACCAGGGGTAAACCTTAAACCGCTCAATATCGGAGTACTGGTAGATCTTAGGCGAACGGAAAAACCGCCCACGCTTCACCACGGTCGGCGTGAACTGGTAGTACGAACGCACCGTACACCACAGGTACGGAATAGCCAACGCGTAGACGACAAGAAACGCTATTGACGTCTTACCGATGTAGGTCGGCACATACTCGAGTAGCTCAGTGTTCGCGAGCGAATGCAGGTAGCAGAGCAGGAAGAAACCACCAACAGGAAGAGCCACAAAGAGGAAAATTCCCTGCCCCTTCCAATCAACCTGAATGGGCTCACTACTGGGCATGGCAACCGTGCCGCGGAACGGGGCACTCAGCCGACCCAGCGTCCTGGTGTAAATAGTGGGCATACCCAGGTGACGCTCATTCGGGCTGAAACCGCGTGCGGCGCGCCAGCCTCGGCGGCCCCAGCGCGCCGCCCAATACACCATGAGGAACGGCAGAAGTAGCCCCGGAATCAGGATTCCGTCGTACGCCATATCCCAGTACAGGGCGAACGTCGAATAGACGATGACACCCGCCCAGCCGTACACGAGGATATGCCCAAAATCCATAAGGACGTTCGAGCCCTTGATGCTTTCCAGCTGAGCCTCAGCCCTGCGGATTGCTGATTCTTCCTGCTCGGGGGTGAGGGGATTGCCGTCCTCCGCGAGCTCTGCAATCGCCTTCTTCGCATCCTCGACGGGGGAGCCCATCACCGAGGCGTAGACTTCACGCGCTCGCGAGGCACCAATGAGCGTCGGGTAGGCGACCTCCACCAGCAGGCAGCATGCTAGGTAGATGAAGAACGCCACCAGCCATACGTTGCGTACCTGCTCCATGGGCAGGCCCAGGGCTGCAAGGTCCATGAATTGTCCTCTCTACGGTGTCGGTGATTGTGGTCGGTGATGGTGTGTCTACGGTGCTGAGAAGCCACATGCTGTCCGTACAGCATGTGGCTTCTCGCGGTATAAGAACGGTATTAGAGCAGTCCGCCTACTTGTACTGCGCCTTCTGGAAGGATGCGCGGCGTGCCGCCTCCTCCGCATGCTTACCGGCAGGCTTGTACCCCATGGTCGTGCAGATGACGCGGCCGTCCACAAAGTACTTCGCCAACAATTCACGGTCCGCCGGCGAATCCAGCTGCGCCCAGCGTCCCTGCTCAATATTGAACGCAATCTGCGCCACCAAACAATCAATCTGGTGATCATTCAGCGAATAGTTGTGCTTGCGGCCGCCGGGAAGCAGAATCTCCAGCCTCCACTGGCTCGCATCCTTCGGGTTCAGCTTGATCGCGTCCGGGTTCTTCGGGTACACGCGGAACGCGCGAACATCCGAGTAGGGGCGGGACTTCGCCGGAAGGAACAGTCGCCCAGCCTGGAACGAATCCGGGTTGAACAGCACGTAATCGCGGTTATACATCAGCAGCATAATCAGCAGCGGAATGTACGCCGCCGCCAAGAACCAAGAAGCATGACCGATATAAATCGCTTCCCAATCCTCATCGATGCTCCAGCCCGCCAGCGAAGTCAAGAAGACCGCGGCGAGCAGGAACGCAATACCGTTGAGCACCCAGTAGACGGTGCGGTCGTCACGAATCGGCTCCACACCCGGCACGGTGCTACGCACACGGAACGGGGCGCTCAGCTTACCCAGCGTCGCCGAGTAGATGCGCGGCATGCCCAGCACGCGGTCGTCCTTGCTGTATCCGCGAGCTGCACGCCACTGGCGGCGGCCAATGCGCGCGCCCAGGTACACCATGAGGAATGGCAGAAGTAGCGCCGGCAGCAGGATACCGTCGTACACGATATCCCAGTACAGGGTGAAAATAGAGACCGCCACAATCCAGCCCCACAGGTACATGACCACGTGGAACCAGCCGCTAAACACGCCGGCGCCCTCAATGGAATCCAGCTTCTTCTTCGCCTTCTTCGTGGCGCTACCCTTGCGGGAGGAGCTCAGCGGCGCACCCATCGCGGTACGTTCCGCGGTGGCGCGGCGCGCCTCATCAACGGGCGAACCGGACACCTCGAGGTACAGTTCGGCTGCCTTCTCCTTCTTGATGGGCACCGGGTAGGCGATGTCCACCAGCAGGCACAAGCCCACGTACACCATGAAGGCAATCAGCCACACGTCGCGTAGCTGCTCCATGGGCAGTCCCAGAGCGCTCAAATCCATGAGCTGCTCACCTCCTTACTTCTCCCGGACTCTACGCGGAGGCAGCCGCGGCGGCTGCAGCCGGAAGAGCCGAGATGATACGGTCCATCGCCTCATCGTCGTGGGCGGCAGAAACGAACCACGCCTCGAATGCGCTCGGCGGCAGGTACACGCCGGATTCGAGCATGGAGTGGAAGAACGCGTTGTAGCGGCTGGTTGCCGACGCCTTGATGTCGGCGTAGTTGTGTACGCCCGCCTCGGAGGTGCCAAACGCCACCGAGAAGAGATTGCCGGCGTTCTGGATGGAGTGGTCCACACCGGCGGCGTTGAACGCCTCGGTCAGCGCCTGCTGCAGCTGGGCGCTGCGCGAATCCAGATGCGCGTAGACCGCTGCATCAGCCAGGGTCAGGGTCTTAATGCCCGCCGCAACGGACAGCGGGTTACCCGAGAGGGTACCAGCCTGGTAGACCGGGCCGACCGGCGCCAGGTACTCCATGACCTCACGCTTACCGGCCAGCGCCGCGATGGGCATACCGCCACCAATGACCTTGCCGAAGGTGAAAATATCGGGAACCCAGCCGCCATCCTCGGGAGCCGCGTAACCCCAGTAACCAGCCGAAGACACACGGAAACCGGTCAGCACCTCATCAAAAATCACGAGCGCACCGTTGGCGTGAGCAATCTCGTGCAGGCCGCGGTTGAAACCGGGCTCGGGGGTCACCACACCCATGTTGCAGGGCGCCGCCTCAGTAATAATTGCGGCAATCTGACCCTCGTGGTTCGCGAATGCCTCACGTACAGCGTCCAGGTCGTTATAGGGCAGAACGATGGTCTCCGCGGCGGTTGCGGCAGTCACGCCAGCCGAACCCGGCAGCGCCAGGGTAGCCACACCCGAACCAGCCTCGGAAAGCAGCGCATCCACGTGACCGTGGTAGCAGCCCGCGAACTTAATAATCTTGTCGCGACCGGTCACACCACGCGCCAGACGAATCGCAGTCATGGTCGCCTCAGTACCGGTGGACACCATACGCACCTGATCAATCGCGCCGGGAATCGCCGCGTTAATACGGTTGACCACCAGCTCAGCCAGCTCAGCCTCCGGCGCGCTCGCCGCACCAAAGGACAGGCCGCGCTCAGCCGCCTGCTGAACAGCCTCAACCACCTGCGGATGCGCGTGACCCAGAATCGACGGGCCCCACGAGCAGACCAGGTCAACGTACTCGTTGCCGTCCGCATCGTACAGGTACGCGCCCTTAGCCTTCGCCGCAAACGCAGGAGTGCCGCCCACAGAATTGAAGGCGCGCACCGGGGAATTCACGCCACCGGGAATCACCGCGCGAGAACGCTCAAAAAGCTTCTCGCTGGTTTCATGATGCAGCGGGTGAGTAGAAGAGGAAGTCATCGTATCGGTGCCTTTCAACAGAGACGGCGAACTAAAGAATTACAAGGGACGACGTGCAACGGGCAACGGAGCCCGCACGCCACTAGCGTCCCGTACCTAACCATCATAGGCGCTACAGATGAACCGCAGGTGACAAGCACCTGAACGTACCGAAAGGTGACGATAAAACACAACAAACAAGTTAGGGAACAGAGAGGATGCGCAACGCGCTAACGCAGGTGCCGGTCAGTGTCCAGACGGTTGAGCACCTGAGTGTCCTGATCAAACAGCCAGTTCTTATCAAAGAGCAGACGCACAAACGCCAGGCCCATACCCAACGCCATGAAAATCAGCAGGGACTGCACGAAACCGCTCGCCGCCGAGTACATGTCACCGCTAGCAAAATGCGACATCGAACGGTAGAACGGAACACCCGGAACCATCGTCACCACCGCCGGAACCGACAGGGAAATACGCGTGTACTTACGCTGATGCAGCGGCGCCACAATCTCAGCCAAAATACCCACACCAAACACGGCAATCGTCGCTGCCATATGCGCGGGCATACCAGCCTCAACCATGTGAATACGGATGGGGTTCGCCACCGCAGCAATCACGCCACCCCACACACACGCCACCGGGGAAGCGGCAAAAAGCATCGCGAAGCCAGCCGCCGCAACACCCGAGGAAAGCACCTGCAACACCAAATACAGGGTCGGGTCAAGGTTAAGAGGCGCAGGAGCCGCCAACGGCAAATGGAACAGTGAACCCAAAACCCACACCGCAAACGACGCACTCAGCAACAACAAACCCACATAGGTTAGACGCGAAATACCCGCCAAAAAGTCCATGCGAGAAATGTCGAGCATGCCCGTCACCATGGGGAAACCGGGCACCAAGAACAGTACCGACGAAATGAAACCAATCATATGGTTCGGGCTAATCCAACCCGCCGCGACCAGCACATTAACAATCGCAATGTACAGGCCCGCCGCCAGGAAGCCGCACGCCATCCACGTTGCCAAATGGCTCACCCCGCGCTTGAGCAGGGTCGAACGCAAAAACTGGCCGGCACCCGCCGCGAAGAACACCACCGTGCACTCCACCAGACCGCCACGGTTCAAGAACGCGAACCCGGCACACGCCACCGCCGACGCCAGCGCCAACATCCAGCGGGTGTACAGAGGCTTCGCCGAATCGATAAGGTCCAGCTCGGCGTTCGCCTCCGCAGGGGTAATCTTCTCGGGCAGCTCAGAAATGAACTTACCCAACTGATCGAGCTTATGAGCGTTAATGCCCATCGTGCGCTGCTCAGCCACCTCGGTACGGAAATTACCGTCAGTGTACGAAGAAGTCGAAATTTCGGTGAAGGTCACCTGCGCGTGATGCTCCTTCAACCCCACAGCCTTCGCCAAACGCGCCATCGACGCCTTAATACGGTACGCGCTCGCACCCGACTTCATCAGGATGCGGCCCAGGCGGAGCACCACCTGCGACTGCGCCACCAAGTGCTCATGAGCCAGGCGGGTAGACCCCAGATAAATACTGCGCGTATTCGTGTCAGGGTACGGCTCGGTAGTGCGGGGCTGATCATCCATGAGAGGCCTTCCGGGTCGTGCTATTCACGTGCTATACGTGTAGGTGCGGTTACCTTCTAGCATAGGGGAGAAGCCCAAGCGGGGATAGTGTCAGCCCGTCAGTAAAGGCGGATGCGACGGGCATGCTGAGCGCAGACGGGAGGGGCTGCGGGGTGCTTATATTCGGGGCAGGTTTAGCGGATCAGGTTTAGCGGCGCAGGTTTAGCTGGAGAGATTTAGCAGAGCAGGGTTAGCGACGCACCGGCCAGCGGCCGTCAATAACCTCGGATTCCTTACCCGGCTGCGTACGCAACCACGCCTGGAAGCTCGCCGCCTGCTCCGCCGCCCACTGAATCTGCTGCTCGTGCAGCTGGCGCGCATCCACGTTGAGGACCTCGGGGAACTGCTCGGTCAGCTTCACCAGCAGACGCTCCGCCGCCAGGGCGTCATCGGCGGAGGTGTGCGCATTCTCCAGGGAGACGCCGTACTCGGCGGCGAGAACCTCAAGGGTGCGCTTGCCGCGCTTACGCGGAATCACGTGCTTGTGCAGAACGTACGGGTCGAGCACCACGCCGGGCGGTAGCTCGCCGTTGGCAATATTGTGGCGCAGCATCTCATGGTGCAGCACCGAAAAATCGTAGGCGGCATTGAACGCAATAATCGGCACGCCATCAATGTTGAGCGCACCAATAGCGCCGGCAAGCTCCCACACGACCTCACGGGCGGGACGACCATGCTCACGCGCGTACTCGGTCGTAATACCGTGCACAGCGGCGGCACCGGCAGGAATCTCAACGCCGGGGTCGGCCAGCCACTCGCCACGGCGCACCACATTACCCTGAGGGTCCAACAGAATCAGGGAAGCAGTCACGATGCGGGCGGTGGTGACGTCCACACCGGTGGTTTCAAGGTCAAAAGTGGCGCGCAGGCCGTTCATCCAGGTCATGCTATAAGACTAACCCAGCGGAGAAGGAGGCGCGCGCCCGGTCGTCACTCAGAAGCGTATAAGCTGCCGAAGAGCAGTAATGACCAACCGCGGAGGTGAACCCGCCGCCCACCCGATAGACTGAAACCATGACAACCCAACTTCTCACCGGCATCCCCGGAACCGGTAAAACCCACCACCTCACCGAACGCGCCCTGCGCTACCTCGCCGACGGAAACGACCCCGCCCGGCTACTCATCCTCGCACCCACCCGCACCGCCGCAACCCGCATGCGAGACACCATCGCCGCATCCAGCGACCGAAGCCTCTCCGTAGCACCCACCCGCGCCTGGGCCGCATACGCCTTCGACCTGCTCAAACGAGCCCAAACCCGCGGGCTACTCAGCGGCGTAGAAGGCAACCTCAAACTCCTCTCCGGCCCCGAACAAGACGTCATCATCGGCGAACTACTCGCCAACCACGCCCAAGGCATCGTACCCGGCCCCACCTGGCCCGACGTCCTCCGCGACGCCCTACCCACCCGCGGATTCCGCCACGAAATCCGCGACTTCTTCGACCGCATGGCAGAATACGACCTCACCGCCGAAGACGTACACCGCCTCGCCACCGAACACAACCAGCCCGCCTGGCACGCCCTCGCCCAACTACACACCGAATACCGTGCCGTGCGAGCCCTCCGCGCCAAAAACGCCTACGACCCGGCAGTACTCATCAACGACGCCTGCCGGCTGCTGTTGCGCGCCCCCGAATTCCTCGCCGAAGAACGCCGCCGCTACGACCTCATCCTCATCGACGACGTGCAGGAACTCAGCCCCTCCATCTACCGACTACTGCGTCTCATCGCCGCAGAAGAGCCGCCCGCAGACGCCGCGCACCTCACCGAAACCCACCCCGACCTCTTCGCTGAAGGCCCCCAGGTTGTCATGACCTACAGCGACGAAGCCGTCGTCCAGGGCTTCCGAGGCGCCCGCCCCGACCTCGTCACCACCCTGCAGGCAAGCTTCCCCAGCATGCGCACCCGCACGCTCACCACCTCATACCGCCTGCCCGCGCTCATGATGCCGCTCATGGCGGACATTCGCCGCCGCCTGCCCCGCTACACCCGATTCGTGCCTCTTACTGCAGAGCAGGAGGGTGCGAATGGCGGTGCGCAGGGAGGCGCAGCAGGAAACACCAAGAACGGCGCGCCCGCAACCTTCGGACGCATCAACACCACCCCCGCCGACGAAGCCCTCACCTGGGGTGCCGCCGACGAACCCCTGCTACACCTGGGCGCCGACGGTAAAATCCTCGACCCCGCACACTACCGCACCGCACCCGCCGGCGTGTATAAGTATGCGCTCGCCAGCTCCCAGGATGAGGCGAACCTCATCGCCCAAATGCTGCTCGAAGAACGCATCTACGGTAACCACCCCTACCGCGAGTCCGCCATCATCGTGCGTAACGGCGCGGACGTAGCGCGCATCCGCCGCGTGCTCTCCTCGAACGGCATTCCGTCGCGCACCTCCGCGGCGCTCGTGCCGGTGCGTGACGAGCCCGCCGTGCGCCCCTTCCTCGACGCGCTCAGCCTGCTCGTCTACGCCCGCAAGCGCGGTGAGAAGGCACTCAACCCCGCCGTGCACATGCCCGCCGGAGAAGGTGCAGAGGCGGGGGAGCGAGCCGGGTTTGAGACCCTCAGCGCCGCCGAAGCTGAAGAGCTCATGCGCCGAAGCCTCAACGACGTCATCGCCGAAGAAAGCCGCGCCAACCCCCTCGGCGGCGCGCAGAGCGCCATCACCCTGCTCACCTCCCGACTCGGCGGCGCATCCAGCATGGACGTGCGACGACTCCGCCAGCAGCTGCGATCCATTGAACTGCAAAGCGGCGGCCATCGACCCAGCGACGACCTGCTCCTCGGCGCCCTGCTACACCCCGAGACCCTCCCCGAAGAGGGCGTAGGACGCGCCGTGCACCGCATCGCAGCCGTGCTCTCCGCCGGACGTAAAGCACTCGCCCGCCCCGAATCCACCAGCACCGAAGTGCTCTGGGCACTCTGGGAAGCCAGCGGCCTCGAAAAAACCTGGGTCGCCCAGTCGCGCGGCGCAGGCCCCGATGCCGATGCCGCCCACCGCAACCTCGACGCCATGATCGGTCTCTTCGAAGCCGCCGACCGCTTCGACGAGCAGATGCGCGGCGCCGGTGCCGAACAATTCCTCGACTTCATCGACGCGCAGGACCTGCCCATGGACACCCTCGCCGCCCGCGGCGTACGCCAAGACGCGGTCGAAATTCTCACCCCCGCGCTTGCCGCCGGGCAGTCCTGGCGCACCGTATATGTATGCGGCCTGCAGGAAGGAACCTGGCCCAACACCACCGTGCGCGGCTCCCTGCTGGCTACCGGCGACCTCGTGGACCTGTGCGATGCGCGCATCCGCCAGCGTGCACAGCAGCAAGCTGGGGAAGAACAGGTGTCGCCTGCCCGTATTCGTAGCTACCCCGAACGCGTGCGCGACACCCGCCACGACGAGCTACGCATGTTCGCCGTCGCCGCCACCCGAGCCAGCACCCGCCTCGTGCTCACCGCCGTGCGCAACGACGATGAGGCACCCGGCGAGTTCTTCGACTTCGTGCTGCCCACCGACGCGGTCGGCGACTCCACGGACGTGCCGATTACCCGCGTGCGCCGCCCCGCGACCCTGCGTTCCCTGGTGGCGGAGCTTCGCCGCACCCTCGTTGAGGAGTCGCTAAACGCGATGCGTGCCGAAGACGCACAGCAGGAGGGCGCGCAGGCAGTAACCGCGCCGGAGGAGGACGCCCTCACCCCGGAGGCGTCCGCGTACCGACTTGATGCCGCCTCCCGCACCCTGGCGCGCTTGGCGAATGTGCAGGCACCCGGTGCCGCACCCGACGAGTGGTGGGGTCTGCTGCCGCTGTCTAGCACGGAGCTACTCTTTGCGCACCGCCCGGCAGACCGCCCCGCAGACCACGCCGAGCCGGACGAAAACTACGGCGAAGAGCCTGCCGAAAACCTGGCCCGCCGCACCATTGCGCTCTCGCCCTCGCGCTTGGAAACCATTCACAACTCCCCGCTGGACTGGCTGGTTTCCGCCGCCCGCGCCGAAGCGCAGACCGACCTGTCCCGTTCCCTCGGCACGCTCGTGCACGCCATCGCCGAGGAGTACCCGACCGGCACCCTCGAAGAGCTCCAAACCGCCCTCGACGAGCGCATTAGCTCCCTCGGCGTGCCCGCCCGCAAGGACGACGAAACCGACGAAGAATACCGCGAGCGCGTGCCCTGGGAATCCTACGCCCTCTACGAGCGCGCCAAGCGCATGATTCTGCGCCTGAGCTACTACTACCGCCAGCACATGGGCGACGCGGGCTGGCAGAACCTCGGTGTTGAAGGCTCCTTCGCGGTGCGTGTGCCGGTGCCCTTCGACCCCGCCGGTGAGGTCGGCGAGCTGGATGCGCTGCTCACCGGCCGCGTGGACCGCCTCGAGGGTACCGCCCCGGCTGAGGACGGCACCCGCCGCTACGCCATTGTTGACCTGAAAACCGGCAAGTCCAAGCCAGACGGCAAAACCATGGAAACCCATCCGCAGCTTGCCGCCTACCAGATTGCGGTGGAGGCGGGCGCGGGCGCGCAGTTGGAGGAGCGCTACCGTGCCGAAGCCGCCGCCCTGGAGGCGGGCGAACCGCTACCGGATGCCCGCCCCCAGGAGCTGGAGTACACCGGCTACACGGGTCGTTCCGGAGGCGCGGCGCTCGTGCAGCTGGGTGCCTCGGGCGTGAACGACGAGAGCAAGACTCGCCTGCAGGTTCAGCCCGCCCTGACGGAGCACGATTCCTGGGCGGCTGAGCTGGTGCAGCACGCCGCGGAGCTGATTGCTGGCGCGCAGGTGCAGGCTCGTCACCGTGAGGGCGGCTATGGGTGCCGCCTGCCGGAGATTTGCCCGATTTGTACGCGCGGCCGTCAGGTGACTCAGCCCTAGCACCCCCTGTTCTTTCGATATCACTCACCCTGAACCTCCCATGAGAATGACCCATGAGGAAGAGGAATCATGACTGACTCTGGCGCATACGGCGCTACTAATCCCGGCGCTACTAACTCCGGTCCCGGCGCCGGCATGCTCACCCCCGCCCAGTGGTGCGAGCACAATAGCTGGCAGCTGCCCAACGGCGCGCTCTTCTCCGCAGAAGCCGCCGCGAACAACCCCGCCCTGAAGCCTGCTGGCTACCGTAGCGCCCTCGATATTGCCGAGATGCTCAACGGCGCCGACGGCAAGAAACCCACCCCCGAACAGATCCGCATGATTGAGGCGGGCCCCGCCCCGACCCTCGTCATTGCGGGCGCCGGTTCGGGTAAGACCGCGACCATGGTCGACCGCGTGATTTGGCTGGTCGACAACGGTTTTGTGCGCCCTGAAGAGGTGCTCGGCGTGACCTTCACCCGCAAAGCGGCAACCGAGCTGCGCAGCCGCATGCGCGCCGGTCTGAATACGCTGCGCCGTAGCCGCCGCATCGCCCCGACCGACGAGGAGCTGCGCGAGGGCATCGCTGACCCGACCGTGCTGACCTACCACTCCTACGCGAATAACCTCGTCAAGGAGTACGGTCTGCGCCTGGGCGTGGAGCAGGACGCGCAGATGCTTGGCGACGCGCAGAAGTGGCAGCTTGCCGCGCAGATTGTGCAGTACTGGGAGGGGGAGCTACCCCTCGACAAGGACGACGTGCCGGTGTCTGCTGCGACCATGATTAACCAGCTGCTACAGCTCTCTGACGAGTGTGCGGAGCACCTGGTTGAGCCGCAGGAGGTTATTGACTTCTGCACCGAGCAGTTGGCGGCGTACTCGGCGGTGCCCGATCCGCGCCGTGCGACGAAGACCGAGAGGGACATTCAGAAGGTTCAGCGTCTGCTGCGTAACCGCCGAGTGTACGCGCGCATGGCGATGAGCTACGCCCGCGTGAAGGCGCGCATGCAGGTGTTGGATTTTGGTGACCTGATGCGTTTTGCTGCCCGCATTGCGGAGGCTGACCCGGCAATCCGTGAGGGTGAGCGCGCCCGCTTTAAGGTGGTTCTGCTGGACGAATTCCAGGACACTTCGCACGCGCAGATGAGCCTGTTCTCCTCGATTTACGGTGCCGATGAGGTGGCGGGTATTCCGGCGCATCCGGTGATGGCTGTGGGCGACCCGAAGCAGTCGATTTACGGTTTCCGTGGCGCTTCGGACGGTCAGATGTTCAGCTTCTACCGTCATTTCCCGACCGAGCACGCCCAGCCGCTGTTTTTGTCCATCGCGTGGCGTAACGACATTTCGGTGCTGAACGCGGCAAACCACGTGGCGGAGAAGCTGAAGGAGATTCCCGAGTGGGTGCGTGCCGCCGACGGCGATATTACTGCCGCTCAGGTGCCTGACCTGCGCCCGCGTTGCGCCCTGGTGGGGGAGCCCGGTTCGCCCGCCTTTGAGCAGGCTGCCGCGGGTATGGTGGGCCGCGTGGATTTGACGTACCACGACTCTGACCGCGAGGAGGCTGTGGCTATCGCCGAGCGTATTGCGGCGATGCGCGCGCAGGCTGTGCGCGAGTACGAGCGTGCCTACGCGGCGCATCGTTCCGGTGACGGTTCGGTGCGTCCGCGCTTGAAGATGCCCGAGATTGCGGTGTTGGCGCGTGTGCACGGGCAGTTGGACCCGATTCGTGTGGAGTGCGAGCGTCTGGGTATTCCGGTGCAGCAGGTAGGCCTGGGCGGTTTGCTGTCCCAGCCGGAGGTTGTGGATTTGGTGTCGGCGTTGCGTGTGCTGGCTGATCCGAACCGTTCGGATGCCCTGGCGCGCCTGCTGACGGGTGCGCGGTGGCGCCTGGGTGCGGCGGATATGTTGGCGCTGGGTGATTGGGCGCAGTCGCTGGTGCGTGAGCGTGAGCGTGCCCTGCGTGAGCAGATGGCGTTGCGCATGCTCGCAGAGGCTGAAGACGCCGACAACGCCGAAGACATCCGCTTGGAGGCAGAGCACCTGCGTGCCGCCCAGGAACGCCTGGACGAGACCCTCAAGGGTGCGGTGGAGGATTCCTCCGGCTACGCTTCCCTGATTGAGGCGGTGGAGAACCTGCCGCAGGACGGCGCGGATGGCGAACCCCTCTACGGTGAGCAGTACCGTGGCCGCCGTTTCTCGCCGGCGGCGCTGGAGCGTCTGCGTGCTTTTGCGGAGCAGATGCGCGTGCTGCGTGCCGGTTTGAGCGAGGATTTGGGCACGCTACTGTACGAGATTGAGCGCACCATGCTCCTTGATATTGAGCTGGCGGTCCGCCCGGGTACCGACCCGCTGGGTTCGCGCGCGAACCTGGACGCTTTCCACGAGGTTGCCGCCGCATACGGAGTGTCTGCGCCGCGTATTAACGCGATGATTTACGCCGGTTCTGACGGCGTGAGCGCGGAGGAAGGCGACCCGGGTGCGCGCCGCTTCCTGCTGTCTTCGGGCGGCGTGAGCTACGTGATGGGCTTCCTCGCGTGGCTTGAGCGTGCCGACGATGAGGAGAAGGGCCTGGCGCTGGGCGCTGTGGAGCCTGACCCGAATGCGGTGCAGCTGATGACCATGCACGCCGCGAAGGGCCTGGAGTGGGATCATGTGCTTCTGCCGGGTCTGTGCGGTAGCGCGACCGGCGGGCAGACCCCGAACCTGTGGCAGATGTCGGCTAATACGGCTCTGCCCTGGCCGCTGCGTGGTGACCGCGAGTACCTTCCCTCGTTCCTGGAGACGGCGGAGGAGATTACCGCCTTTGAGAAGGCGAAGGATCTGGAAGACTACCTTGCCGAGCATAAGGATGACGCCACCGAGCACACCGGCATGGAGGACCGCCGCCTCATGTACGTGGCGATGACCCGTGCCCGTAACCTGCTGGCGATGAGCGCCTACCGGTGGAAGAGCACCGCCGCAACACCCCAGCCGGTGCAGCCCTTCTGGGAGGAGCTGCTGGAGATGCTCTTCAACCCGCTCGTAGGTCTAGATGCGCCCTCTGTGCGCCTCCCGGAGACGATGGATGCGCCCTGGGCGGCACCGCAGCTGGTGGGCATGGGCCTTTCCTACACGATGCCGAACCCCGCGGACAAGCGCAAAAAGGTGCATCTGAACCATGTGCGCCGCTGGGCTGAGCAGCTGGCTGAGTCGAAGTACCGCCTGATCGAGCCGGTCACCCTGGTACACGGCACGGTCGTGGATCCCGCGAACCTGCCGCTCGCACCCGATGAGGCGGCACTGCTGGAGGAGCTGGAACGCTACCCCCTCGACGCCGACGAGCTCACCTCCGAGCAGGTGGAGGCGCGCGCGGCCGCCCAGGCAACCTACGTCGAGCAGGTGCAACGCTACGCCTGGGCGCTGGTGGAGGCGATGGCTCCCGCCCTCGCGCAGGACTGGCAGCTGGCGGCTCCGCATACCCGCGCCCGAACGGTGGCGGAGAATTGCTCCCGCCTGAACCTGCCGGTGCCCGAGTGGATCGTTGAGGCCACCGAGCGTGAGAAATGGCGTGAAACGCAGCCGCTCGAGCCCGGTTTCTCGCCCACGGTGGCGGCGGCGCTGCCGATTGAGGTGCGCGGCCAGTTCGCCCAGAAGAACTACGAGGACAGGAACCCGAACCTGGGTGCGGTGCTGACCGCCATGTGGCCTTTTGACCCGCTGGAGCGCCCCGTGATTTGGCGTTGGGCGTCTGATGATGCCCTGACACAGGGCACGGAGGCGATGCTTCGCCGCGGCCAGCACGAGAACCTGCAACGTGAGATTGCGATTAACTCCTCGAGCCGTCGTGAGGCGGTGGAGCGTGCCGCCCTGGCGGTGGAGCTTGCCGTCGGTGAGGGTGACCCGCACCGGGGCGCGGAGGTAGCGGGGGAGGGGTCAAACCACTCTGCACCCACCGCATCTGCTGCACACGGCGAGTCTGCCATTCCCGAGCCCCTGCGCCAGCAGGCGGTGGACTGGGAACGCGAAGCCGACCTGCTACTGCTCATGATGGGTCAGACAGACCCGGTGCTGCCCGAGCAGCTGCCGGGGCACCTGTCCGCCTCCACGTTCATTCGCCTGAGCGAGGACCCGCAGGGCACGGTGCATCAGCTGATGCGCCCGGTGCCTCAGCGTCCCTCGCGCGCGGCGACAATCGGTACGGCGGTGCACGCGCTGATTGAGGAGCACTTCGGTGTGGTTCCGACCGCCGACCCGCTGGAGGCACCCGAGGCAGAGGACACGGTGGGCGTTGACCTGCAGGGCTCCGCTGCCTCCGCATCAGGTGCGCTCGCTGAGTCTGCAGGCCCCGCCGACCTGCAGGAACAGGCGCTGGGGGAGGACCCCGACGAGTTTACCTTCGAGGATGCCTACGAGGAATCCGAGAGTGAGCTGGATGCCTCCGTTCAGCGTCTCTGGGAGCGCTTTGCCAACAGCGAGTGGGGTAGCGACGAGTGGAAGGAACGCATCTGGGCGGTCGAGTACCCGGTCGAAACCCACATTGAGGGCATAAGCCTGCGCGGTCGTATTGACGCGGTGTTCCGCACCGAGGACGAGGACGGCGAACGCTGGGTTCTGGTGGATTGGAAGAGCGGTTCTCGACCGAAGGCAGCCTCGATGCAGTCGCGGCGTTTCCAGCTGGGCCTGTACCGTATCGCATTCTCCCGCATCATGGGTGTGGACCCGGAGCGCATCAGCACCGTGTTCGTGTACCTGGGCGGCAAGGGCGTTGCGGAGGTGTGGGATCACCAGATTCGCGGTGGCCTGCCCACGGAGGCGCAGCTGGCGAAGGTGATTCGTGAGGCGCGTAAGGGCTAGACAGCCGGGCTAACCGGTAGAGCTAGACAACATGTGCTCGCGCGTTAGCTTGAGCCAATAACCGAATACAGAAAAGCAGCTCACGTGGGCATTGTGCCTCGTGAGCTGCTTTTCTGTGCGGACTTTTCGTGTTAACGGCAGAGGACACCTCTTCACCCCACTGCATTAGGGTGATGAGGCGTCCTCAGCCGCTGAAGAACTATAGAGGTACTTCGTGCCCTCGCACGCTCCGGGAAAGAACCGCGCCGAACGACTGCCGCTCTCGCGGCCTCACTCGCGCCGCCGGCGCCCCGTGGGGTTTGCGTGCGTCTTTACTCTCAAACACAACCTCGAAAGTAACTCTATAGATTTCTGCCATCGGTGATTGGTTGCGCGGTGCATGAATCCGGCTCGGGTCTGACATGACCGGTCAGGGTCCCGTCCAATCTGTCTCCCCAATTTATCGCTGCCACGATATCAGCGCTGGTCAGTGCGCTATGGGGAGTGTGTCCGCTGGTTTTCTCGCGGCACAGCAAAAGTATTCCAGGAGTTTTTGAAAAAATCTACGGGCAAAGTTTTTACCCTAAAATGCACTATTTTGAGCATAGTTCAAGGTGAAGTTGAGGCAGTGTGGATTCTTAATTGCTGAAGTTGGGTTAAGTGGGTTTAGGGTGTATTTGCACTGCGGAAATATTGTGAATGACGCCATTGTCTCACCTTCAAGTCTCAGCCTTAATCTGAGTCATTCATGCACAAAAATGCAAAACCGGTGCTCAAAAAGTGCCGGAAAACACTTAAAGAAATTTTGATAAAAAGCCGTCAAAAGCCCTTCCAACTAGCCCTTATAAGCATCATTCCACCACTTTGGCAGACAGTCTGTAGAACTGATTTCGCTGGGCGCCACGCATGATTTAACCCCTGCAGATACAGTTTCAGCCCCGCAGTGCAGTACTGCGGGGCTGAAATTGAAAACCTGAGTGGCGGGTGGCAACCTGGCGGCTACTTACCCTAATAGCTACTCGGCGGGACCGACCAGCGGGCCGACCTCCTCCTGTCCGAGCAGTTCGCCGGAGGCGCGAAGATCGTCCTGAATGTCCAGGAGCATGGACACGGCGTGGGTTGCGCCGTCGCGGTCGCCGACCTCCACGGTGTGGGTGAGCCACTGGGCAATTGCGAACTCTGCGTAGAAGTTCGCACGCTGCGCCAGATAGGCGTCGGGCAGCTGAGGCATCTGCTGACGGTACACCTCAATCGCCTCGTCAGTGAAGTCAATGTCCTGGCAGGAGTACAGCCAGGCGAAGTCCTGCGCGGGGTCGCCCACGTGCACCTCGGACCAGCCGGTGACCTCCACGATGCGCGCCTCCGTAGGAGTCACGTGCAACACGAGGTTCTCGGCGCCCATGTCGCCGTGGACCACGCGCGGGCGGAACTGCCACATGGGGCCGGGGGAGAGCACGGCACGCCAGTGAGCGAGCAGGTCGGCGGGCACCTTACCGGTTGCGGCGGCACGCTCCAGCTCGGCGTTCTTGCGCAGGCGAATCTGCTCCGAAGAGTAGGAGGGCAGGTCAGCCTCGTAAATAATGTCTTCGGGCATCACGTGCAGGGTCGCAATGTCCTTGGCGATGATGGACGCCAGGGAGGGGCGGTTCGCCGCAACTTCGCGGCGGCTCAGCTCAGCCAGCTGGTCTACGTCGTAGATGGTGCCGGGGATGTGCGTGTACACGAACACGTTGCCGCCCGCGTACGGTACGGTGCCGGCGACGGTGGGTACGGCGAAGGGCAGTCGGGCGCGCAGGCCGGGGCTGAACGACTGCAGGATGAGGTGTTCAGCTTCGAGGCGCATGCTGGCGTCGGGGCGGCGCGGGGCGCAGACTCGCCAGCGGCGACCGGTGGAGTCGGCGATGATGGCCGAGTCGAAGTCGTCGCTGTCTTCGCGGACCGGTTCGGCGCCGACGGGGTAGATCCCGGGCACTCCGGCGGAGACAATGGCTGCTAGCTGAAGGGGAGATAAAGTCACGGGTTAAGGTTACCAAACCAATGTGTGCCGTTTAGTAGTTTTTGCGATCTTTATGCCAAGTGGTGAAGATACTTGCGGACAAGCCCAAACGCTTCCGCCTGCGCTTCTGCGCTCGCCTCTATCTGCACTTCTACCTGCACGCGCCCAGATAGGCGGCGCCTCACGCCCTGAATGAAAGAAGCGACGGCTAAGAAGCCCCGGTGCTGTCTGGGAGAATACAATGGAAGACCGGCTATCACCGCCTCACGCGCCCGCATATCCATATGTCCAGCGCGAGCGCCTGCCGCCTGCCCGTACCGCCCGCCTTACTGATGGAGCATTATGACCGCCACACCTCAGCAGCCTCAGCATATGATCTCCGCAGACGATATTCTTGCCGGGCTTGACCCGGATCAGCGCGCGGTCGCTACCGAGCTGGACGGCCCCATGCGCGTGCTGGCGGGTGCGGGTACCGGTAAGACTCGCGCGATTACGCACCGCATTGCCTACGGTATTGCGATTGGCCGCTACCAGGGCCCGCGCGTGCTCGCCCTGACCTTTACCCTGCGTGCGGCGGAGGAGATGCGCACCCGTCTGCACCAGCTGGGTGCCCACGGCGTGCAGGCGCGTACCTTCCACTCGGCGGCGCTGCGTCAGCTGGCGTATTTCTGGCCGCAGGTGGTGGGCGGTACGTTCCCGTCCATCGTGCAGAATAAGGCGACGCTCATTACGGAGGCGGCGAACCGCCTGCGCATCAGTACGGACCGTTCCCTGCTGCGTGATTTGGCGTCGCTGATTGAGTGGGCGAAGGTTCAGCTGCTCACCCCGGACACCATCATGCAGCGCCTGAGCGAGAAGCAGCTGCCCTCGGCGATTACCCCGCAGAATATGCAGCGCATTTTCCAGGCGTACGAGGATTTGAAGGATGAGCGTAACCTCATCGACTTTGAGGACGTGCTGCTGTTGACCATCGCCATGCTGGAGGAGGACGAGAAGCTCGCGGCGACCGTCCGCAACCAGTACCGCCACTTTGTGGTGGACGAGTACCAAGATGTGTCCCCGCTGCAGCAGCGTCTGCTGGATGTGTGGCTGGGCGGCCGCGACGATATTTGCGTGGTGGGCGATGCCTCCCAGACGATTTACTCTTTCACCGGCGCGACCAGCCGTTACCTACTGGATTTTCCGCGCCGGTACCGTGGCGCGCACACGGTGAAGCTGACCCGCGACTACCGCTCCCACTCGCAGGTGGTGGAGTTGGCGAACCGTCTGTTGGCGGCGCGTCGCCCGCACCCGGATTCGAGCCCGCATTCGTGGGCGCCGCCGCTGGAGCTGATGTCTCAGCGTGGCCCCGGCGTGGACGTGGAATGGTTCGGCTACGCGGACGACGAGCAGGAGGCCGCCGGCATTGCCGAGGATATCCGCGACCTGATTGAGAAGGACGGCGTGCCCCCTTCGGAGATTGCGGTGCTGTTCCGCACGAACGCCCAGTCGGCGGCGATTGAGTCGGCACTGTCCGCCGCCCACATTCCGTACCAGTTGCGCGGCGCGGAGCGTTTCTTTGAACGCCCCGAGGTCAAGCAGGCGATGCTTGCCCTGCGCGGCTCGGCCAAGTCCACCGACGGCACCGAGGACGTCACCCGCTACACCCGCGACGTGCTCGGCGGCCTCGGCTACAAGGAAGAGGGCCCCCTTTCGGGAGGCGCCACCCGCCAGAAGTGGGAATCCCTCGCGGCCCTCGTGCACATGGTCGACATGATGGCGCAGAACCGCCAGGAACAGATGAAGGAGCACCGCGCCAACCCGCGCCCGGGCGTTCCCGAGCCGCTGCCGCTGACCATGCACGAGGTTGTGGCAACCCTGAACCACCGCAGCGAATTCAACGACGCACCGCAGGTCAACGGCGTAACCCTCGCATCCCTGCACGCGGCAAAGGGCCTGGAATGGGACGCCGTATTCCTGTGCGGACTGAACGAGGGCCTCATGCCGATTACGTTCGCGACCACCCCGGACGAGGTGGATGAGGAGCGCCGCCTGCTGTACGTGGGTATTACGCGCGCCCGCAAGTACCTGTGGCTGACCTGGACCATGACCCGCACCGTGGGCGGCAGAGGCCAGCGTAAGCGCTCGCGTTTCCTGGACGATATTGATCCGGCGAAACGCCGCCGCAGGGCTGAGAGCGCCGGCTCCTCGTACGGCCAGGCTCGTTCGGCTCAGCCCCGTGCAACACAGGCTCGCCGTTCGTCGAAGGGAAGAGGAGACTATGGCTCAGCGTTTTAAGCGTGAAATCCTGCCCGCCACCGAGGACCGCCCGCAGATTGAGCTGGTCCGTTCGGCGCGCCGCACCCGCACCATCAGCATGCAGCGCGACGGCGTGGACGAGCACGGCAACCCCGCCTACCGCCTGCTCATTCCCGCCGCGAGCACGAGCGAGGAGATTGACGAGCATATTGCCCGCCTGCTGCCGCGCATTCAGCGTCGTGCCGCCCGCCGTGAGCGTGCCACGCAGCTGACGGTCACGGACGAGTACCTGCGCTCTCGTGCCCTGCACCTGGCGCAGACGCACCTGCCGGAGCTGGTAGCCTCGGGCAGGTTGGAGAAGCTGTCGATTCGATGGGTGAGCAACCAGCGTCAGCGCTGGGGCTCGGCAACCTACGCGAACACGCAGATCCGCATCTCCTCGGAGTTGCAGGGCGTACCGGAGTACGTGCTGGATTCGGTGATTCACCACGAGCTCTGCCACCTGCTACAGCCGAACCATTCGGCGGCGTTCCGTGCCCTGGAGGCGCGCTACCCGCAGCTGTTGCGGGCGCAAGCCTACCTGGAGGGGTACGCGCTGGGGCGCTCGCGTGCCGAGGGTGAACGGGGCGAGCAGAACAGCGCCGGCTAAAAACCTATCAACTAGCCAAAACACTCGAGCGGGGGTGGCTTGTACATTCACAAGCCACCCCCGCTCGGGGCGTCAGCTATTTACTTTTCGCCGCGTTACTATTTCGGGGCGTTACTTTTCACCGCTTTACTTTTCTTCGGGCGCGTCGCCGAAGCCGCCGTCCAGCAGCTTCTGCAGCTCCGATTCGAAGTCCACGTCGTCCAGGCTGATTTCGTTCATGCGCGCATCGTATGCGGTGAAGTCTTCCAGCTCGGCGGGGGTGGGCAGGGTCTCCGGGGTGTCCCAGAGGCCGTCGCGCGCCTCAATGCCGTGGGAGTTTTCGTACCAGCGCCAGAACTGCTGTGCCTCGCGCACCAGGCGCGGGCGCAGTTCCAGTCCGACCAGGTTCTCGAAGACCTGTTCGCTGGGGCCGCCGTCGATGCGGCGGCGCGCCATGATTTCGGTCAGCTGCGGTGCCTTGGGCAGGTTGCGGGTCGCATCCTCGGTGACGACGGAGACCCAACCTTCGATGAGGGCAAGCAGACCCTCGAGGCGCTGCACTGCCAGCTCCTGGTCTTCGGTGCGCTGGGGGCTGAACATGCCGCCTTCGAAGGCTTCCTGTACGGCGTCGGGGTTGCTCATGTCCACCTGGGATGCGGCGTCCTGCATGCGGTTCATGTCCACGCGAATGCCGCGGGCGTAGCGTGCCACGAGCTGGACCAGGTCTTCGCGCAGCCAGGGGTTTGCCTTGTGCAGGCGAATCAGCGCGGACTCGCGCACGGCGAGGTAGAGCAGAACTTCCTGCGGGGGCACCTCGATGCTTTCGGCGAGCTGCTGGTAGCCGTTGGGCAGCAGCGCGGAGGAACCGGGTGCGAGGGGGAATCCAACGTCGGTGGAGGAGTACACCTCACCGGCAAGCTGTGCGAGCGCCTGAGCCATCTGCGCACCAAAAATCACGGAACCAATATTGTTCAGGAAGCCGCTGTTGAAGATCGAGGCGATTTCTTCGGGCAGTTCGTCCGTGGGGCCCGGCATGACCATGGACTGGGTGACCTCGGCGGCGACGGGCTCAACCATTTCGCGCCAGGAGTCGAAGGAGTGCTCAACCCACTCGGCCTTGGACCATGCCTGCACCGGCAGGTTGTGGCGTTCAACGGTGGTGACGGCGTCCAGCCAGAGGTCAGCGAGGTTCGCTGCGTCTTCTACAGCGCGCTTGAGGTTTTCGGGTACGGAGGGGTCTTCACCCTTGGCTGCGAGCATCTGGCGGGTCTGGTTCTTTACGCTATCCCAGTTCACGCCGCTGGGGCTGTCGGATGCGCCCGCGCCGGAGAACATTGCCTGCACCTGCGCAAACATGCTCTGCATCATGGCGGGGTCAAAGCCCATGCCCATGTTCTTGAGGTCTTCGGGGTCGATGCTGATGCCGAAGGGGTTCTGGCCGCCTTCACCAAAGAGCGCGCCGAAGGGGTTCTGCGCGTTGGAGGCGCCCTTGCCGCCCTGGCCGGTTGCCCCTGCGGAGGGGTCGAAGCCCTGCTCCTGCATCTTCTTGAGGAATTCTTCGAGGGGGTCGCGCTCGTTGGAGGCGCCGCCGGTGGGGTTCTCAGACATGTGAAGCCTTTCGTAATCCGGGGGTGGGCGTAGCTGGCCCGCTCGCTGTCCAGCCTACCGATTTTTGCTGAGAATTTCCCGCGCCACCGCTGTGGAGGCGGCTTAATCAGCTGAGGGCACACAAGCTTGTCTCTGACGCCCTTGTCTATTGCGCCCCGGTTTGTCTGCCCGTCATCCGGCTGAAGATGCCCGCCCGCGTGCTGAAAAGCCGGTTTATCCGGTACTGTAGAAACCATGACTAAGCCCACCCCCGATGCTGAGCAGCAGCCGAACGCCGCCTCCGCGAGCGTGAAGAGTACCGAGAAGACGGCTAAGCGCCGTTCGCGTTTTGCGCCGCGCCGCCTGAACCTGCGTTCTGTCAGTGCTGTGGCGACGTGCGCCCTGCTGGCTGGTGCTTTTGTTCTGCCCAGTTCCTATGTGAAGGAGGGCCCCGGCCCGCTCTTTGACGTGCTCGGAACCTATCAGGAGAAGGACGTCATTGAGGTTTCTGGCGCGCCCAGCTATAAGACCTTCGGCAAGATGAACATGACCACGGTGTCGGTTTCGGGTGGTCCCTACACTGAGCTGTCGGGCGCGGAGGCGTTCTACGGCTGGTTGGCGTTTGACGGTAACCGTAGCCTCGTGGTGCCGACCGACGCCCTGTACCCGCATGTGAGCCATGAGCAGGCGACGGCTACGACCGGTGCGCAGATGGCTGATTCGCAGACTCAGGCGAAGGTCGCGGCGATGCGTCAGTTGAAGATGCCCGTGACTGAGAAGGTTCAGGTGCTGACCACGGTGGAGGGTTCCCCTGCGGCGAGCGTGCTGAAGGGTGACGATCGCATCGTGAAGGTGGGGGAGAAGCAGATTGAGACCCTCACCGATGTCCCGAAGGCGGTGAACGCCTCGAACGGTTCGCCGATTGACGTGACTGTGGAGCGTGACGGTAAGCAGCAGACGTTTAAGCTGACCCCGGTTCGTTCGAGCGACAATAGCCGCTGGATTCTGGGTGCTGGCCTGAAGCAGAGCTACGACCTGCCGGCACACGTGCAGTACAACCTGGACGGTGTGGGCGGTCCGAGCGCCGGTCTGATGCTAGCGCTGGGCACGGTCGATAAGCTGAGTGAGGGTACTCTGCTCGCCGATGAGGACGCCGGAGGCGACCCGTACCGCAGCTACATTTCGGGTACCGGCACGATCGATGCGAACGGTAAGGTTGGCGCGATTGGCGGCATTAAGTACAAGATCCTGGCGACGGGCCGTTACGGTGCGCGTTACTTCTTGGCGCCGAAGGAGAACTGCGATTCGATTGTGAAGATGCAGGCGCAGGACCCCGACCTGTTCAACTATTATCACGCTGGTCAGGTTAAGGGTCAGATGGTGGTAGTCCCTGTCTCAACCCTGGATGAGGCGGTAAAGACCGTAGAGGCGATTAAGTCCGGCACCCCGGATGATTCCCTGCCCCGCTGCGGTTCCTAATCGCGGCTCCTAGCAGCACAACCACAACCCCTATAACGTCAGAACAGCCCCGGTACTTTACGATACCGGGGCTGTTCTGCGCCCTATTCTCTGTCCTCATCAGCTGCGGCGCCCCTATATATTTCACCCGGCTTACGCCTCATTCTGCCCTTCTGCTTCACCTCTGAGATACTTAAAGGCAGTTATTTTCTCTGAACGTATGATGAGCGAGGAATTGTGTCTGAGTCGACCAATAACACCGCGCATCCCAAGCCGAAGAAGTCCACGCCTAAGCGTCGTAGCCCCTTGCGGGTGACGATTGCTGTGGTGGCGGTGCTCATTGCCGCTTTTGTGGGTGCGTCTCAGGTGTACACGGACTGGCTGTGGTTTGATCAGCTGGGTTATAGCACCGTGTTCACTACCCAGATTTTGTTGAAGGCCGCCGTGTTTGTGGTGGCTGCCCTGGTGGTTTCTGTGCCGCTGTGGGCTTCGATGTCCTATGCGGTCCGTCATGCTGATGTGGCGCCCGCGTCTGAGAAGAAGCCGCAGGAGGCACCGAACCCGAATCAGAGCGTGCCGACCAGCGGCACGGATGCTGCCGAGCAGATGCTGCGTGACGTGTTTGGTCAGCAGCGTGCTGAGGAGAGCATGCGCCGCTACCACGAGAGCGTGGATAAGGCGCGTAAGGTTCTGCTGATTGCGGTTCCGCTGCTGTTGGGCCTGTTCATTGCTTCGGCGACGATGACTCAGTGGAGCACGGTTGCACTGTTCTTCAACCAGCAGTCCTTCGGTAAGACGGACCCGGAGTTCGGTCTGGATTACGGTTTCTTCCTGTTTGCGTTGCCGTTCTTCCGCATGGTGGTGACCCTGGTGACCTCCGCTGTGGTGCTGTCGGCGCTCGCAGGCCTGTTTATGCACTACTTCTACGGCGGCATTAAGGTGCAGCCGGGCGGTGTGAGCACTACTGCGGCGTTCCGTCGTCACGCTGCGATTGTGGCAGCTGCGTTCTTGCTGACTCGTGCGGTGAGCTTCTGGCTGGACCGCTATTCGTCGACTCAGCAGCAGGTGGGCCGCTGGGCTGGCGCAATGTACACGGACGTGAACTCGTCGATCCCGGTGAACGCTATTTTGGCGATTTCTGCTCTGCTGGTGGCTGTCATGTTTGTGGTGGCGGCGTCGATGAATCGTTGGCGTCTGCCGCTGATTAGCACCGCGATGCTGGTGGTTGTTGCTCTGGTTGCTGGCGGTCTGTACCCGTGGATTGTTCAGCGTTTCCAGGTGGTTCCGAATGAGCAGGGTGCTCAGTCGAAGTTCATTCAGCGCAATATTGATGCGACCCGTTACGCGTACGGTCTGGACAAGATTGAGACCACCCCGTATGACGCGACGATTGATACTCGTGCGGGTGCGTTGAGCTCTTCGAGCGCGACCATTGCGAATATTCGTCTGTTGGATCCGAATGTTGTGTCCTCGGCGTTTGCGCAGATGCAGCAGTTCCGCCCGTACTACCGTTTTGATTCGCAGCTGTCGGTGGACCGCTATGCGGTGGGTAACACCACGCAGGATACGGTGCTTGCTGCGCGTGAGCTGAACCCGGCGCAGACGAGCGGCGATTCTTGGTATAACCGCCACGTGGTGTACACCCACGGTTACGGTGTGATTGCCGCGTATGGTAACCAGGTTGATTCTGCGGGTAACCCGAAGTTCTTGCAGTCCGGCATTAAGGCGACCGGTACCCTGAGCGAGGATTACGAGCCGCGTATTTACTTCGGCATGAGCTCGCCGGAGTATTCGATTGTGGGCGGTAAGGGCGACACCCTGGAGCTGGACCGTCCGCTCTCTGCTGATGAGACCAAAGCCTCCGATGCGAAGTACACCTTCGCCGGTTACGGTGGTCCCCGTGTTGATTCGCTGCTGGCTCGCCTGTCCTACGCGATCAAGTTCCAGTCCTCTGACATTCTGCTGTCGGATGCGGTGCGTGAGGGTTCGCAGATTCTGTACGAACGTAACCCGCTGGATCGTGTGCGTAAGGTGGCGCCGTACCTGAGCGTGGATTCTAAGCCGTACCCGGCGATTGTGAATAACCGCGTGCAGTGGATTGTGGATGCTTACACCACGAGCGACCAGTTCCCCTACGCGCAGGGTAGCTCCCAGGATGCGGCAACCGCTGCGGGTGCTCAGCGTTCTAACTCGGTGAATTACATCCGTAACTCGGTGAAGGCTACCGTGGACGCGTACGACGGTTCGGTAACCCTGTACGCATGGGATGAGGAGGATCCGGTGCTGAAGGCGTGGCAGGGTGTTTTCCCTGGCACGGTGAAGAGCTACCGCGAGATGAACGCGTCGCTGATGAGCCACGTGCGTTACCCGACTGACATGTTCAATATTCAGCGCACCATGCTGAATAAGTACCACGTGACGAACGCGAATAGCTTCTACGCCGGTGACGATGTCTGGTCGATTCCGAACGACCCGACCAATGATCGTAACCAGCCGATTTCGCCCTACTACCTGTCCCTGCAGATGCCCGGCGATTCTCGTGCGCACTTCTCGTTGACGACCACGTTCATTCCTCAGCAGAGCGATTCGAACTCTCGTAACGTGATGTACGGCTTCCTTGCCGCTAACGGTGATGCCGGTACCGGTAAGGATGGCGAGCGTAGCGCCGATTACGGCAAGCTGCGTCTGCTGGAGTTGCCGCGTTCATCGGTGGTTCCCGGACCCGGTCAGGCTCAGAATATTTTCAACTCTGATGCTGAGGTGTCGAACCAGCTGAACCTGCTGCGCCGCGGTTCCTCTGAGGTTATTAACGGCAATATGCTGACTCTGCCGGTGGGCGGCGGCATGCTGTACGTTCAGCCGGTGTACGTGCAGTCGAGCGGTGACGCTAAGTACCCGCGTCTGCAGCGTGTGCTGGTGAGCTTCGGCGATAAGGTCGGTTTCGCTCCGACTCTGGAGGAGGCGCTGAACCAGGTGTTTGGTGGCTCTTCGGGCGCGAAGCTGGACGGTTCGGCGGCGGCTAGCCCCTCGGCTTCTGCCTCCGGTTCCTCTGGTACTTCGGGCGCTTCGACCGGCGGTTCGTCGGCTTCGCAGTCTTCGGAGCTGAAGCAGGCTCTGACGGATGCCTCGAAGGCGATGACCGATGCTGATGCGGCAATGAAGAAGGGCGACTGGGCTGCCTACGGTGAGGCTCAGAAGCGTCTGGAATCAGCCGTGAAGAAGGCTCTGGAGGCTGAGGAGGCGCAGAGCGCGGCTTCCGCTAAGGCTTCGGCAGCGCCCAGTGCCTCTGCGGCTCCGAGCGCCTCTGCAGCTCCCAGTGCCGCGGCTTCTGCAAGCGCCCCCGCAAGCGCGAAGCCCAGCGCCAGCGCCTCGGCTTCTCGCTAAGACTAAGAGGCTAAGCCTAAGAGACAGCGGGGGAGTAGCCCATACCGGATGCTCACGGGTCTAGCGTCCTCGCTCTAGATCCGGGGCCTGCACTGGATACGGCTCCTACCGACTAGCTCTAGCGGTCTCTGCGGGAACATCTCTGCGGGAACGGGGTGGAAGTGATTCACTTCCACCCCGTTCCTGTATGTTCTACCCCTGGCACTGCCCCGTAGCCCCTATTCCTACCCAACTGCTTTCTACCCAACTGCTTTCTACCCAACAGCCCCTATTTTTGTGTGCTTGGTTACAAATCGCGTTTTTGGCTTGCATGCCCGGTTTGGGGTCTGTATAGTTGTATGAGTCGCCGCGGGGTGGAGCAGTTCGGTAGCTCGCCGGGCTCATAACCCGGAGGTCGCAGGTTCAAATCCTGTCCCCGCAACCAGAAAAACCCGGTATCTCAACGAAAAGTCGCTGAGATACCGGGTTTTGTTTTGCCCTGACGAGACCGAATCCCTATGTTATTCCCTACCTTTCAGCCAAACTCAGGCCCGTCGTCGAGGTGGGGGGAGGGGGGACTATCACCCAACATCGAGGACTATCATCCAACGCCCCTTCGGGGCGTATGACTATCTTCGCTCGTGCATGATCTCGTGGGAGGGAGGTTGCAGAGGAGGATTTTCACCGCCTAATCGGCGTTGATACCGGCTGTTTACCGCCTGAAAATGCAAAAGCGGTATAGCATTTTCCCTCGTATCGCAACCGAATCCCAACCCTTTACCGCCTTCACCGCCTAAAACCGAAAACTTTTATATATACACACGCATATGTAGGAAGATGAACACTCGCGTGTACACTTTTTAGAAATTAGGCGGTAGAGGCGGCAACACACCATGTTTTGACTGATATACCAACGTTTTCGATATACCGCTTAGCCTCAAACAGGCGGTAACTAAGCGGTGAAAGAGTAGCGTCCCGCATAGTGGTGTAACCGTGTGGTGATCGGCCCGTTGCTTGTGATGGGTGCGGTCACCGTGTGATCCTTCGAGAAAGCTCTTCTACTTCTGACTCGAAATGATTTGGAGGCACAACGATGACCGCTCCTCATATTATCGACCCTGCTGGCATGCTTGGCGAGGCGTTGTCCCAGGCATCCCCAGATTTGATGCGTTCCTTGCTCCAGCACGTCATTAACGCGTTGCTATCAGCGGACGCTGATGCGGTGTGCGGGGCCCAGTGGGGTCAACAAGATCCGCAGCGTCACACCAGGCGCAACGGGTATCGCTACCGGCCCCTGGACACCAGGGTCGGCACCATCGACGTGGCGATCCCCAAGCTGCGCTCAGGCACCTACTTCCCAGAATGGTTACTGCAACGGCGCAAACGCTGTGAAACCGCGTTGATCACAGTGGTCGCTGACTGCTACCTGGCAGGAGTATCCACGCGCCGTATGGACAAGCTCGTCAAAACCCTGGGGATCACAGGACTGTCCAAGTCCCAGGTCTCACGGATGGCAACAGACCTCGACGAACACGTGGACCAGTTCCGCAACCGGCCCCTCCACGATGCCGGGCCTTTCACCTTCGTCGCCGCTGACGCACTGACCATGAAAGTACGCGAAGGAGGACGCGTCGTCTCGTGCGCGGTTCTGGTTGCCACCGGAGTCAACAATGACGGACACCGCGAAGTGCTGGGGGTGCGCGTGTCCACCAGCGAGACCGCTCCAGCCTGGAAGGAGTTCTTCGCCGACCTGGTCGCCCGAGGCCTGACCGGCGTGCGCCTGGTCACCAGTGATGCCCATCTGGGCCTGGTTGAGGCCATCGCCGCCAACCTACCCGGAGCCACCTGGCAACGATGCCGTACCCACTACGCCGCTAATCTCATGTCCGTCACCCCCAAAGCACTATGGCCCGCTGTCAAAGCGATGCTGCACTCGGTGTATGACCAGCCCGACGCGGCATCGGTCAACGCTCAATACGACCGGCTCTTGGACTACGTCCACGACAAGCTCCCCGCCGTGTGTGATCACCTCGATCAAGCCAGGGCAGACGTCCTCGCGTTCGCGTCCTTCCCCACCGGGGTGTGGACCCAGATCTGGTCCAACAACCCCAACGAACGCCTCAACCGCGAAATCCGCCGCCGCACCGACACCGTGGGAATCTTCCCCAACCGACAAGCAATCATCCGCCTAGTCGGAGCCGTCCTCGCCGAACAAAACGACGAATGGGCCGAAGGCCGACGCTACCTCAGCCTCGACATCCTCACCAAATCACGACTCACACCACAACCCACCGGGCAGGAGGACACCCCACTCCAACTCAGCGCATAACCCAACCCGAAGGACACAAAACGATTACACCACTCCACAGGACTTGACCTGAGCAAGAGCACGTTCTACAATTGACGCATAAGTTCAAGGAGGTTCGTATGACCGCTTACGACCACTCGTCGGGGTACACCTACGGCACCGATGCCGTCCCCACGTCTCCGCTCACACTCGAAGACCTGCGCGAGATTGAAGGCGCCGCGCACGTCCAGCCCGGTGACGCAGAGTTGCTCGCGCGAGCAGAACCCATCCTGGCGCCGCATGCCATGGAAATGGTCGACACGTGGCGCGGGATTTTGGCTCAAAAGACCTACCTGGCAGCACATTCCGCGCATCCGGATGGACAGCCGAACCCCGAGTACGCGCAGGCGTCAAAGCCCCGATTCGCCCAGTGGGTCATCGACATGTGCACGCGCGAGCGGGATCAGGCGTGGTTGGACTACCAGTACCTGATCGGAGCTCGACACATGACCGCGGCGAAGAACGCGGCGGATGGGGCGGACTCGACGCCATTCGTGCCTCTGCGCTACGTGCTCGCCTTCATCGCGCCGACTGTGGAGGTCGGGCACCGTCTCCTGGCGGAGGGCTTCGAGGGCGCAGAACTGGACGCTGTCCGTGACGCGTGGACTCGCGCTGTGACTGTCGCCGTGACAGTGTGGGCGTATGCCTACCGCGATCACCCCGAGCAATTCTGATCCGGCGCTCGCCACCTACGACTCCCCCATCGGCCGCCTCACGCTTGATAGCGGTGTATTCGTCTTTCGCACTCTCTGACTGCTCTCCCTGGAAGCCTCAGTGGCTTCCAGGGAGAGCTTTCTTTCTGGGTTATAGGACACTACGTGTTGCTGGTTGGGTGACTTTTCGGCTTTCTGGTGCGGGAAAGTCACTCTTTCAGTTGGTCGTGTTTGCCTCGTTCCTGTGAATACTGCATCGTGCTCTGTGTGTGGCTGCCCCATGATCCGTCACGGTAAGAAGTCAACAGGAGGTCCTTTGAAGATCGCGGTGGTAGAAGTCCGCTCATCATCAAGGACCTCGACCTCTACCCACAACCCCCGACCAATACCTGGTCACCCACACTCAACTCGGAAGAGCCGGAAATAGCCTTCGTGATAGCGGAATAAAACGAAGGTGTGGAACTTGCAAGGACCGATCTCAAACTGGGATTCGATAGAACAGTTTAGCAAACGCTGACTTCGCTTTGCCGTCACTTGGAAACCTATCCGTTGGAAGTGCAGCTATCCTCACATACGCTTTTCCAAGTGAAGTATAGCTATGCACGTTTCACCGACGTTAGTAAAAACCCCGGAGGTCGCAGGTTCAAATCCTGTCCCCGCAACGGATAACTCCCGATAGCTTAGCTATCGGGAGTTTTTTTATTCCCTAAAACCCGTACTCCCGCCGACCTGTCTCCTTCTGCTGTCCTCCCGTCACCTTCCGACCGCCGGTCTGCCTTCTTTCGCCACCTTCCTGCACCTTTCCTGTCGGCGACCTGTCTTCATTTGCCGCCTACTTTTCTTCTTCTTGTGCTACCTTTCTGCCGCCTGCTGGGCGGCTTTCTTTATATCTCCTGCCTCTCCGTATCTCCTGCCTTCTGTAATCTGCGGAGGGGGTCTTCTGAACCTTGTCGGGGCGGTGCTTCGGGGAGACTGATGGGGGGGGGCAGCCTGCTGCCCCTTCCGGGGTGCTTGAGGTGGATCTTTCGGCCTCTCGAAACCCCTCTTGAAACCTCCTCACGGAATTTCATAGAACCGTCGTGAAAGTACCCTGGACTGGTTTCGGAACGTCTCCCGATGCGTCTTTCGAGGTATTCCTCAGTCCGTCTATCGGGGCTTCAAGCGGGTGTGCCCATGGGGGTGGTGGAGTCACTTCCGAGCGGTTGCTGGAGGGTGGTTACGCCTTCTTGAGACGCTGCTTTTGAGCTCCTTGAAAGGGGATCTGAAAGGGGTCCTGAAGGGGGCTCTGGGGCGGGTCTCAAGAGCGTGATGAGGGGTCCGATAGGATGCCTGGGTGGGAGAGTGGCGAGGGGGCTGTTTTTGCCTCAAAGTGCATTCTCAAAGTGGAATATGCGAAAGGTGCCTATATTCCGGGCTTGGAAATCACCCGTTTTGCCCCGGAATTCCGCGGTTTTTGGCAAAAATTGGGCTTCGAGTGCAACAATTCACTCTGAAAGTGATTGTAATCACATACGAAACATTCAAGTTAATTGTAGAGTTTTTTGAAACTCTTTCAAAAAACGCTCAAAAACCCCGGAAAATCAAGGAAAAATAGCCCATTCAACCTCTACTTGAGGGTGATTCAAGTTAAACTAGAAGCTTAGAAAAAGCTCTTGTTAAGATTGAATCTTGTTCGATACCCAAAAATAGCCCCAAAAAACCGCTGGAAAAGGCTTTTTGACCTGGTAGCTTTGAGTACGTGGTCACCGCGGTCCGCCGCGTAGCTCTCCGGATCAACACCGCACCCCTCCATCACATGAGGACATCCCCGCAATACACACGGGATGGTTGATGGAAGCGTCTCGTGCGGCATCACATCCGCAGGCCGACCGCCTATAGGACTTCTCACCTATAGACCACCTATCACTCAACCACTCACGGGCGTTCGCGCCCCAGAAACACCAACAACGAGGACAACCCCATGGCACTTCGCCCCCGCACTGTTAAGGCTGGCTCTCTCGCAGCCATCGCTGTACCCTCCGTGCTCGGTAGCACCCTGGTCGCACCCGCTTCTGCTTTCGCACCTGTCGTTCAGGACATCCCCGGCGCAGCTACCGCATCCCAGGCTCCGAAGTCTCTGTTCACCTCCACCGTGCAGCCGACCCTCTCTCAGGTTGCTGTGCAGATCCGCCAGCAGGCTGAACAGGCAAAGCAGACTCAGCAGGCTCCCGCAACGACTGCGGTTCAGCCCATCCAGAAGACTTACACCGCCCAGGTTACCCAGCCCGCACAGGCAACTCAGCAGGCGACCCCCTCGGCTACCTTCCAGTCCGCACAGGCTGCTCAGGCTACCCAGGCGGCTCAGCCTTCCGCTCAGCCGACCCTGGCACAGGTTGCACAGACCCCCGCAGCTACCCAGAATGCTGCAACCCCCGCCGCTCAGCCCGCGCAGACCGCACAGGCTACCCAGGCGGCATCCGGTGTGGCGGCAACCCGCACCAACCAGACTTTCCTGTCCTACACTTCCCCGGCTGGTACCACTTCGCAGTACCACGTCTACGCTGAGGGCGTGGACTTCTCCAAGCCCGTTGGCGTGGTCTTCTACTTCGACGGCGACTACTGGCGTAACGACCAGTCCAAGGTCTACGACCCCTCCGGCGAGCTGGCTGAGATGGCTGCATCCGCTGCGGCACAGAACATGCTCTTCGTGCCCGTCATCTCCCCGGACGCTAACCGCTACGATGCAGGCGTGACCTGGTGGGAAGACATGGATCGTAACGGCGAGTTCTTCCGCTCCTTCGCTTCCTCTTTCATTGCGGCTAACGGCGTGGACTCCTCCAACGTGTGGACCATGGGTTACTCCGGTGGCGCAGAGTTCATCACCTACGAGCTGAACACCAAGCCCCAGACCTGGCGTAACGGCGGCGGCTCCATCATGATCGCTGGCGGCGGCCTGGACGAGGGCACCCCCTCGGCTGCGCTGAAGTCCCAGCCCATGTTCTGGTACGCAAACTCGAACGATGGCACCGGCGAGACCTACCCGCAGACCTGGAGCGCACGAGGCGCCGTTGAGGGCGGCTACAACGCCTACCGCAACGCCGGCTACACCAACGCTTCCGCAACCGTGCTGAACGGCTCTGGCCACTTCGACTACAACTTCTCGCAGATTCTGAGCAACTCGCTGACTAAGGGCAAGGCAACCGCCGCTCCCAAGGCTGAACAGAAGACCGAACAGAAGTCTGAGCAGAAGCAGACCTCCGGCCCTCGCGCCCGCACCATGAGCTCCGCAACCTACCAGAGCTACACCTCCCCGGCGGGCACCACCTCCCAGTACCACGTGTACGCGAACAACCTGGACTACTCCAAGCCCGTTGGTGTTGTCTTCTACTTCGACGGCGACTACTGGCAGCGTGACGAGTCCAAGGTCTACACCCCCGATGAGGGCATGCTCGCGGCAATGGGCAAGATCGCTAACGCCCGTAACATGGTCTTCGTGCCGGTCATCTCCCCGGATACCAACGCATCCGGCGACGGCATCACCTGGTGGGAAGATATGGACGCTAACGGCGAGTTCTTCCGCTCCTTCGCGAAGTCCTTCATCAGCCAGAACAACCTGGACGCTTCCCAGGTGTGGACCATGGGCTACTCCGGTGGCGCTGAGTTCATCACCTACGAGCTGACCGACCACAACACCTCCTGGCGTAACGGCGGCGGCTCCATCATGGTCGCAGGCGGCGACTCGGACGGCTCCGTGGACGCTGACGCAACCACCAAGGCATCCCCGATGTACTGGTGGGTTGGCGCGAAGGATACCTCCGGTAACACCAACCCCGTCACCTGGAGCGCACGAGGCGCCGTCGAGTCCGGCTACAACGCATACCTGGGCGCGGGCTTCTCTGACGCCCGTGTGAAGCTGATTGACGGCTTCAGCCACCACGACTACGACCTGCCGCACATCCTGGCGTCCTCCCTGGACTTCGCGGGCAAGACCCCCGCGCTGGGCTACAGCGACCTGTCCGACTCGAACCCGAACTACAACGAGATCAGCTGGAACTCTGATCACCGCATCATGCTCGGCTTCGCGGACGGCACCTTCCGCCCGAACGCGTCGGTTAACCGTGCGCAGCTGGCAACCTACCTGTACCGCGTGGCTGGTCGCCCCGCCGTGAACGCACCGGCCGTTTCGCCGTTCAACGACGTTCCGGTCAACCACCCCGCGTACAAGGAAATCTTCTGGCTGAGCCAGCAGGGCATCACCGGTAGCGACTTCCGTCCTCTGGAGGCTGTCACCGAGTCCACCATGGCTGAGTTCATGTACCGTGCTGCTGGCTCCCCGGCACAGGCCCAGGGCGGCTACGCGTCCCAGGCTCTGGCTTGGACCGCCTCGAATGGTATCGGTACCGGCTCGACCTCCTCGGCAGCCATCACCCGCGACGCAATGGCAGGCTACCTGTACATTTACGCGAACTAGGCTCGCACCCCTTAACGCATAAAGAACCGCCCCGCTCCTGATCTTCAGGAACGGGGCGGTTCTTTTATGTGCTACATCCGCCAGGTCAGCTAGAACAGCTTATCTGGGGAGCTCCCTGTTGGGGAACTCTTCACCGGACCTTTTAGAGGGTCTGGGTGGGAGCTTCCACAGCCAGGGGAGCGGGAGCTGCCGGAGCGTTCTTTGCCTTCAGAGCGGCGAGGCGAGCGTCCAGCTCGGTGTCGCGCTCCATCTGGTCCAGGGTGTTGAACTGAGCGTCCAGGGAGGAAGCTGCCAGCTCCTGCTGACCGATGACGCGTGCCTCTTCGCGGCGAACCTTCTCTTCGAAGCGGCTCATCTCGCTGGTCGGGTCCAGAACGTCGAACGCCTTCAGAGCGTCGTTCACCTGGGTCTGAGCTGCTGCAGTCTTCTGACGTGCGGTCAGCTCATCGCGCTTGTACTTGACCTCTTCAAGCTTGGAGCGCATCTTCTCCAGGCCGTCCTTGAGCTGGTTGACAACCTGAGTCTGAGAAGCCAGCTGAGGCTCAACAGCCTGCGCAGCCTTCTCAGCCAGCAGCTGCTTGTTCAGAGCAATCTTCGCGAGGTTATCGAACTTGTCAGCGTTGGCGACGTCGCCAGCTGCGCGGAACTCATCAGCCTTGTTAGAAGCTACCAGAGCCTTGGTGCCCCACTCCTGAGCGGTCTTGACGTCCTCAGCGTGGTCCTTCTCGAGCAGACGCAGGTTGCCGATGGTCTGTGCTACTGCAGCCTCCGCCTCGCGGATGTTGTTGGTGTAGTCACGAACCATCTGGTCCAGCATCTTCTCCGGGTCCTCAGCTGCATCAATCAGAGCGTTGATGTTTGCCTTAGCGAGCTGTGCAATACGGCCGAAGATGGTCTGCTTAGCCATAATCTCCTACTTTCTGTTCACGGGCTGCGGGGGAGCACTACGCTCCTCGTGAGCCGTGCCCGTATAACTAATTATGTGGCAGATTTCTGGGTGCATGCTGTGAAAATGATGCACGCCTGATTTCTGCAACCTAAACTTTTGGTAAATTACCTCAGGTGTTTTCCGACTGGGGAAGAAAGCGGTGAGGTAAGCTATCCACCCCGCCGGTCAGACTGTAGAAAAACCTACAGAAACCGACCGACAGAATCGGTAGCATCGGAGGCGGTTAGAAGCTACCGCCGTCACCACCGCCGCTACCCCAATCGCCGCCACCGCCGCTGAAGCCGCCGCCCCAGCTGCCGCCGCTACTACCACCACTGCTGTGGCCGCCGCTGCTACCCCAGCTACTGGTGCCGGAGTTCATCGCGGTCATCAGAGCGCCCAGCAGCAGGCCCTTCGCCAGGTCACCGCCGAAGCTACCGCCGCCGCGGTCGTTCTGGTTGTTGTAGTAGTTGCCGACCTCGCTCTGAGCACGGTTCTGCGCGTCGGTCGCCTTCTGGATAGCCATGTTGGCTTCCTTCATCGCGTTCAGCGGATCCGAAGGAGCCAGACGCTGAGCCTGGCCCAGGTGACGCTCCGCCTCAGAGACAGCGGTCAAAGTCATCGGACCCACCGCCGCACGGCGGTTATTGATGTAGCTACGCGCGCCGTTCACCGCAGCGTATGCGGAACGCATCGTACGGTCCAGGTTCTGCTCCGCCGCACGGGAACGCTCGCGGGTAGCACGCATATTCGTCATTGCCTTATCCAGCTCGGCGGAGAGCTGACGCAACTGGTTCGCCAGAGTCAGCGGGTCATTCGGACGAGCCGAAGCGCTCTGGTTGACCTGGTTGAGCACCGCCTCCATACCGGCGGCGACCGCACCCAAATCATCGCGACGCTGAGATGCCGCGAGGCTCTTCGCCTCAGCCACGTCACGCTGAATGCTCAGCAGGTCGGTGCTCAGGCCCAGCTGAGCCTGCTCCAGCTCCTGCGCGCGGGTATTGACCGCAGCACCCAGAGCCTGAATCTGCGAGGCAGCTTCCTCAGCGGTGCGCAGGTGAGCAACCGCCTCCGAACGGGCGGTATTAACGGTCGCCTGGGCCTTCTCAAGCTCCGCAGCGCACAACACCATGTTCGAGTCCAGCAGGGTGGGGGTCTTCGAAATGGGCTCCAGCGCGCTGGGCAGGTAACGCTCCTTCATTGCGCGGTACTGGGCGGCAATCTCCTCTACCGAGGCACGCAGCTGCGGCAGGCGCTGAGCCAGAGCCTCAATAGCCTGCGGTGCCTCCTGCTCCAGGTTGCGCAACTGAGCCAGCTTAGCGTCCTGCTCCTGGGCAATGCGGGTGACTTCCTGAGAATTATCGATAATCTCAGTCAGCCACGCACGCTGTTCAGCTTCGGTATCGGGGATGCTGTCGGTCAGAAGCTGCTGACGCTGGAAAGACTTACGCATCAGATCCTCAGCGCGCGCAATCTCCTGCGCGAACTCGGCGACCTGCTGGTCCGTGTACTGGGCGCGCGCAAACTCCAGCTCCTGCTTCGCGTGGCTCATCGTGGTATCAGCCTGCAGCAGGGCGCTACCGGCGCGGGTACGCAGCTCCTCCAGCGGAACCTCCGGAATGGGGGAGTAGTTACGAGGCGCACCGTAGGAACGCTGAGGCTGCTGCTGAGTGTTCTTCTTCTTACGGCGACGGTACATCGCATAACCGCCGGCACCCACGGTCGCCGCTGCACCCACACCGAGCACACCGGTCACCACGCCCGAAGAGCTACCGCCCTTCTGAGCCTCGATACCCTCAACCGCAGCAAGAGCCGCACCCGAATAATCGCTGTTCTGCAGCTTCGGCTTGATGTAGTTCTGGTACACCTTCGTCTGCTGATCGCTCGAGAGGGTCTTCGTGCTACCCGCCAAGAAATACGCCTGGCGAGTCTCAGTAGCAATCACCAGCACCACATCGGCAGAACCCCAGTTGTTCTTCGTAGCCAGCGCCTTCGTCCAGCTCGAAGAAGTAGACGGGTTCTCAAACTTATCGATCACCACCACGTGCAAATCCACGTTGTGCTTCTTCGACAGAGCCGAAATCTTAGACTTCAGGGTAGCGGTATCACCCAAAGAGTTCGTGGAATCATACACGGTGGTGCCCGTAATCTGCATCGGGTCAGCAGCCTGCGCCGACGTGCTCAAAAATGCAGAACCAGCCGGCAAAACCACCGGTGCACAAGAAAGACCTGCCGCCAGCACTGTGGCACCCAAGATAGTGCGCAGGCGAGGGCGTGCGGGACGAATCTGACGCGCAAAGGCGTGCTCGGTCATGGTCTTTCCTCCGTTGTCGTGAAGTATGAACGGACCGGCACTTCACGGCGTGCTTGTTCATCGCACACCTTAGTGCTGGTCACATTATTAGTGTAGCGGTGGCACAGGGGCACAACGGCACAGATACGAGAATATTGCGCCGCTGTTTGCCGACCGTTTACCGACTTCCCAGGGTTTATACAGGAAAGCCGGTATATAGGAAAACCGGCGTCTAGCCTCACACCAGACCCCGGCTCACCGGTTATGCAGACAGTTAGCGCCGACGCGCAATCTTCAGATTGCTCATCAGATGCTCCACTACCTCCGCGGCATCAACATCGTGGATACTCTGTGCTATGCCGTTCACCACCTGCACCCGCGACGACGAGGCGAACATCCAGCCCAAGAACTGCACCGTATTCAGCAACCTAGAACTGCGTTCTGCCTGCTTTCGCATCTGCGACCACAGGATGCGGGGGACCGGCACGTCACGGCCCTTATACTCCCGGGAGCTGGAGCGGGCGTCCAGAAGCTCAGCGAGCGCCTCAATATTTTCGGTCAGCTCCTTCAAATCCTCATCTCCGGCAGAGGGGCCGACGTAATACCGCTCAACCAGGCTCAAAGGCATGTAACCGCTACAGCTACTCACCCACGCCAGCTTCAACCGCAGATTCTGCAAGCGAAGCACCTGCTGCAGAAGCCGCGAATGAGTACGCAATACCGACAGCGGCATGGAAGAGAACGCCATCGCCTCCGAAAGCAGACCCTCGGAGAGAGCCTCCTCGAAAGATGCCTCGCTCTGATCCACGCTACCCAGCAGAAGCTTGGTGCCCTCGTAGTGAACGAACGCCAGAACCTCGGGAACGCTCGAGAGAGAACGGATGCGCTCGCCAACGGTCGGCAGATCCTCCCCATCGGGGGCGTACTGTTCGCGCGTGTACATCAACGTCTCAATGGGTAGCTCAGCAAGGTGCGGCGAGTAATGAGCGAGCGCCCGCAAATCGGTTACGACCTCCGCCAGAACGCCCTCCTGCTCAACCTGCAGAAGCTCCTCCAGAAGCTCAATGACGGACTGCGCCTGCAAGCTCAAGACCGCAGCGCAGAACTCCGCATCCTGAAGCTCAAGACGCACCTTCTCCAGACGCTCTTCCAGCGTGGACTGCACGCCCTTGAGCTCAAACTCGCTTAGCTGTTCCGGGCGGAGCATACGGTGCGTACCATCATCGCCGGAACGGTAGAAAAGCTCGCTAAACTCCAACGTAGACTGCACGCCCTTCAACGCCCGCTCTCGCAACTTGGGCAGAACGTCAAAGGCGACTTCGGTCATCTCATTCCAGAGCTTGCCCTCATCAATCTTCGAATCCTTACGGGCAGTCTTCTTCCAGGTCTCGGCAAGCTGCATAGCGCGGTCAAAATCGCTCAGCTCCACAAAAGCAGCCAGCTTCTGGGCGCTCTCACGCAGATAACGCACCGCGTACAGGCGGTCGCTCAAAGAATCCGGGAGGGCATCCTCCAGCAGACGCCAACGGAAGGTACGCTCAAAGCACTCCTCCGTCAGGCTAATGACGGTGGCGCTCAAAGAGAGCGCGTGGTCACGGGCAAAAGCGAAAGAACCCGGCGCCTCCGCCAGACGAGGAAGGGACGTATAGAACTCCAACGCCCCGCTCAGCTTCAGCCGAGACGTCCGGATGGTCTCTTCCAGCCCGGCGGCAAGTACCGCGCGGTCAGCCTGAGCAGTCTCCTTGAAACTGTGCAGCGGAGAAACCTGCGCACGCTCCAGCGTCTGCAGATTCATGACCGCACGCATGAGGTAGTTCTCCAGGATCTCGACCTGCTCCCAGCGCTGACGCTGATTCAGCGGAACATGATTCTCCTGCGTGCCGACCAGCAGATGCTGCGGCACACCGCTAATCGACGGCAGCGCAAAGACTTCATCCTCAGATTTACTGACAGAAAGCACCATGGGGTAGCGGCTGCGCTGTGCATTCTCTAGAGGGGGAATGAGCTTGAAGTTGGTGCTCAAAGAGAAATGGTCGGAAGGCGCCGGGTTACTCTGTGCCGGGTTACTCTTGGGAGCCTGCTGGGCAGCCTCCTGCTGCGGGCGCTCTTCAGGCTGCGCCGGGGTGTTCTGGGACATGCTCTGCTGCTCCTGGCTTTCTGCTGAATGGTTCTGCACCAAAGATGAGCCGGAGGCACCGCCCGCCTGCATCGGCTCCAGCGGGGACGGTGCCGCCACCGGCTGAGGAGGCTGAGGTGAGGCAGGGTGAGGCGAGGGCGCCTGAGCCTGCTGTGCCTGAGCCTGTTGAGCTTCGGCAGCCTGATCTTGCTGGGAGCTCGGGGACTGTGCCTGGGGCGCTGCAGATACCGGGGCCTGCGCGGGGTTTGGTACCTGGTTCTGAACAGGACCCTGCGCCGACTGCTGATCGCTACTGCCGGGCTGTGCCGGCTTCGGCTGGTAGTGCATCGGGTAGCTCACCGCACCCTGTACCTGCTGAGGGGGTACTTGCTGATTGGGTGCCTGGTGAGGGGGAACCTGCTGATTCATCGCCTGGTTCTGCTGTTGCTGCTGCTGTTGCAATACCTGCCGCCTAATCTCACGCGCACGACGGCGCGACGGGCTCAACGACGCGAACAACGCCACCACCGCGCAGATCAGTACAAACAAAAGTAGCGCGTACAGGCGGGTTGCGCCGTCCAGCGAAGACGCCACCGCCGGTAGGGTCGGAAGCGCGCCAAGAAGAGCGAAAACAGCAGAAATAATCCTCATGACTTCACCATAACCCAGCTGTCCCCTGAACGCCCGCGGTACCGTTGCCTTACCGCATACTAAAAGGGAAGTAGCCGGGGCGCCGGGTACTCTCCGCCAGTGCTTTCCGCCAGTGCCTCCCGCATCCGCATCACAGTTAAAAGACGATGCGGCGCAAGCCCTCATGCAGGGGCTCACGCCGCATCGATCATCACTCAACTCACTATCACACCCGGGCCGGTCCTCACACCGACCCTTCGGGACATACTGGGGATTCTCACCCCTCCGGTGCAGGGCTCTCATCTCCTGCCCCGGAAAACTATCAAACTCTATGCGCTACCTGCCGGCGGTCAATGCGTGGGTGGCAAGCGGCTGCGCCAGCTCGGAGGCCTTCTCCGCACGATGACGGCGGTACACCATTCCCGAGCAACAAGCCACAATACCCGCACCGATACCGATGGAGCTTGCCAAGACCGCACAGAAAATCAGGGTTCCGATCATCATGGGTTTCTCCTCGTGTTTGTCCTTTACATTGGTTTTCGTTCCTACGTGTCTTCAACATTACGGACCGACTCTGTGCTGAAGCTGTGTATGCGGACGCATCATGCTGTGTAAACCATGGAGAAAAACCGAGTGCTTTAAAAGCCTGAGAGCGACGAAAAATAGCGAACAAAGCTTAGAAAATAACGCTAACTTCCGCGGGATGGCAGAGCGCCCCATGCCAGCAAATCTGCACTGAGTGAAAAAATTGGGAGAAATTCCCAGGGAACTCCCCGAAAACCAACAGCGAAAAGATATCGAACGCTTTGAAACACCATTTAGAGTAGAAAGATAGCGTGCGCCCAGGGTGACGCACATGCGCGACTCTAGGAGAACTCATGACTCAAAACAACGGATGGTCCCACGGCGGCAATGATGGCGTCACTGATGCAACCCGTCCCCTGCAGAACGTGAATGGGCAGGCAGGCTACCAGCAGGGTCAGAACGCGTACCCGCAGGCATACGCCTCTCCCGGATACACCTACCCTCAGGCAGCGGCCGCGCAGGTTGCTTCGGCGCAATCTGCGCCCCAGAACACCGGCAATAACAAGCGTTACGGCGCCGGCGTTGTGCTCACCGCGGCGCTGCTCGCTGCCCTCGTTGGCGGCGGCGTCGGTGCGGGTGTCGGAGGCGGCATTGCGGCATCGAACAACAGCTCCACCAGCACCTCCTCCCGCGGATCCGTCAGCTCCAATATCAGCAACTCTTCCACCGTGGCAGGCGTAGCAGAAACCGCGAAGAAGGTCCTGCCCTCCACCGTGACCGTCATGGCGTCGAATGGTTCCACCTCCGGTGGCGGTAGCGGCGTTGTCCTCGACAAGGAAGGCCACATCCTCACCAACCACCACGTGGCTACCCTCGAATCTTCCAGCGCCGCATCCACCATTGAGGTGCGTCTGAGCGACGGCACCGTGCGCACCGCATCCGTGGTGGGCCTGGACTCTGCCGCTGACCTGGCGGTTCTGAAGATTAACCCCTCCGGCCTGGACCTGCAGCCCATCACCTGGGGCGACTCCTCCAAGCTGGTCTCCGGCGAGGCCGTGGTTGCCCTTGGCGCTCCCTACAACCGCACCGAGACGGTGACCTCCGGCGTGGTCTCAAACGCAAACCGCGTGCAGCCCGCTGACACGAAGGGCCAGAACTACATCCCCATGATTCAGGCGGACGTGCCTATCAACCACGGTAACTCCGGTGGCCCGCTGGTGAACCTCAAGGGTGAACTGGTCGGTATTAACACGCAGACCCAAGCAAGCCAGGACGGTGGCGCCGCTGACGGCATGGCGTTCTCCATTACCTCCAACTACGCCAAGCGCATCTCCTCCGAGATTATCTCCAAGGGCAAGGCAACCCACGGCTACCTCGGCGCAAGCGTGAAGAACAGCCCTGCGGATACCGGTTCGGGCTCCTCCAAGCTCATCCCCGGCGGCGTTGAGATTACCTCGGTGGCTTCTAACAGCCCCGCTTCTAAGGCTGGTCTGCGCACCGGCGACGTGGTGCTCGAAGCCGACGGCCACACCGTGACCAAGAGCGAAGAGCTCAACGGCACCGTACGTGCCGCGGCGGCTGGCTCCGACCTGAAGCTGAAGATCAAGCGCGGCTCCTCCACCCAGGACATCACCGTGACCCTGGGCGACGCCGACAGCCAGAAATAAACAGCCAGAAGTAAAAGGCACTCTGCCTTGAACGGGTAGAAACGCGGCTGGGAAACACCCGCTCAACCGGCTCTACCGTTCAGTAACTCTAACGTTCAATAAGAGTGCCACATGGCGCATAGACAAGAAGCTCCCACCCCATATGCGGGGTGGGAGCTTCTTGTCTAGTACTACAGAACCATAGTGCGCTGCAGACCGGGTTATGCGTTCTTGAGAACCTCGCCCACACGCTTCTGCAAAGCCGGGACAACCTCCTGCTGGAACCACGGATTCTTCGCCTGCCACCTAAAATTCAGCGGCGAAGGATGCACCAGCGGCAGGAACTTCGGAAGGTAAGACTCCCACGCACGAACCGTCTCCGTCAGGTTCTTCTGCGCCTTCGGGGCGTGCGCACCATCCAGGTAGTGCTTCTGAGAGTACGCGCCCACCAGCAGAATGAGCTGTACATCCGGCATGAGCTCGAGCAGCTGCGGATGCCACTTCGGCGCGAAATCCTTACGAGGCGGGTTGTCACCGTGCGCGCCTTTGCCGGGGTAGTAGAAATCCATTGGCAACAACGAAATCAGCTCGGGGTCGTAGAACTGCTCGTCCGTCACGCTCATCCACTCGCGCAGCTTCACGCCGCTCGGGTCATTCCACGGGATGCGGCTCTCCTGCGCGGTACGCCCAGGCGCCTGACCAATCACCACGATGCGTGCCTTCGGGGATGCCGAATAAACCGGTTCCCAACCCTGCTCCGTGAACTTCCTATTCTGCGGATCCAGGCGAATCTGCTCAGCCAGGGGAGGGGTATTTTCCAGAATCTGCTGAACCAGAGGTTCCGGCAGATTATGGTGTGCTGCAACCATGCTAGATGGCGCCTCCCTCAAAACCGTTCTGACGCCACGCCTCAAAAATTGCGATAGACGCAGAATTAGCCAGGTTCAGCGAACGGCGGCCCGGCTTCATCGGAATCTTCACGCGCTCGGTTACGTGCGGGTCCTGCTGAACCTCAGCGGGCAGACCCACCGACTCCGGACCGAACATGAACACGTCACCCGGACGGTACTCAATATCCGCATACGAGGTCGAAGCAGTCGTCGTGAACGCAAAAACACGCTCCGGAGCGAGAGCCTCCCACGCGTCCTCAAGGGTCTCATGCACCGTCACCACGGCAAGGTCGTGGTAGTCCAGACCTGCACGGCGCAGGTGCGCATCATCAAAGTTGAAGCCCAGCGGCTTCACCAGGTGCAGTTCAGCGCCGGTAATCGCCGCCAAACGGATAGCGTTGCCGGTATTTCCGGGAATTTCAGGGGTATAGAAAAGAATCTTGAACACGTTCCTAAGTGTACCGCGCTGCCCCTGAGCGTCCCCCGAACAGCCCCCTGAATAGCCCTGACCAGCCACCGAATAGCCCAGTGGAGTAGCGCTCGCCGACCCAGCCGCTCGTGAACACGCCTAGAAGAGCGCGGATAGAGCGCGATAAAATAAGCGAGGCGAAAAACCGCCGAACAACCCAGCAGGAGGAACCATGAGCGCAGAAACCAACCGTCAGAACGGCCGCGTCTACCTCGACCACGCCGCCACCACCGACGTACTGCCCGCCGCCATCGACGCCATGGTCGAGCAGATGCGCAACGGCGGCAACCCCTCCTCCCTGCACGCCGTAGGACGCGACGCCCGCGCCACCGTCGAGTACGCCCGCGAACGCATCGCCCGCGCCATTGGCGCCGACCCCGCCGAGGTTATTTTCACCTCCGGCGGCACCGAGGCGGACAACCTCGCGGTCAAGGGCATCTACTGGAAGCGCCGCGAAGAAGACCCGCAGCGCACCCGAATCCTCGTCTCCTCCATTGAGCACCATGCGGTGGAAGAAACCTGCGAATGGCTCGAAAAGGCCGAGGGCGCACAGCTCGAATGGATCCCCGTGGACGAGTACGGCAGCGTCAACCCGCAGACCGTCCGTGAGCTCATCGAAAAGAACCCCGAGGATGTTGCTCTGGTGACCGTCATGTGGGCGAACAACGAGGTCGGTACCGTACAACCGATTCCCGAAATTGCCGCTATCGCCGCTGAATACGGTATTCCCGTGCACTCGGATGCGGTGCAGGCGTTCGGCGCGGTGCCCATCGACTTCCACACCAGTGGCGTGGCGACCCTCGCGATTTCTGGCCACAAGATTGGTGGCCCCATGGGTATTGGCGCGCTGGTCGCAACCCGCGCCGTGCAGCTGACCCCCGTGCTCCACGGAGGCGGTCAGGAACGCTCTGTACGCTCCGGCACCATCGACGCGCCCGCCATCGCGGGCTTCGCGGAGGCCGCCGTGCACTCGGTCGAGAACCTCCCCGAGGAATCCGCCCGCATCGCCGCCCTACGCAACGAGCTCGTTGCGGCAATTAGCGCGCTCATCCCGCAGGCACACCTGAGCGGCGAAAACCCGCTCACCGAGGAATACCCCGGCCAGAAGCGACTGCCCGGCAACGCCCACTTCACCTTCGAAAACGCCGAAGGCGACACCCTGCTCTTCCTGCTGGACATGCAGGGCATCAGCAGCTCCACCGGCTCCGCCTGCAACGCCGGGGTGACCCGCCCCTCCCACGTGCTCATGGCAATGGGCATGGACGAAGACACCGCCCGCAGCGCCCAGCGCTTCACCCTCGGCCACTCAACCACCGGCGCCGATATTGCGCGCCTCATCGCGGCACTACCCGCCGCCTACGAACAGGCAGCAAAGGCGGGACTGTCCTCGCAGCTGCCGGACGCCTCCCGCTGGCACTAGAAAACCAGAAGAGAAAATACTGACCCGCTCTCAGCCTGCAATCTCAGCGTTCGCTGAGGGCGGGCTGAGGGTGTACTGCCCAATATCCCGCCGAGCCCCTGCGTACAATGGGTAGCTACAGTAACGGAAAGCGCGCCCACACAGGGCACGCTCCGAATGTTCCTAGAGGCTCAACACAACAGAAGGATAGGCAGTGAAAATTCTTGCAGCTATGAGTGGCGGCGTTGACTCCGCAGTCGCCGCAGCCCGCGCCGTAGACGCAGGACACGAAGTCGTAGGCGTTCACCTCGCCCTATCCCGTATGCCCGGCACCCTACGCACCGGCTCCCGCGGTTGCTGCACCCTCGAAGACTCCATGGACGCCCGCCGCGTCTGCTCCCAGCTGGGCATCCCCTTCTTCGTCTGGGACTTCTCCGAACGCTTCAAGGAAGACGTGGTCGACGACTTCATCTCCGAATACGAAGCCGGACGAACCCCCAACCCCTGCATGCGCTGCAACGAAAAGATCAAGTTCGCAGCGCTCCTCGAGCGTGCCCTCGCACTCGGCTTCGACGCCGTGGTGACCGGCCACTACGCCCGCGTCATCACCACCGAAGACGGCAACCGCGAACTGCACCGCGCCGCCGACTGGGCTAAGGATCAGTCCTACGTGCTCGGCGTGCTCACCCACGAGCAGCTCAAGCACGCCTGGTTCCCCCTGGCGGACACCCCCTCCAAGGCACAGGTCCGTGCGGAGGCGGCAGAACGCGGCTTCTCCGTGGCGAAGAAGCCGGACTCCTACGACATCTGCTTCATCCCCGAAGGCGACACCCGTGCCTGGCTGGGCGACCACATCAAGATGCGCCCCGGCCTCATCAAGGACACCCACGGCGAGGTGCTCGGCGAGCACCCCGGCGCCCAGGCGTACACCGTGGGCCAGCGCAAGGGACTGGCGTTGGGTCGCCCCGCTGCCGACGGTAAGCCCCGCTTCGTGCTGGAGGTGCGCCCCAAGGAGAACGAGGTCATCGTCGGCTCCCGCGAGCTGCTTGCCGTGCACGAAATCCGCGGTATTCGCGCCACCTGGGCGGGCGTACCCGTGGAGCAGGCAGCACGCTTCCTGGAAGAACCCGCGCAAGCTGGTGCCCGCAGCGAAGAGTTCGAGGTGACCGCGCAGGTCCGCGCGCACGCCGACCCGGTCCGCGCCAAGGCGTACATGACCTGGGCGCGCGACCCCGAAGCTGAAGAAGAGGGTGCCCTACGCCTGGAAACCGTGGTGCGACTGCTGGACCCGCTCTCCGGCGTGGCACCGGGCCAGACCATGGTGCTCTACCAGGGCACCCGCGTGCTGGGCCAGTCCACCATCGCCCGCGCCTACTCCCTGGACCGCGAAGACATTCAGGAAACCTTGGGCGCCAACTCCCAGCAGTAGACACCCCCGCGGATTGCCCCAACCACACCGCAGCCGCACCGCATAGAAGACCACACACGATTTGAGGAGAAACCGATGACCGCCGAGAACACGTCCTGCGAATTTGACCCCCACGCCACCTCCATGGGCGATGAAGTCGCACCGGAAGTCTACGAGGAGCTCTTCGCCATGCGCCGCTCCATCGACAACTTCGACGCAGCGCTGGTGCACATCCTCGCGGAGCGTTTTCAGGCAACTAAGCGCGTGGGCATCCTGAAGGCTAAGCACAACCTGCCCGCCGGCGACCCCGGTCGTGAAGAGGCACAGATCGCTCGCCTGCGTGCCATGGCGAAGGAATCCAGCCTGGATCCGGAGTTCGCGGAGAAGTTCCTGAACTTCATTATTTCTGAGGTGATTCGCCACCACGTGCGTATCGCAAACGAGCGCGCCGAACAGGATGGCGAGGCAACTGAAGCCGAGAAAACCGAAGGCTAGTACCGCGCTACTTTCGCGTCGCTGCGTTTGAATCTGTACGTCATCTGATCCCTCTGGATAAACCCCTATGCCCGCTCAATCTTCCAACCGCCAGAACGCCCGCACCGAACCGGTGCCGGAGCGCCTGCTGTTGCTCGGTGAGTACCGTGCCCCCGAGGGGGACGAACTGACCGAACAGGACCTCGCCGCGCTCGCTACGGAGCGTCCGCTGGTGCGCGCCAGCGGCCTGGGCGATTTTCCCGGTGACGATTTGGGCGAGGCGATGTCCCGCGTGGAGGGCGAGCTGGGCTCCCCGCATCTGCCGTTCCTGCCGCACCTTCCGGCGTTGGGTTGGAAGAGCACCCCGCTGGCACGCACGCTGGCGATGTGCGAGGGACTCGCCTTTGACGGTGCCTCGTTTGGCTGGCGCATGGTGCATAGCGGCGGCAGGGGAGCGCGCGAGTCTGCCCTGGCGCAGGATCGTCTGCTCTCGGACATCAACCTTCTCGCTGATCGCGTGGGTGTGCAGAAGAAACGTTTCGGCTCCGGACAGGACACCACCCCGGTGTATAAGATTCAGCTGGTTGGTCCGCTGACTCTTGCCGCCAGCATCTACCTGCCCGGCGGTGAGCGTGCCATCAGCGATGCCGGTGCGAGCCGTGACCTGCTGGAGTCTTTCCTGGAGGGCCTGGAGCGCTGGGTGGAGTCTCTGCGCGAGGCTCTGCAGGCTCCGCGGGCGCTGATTGCCGTGCAGCTGGATGAGTCGGAGTTTCAACGTCTGCTGGAGGGCTCTATTCCTACGGTGAGTGGCTTCCGTTCGTTGCCTTCGCTGCAGCCTCACTACTATCAGCAGGTGTACCGCCGTGTGGCGGAGCGTTTCGCGGAGCTGAACCTGCAGCTCATCCTTGATGTGGACGGCACAGCGCTCAAGCCGGTGCAGGAGCTGAAGTTGCTGAGCCAGGCGCGTCCTACCCTTGATGCTTTGGCGCTGGTGAAGGCGACGCAGGTTGAGGGCGCCGCCCCCTGCGCTTTGCTGTTGCACCCCGACCGTGCTCGCCCGAAGGGGGCTGGAACCTTGCAGGTTCCGCCGCTGAGCGACCCGCGTTCATGGGAGCCCGTGGCGCAGCTGCTGGAGGCGCAGGCTCAGCTGTGGCTTCCGGTGGTGACCTCTGCACAGGTGCCGAATCAGGTGCGTCGCCTGTACAGTCTGTGGCGTGAGGTTGGTCTTGAGCCTGCTCAGTTGAGTTCGGTGGGTTTGATGGCTGATGAGCGTTCTGGTTTGGCTCTTGGATCGCAGTCACCTGGCACGGTGAGTGTGCTGGATGCCACGGCTTCGCTGGCTCGGGTGACAGAGTGTGCCCGTGCATTGGCTGAGTGCGCGGTATGATTAGAGAATCAGCTTTTTATGTAAGTATTTACGACAATTCTTTAGGGAGGTACTGTGAGCGCAAGCGACGCACACACCATTTTGGTGGTTGATGACGATGATGCTCTGGCGGAAATGATTGGCCTCGTGCTCGCGCAAGAGGGCTTTAACGCTGTTTTCTGCGAAAATGGCGGCCGCGCTTTTGAAACTTTTATGCGCTCCACTCCCGATTTGGTGCTTTTGGATTTGATGCTTCCTGGCATGAACGGTATTGAAGTGTGCCAGCAAATTCGCCGTTCTTCTAATGTGCCGATTATTATGTTGACCGCTAAAAGCGACACTGAAGACGTTGTTAAAGGTCTTGAGGCTGGCGCTGATGATTACATTGCGAAGCCTTTTAAGCACGCTGAATTGTTGGCGCGTATTCGTACTCGTTTGCGTCCGCGTGAGAGCCGCCAGCTGGTTGTGTCTATTGGCGATATTGTCATGGATATGGATGGCCGTACCGTCAAGTACCACAGCACTGAGGTTCCGATGACTCCTCTGGAGTTTGACCTGTTGGCTGCGCTGGTGCGTCACCCGGGTCAGGCGTTGAGCCGTCAGGAACTGCTGGACATGGTCTGGGGTTACACTGATGTGAGCGATTCGCTGGTAAACGTGCACGTCCAGCGTTTGCGCGCTAAGTTTGATGAGCTGGGCGCGGAGCGTTTTATTCAGACGGTCCGCGGTGTTGGCTATAAGATTCCGACCGAGCTGGTGGGATCTTCCGGTAGCTAATCGGAACCTATTCATAGGCGAAGGGATAACCTGATTGTCTGTTGCGAAGTCGAGCCATGAGCACGGCGCTTTGACGGCGGAGGCGGTAGCCTCCGCCTCTTCGCGTACCCGCACTTCTAAGCCGCGTAAGGCGAAAAAGCAGCGTAATAGGAGCCTGATGCACCGTGCTCAGCGCCTGTGGAAGGAATCTTTGCAGTTCCGTGCCTTGGGTACGGCGGGCATCATGATGTTCCTGAGCTTCTTGATGGTGGGTTGGTCCTTGTCGAGCCAGATTGCGTCGAGTCTTTTTGAGAATCAGAAGTCTCAGGCGCTGGAGGAGTCGACGAGCGGTTTCCGTAACGTTCAGAGTGTGCTGGACTCCTCGGAGGCCCGTAGTGACAGTGAAATTCGCCGTAATGTGAGCCGTACTCTGACCGTGCTGGATGCGGGCAGTTCGGGTAAGCGCAATTGGATTCTTGTGCCTTTGGAGGGGCAAGGTAAGCAGGGTTTTATTCCTGAACAGAGTAGTAATAATTCTTTGAATTCTTCGAGTATTCCGAATGATTTCAAACAAACTGTTCGTGATAAGGAAGGTATTTTCTGGCAGACGTCTACGGTGACTACTGTCGAAAATAATCGTGAGCGCACCTATCCGGTGCTTATTGTTGGTACACATATTTCTATTTCTCAGAACCCTAATTACGGTTTGTTCCTTGTGTACGATATGACGGATTCTTCCGCCACGATTGCGCATATTAACTTTGTTCTTTTTGGCGGTTTCTGTGCGCTGCTTGCTGTGGTGCTTTCTGTGGTGTGGATTGTGACTCGTTTTGTGGTCCGCCCGATTACTCAGACCGCTATTACGGCGGAGAAGCTGGCTGCTGGCGACCTGGATCAGCGTGTGTCTGTACACGGTGAGCATCAGGCGGCGCGTCTGGGCTATTCCTTCAACCTGATGGCTGACTCGCTGCAGGAGAAGATTGTTCAGCTGGAGCGCCTGTCGACTCTGCAGCAGCGCTTTGTATCTGACGTGTCGCATGAGCTGCGTACTCCGCTGTCGACGGTGCGTTTGGGTACTGAGCTTCTGTACGATTCGCGCGAGAATATGAACCCGATGCAGGTCCGCAGTGTGGAGCTTCTGCACGATCAGGTGGATCGCTTCCAGTCGATGCTTTCTGACCTGCTGGAGATTTCTCGTTTCGACGCCGGTAGCGCCATGCTGACCATTGACACAGAAGACTTCATGCGTGTGCTGTCGAATATTCTGCAGGAGGCTCTGCCGCACCTGGAGCGCACGAACACGAAGCTGAATGTGCATACGAGCCATGAGAGCATCATGGTTGATATGGACCGTGTGCGTATTGAGCGTGTGCTCCGTAACCTGCTGTACAACGCGATTGAGCACGGCGAGTCCCGCCCGATTGACGTGTACGTGGGTGCGAATGCCACGAACTTGGGCATTGCGGTGCGTGACCACGGTATCGGTCTGTCTGAGGACGAGGCCGTTCAGGTGTTCAACCGTTTCTGGCGTGCTGATACTTCGCGTAAGCGCACCCTGGGCGGTACGGGTCTGGGCCTGTCGATTGCTGCTGAGGATGTGCGTCTGCATGGCGGCACGATTGAGGCGTGGGGCGAGAAGGGCCGCGGTGCCTGCTTCACGGTGAACCTACCGCTGATTCACGGTGCGCCTTTGGGCGAGTCGCCGGTTCTGGTGACGGGTGAGCCTGAGGCAAGCTCGCATCGTTCGGCGACCGCGAAGGATACGCTGCCCAATATTGCTCCCCGCGTGAGCACTGAGGGTGAGCTCTAAGGGGCGGTAGGAGAGAGACGCCGGTTCCTGCCTAAAGCATCTGTCATAGAGCAGAGGATTTGGGGCTGGTGTGATTGTATTTGCACTTATCCTTGCGTATTTGCACTGTTAACCCAGTACAATCAATGCAGATATATTTTCACGGTGTTGCTATTTCGTCGTGGTTATCTTTTCACCGTGTTGCGATGGCCTGCAGCGTTAGCCGGTGATTGTTTGTCTTTATTCGTAGAGGAAGGTTAAGACCTCCATGGCTCACAGGGCTATTGTTTCTCGACGCACCGCGCTGTCTTGGGGCGCGGTGTCTTTGGCGGCGCTCGTGAGCTCTTGCGCGGGTCTTCCGTCGAACGATCGAGTGACTCAGCACAGTAGCGGTCTGGACGTGAAGAGCGTTAATACTTCTCCTGCGCGTGCGCCGGGTCCGCTGGCGGGCGCTACCCCGGAGGCGATTATTGAGGGCTTCGTGCGTGCTGGCGCGGATAGCATCGAGAATTATGCTGTGGCGCGCCAGTATTTGAGCTCTTCTTTTGCGGGTCGTTGGAATCCTATTGGTACGACTCGCGTGTACCGCAATACGGTGCAGCCGCGTAGCGACGATAGCGGAAACGCTGAGGGTACCTACCATGTGCGTTTCCAACAGACAGCGACTGTGAATAGTCAGGGTATTACGAGTACCTTCCCTGAGGCTCAGACTGAGACTCAGGACTTCACCATGGTTATGGAGGATAACCAGTGGCGTATTAGCTCCTGCCCGGATGGTCTGTGGCTGGATGGTACCGAGTTTGAGCGCGTGTTTAGTCCGTGCCGCCTGTATTTCTATGACCGTGCGTTCCGTTATGCTGTGCCGGATATTCGTTGGTTCCCGCATACGGACCGCTATTTTGAGTTGCTGGTGCGTACTCTGATGGCTGGCCCGGCGTCCTACCTGAAGGATGTTGCGTTCTCTGCATTGAACGAGTCGATGAGCCTTGAGACGGCAACTATGAGCGATAACCAGGATGTGCTGGTTCGTCTTTCGGGTGAGCACCTGGACGATAGCCGTTTGGCGCGTGTGCGTGAGCAGATTATGCACGGTTTGGAGAACTTCTCCGGTCTGGGTAAGACCGAGGTGTTCTATAACGGTACTTTGATTCCTGAGAACGCACCGAGCGGCTTCTCTGTGGTGAAGCTGAACCCGGGTGTTCCTGCCCGTACGGTTGCTATTAACTCGAACGGCCAGATGGTGGCGCGTGATGACTACATGAGCAACGCGGGCGAGCAGCTGCTTCTGCGTGGTGTGAGCCAGTTGAGTTCCCCGGCGATGGGCTATTCGGCGGATGTGTACGCTTGCTTGGCGAATGATGCCGCGAGCCTGTACACGGTGTATCAGGGCACTGCCCGCCGTGTGTGGCAGAGTACCGCGCTGACTGCTCCCAGCTTTGATGCGTACGGCTGGGTGTGGGCTGCTGATGGTACGGGTGCTGTGCGTGCGTTCAAGCCGGATTCTGAGGATGCGAATGAGCGTGAGCGCGGCGTGGATATTGGTCTGTCGTGGCAGCGTAATTTGAGCTTTACGAGCGTGAACGTCTCTCACGATGGTGCGCGCATGGCGATTGTGGCCTCTACTGAGGGTGCGTCGGCTGTGATTATTTCCGGCATTGTGCGTGATGATGCTGGTAAGCCTCTGCATCTGACGGAGATGGTGCGTTTGAGCTCTTCTGTGACTCCGCGTAATGCGCGTTGGGCTGGCGATCAAAGCGTCGTGGTAGTGAACGTGAAGAACGGCGAGTCTGAGGTGATTTCCCTCAGCGGTGAAGAGACGAAGCTGGACCGTCTGGATGGCGTGATGAGCATTTCCACTGCGGATAATACGTCGAATATTATTGCCCACCGTTCTGATGGTTCGTGCTACCTGATGGAGGAGCGCAGCTGGAATCGTTTGGATACGACTCTGCACGAGATTAGCTACGCCGGTTAGCCCCTGTGGCGGGGTGTAGGGCACGGAAAGGTTGCCTTCGGTGAGTTCAGAACAGCGTGGTTTGAGCAAGCCCGTGAGCGGGCCTTTGAATGAGCCTCTAACCCGGCTCGCTGGTGCTCTCAAGAGTGCCGGCGGGTCTTTGGGTGAGGTTCTGATGCCGCGTACCTGCCCGTGCTGTGCGGTGCCGGTTGCGTATGGTGCGGGCTCGCCGCTGTGTGAGGAGTGCCTGCCGCAATTGCATTCGGCGTTGGTTCGGGTGGAACAAGTACAGGTTCTGCAGTCCCTGTTTTCTGACAACTGTGCTGCTGGCGGCCGTATCCCTGAGGTGCGTGCGGCATCCCGTTATGAGGGGATCATGCCGCGTGCGCTGCTGGCGTTGAAGAACGCCGGTCGCACTGATTTGCTGCCCCTGCTGGGTGAGGGTTTGGCGCGTAGCGTGTATGAGCTTCTGCGCGCTCGCCGGGCTGAGATTCAGCACGGTTCTTCTGCACCGGTTGAGGTTCTGCTGGTTCCGGCACCGTCGTCTGCGCAGAGCGTGCGCCGCCGCGGCTATGCGCCGGCGAATCTTTTGGTGCAGAAGGCGGTGCGTCAGCTCAACCGGCGTTTGCCCGCCTCGGTGCGGGTGCGCGCTGTGGACGTTATCGGGTACGCTCCTCGCAGGCGGCGGGGGAGCGGCGCCTCCATTATTTCTGATGCAATTTCCGGTGCGCAGAACGAGCAGAAGGGCCTGGGCGCTGTGGGTCGTGCCGAGCGGATGCACGGTGCCTTGCGCGTCATGGAACCTGCCCTGTGCGCGGGTCGGGTGAGCATTATCTGTGATGACGTGGTGACGACCGGCGCGACTGCCTCGGAGATGGTGCGTGTGCTACAGGAGGCGGGGTCCTCTGTGCTTGGCGTGTGCGCCGTGGCGGCGGTACCGAAAAAAGCTCAGATATAGCGTTTCCTGTAGTTAGTTGCAAGAGATACACGATTTTTTGCTGTTAAAGTTCGCAGAAGGACGAATAGCTATTATTTGGGCTAAATATTTGTCATATCTAGTGATATGAACCATGCTTCGTACTAAAATAAATACAAGGGAACGGCATCGAGGTCGAACCCCCGTACCGGGTCCAGCCGGACGCGGTATAAGCCCCCAACCTGGAGGGAATGATCGTGGAAGTCAACATCTACGGCCGCAATATCAAGGTCACCGAACGCCTGGAAGAATACGTGAACGACAAGGTTCAGAAGTTCGCGCAGCTCGGCGATAACGTGAAGGACATTGACGTCAAGTTCAGCAAGGACGGTCACCTGGGTGGCGAGTCCATCCGCGTTGAGATTACCGTTGTTGGTACCGGCCCTGTCCTCCGTTCCGAAGCCCAGGGTCACGACAAGTTCGCGGTCTTCGATGAAACCTACGGCAAGCTCCTGGAGCGTCTGCGCCGTGCACGTGACCGCCGCAAGCTGCACAAGCGCGGTGGCAAGCACCCCGTCTCCGTGGCGGACGCTACCGGCTCGATTCCCGTGGTTACCGAAGCAATTACCGAGATTCTGCTGCCGGATGTTCCGGTTGAAGAAGCAGCATTCGACAACAGCGAGGTCACCCTCGCCGACGAAGCCGCATCTCCCATCGAGATTCGCCACAAGAGCTTCAAGGGTGAGCGTCTGACTCCCGCAGAAGCTGTTGACCGTATGGAACTGGTCGGCCACGACTTCTACCTGTACATTGACAGCGAGACCGGCGCGCCGGCTGCGGCATACCGCCGTAAGGGCTGGAGCTACGGCATCATTACTCTGGACAACGAGTAAAACTAACGTACCTGCTGATTGCTAAAACTTAGCGAGTAGGCTCAAGACCCGGGCGGTCTGGGAATACACACCGTGTTTCTCCAGGCCCCCGGGTTTTTCTTTGCCCTCCACACAACCGTTCCTTTAGGCGTTCCTTCAGTCGGATGGGCCGACTCTGCCTCAACCGGAGGTTGAAAGATTCGAGTGTCACCAAATGTCACCTCGTGGGCGTACAGCGTAAAAAAGAGCTCGGACGGGCGAATTAGGCGGCTCTGCCATACAATATGTAGGAAGGCCTCACCGCGCGCACTTTCGCGCGCCCTTGGTGAGGGTACCGAAACAAGCAAGGAGTAGAAGCTCAGTGGCATCTTTCTTGGAGAAAATCCTCCGAACCGGCGATAAGAGGGTTCTGCGACAGCTCGAGGCGTACACGAAGGCGGTGAACTCGCTCGAGGATAGCTTCGCATCCATGACCGATGAGGAGCTGCGAGCGGAAACCGATAAGTTCCGCGAGCGCGTCAAGGACGGCGAATCCCTCGATATTCTGCTGCCGGAGGCCTTCGCGGTAGTCCGTGAAGCGTCCAAGCGCACCCTGGGCAAGCGCCACTACGACGTGCAGCTCATGGGTGGCGCTGCACTGCACCTGGGCAATATTGCCGAAATGAAGACCGGTGAGGGTAAGACCCTCGTCGCGACCCTACCCGCATACCTGAACGCCCTGAGCGGCAAGGGCGTGCACATTGTGACCGTGAACGACTACCTGGCTGAGTACCAGGCGAACCTCATGGGTCGTGTGTTCCGCTTCCTCGGTATGGAGTGCGGCGTGATTCTGTCCTCCATGGAGCCGGACGAGCGTCGTAAGCAGTACGCCGCGGACATCACCTACGGTACGAACAACGAGTTCGGCTTCGACTACCTGCGTGACAACATGGCGTGGACCGTGGAGGAGCAGGTTCAGCGCGGCCACAACTTCGCCATTATCGATGAGGTCGACTCCATCCTGATTGATGAGGCACGTACCCCTCTGATCATTTCCGGCCCCGCAGCCGGTGAGGCGAACCGCTGGTACGCAGAGTTCGCGCGCATTGCCGCAACCCTGCTCAAGCGCGGTGAAGACTACGAAGTAGACGAGAAGAAGCGCACCGTCGGCATCCTCGAATCCGGTATTGACAAGGTGGAAGACCACCTGGGTGTGAAGAACCTCTACGAATCCAAGAACACCCCGCTCATTGGCTTCCTGAACAACTCCATTAAGGCGAAGGAGCTGTTCACCAACAACAAGGACTACGTGGTCATTGACGGCGAGGTCCTGATTGTTGACGAGCACACCGGTCGTATTCTGCCGGGCCGCCGCTACAACGACGGCATCCACCAGGCGATTGAGGCGAAGGAAGGCGTCGAAATCAAGCCTGAGAACCAGACCATGGCGACCGTGACCCTGCAGAACTACTTCCGCATGTACGACAAGCTCTCCGGCATGACCGGTACCGCGGAAACCGAAGCGGCAGAGTTCATGAACACCTACGAGCTCGGCGTGGTGCCCATCCCCACCAACAAGGGTGTGCAGCGCATCGACAACCCCGATAAGGTGTACCGCGACGAAATCGCCAAGTTCAAGGCAGTGGTCAAGGACATTAAGGAACGCCACGAGAAGGGCCAGCCGATTCTGGTCGGTACCGCAAGCGTGGAGAACTCCGAGTACCTGTCCCGCCAGCTGGCGAAGGCTGGTGTGCGCCACGAGGTGCTGAACGCGAAGAACAACGAGCGCGAGGCAGCCATTGTTGCGCAGGCGGGCCGTAAGGGCGCCGTCACCGTGGCAACCAACATGGCTGGTCGTGGTACCGACATCATGCTCGGCGGAAACCCCGAATTTGAGGCCGTCGAGAAGATGCGTGAGCTGGGCCTGGACCCGAACACCAACTCCGAGGCGTACGAGGCACGCTGGCCCGAGGTTCTGAAGGCCTGCGAAGACGCCGCTAAAGAAGAGCACGATGAAGTCACCAAGCTCGGTGGCCTGTACGTACTCGGCACTGAGCGTCACGAGTCCCGCCGTATCGACAACCAGCTGCGCGGTCGTTCCGGCCGTCAGGGCGACCCGGGCGAGTCCCGCTTCTACCTGTCGCTGACCGACGAACTGATGCGCCTGTTCAACACCGGCATGGCAACCCGCCTCATGGCGGCAGCCCCCGAGGACTCCGCACTGGACTCTAAGATCGTTAGCCGCGCTATCGCTACCGCACAGGCAAACGTTGAGGGCCGTAACGCTGAGCAGCGTAAGAACGTGCTCAAGTATGACGACGTACTCAACCGCCAGCGTGAAGCGATCTACAAGGACCGCGGCCGCATCCTGCACGGTGACGACCTGAAGGAACAGATTTCCGGCTTCGTGGACGAGGTGCTGACCACCATCATTGACGCCCGCGTCTCTGAAGGCCACGCCGAAGACTGGGACTTCGACGAGCTCTGGAGCGCCCTCAAGCAGGTGTACCCCATCTCCATCACCGTGGACGACCTCGCTGAGGACGCCGGCGACCGCACCAAGATCACTCGCGACCAGATCGTGAAGGAAGTTTTGGCGGACGCACACCTCATCTACGATGAGCGTGAAAAGAGCGTCGGCGAAGAGAGCATGCGCGAAATCGAACGCCGCGTCATGCTATCCGTCATCGGTGAGCGCTGGCCCGAGCACCTGTACGAGATGGAATACCTCAAGGAAGGTATCGGTCTGCGTGCAATGGCTCAGCGTGACCCGCTGGTCGAGTACCAGCGTGAAGGCTACGACATGTACCAGTCGATGCTCGGCGCAATCCGTGAAGAGACCGTGACCTACCTGTACAACCTGGACCTGTCCAAGCAGCGTACCCAGGCTTCTGCCGTACGCCTGGCTGAGCCTTCGCGCCCGAAGTTCCTGCAGTACTCCGCCCCGGATGAGGACGGCCACGAGCAGGTTCACGTGGAACGCTCGAAGGAGAAGTAGCCTCAGCGTAAAAGCTGACGCACCGCAAAGCGTGAAAAGAGCATAAAGCACAACAGAGAGGGTGCGAATCCAATACCGGATTCGCACCCTCTCTGCGTGTATGTGAGGTATTCTGCAGGCGATTTATTCTGCACGAGATTTATTTAGCGGACGATTTATTCAGCGGATGATGAGGAAGCCTAGTCTTCGTCCAAGCGGCTCTGCGGCTGCTCGATTGCGGTAATCAGCCACATGCCGTGAATCAGGCGCATCTGCATGGTCACCACGCGAACCTTATCCGCACAACGCAGCAGTGCCACCACCTCGTAGAGCTCATCGTGCACCTTCTGCGCTCGCACCCGCAGCAAAACCGGCGGGAGAGTCAGCAGCATCTCCTGGCGCACCTGGCGCGGGTTCTTCGGGAAGAACGGCAGCAGACGGTGGAAACAATCCGCTGACACCCACTGCGCCAGTTGCTGACGCGAACGACGAGCCGACATAATCTCCAGGTAAGCAATCGCCACACCCGCGCAACGGCCCTCCAGCTGGCGAGCTAGTGTATCCGCCGGACGCAGCGGGCGGCCCTTCTTCACCACCTGCGGACGCTGCGCCGAATGCTGCTCGTAACGCGGCAGCGGCAACAGCGAATAGACCGACGGGCTATTACGCTTCTGCACCAGAGCCATCGTGCCCTGACCCTGCTCGGGTAGCGGAGCCACCGGCTGCGGCATCACAGGCTGAGCGGACGAGCGGCTCTTAGAATACGGGCTGACAGGCTGTGCAGGCTGATGCGGCGGGGTCCACGGGGCGCGGGGGAGAAGGTTGGAGAAGCTCATGACGGCTCCTTTCGGTACAGAGGCTTTCGGCACAGAGGCTTTCGGTGCAGAGGCTTTCGATGCAGGGGTATGTGAGGTGGGGTGAGCGAACGAAAGACTGTCGAGGTGAGGCGGAGAGGGGAGCGGAAGACGCGAGTGAGGCTAGTGAACGGGCTGCTCAGGAATCTGCAGAACCTGCCCCTCGTAGAGCAGCTCAGCGTTCTGGCCCAGAGCGTCCTTATTCGCCTCGTAAATGTCGAGAGTGTAGTCGTAAATGGTGGAGGCGTCGGTGCCTTCACCCAGCTGATCGGCGGCAATCGACCAGAGCGTATCACCCGACTGCGCTGTGTAGGAATAGGTGCCCGCCTCGGTGCGGGGAGGTGAGAAGAATGGGCTTCGATCCTGCAGGGAGCCTGCCGCCTCCGTGGGTTGAGGAGCCAGGGGGATATCGGGAATCTCTGCAGAGAGGGTCAGGGGAGCGGGGGACTGATCCGGGGCGGTATCAGGGAGCGCCGCTTCTGAGTTGGAGCCCGGGCTGGTGTCTGCCGCCGCGGCACTCGTTGAGACTGCGGTGTCCGTTGAGTCTGCGGTCATGACCGCCGAAATGCTCGTCTGCGGTACGCCCTCCACGCCGTTCAGTCCGGCGCTACTGGGCGTAACCACCGTAGCCTGCGCGGGAGCCAGAACCGCACCCACTCCAAGAGCCGTACCGCCGAGCGTCAGAACGATGCGGCGCATAAAACGCGGGCGGAAAATCGCCGGAACCTTCAGCTCAGCTGGCTCTGTGCTACGGCTCGAAAGGCGCAAAGACCAAGCGTAGAAGAGAGCGCAGATAAAGCTGACGAACCACCATGCGGTAATGAGGAGCGCCGCCGCTCCCGCGCAGAGCAATGAAGCGTCTGTCAGCGGATGTGCCGAGGGGATGCGGTGCAGGTTCACACTCAACGCGCCCAGGACCGCCGCGGAAAGCAGGGGAGGGGCGATAAAGAGTAGAGCGTCCTGGTAGCTTGCCTTAGCCTCGGCGCCGGTTGAACGATTGGTGCCGGGGGCGGTGGAAGCCTCAGCGCTGAGAACTCGAGGTGAGGTTGCGGCACGTGAAGAGACGGTAGTAGGACCCGAAACGAAGGTTGCAGTGCGTGAAACGAAGGTTGAGGGGGATGATCCCTGCGTGGAAAGATGGTCCACGATGACCTCCAAATGGTACGTTTGATGTGTTTTGGTGTTGCTTCATTTATACAGGAAGTAACACCAAAAATGAAGTAAAAAGCATCAAAATGCATGAAAAACATGTAATTTGGTGGAATTTGGTTCAAAAATTAGGTTTGAGAATCATCATCTGATCAGAAAATACCCCGGTTCGTATCCGCACCCATCCTCGGGTAGGGTCATACCATGAGCATGGAAAAGTTCCTACGAGACATTGAGGCGCGCCTCGCCTCCGAACGCGCCTGGGATATGGAACAGGACGCCCGCCAAGTCGCCCGCGTCCAGTACTCCACCATCACTCTCGACGACCGCCTCCTCGCGCAGGTAGGCGGGCCCATCCGCATCTGCGCCACCGACATGCAAACCTACGAAGGCAAGCTCGAAATGGTCGGCGAAGAATGGGTCAGCATCGAAGCGCTCGGCGAAAACATTATCATCCCCCTGCGCGGAATGCTCTGGTGGGAAGGCGGCATCGCCCCCGGGCGCGCCGACATTCGCCCCGAACGCTACCGCATGAAAATCCAGCTCGCCCTCCGATCCCTCGCCATGGCGCGTGAACCCGTCCGCCTCTCCCTCGAGGGTGGAACCGTCAGCTACGACGGTGTCATCGAACGTGTCGGCGCAGACTTCCTTGAACTGCGCCTGCTCAACGGCGGCCAGTACCCGCGCATCTACGAACGCGGCCAGTACCCGCGCATCTACGAACGCGCCGACTACGGGCAGAACGGATACGGACAGGGTGGTTACGGTCAGGGAACCTCCGGCTACTCCCGCACCCCTCGCGGCGCCGGCGTGCGCACCATCCCGCTAGCTCGCGTCAGCGCGGTCATTGCCCGCATCTCGCGCTAAAAAGCCCGTATCAAAGCAATAAGAATACAAAAAGGTCCGCCCCTCTCCATTGAAATCTCAACGAGAGAAGCGGACCTTTCTGAAACTACTCGAGCGTTACGCCCGCGAGGTGCATGTCGAATGCTACTCAGCCTTAGCCTTTGCAGTGAGCTTGCCGGAAGCAATTGCCTCCAGAGTCTGCTCGTGGCGCTCGGTAATGTACTCTTCAAAACGAGAGCGTTCAATACGCCACTGGTTACGCCCACCAATCTGAATGGCGGGAAGTTCGCCGCTACGCACCAGAGCGCGTACCTGCGAAAGCGAAACCTGCAGCTCCTCGGCGACGTCGCTCAGAGTGAGGAAACGAGGTGCAGTCATCGAATTGAATCCTTTCCGTGAGTGAAATCCTGGGCCCCTAGCTACCGTTAGTAGCCGTTCATATAGAGTTCGTAGTGAACATCTATTGAGTACTTTCAGTATATGTCATCAATGTGAAATTTGCCCGCAAAAAGCCTTATATGAGCCGAAAAGTTATCTAATCACCCCTTCAAAAGGAACGAAACCCAAAAATATTTCATAAACACGACTCTTGTTGAGAGAGAGTACTAAATGAAATATGCTGTTAGGGTTAGTGCCAGAATCCAGTCAAAGCACTATCGAACACACACCACTCGCTCATCGGTCAGTTGAACAACACCCGGAATCACCGCCGGCTTCCGCACCGAAAGGCACAACCACATCATGCGCATACGACAGAGCGCGACGAAGCGTTCCACCCTCACCGAGCCCCACGCCAAACGCCTCAAAAGGCCCACCGTTAAAGACTGGCGATTCATCCTCGGTGTACTGCTCGTACTCGTCTCCATCACCGGCGTGCAGCTCTACGTGCAGGCGAACAACAGCAAAACCGAGTACTACACCGCCAAAAGCGAGATCCGCCTCGGCGAGAAGATTACCGAAGACAAACTTGCCCGAGTCGAAGCGAACATCGACTCCGCTAAAGACAAGTACTTTACCCGCGCCGACGCAGCCCAGATGAACGGCAAAATTGCGATTCAGCGCATCCCCGCCGGCAACCTCATCAGCAAGGAATCCGTAGGCACCGAAACCTCCCCGGGCCGCCGCCTCGCCACCGTCAGCATTGACCGTGCCGCAGCCTCCGCACTGAAGGCAGGCGAGCGTGTGGACGTGTGGACTTCCGGCCCGCGCAACCCCGACACCAAGAGCGATAACCGCACCGAAAACGGTGCCCGCGCCATCGTCACCAACGCAGAAATCGTCGCGATTACGGTCGACGAGGGCGTGCTTGGCGCCAACGGTAAGGCAACCGTGCAGCTGTGGGTCAAGGAAGAAGCCCTCACCGACCTGGTGAAGGAAAGCAATAGCGACTCCAAGATTAGCCTCATCCCTGGCACCTACGGGGAGGGCCAGTGAACATCCCCGTCATCCTCTACGGCGATGACGGCTCGCTCCTGAACCGCATCGAATCCCAGCGCGGCCGCGTCTCCGTGGCGCGCACCGTTCAGGACTTCAGTGAGGCCGTCGGCATGGCGCACACCGGTATTGCTCGCGTGCTACTCTGCGTGCACGTACCCGCCGAAATGAGCGCCTCCACCGTGGATGCGCTCGCCGCCTCCGAGGTACTCTTGGCGGTTATCGCCCCGGATAACCTGCCCCTGCCCACGCAGGCGCATCGCATCCGCCCCGAAGCTGCCCTCGACGAGATTCTGGGCTCGCTCGAGCAGGCGGTGGATGCGGCGCTCGCCCGCCCCTCCGTCGGTTACGGCATTCCCGCACAGACCCCGAACCAGGCTCCCGCACAGGCGGTGCACCACCCGGAGGCTGCCTACGGTCAGAACGCCGGCTACGGATACGACGCAGGGTACGGCTACGACAACGCCTACGGTGGCTACGGCTACGATAACGGCGGACACAGCCCGGCTGGGTACGAGTCGGCTGGCTACGGCTACGACCCCGCCGCGGGTGCTGCTACAAATGCTGGTGCACCCTACGGCGCTGACTACGGAAGCTACGGAATCGATCCCGCCGCCTCGGCACCCGGTGTGCCCGGTGCGCATGATTCGGCAGAAGCCTCCTCGACCGCTCCCAGCAATGAGGAATCCGTGCTCAGCCAGGCTGCCGCCATCGTCGACTCTTTTGCGCCCGGCAGCGACTATGCCCTGCACGTGCAGAACGAAAACAACGACGGCACCCTGCCGCAGCATCCGGATATCAACCAGGATCCCGCCGCGCCCTCCCGCTACCAGCCGGGCCACTGCCTCGGCAAGATTGTGACCGTCTGGGGTACTCACGGCGCGCCCGGTCGAAGCACCATCGCCTTCAACCTCGCAGCCCTCGCGGCACAGCAGGGGCAGCAGGTCTGCCTCATCGACGCAGACACCTACGCACCCAGCCTGGACGCGCTCATGGCGCTCGAAGATACCGGCTCCGGCTTGGCGATTCTCTGCTCGGACGCCGACCGCGCCCAGCTCGACGAGAAAAAGGCGGGTGCCATCATGGAGCGCGTGCCCCTCAAGAACGGCACTTTCGACTTCTTGAGCGGCATCACCTCCTCTTCGCGTTGGCCCGAGGTTCGCGCCCGTGCCTTCACCGAGGTACTCGAATGGCTCAAGCACCGCTATGACCTGGTTATCTGCGATGTTGCCGCACCCATCGAGGTGGACGAGGAGCTGACCTTTGACGGCCCGGCACCGCGCCGTAACGCCGCAACCCTCACCGCGCTCGCCTGCGCTGACCGCGTGATTGCGCTCGGTGAAGCGGATGTTATCGGGCTGCCGCGCCTGATCAACCTCGCCCGTGAGGTGCAGGCACGCCCCGAACTATTCGCCCCCGAAACGGACGTGCAGTACTGGCTCAACCGCAGCCGCCGCGAAGCCGCCGGATTCAACCCGGAGGTGAAAATGCGCGATAACTGGGCACGCTACCTGTCAATTCCGCTCACCGGCGTGATTCCGTACGAGCGTAAGGTCATGGACCGTCTGCGCCGCAACGGCGAAGCGCTGCTGGAGGTGGCGCCCCGCCACGCGGTCGTGCAGTCCTTTGAAGCGATGCTTGAGGGCATGTATGCGGTACGTCCCGGCGCTTAACTTCAGCTTCGGCGCGTAAATCCGTCAGCTAAAACTAGCGCTTGCTAAAGGCCCGGCTTATCGGTGTTCCTCCCAGAAGATGGGGTCACCGGTATGCCGGGTTTTCTGCGCCGGCACCCGGAACTGAGGCGGGGGAGTGGTGCGAATGCCTCCCTGTACAACTGAGGGATGCATCTCATCTCTCTGCGTCATATTTGCGAATAAAAGCGTGCTTCAAGAAATGCTCTGTAAACTATTCGACATATTGCCGTTTGAATGGGATTTGCGGCGAACAAACCGTAAAATGGTTGAACCTACCCGAACTCATGGGAAGCACACAAACATATGTCTTTTGCAGAAGGAATTATGCGCGCCTGCGACTTCGGTCCCGGCGACACTGAACGCGTTCACCTCATCATGGGCGAATGGCAGGTCATCTCTGACATCGCCCAGAGTGACCTGGTTCTATGGTTCCCCACCGACTACGTTGTTGCCGACGGCAGCTCTCCGGATGCCGTCTCTGGTCCCAGCGCAACCAGTACTTTCCGCGCCTTCGCGCACGTGCGCCCCTCTAACGTCCGAACCCTCTTCCACCATGACATCATCGAGCACGATATGGAAGATGGAATCCGCGACGAAGCATACCGCGTCTGGACCAGCCAGAACATCAGCACCTACACCGATGAAGGAAGCGGCGAAGGCGTGGGTGCCCGCCCGAGCGTGCACGTGACCTTCGTGCCCATCGTGCGTAACAACCGCACCATCGCGCTACTGACCAGCCACAAGATTGCTACCCCCAGCGGCTACCCCTCCATCAGCGACGAAGTCTACGAATTCGCCGCCGACACCATGCTCTCCATGGTGCACTCCGGCCTGTGGCCCGACCCCCTCGCCCAGGGAAATAACACTCAGGGCAACCCCCGCGTGATTGACGGCATTATTGTGCTTGACCCCTCCGGTCGCGTGGTCGTTGCGTCCCCGAACGCAAACTCCATGTACAACCGCATGGGCATGACCGGCTACCTCGAAAAGCGAAACCTCGCAGACGTCACCCGCGCCATGCTTCCTTCCGGTGAGCAGGCAGATGAAACCCTGCAGCTCGTCCTTGCCGGACGTAGCGACCTGCGCACCGAGCTGGTCATTGCCCGCGCCCGCGTCACCATGCGTTCCATCCCGCTGCTGGCGCAGAGGCGTGCCCGCATTGAACGTGAGGGTGCCGTGATTCTCTGCCGCGACGTGACCGAGTTGCGCCGCCGCGAGCTGGAGCTCATGACCAAGGATGCGACCATTCGCGAAATTCACCACCGTGTGAAGAACAACCTGCAGACCGTGTCCGCTCTGTTGCGCCTGCAGTCGCGCCGCATGACCACGGACGAGGCTCGCCAGGGCCTGGAGCAGGCGATGCGCCGCGTGGCAACCATTGCTACCGTGCACGAGGCGCTCTCGCAGGGCCTGACCCAGAACGTCGACTTTGACGAGTTGATTGAGCGTCAGTTCCACCTGGCTGCTGAGCTGGCGTCGCCCGGCCAGCACGTGTCCACCAAGCTGATTGGCTCCTTTGGATCTTTGCCGAGCCAGTTCGCTACCCCTCTGGCGCTGGTCATTAACGAGGTCGTCGCGAACGCTGTGGAGCACGGCCTGGACGGCGAGACCGGCACCGTGACCCTCGAGGGTATTCGCGGCACTAACGATGAAGGCGAGAACATCCTCACCGTCGTGATTACCGATGACGGTAAGGGCATGGGCGATAAGAAGATTGAAGAGTCCGGCCCGAACGCCTACCGCCCGGTGACCGGCAAGGAAGGCCTGGGTATGCAGATTGTGCGTACCCTGGTGGCGAGCGAGCTGAACGGCTCGATTCGCTGGGAGGCTAATGAGCCGAAGGGCACCCGCGTGGTCATTACCGCGGTGCTCGTCTAAGCGCCTTCT
>NZ_CAXOQT010000008.1:0-84108 GCF_964211445.1 Rothia mucilaginosa | reverse complement strand
GTCGCATGGGCGGCGTATGCAGCTTATATTCACAGCGGCGGTTCGCTACACACTTCCTCCGCGCCTACGCGGGGAACCCGCCCTCGCAGAGCTCGGGCACCCTGAGGGCGCATCCGGAAGGCGCAGCATCACCGCATCACACCGGAGCAGAAATCCTTACACGTACGCGCCGCGTGCCGACTCCTTCGCAGCCAGCTCATCCGCATGACCATAAGCGTAGAAAATCTTCGCATCATCCAGCTCAGCAAAACGAGCCAGGTAACGGCACACCGCGCCACGCTGAGCCTTCGTCATCGAGGACAGCAGCACAGGGTCCGGGTGGGTAATACCGTTGTCGCGGGCCGGTGCCGAATTGCCGAACTCGGGCTCGTAATCAGAGGTGATATTGGTGAAACTCATCGGTGAGTACCTTTCCTTAGGGCGTTTCTTAGTGGAGCGCCGCAACAATGCAGACGCAACCGGAGGCAACACCGCGAAAAGAACCTACGGAGAACACCGGAAGTCTCCTCGCAGAAGTGGATGTGATACCTCTAAAGTACCCAAGAGCTAACCAATGTTCAAGAACCATCAGGGCACGCCCCCATAGTGGACACATACCCGGTTGTCAGGAAGAAATCAGGGGCTTCATGGCGACATACGACCGCCGGGGTCCCAGCCGGGCTCAACCCGCCCGAAAGCCAGCCCGAAAAGCAGAAATGCTACCGCACTCGTAAAGAGTGCAGCAGCATTTCAAAAGCTAATAATGCAGGCTACGCCATAGTTGCGTAGAGACCGCGCTCGGCATCCTTACGAGCCAGCTCGTAGGCGTGACCGTACGCGTAGAAAATCTTTGCGTCATCCAGCTCAGCGAAGCGCGCCAAGTAGCGGTAAACAGCTCCTCGTTCCGCAACGGTCATATCGGCAAGCAACACGGGGTCAGGGTGCATGACGCCGTAATTGTGTACAGAAGCAGACCCGCCGCATGCAGGTTCGTATGCGGGGGTGATCATAGTCTGAGTCACCAGTATTCATCTTTCGTTGGTGCGCACGGTTGTGAGGCATGCGCGAAGTTGAGTGATAGATACCGCTGATACCCTCTCGACAAGCACCGAAATAGTATCCGCAGTGCTGAATATTTTACCGTGGATACGGCAACTACGCCAATTAGGAGCATCTAGGGCTGCCATCAACCATTAAATGCACATAGGTGCACGAAATACTGGAGGTGTGCCCCCCCCCCCGCGGGCGGGACTAATCTACACCCCGTTTGCCGGTGCAGTACTGGTCTGGGTGGTACTGGTCTGGGCTGCGCTTGCTACAGTTTCTTCGTCATCGTCCCCGTCATCATCAAGTCCCAGAAAAGCCGAGACCATCGGCAACGGATTGAACTCGCTCAGCCGACCCGTACGGTCCACCTTGCGCATCATGAACGCACGCTGCAAACGCCGCTGAGTCCACGGCGAAAGCACCATCATCAGCAGCGCCTCCACCACAAAAATACCGACCAGAATCCACAACAGTAGATCCGAAGAACCCGCCTGCTCACGCAGATGCTGAGCCTCCGCCGCCAAACGATCGAAGCCCTCCGAACGCAGGCGCGAAGTATCAAGCCAGGTCAACGCCGAGGCGCCCGCCGGTGATGCCGTGTTCAACAGCACCGACAGCATCAGCAGAAGCACCGCATACAGCCCGTAATGCGTGGTGCGCATCAGCTTCTTCACCCGCGCAAAACCACGGTTCAGCTCCGCGCCAACATCAGTGAAGCCCGCTGCCTTCTGCGCCTGCTCCCCCGCCGGCATCATATGCGGCACCAGGCGGTGCGAAAGCATCAACGGCACCGGCGAGCACGCATCAAAATACTGCATGTGACTATTTACTGAAGGGCCCGGCAGGGTCACAAAGGTGACATCCACCCCGGCGGGCTGAGTGATATTCGACCTGCCAATGCTATCTCCACGAGCGGAAATCTCGCACCGGTCAGCCACATCAAGGCCCCGCAGCATCGGCGCGTAGGCGCGCACATACAGGTGGCAGGCGCTACGCACCGACATCATGAGCACCAGAATCAGCGCACCCCAAAACGCCACCGAGGCGGCGGTCAGCTCAGGGACCGCGCCCTCAACACGTAGCTGAGCCAGCAGCAGCATGAACACCGCGTACAGCATGAAAACGCCGTGCACGAAGAGCAGCGGAATCAACCACTTCACATAGGCGCGCGTGCCGTACGGGTTCACCAGGCGCACATCCGCCGGGGTGTTTGCGGAGGTAGTTGCAGAGATTTTTGAGGAGGCGGCTTTCTTGCGGACAATACGCACCCGCCCCTTCAATGCACCCGGCACACTCGCAACCAGCGGCACCACGCTCAACGCCAGGGGTACCAGCATCGCATGATGCAGCAGTGAACGGTACGGGCTGAACAGCAGGGCAACCTCCACCAACCAAGAGAACGCCGCAACCGCGCTCACCCACAGCAGCATCGCGCGGTTACGGTAGCCGCCCCCGGCATCCAGGTGCCCCGGAATGTCGTTGCGGTCACTAGCAATAATGCTAATCGGAACCAAGCCGCTACCCAGGCCGTAGAAGAAACGAATCGGCTTCTTACCCGCCGCCGCACGACGACGCAACAACTCGTACCCCAGGTAACCGCCCTGCGAATGGGCAATAATACCCACCGCATCGCTACGAGAACTCAAATCGTCCAGCTGACGATCCAGACGCGCATAAATACGCTCCAAATCGCGTGAATCCGGGCTGGTTGCCGTCTGAATCAGCTGCGTAGGAATAGCCTTCACCAGCGCCCACAGCTCACGGGCACGACGAGCCAAAACCCAGCCCACAATACCCAGGCCGAGCACCGCCGCCAGACCCGTAAACGCACCCTGCGGAGTACCCAGGGACGCCACAAAAGCATCACGGAACGTCATCACAGCCATGACCGCCAGCACCAGCCACAACGCCACATTCACAAACCGAGCCGTAGAACGCAGCAAGTGCCCGGCACGCTCACGCCAGGTCACGCCGGGGCGCTCATAGTAGAAGCAGAACATCAAAAACAACGGCAAAACCGACGCCAACCAGGGCAAATGCTCCTTCAACGGGCGGTAATGCCGAGGCCGCCAGAAGCCCTCCTGAAAGAGGACGCTACGGCGAGTAACCGTGCGAACCGGGCGCGGCTTCGGCTGAGGCAGGCGCGGTAACTCAATGTTGGGTAGCTCAATATTCGGGAGTTCTACCTTGGGAAGCTCAATTTTCGGCAGATCAATCTTAGGGAGCTCAACCTTAGGAAACTCCACCTTGGGCAACTCTACCTTCGGAAGTTCTACTTTGGGCAGACTGATTCTTGCAGATTCTTTGGGCTCGGAGGCTTCGGTAGGCTCAGAGGCTTCGGCGGGTTCTTCCTGCGCGGAGTTCTCTTCAACCTGCGGGCTTTCCTCAGCAGGGTTTGCAGGGTTTGCAGAGTCGGCAGGGTACTCCGTGCGCTCAATCGTCAACGAATACGTCAACTCGCTATGGTGGCTCGTCGGGCTCACCTCAGCGGCAGGCGGGAGGGTATCGCCGTCAGGAATCACCTCAACACGCACCCGCGCGGAAGCCTCAGCGGCGGGGGTATTTTCAGGGTTAGCAGAGTCGGCGCCCGTATTCAGCGCCAACAGGGTCTGCACGCTATCCGCCACCGGCTTACCAAAATACGCGAGCGTCTCGCCGTGATTCTGATAGCCAATACCGTGAATCAGCAGCACCGCCGCATCATGATGCTGACCCTTGCGGTGCAGGGCACTCTTCGGATGCGCAGAAGCATACTCAGCCAGTCGCCGCTGCTCACCATCAGGCAGTGCACTACCTTCAGCAGATGAGGCACCTTCGACACGCCTCTCACCTCCTCAGCGCACAACGCGCCCGCAAACCCGCGTGCTCAACACCAAACACGGAGCGAAAAACCGCCCCTCACTAGAACACTACAGCACGTCCAGGCCGTCACAGCGAATCTGAACCGGGCGCTCCCCCACGTTCTTCTTCAACGCCGCAATCGTTGCACGCGTAGCACGCAACTCACGGGTCACCTGCTGCGCAATGCCATACGAGAAGAACATCAGGGTACGCCAATCGCCCTGAACCGGCGCCTCCTCAGAATCCTCCTCAAGAGACTCCGACCAGGCAAAATACCCCTGATCCAGAGGAACCGGACCCACAATACGCAACTGCTCACGCACCCGCTCCGGCAACGCAGAAGAGCCCAAGAACTCCTCCATGAAGGCGCGAACATCCGCCTCCGCACCGGTCACCGCAGCCGTACGAACCGCCGGAGGCAGACCCGTCTGAGCGCGCTCCTCCAGCTCCCGGCGAGCAAACCACGCCGGATCCCAACGCACCAGCGCCTGCTCCACCGGCGACGGCGAAGCAGTCGTCACCACCGTGCCCTCAAGAGCCGCCGGACGAACCAACGCCGCCGCGTTCAACCAGCGACGCAACGCCGCCTCCGGGGCACGCAACGAATCAAAACGAAGCATCTTATCAGCGTCCAAAAGAAGCGCCGCCGCATAGCCGCCAAAAGCCACCGGCTCAGCACCCGGAGTCGCCACCACCAACGCAGGCTCAGGACCAACCGACGCCCGCACATGGTCACCCGCCGAAGAAATCACCGGAACATTCGGGAACGCACGACCCAACTCCTCAGCAGTACGAGTCGCACCCGCCGCCGAATAACGCCAATGCGTAAAACCGCACTCAGAACAACGCCACTGCTGCGCCAAATGGCCGCACCACGAACACGACGGAACCGACGAACCCGAAGCCACCGACAAAGGTCCGCTACACTCGCCACAACGCGCCGGCATGCGGCAACGCTCACACGAAAACGACGGAATATAACCGCTACGCGCCACCTGCACCAACACGGGACCACGCGCCAACGCCCGACGAGCATGCTCAAACGCCAGGTGAGGAATACGCGCCATCGCCGCCAACGGGTCACGCGCCAACTCAAACTCCGAACCCGTCGAAAAAATACGCGGCGAATAATCACGCACCAACGCACGCGGCGCACGCACATGAGATGCCCAACGGGTACGCACCAGACGCGCCGCCTCACTACTCATACTGAACCCGGCAAACAGCGCCGCAGTATTCTCAGCAGAAGCACGCAGAAGCAACACATCGCGGGCATGACAATACGGGGCGCGCTGCTCCACCAGCGAAGAATCGCCGTCATCCCAGCACACCACCAGGCCCAGGTTCGCCACCGGCGCGTAGGCCGCCGCGCGGGTACCAATCACCACCGGCACCTGCCCCAAACGCACCTTCACAAACCCGTGATAGCGAGTATGCGGAGTCGAATCAGAACTCAAACGCACAAACGAGTCAGCGGGCAGACGCTCGGCGAGCGCCGCCTCCAGAAGATCCAGGTTCTTAGCGGTCGGAACCACCGCAATAGCGCCGCGGCCACTCGCAGCAGCAGCCGCGAGTGCGGTCGCCAAAACATCCGCCCACGTGTGCTCCAGGTGGCCGGGAAGAACCGTCATCACGGCGCGAGTTGCGGCACCGGCGGCAACATCTTCAATGAACTCCGCGCCGTTCTCGTAATCGGAGAAGACGGAGGCGGCATCCGGCGCGTCCGGGTTCAGCGTCGGCGGGTCCAGCACGAAGGGTGCGGGCGCGCCGGGGGTGGCAAGCCAAGCGTACGGGTCGGCAGTGCTGGAGGCGGCGGAGACGGCATCAGGCTCAGATTCCGCACACTCAGGTTCCGCGATTTCGGGAGCGTTTTCCTGCGGCTTCTCCCCCGCGCTCGCCGGGGTGCTCTCGGAGACGTTCTCCGGGGTGCTCTCGGGGGTATTGGAAGTACTTACCGGGGCAGAATCGCCCAAATAATCCGACTCATAACCCGGCAGAAGGGGCGCATACTTCTTATCCAGCGCGGCAATACGCGGCGGCACCGCCAGACGTAGCACGTTTGCCACCGTGGAGGCGTAACGGTCAGCAAGCGCCTCGGCAAGCGCAAAAATTTCGGGTGCAACAGAGGGCACACGCGACAGCACCGACTTGAGCGGCAGCAGCGAAGTGCGCGTCCAATCGGTCGTGGCGGCACGCTCCTCAATGTAACCGGTCATCTCGTGGCCGTTGAACAGCACGCGCACGCGGGCGCCGGGCACCGCATCCTCACTCAGCTCAGCGGGCACGCGGTAATCAAACGTGCGGTCCACCTGCGGCAGGGTGCTATCCACGCGCACACGCGCCACAGGGTTCGGCACGCCGCTCGCCTCCAACTCGGCGGCAACATTCACCGGCTCCGGGGCCGCAGGAATCAGGGCATCACGAAGAGCAGGAAATCCCTGCAACAGGTCAAGCTGTTGCAGGGATTCCTGCTGGGCACCCAACGGTGCCGAAGAGTTCGATTCAGAACTGCTCTGAGTCACCCGAATCAGCGTGCTCCTCTACCCTGACAGATATTAGGAGGAGGACACTGCCGAACGCAGTGCATCCACGCGGTTCAGACGCTCCCAGGTGAATTCCGGCTCGGTACGACCGAAGTGGCCGTGAGCTGCGGTCTTCTTGTAAATCGGGCGGCGCAGATCCAGTTCGTTAATGATTGCCAGCGGGCGCAGGTCGAAGACCTCACGCACAGCCTTCTCAATCTTGATCGGGTCGACCTTCTCGGTACCGAAGGTTTCAACGTACAGACCGACCGGCGCTGCCTGGCCGATAGCGTACGCAACCTGAACCTCGGCGCGGTCGGCAAGACCGGCACCCACAATGTTCTTCGCAACCCAACGCATTGCGTACGCTGCGGAACGGTCCACCTTCGACGGGTCCTTACCGGAGAACGCGCCACCACCGTGACGAGCCGAACCGCCGTAGGTGTCCACAATGATCTTGCGGCCGGTCAGGCCCGCGTCACCCACGGGGCCACCCTGAACGAAGCGGCCAGCGGGGTTCACAATGAACTTGGCGTTGGAGGAATCCAGCTCGACGCTACCCAGAACCGGCGCGATAACGTGCTTCTCAATGTCTGCACGCAGGTCAGCCAGGTCGTAGCTTGCGGTGTGCTGGCTCGAAACAACCACGGTATCCACGGAGACAGGCACGTTGTTCGAATCGTAGCCGAGGGTCACCTGAGTCTTGCCGTCGGGGCGCAGCTCGGTCAGCAGGCCGTCCTTACGGACCTTGGTCAGACGCTCAGAGAGGCGGTGCGCCAGCCAAATCGGGGCGGGCATCAGCACGTTGGTCTCGTTGGATGCGTAACCGAACATGATGCCCTGGTCGCCCGCACCCTGGCGGTCGTACTCGTCAGCAGCGATGCCCTGACGAACCTCGAGGGACTCGTACACGCCGGCGTTGATGTCCGGGGACTGCTCGCCAATGGAGACAGACACGCCGCAGAACTCGCCGTCGAAGCCGCGGGTAGAGGAATCGTAGCCGATACCCAGAATGGTCTCGCGCACGATGGAGGGAATTTCGACGTAGCTGGAGGTGGTCACCTCACCCGCAACGTGCACCTGACCGGTGGTTACCATGGTCTCCACAGCAACGTTCGCTGCGGGATCCTGGGCGATGATGCCGTCAAGGATGGCGTCAGAAATCTGGTCACAAATCTTATCGGGGTGGCCTTCAGTCACCGACTCGCTGGTGAATAGGCGCAGATGGTTATTACTCACGGTTTCCACTCTACTGGTTGAGGGCGCGCGAAGATAGCGCGCTCGTAATGATGACGGTTTCCTTCAATTATGACACGTTTGTTAAGCGCCATTACGAGGCGGGGTGCTGCGTTCGCACCCCGGGCGGGCCTTCACTCAGCGCCAGCAGGCACTTAGGCCAGCGCCAGCCAGAGGATTAGGTCAGCGCCGCCAGAATCTTCTGAGCCAACGCCGGACCAATACCCGGCACCGCCGTCAGCTCCTCGGCGCTCGCCTGCTTAATCTGAGCCACCGACCCGAAATGCTTAATCAGCGCGGCTCGCTTCATCTCGCCCAGACCGGGCACCTCATCCAGGGCGGAGGCGACCATCGCTTTACCGCGCTTAGAACGGTGGAAGGTGATAGCGAAACGGTGCGCCTCATCGCGGATGCGCTGCACCAGGTACAGCGCCTGCGAGGTGCGCGGCAGCACGACCGGGTAGTCGTCGTCCGGCAGCCACAGCTCCTCCAGACGCTTAGCGATGCCGGCAACGTACACGTCCGTAATGCCCAGGTCGCTCAACGCGGCGGAGGCGGCAGCCACCTGGGGCGGGCCGCCGTCCACGAGCACGAGGTTCGGCGGGTAGGCGAACTTCGCCGGCTCGGGCGTGGAGGCGTCAATCTCGCCGGAACGCACGGGGGCTGCTTCGCGTTCCGCCTGCTGCGCCAGGTGCCTCTTGAAGCGGCGGGTAATGACGTCGTACATGCTGGCGGTATCGTCGCGCGCGGCGTCGCCGGTAATGCTGTAGGTGCGGTAGGCGTTCTTCGCGGGCATGCCGTCCTCAAAGACGACCATGGAGGCGACCACGTTCGTGCCCTGCACATGCGAAATGTCGTAGCACTCGATGCGCAGCAGCGGGTCGGGCAGTTCGAGCGCTTCCTGTAGCTCCACGAGGGAGGCACTGCGGGTGGTCAAGTCACCGGCTCGGCGGCTCTTGTGCAGGGTCAGCGACTGGCGGGCGTTCTCGGCAACCGTCTTCATGAGTTCTGCCTTGTCACCACGCTGCGGGACGCTAATCTCCACGGGACCGCCGCGCACCTCCGCCAGCCAGGATGCCAGCTGTTCCTTATTCTCAGGCTCCACTGGCACGAGCACGGAGCGCGGAATGTCGTAGCTGTTCAGGCTCTTCTCGGCGTCCTTCTGGGAGGCGAGGCTCGCCGCAATATCGCTGTACACCTGCGCGATGAGCTGCTCGATGAGCTGCGCGTCGGTGCTGTCGTTGACCTTCTCCACAATCCAGCCGCGCTGGCCGCGAATCCTGCCGCCGCGCACGAAGAACACCTGAACGGACGCCTCCAAATCGTCCTCCGCGTAGGCGAACAGGTCGGCGTCCACGGTCGCGCCGAGCACCACGGCGTTACGCTCAAACGCCTTAGTCAGCGCGGCAATATCGTCACGAAGAATCGCGGCACGCTCAAAGTCCATCTCGGCGGCGGCTTCCTTCATTTCCGCGGTCAGCTGAGCAATATGCTTCTCAGCACCACCCGCCATGAACCGGGTCAGCCCACGCGCCAACTCGCGGTGCTCCTCCGGGCTAATCTTGCCCACGCACGGCGCCGCACACTTATCGATATAGCCGAGCAGGCACGGGCGACCACTATTCTTCGCCCGGTTAAACACGCCGTTCGTGCAGGTACGCACCGGGAACACGCGCAACAGCGCATCCAGGGTTTCACGAATCGCCCACGCCTGCGAATACGGACCAAAATAGCGCACGCCCTTACGGCGCTCACCGCGAGTCACCATCGCGCGCGGGTACACGTCATTGACCGTAATCGCCAGGTACGGGTACGACTTATCGTCACGGAACGCAATGTTGAAGCGCGGCGAAAACTCCTTAATCCAGGTGTACTCGAGCTGCAGCGACTCCATCTCGCTCGCCACCACGGTCCATTCAACGCTCGCCGCCGTATGCACCATCGCGTAGGTCTTCGGGCTCAGCGTCTGCGGGGACGCAAAATAGCTGTTGAGGCGGTTGCGCAGATTCTTCGCCTTACCCACGTAGATGACGCGGCCGTCAGCATCGCGAAAACGGTAAACGCCCGGGTCGGTAGGGATTTCGCCGGGGGCGGGGCGGTAGCTGGAAGGCTCTGCCATGGGTACTTTCTCCTCGTTCTACTGGGCTTTACGGTGCTGCGCATACGACAAACCGCGCATCCTACGCCGAAATCCCCCATTGCGCGGGGGTCGGTGCGTGGATGCGCGGTTTAAGTCTACGCGGTATAGGCGGCGTGTGCCCTAGCCTGCGTCACGTGCGGCTGAGGGCGAAACGTTGTATTCGTGCTTGCGTGCCTGACCGGACAGCTGAGCAATCTCATCCATGATCGCGTCGGTGGTGACGCGGCGCTGCTTGCCGATCATCTTCTCGCCGGTCTTCTCAAAGTAGAGCGGCTTGCCCACGCGAATCGTGAAGCGGCGCGGGTAAATCATGTTCGAACCGGGCTTCTGCAGGCGGTCGGTACCAATCAGACCAACCGGAACCACGGGCGCGCCAGTCATGTGCGCCAGCCACGCCACACCAATCTTGCCGCGGTACAGGTAGCCGTCGCGGGAGCGGGTGCCCTCGGGGTAAATACCGAAGACCTTACCCTCCTGCAGCTTCTCCAGGGCGATGTCGAGCGCCTTGAGCGACTCGGAACGGTCGGAGCGGTTCACGGGGATGATGTCCACGGCCTCAAAGAATGCCTTCATCATCTTGCCGCGCGTGCCGGGGGTGTTCACGTACTCCGCCTTGGCGAGGAACGCCACGCGGCGCGGCATCATGGCAGAAATAATGATGGAGTCCAGGAAAGACAAGTGGTTGGAGGCGACAATCACCGGGCCGGTGGCGGGAAAGTTTTCGAGTCCGGTCACGCGGGCGCGGAAGACAGTGCGCAGGATTCCGGTGATTGCTTTCTGGGTGGATTTGTAGAGAAGCACGTGAACTCTCCTGAGGTGCCGATAGATTGCGGGCTGTGGCGGCGACCCGCCGTGGATGCGGGGTGAGTGACCCCTTCTGAATATACGCCGCCAAAGAGCACAAAATCTGTACTGCAATAACCTGTGCCGCAAAAAATTTGTACTGTGTTTAGTAGCGTCGGGTTTTATTATTCCACACACGAGTGTAGGTACGTGAGGGGTGCCGCACTCCCCTTCCACATGCTGGGATGCACCTCCCGCCAACGAATTCAGCGAAAGCCCCGATAGGAGCCCGAGTAGAAGCCCCGATTGAGGGAGCCTGCACGACTTTCGCCCCACCGCTCCCTCCACCGTTGCAGGCGGGTAAATAGCCATGGAAGCTAAGGGTTCAACCTCAACGTAATATTTCAGGTTTTCCGCCTTGTGATTGCAGATTTCCCCGTCAAATAGCCGTGTCACATTATGACGCTACGTCAGCAAAGTTTCGTAAATACGCATTTAATATGCAAAAATGAGAGCAGGGTGGGCTGTCGCACCTCCCTCAAGGACGATTCACCCTGAACATAGTGAGCCGCCCCTCCAGCGGATGTGCGTCGGAACCACTCCACCTAAAAATTCCACGCACACTGGAGACATACACTATGGCTACAAAACCCGTCTCGCGTGCGGAGGCAGCAAAGATTGCCCGCCGCTCAGACACGGTCGGTGCCTATGCCGGTAAAGGCTGGGTACAGGCTGTTGCGTTTGTGATGCTCCTGGGCTTCACCATCATGGCAGTCCTTGCAATGCGCACCTACGCACTCTCCATGCCGCTACCCGACAAAATCGTCGGCAATGACGGCAAAACCATCGCAACCCAGGAACAGATCCTGCACGGTCAGGAACTCTTCCAGGGACGCGGTCTGCAGCAGTACGGCTCCGTCCTGGGCCACGGCGCATACCTCGGCCCCGACTACACTGCAGAATACCTGCGTCTGACCACCGATGCTGCCGTCAAGGAGTACCGTGAGCAGGGCAAGCAGGACCCCCGCGAGCTCGTGAAGAACGAGTGGCGCAAGGAGAACAAGTACGACGAGCAGACTAAGACCATCACCTGGTCCGCTGGTGAGACCAAGGGCTACCAGCTCATGCTCAAGCACTACCGCGAAACCCTGATGAAGGGTGACACCTCGCAGGGCCTGTTCCCCGACGCCATTAAGAACGACGAAGAACTGCACGACCTCGTCGCATTCTTCGGCTGGACCGCATGGGCATCGGCGGCTGACCGCCCCGACCAGCCCTACTCCTACACCAACAACTGGCCCTCCGAACCCAACGTGGACAACAAGCCCACCGCGGATCTGATGGTCTGGTCGGCACTCTCCCTGATTGCCCTCATCGGTGGTACCGGTCTGATGTTCGCCATCTACGGCCGCTGGTCCCGCGCAATCGGCTGGCACGCGGAAGAGGCACCCGTCCTCGACTTCCGTCAGCCCGACGAAGTTCGCCTGACCCCCTCGCAGAAGGCAGCCTGCCTGCTCTTCGCGACTATCCTGGTGCTGTTCCTGCTGCAGGCTCTGGTGGGTGCGCTCACCGAGCACTACCGTGAAGAACTCACCGGATTCTTCGGTATCGACATGGGTCAGCTGCTGCCCTACACGGTATCCCGAACCTGGCACCTTCAGCTCTCCCTCTTCTGGACCGCAGGCGCGTTCCTGGCGGGCGGTATCTTCATCGCCCCGCTCATTACCCGCCGCGAACCCAAGAAGCAGGGTCTGCTCACCTACGTTCTCATCGGCGCCGTGGTCTTCGTGGTCCTCGGCTCGCTGCTGAACGAATGGTTCTCCCAGAAGGGCCTCATTCCCAAGGAACTCACCGGCTTCTTCTCGCAGCAGTGGGAGTTCCTGGACCTGCCGCGATTCTTCCAGATCCTGCTCACCGCGGGTATGTTCATCTGGATCGTCATCGTCTGGCGTACCCTCTCCTCCCGCCTGAAGGGCTCGAAGAAGACCTCCCTGCCGTGGCTGTTCCTCTTCTCTGGCCTCGCCATCCCCATGTTCTACGCGGTCGGCCTGCTCGCAGGTCAGCGTACCCACGTGACCGTCGCCGAGTTCTGGCGATTCTGGGTGGTGCACCTCTGGGTGGAGGACTTCCTCGAACTGTTCACCACCGTGATGGTGGCGTACATCTTCGTGCTGCTCGGCGTGGTCCGCGAGCGCATCGCAATCGCCATTATCATGATGGACGCCGTGCTCTACTCCGTCGGTGGTGTGATCGGTACTCTGCACCACACCTACTTCGTCGGTACCCCCTCCGAGCAGATGGCATTCGGTGCGTTCTTCTCCGCAGCTGAGGTTATCCCGCTGACCTTCCTGACCGTTGAGGCGTGGGGCTTCATGCAGCTGGGTGCTCGCCAGTACTCCAACCGCACCAAGCCTTTCCCGCACCGTTGGGCTGTTATGTTCCTGATTGCTGTGGGCTTCTGGAACTTCCTCGGCGCGGGCGTGTTCGGCTTCCTGATTAACCTGCCGATCGTGTCCTACTTCGAGATTGGTACCGCGCTGACCGCAAACCACGCACACGCATCCATGATGGGTGTGTACGGTATGCTCGCGATCGCGTTCGCGGTGTTCGGTCTGCGCTACCTGATCCCCGAGGACAAGTGGCCTGAGAAGGGTCTGAAGTTCTCCTTCTGGACCCTGAACATTGGTCTGCTGTGGATGTCCTTCATCTCGCTGCTGCCGCTGGGTATCGCTCAGCTGTACAAGTCCGTTGGTGAGGGCTACTACGAGGCTCGTTCCTTCGCGTTCATCCACGACGGCGCTTCCGCCGTGATGGGTTGGATGCGTATGCCCGGTGACGTTATCTTCCTGGTCGGCATCATCCCGCTGATCAAGCTGGCGCTGCTGGCTCTCAAGGAGATCTTCTCCAAGAACGCTAAGGAAACCGTCCTGGAGCTGCCCGAACCGCCGCTGTACGAAGAGGTTGAGGACGCTCGCATCGCAGAGTTCGCCGGCGCGAAGGCTGCCGAGGAGCTGCCCGAGCAGACCAGCCCCTACCGTAGCGATCGTCGAGGCTAACCATGCCTGAGCAGATTGCTGGAGTTTCTTTCCTCGTGTGGCTTGCCTGCGTGTACGCGCTGGGCCTGGTCGCCGTGGGTTGGGGCTTCGATATTCTCGCCAAGCGCACCAGCCAGCGCATGGTGGCGGCACGAACCTTCGGGTTCACCTACCACGAAGAGAGCGACGCGTGGCTCTGCCCCGAAGACCAGTGGCTGTGGGCGACCGCATTCGACTCGGACAACCGAGTGATGCGTTACCGCGCCAAGCCCAGCGTGTGCAACACCTGCCCGATTAAGGACACCTGCACCGTCTCGGCAAACGGCCGCGAGCTCACCCGCGAAGTGGACGAATGGCCCTACTCCGAGTCGGGTCGTTTCCACCGCGGACTGGCGGTTGCCGTGTCGCTGCTGGGTGTGGTCATCCTGATTGGTGCCGCCATCGTCTGGCACTCCCCGCTGGAGCTTCTGGTGGAGGGTGCCGCCGCGGTGGTCTGCCTCTCGCTGACCTACCCGCTGGCTGTGAAGCTCATGCGTTCCCCCGCGAACTTCGAAAACGATCCGAAGCATATTCACGCATCCACCGCTGATGAATCGGTGAACGTGAAGATGGACCGTTTCGCGGCGAAGTGGGGTGGCGTGTCGAATGAGCGTAAGCGCCGTACCGAGCAGACCCGCAAGCAGATGATTGCGGAAGCAACCCTGCCGGTTCGTACCTCTGCCCTCGACCCGGACCGCCCCGCCTGGAGCGGTACCGGCACCTCGGTTAAGCGACTGCACAAGACCACGAACGAGGTCCTGCAGGAGCAGAACCTGGCTGAGGTTGAGGCGGCTGAAAAGCTGGCAGAGCAGATGGCGAAGAAGTAGCGCTGCACAAGTTTTTCCGTTCCGGCGGCTGACCGGCTGGCTGGTCCCGTCTGTTAGCTTCGGCGGCTACCCCGTGTGGAATTCTCTTTTATTCCTCTTGTGAGGTTTTCCATGCGGGGTACCGCCGAGGCGCCGACCCGCCGCGACGTGCGCCGGGACGGAAAATTCCCCTCCCTAAACTCCCCCACACAGCCCGATACCGGGCACCCCCTACTACCTGCACCGTACGAGGCGCGGGCAGGTGGGCACACATACCGTCCTCCCCCAATATTTGTGAAGGAAAACCATGGATCCCGTCACTCTGGCAACTATCCTCATCCCAGTTGCCGTCATTGTTCTTTTTATTCTGATTCGTATGTTCCGCGTCATCCCCGAATACGAGCGTGGCATCTCCTTCCGCTTCGGCCACCTGCGTTCGGAGCTGAAGCCCGGCCTGAACGTCGTCTTCCCCCTCGTCGACTCCCTGCAGCGCGTTGATATGCGTGTCATCACCCTGACCATTCCCCCGCAGGAAGTCATCACCAAGGACAACGTTCCCGCCCGCGTGAACGCCGTGGTCCTCTTCCGCGTGACCAACGCCAAGAACGCCGTGCTCGAGGTCGAGAACTACCCGATCGCTACCAGCCAGATTGCGCAGACCACCCTGCGTTCCCTGCTGGGTCGCGTTGACCTGGACACCCTGCTCGCACACCGCGAAGACCTGAACGAAGACCTGCGCTCCATCATCGGCTCCCGCACCGAGCCGTGGGGTATTCAGGTGGAGCTCGTCGAAATCAAGGACGTTGAGATTCCCGAGGCTATGCAGCGCGCCATGGCACGCGAGGCTGAGGCTGAGCGTGAGCGCCGCGCAAAGATCATTTCGGCACGCGGTGAGCTCGAGGCTTCGAGCGAGCTGAAGGAAGCATCCGACATTCTGAGCCAGTCCCCCGCCTCCCTGCAGCTGCGTTACCTGCAGACCCTGCTGGAGCTGGGTGCCGACCAGAACTCGACCGTGGTCTTCCCGCTGCCCATGGACGTGATTGGTCCGCTCGTGGGTGCACTCAAGGGCGAGAGCAAGTAAGCTACTCTCCCCGAGCTAAAAACCGAATAGTATGCAGGCCCCGAGCAGACACCTGCTCGGGGCCTTCGCTTTAACAGGGGTTACCCGGCGGGGTGCTTATCCTCTCCGGTACCCTGCTGACTTATGCCGTAGCATGGAACCAGCGGCATTACTGCTACGCACAGACCCACCCACCGTGAGAGAAGGCGCATGCTACACCACCTCCGCGAGATGCTACACCGCATCCCAGCACCTCGACGCTACGGGCGCGTCATGGCTCTGCTCCTCGCCTCCCTGGGCGGCGCAGTGGACGTCTTCTCGCACATCCACTATGAAGCGCTCGTTGCCACGCAGACCGGTAACTTTATTCTGCTCATCGCCGATCTGCACCGTGACGCACCGCATGTGGTGCACCTGCGCTGGCTCTCCGTTATTCTTTTCAGCTTCGGGTATCTGGCAGGGCATTTCATTCATGATCTACTCGGTCAACGTGCCCGGATGAGACACTGGCGCATCGGCACACTCCTGCCGTTCCTTCTGGTCTGCTTCGCGGTACCCTTCATGGATAGAACTCTGAGCAATAGCTTTCAGGTGGGCGCGCTGGCGTTCACCGTCGGTCTGATGATTCACGCCCTCGCGGATACACGCATTGGCGAAAACCCCTTTTCGCTCTTCATGACCAGCGGCAACTGGCGCAAAATGCTCAGTGCCTGGTACGCCGCCGGTTCGCTGTACCTCACGCGGAAAACCCCCGACGGAGTCACAAAAAATGAGGCGAAGGCGCAGCGCCGCACGGCCCTGCTCAAAGCCATCGATTACTCTCTCGTAGTCATCTCTTTCATAGCTGGCGTGATTCTCATGGCGCTTGTCACCCGATGGTTTGGCGTATTTTCCATCTGGCTGGCCGCAGTGATTGCCGGTACGGCGTTCTGCTTCGGCTACCAGGCTGAAAAGAAAGAGGTTCGTAAGGACCAGGGCGCATAAGATTTACCCGATCTGTGGCTATAGATGGCGGCAGAACAGAAAACAGCAGAGCAGAAAACAGAACAGCAAAATATCCCGTGCAGATGAGAGTATCTGCACGGGATATTTCTATGCTGAATGTTCTTTGTGAAAGCTAGAAGGAAGGCGTTTGGCCCGCCGCGGGGGTTGGATGAGGTGGTTGCGACGGGCCAAACTGGTCGGTTACACGCCGTAGAGGTGCGGGCGCGGCAGGTACATCAGCCAGTTGGGTGAGGGCCGGAATCCTGCCGCTAACGGTTTTCACCGACGCCTTAAGCATAACCGGCACAACACCCGAACCGGCGGCAGTTTGAGTGAAGCATCAATCACCCCTCTCACGCCATGCCGGGGCGGTATTCAGCCTAAAAATTGGCACCTAAAGCACCGGCGAACCGAACCCCGCGCGAGCCCTAACCTCAACTCCTCAACGGAGCGCAAGTTAGCTAGCGCAGTGCCCGGTGAGCCTGGTCGAAGAACTCACGCTCATACACGCACGCCGACAGGTACGCCCGCGCCGCACGCACACGCTGAGCCGGTGAAGCCGCCTCAAAAGCACGCTCAACCTCCGCGAGGCTACGCGCCACCTCCGCGGCGAATTCTTCGCCACCGTACAGGCTCAGCCACTCCGCATACGGGTGGTCCGGGTGGTTCTGTGAGGAGAGCACGGCACCGACTTCTTCGTAGAGCCAGTAGCAGGGCAGAATCGCGGCGGCACCGACCACGTAATCATCACCGGCGGCGGAGGCACGCAGGAAGTTCGTGTACCCCATGGTGATGGGCGAAGGCCCACCCAGGCGTGCACGGTTCGCCAACCAGCCCTCGTGCAGCTGCGATTCGGCGGCAATCGCCTCGTGCGCGCCAGCCGCCCAGTGCACCTGCGCCTCAGCGGTATCAGCACGCGCCGAGAGAGTCGCGAGCGCACGCGAATAGTCACGCAGGTAGAGAGCATCCTGGTCCAGGTAGAAGGAGAACAGGTCCTCATCGAGGGTGCCGTCACCGAGGGCACGCACGAAAGGCAGGTCCAGGATCTGGCGCCAGGTTTCGCCACCCGCAGCCCAGAGAGCGGCGGTCCAGGGACCGGCGGGCTTGACGACGGCTTCACCGGCGGGCACGGGACTGACCGGCAGCAGACGCTCAGGGCTGGTGCCGTCCAGGGCGTTGCCTTCAGAGTCGGTGATGGCGAGCAGGTGATGCCACGGGTAGGCGGAGGCGGCAGCCTCCATGCGGCGGGCGCGGGCGGCATGATCCACGGGGCCGTGACCCTCACCAGAACCGACCTGCAAACCGGCGCCCGCGGCAATGGACTCGTGGAGCCAGCGGGTGCTCCACTGCAGGGCGCGGTGGGTGTCTTCCCTGGTCAGAGTGTTCCTCTGGTCTGCGGCAGGCTCTGCGGCCTCCGCATGCTGCAGCAGCTCCACGCCCAGGCGGGTTGCCAGCGAAGAGGACAGGGAGCATCCGGTGCCGTGCGTATTGCGGCTCTCCAGACGCGGGGTGCGCACGTGCGCGCAGGTGCCGTCCGGGAAGACCGCAGTGTTACCGGCGTCCTGACCGCACAAGTGGCCGCCCTTCACAATCACGGTGGTTCCGGTCGCCGCCGCAAGGTTCGCCGCCTGCTCGTGCGCCTCATCAAAGGTCTGGGCGGGTTCCTTCTCGCAGAGTACGGCAAGCTCCGGAATGTTCGGGGTAATCACATCCACGAGCGGCACCAGGTCGCGTAGCGCCTGCTCCGCTTCCGCCTGTAGCAGACGGTCACCGCTGGATGCAATCATGACCGGGTCGAGCACGACCACGGGCACAGGGTGCTCGCTCAACCAGGTGCGGACGGTACGGATCGTGTCTGCGTCGCCGAGCATGCCGATTTTCACGGCGTCTACCGTGACGTCATCAAAAACGGCGGCAAGTTGCGCGGTCAAAAATTCCAGGGGCGGGGTGAATACTTCGCGGACCCCGCACGTGTTTTGGGCGACCAGCGAAGTGGTCACGCACATGCCGTAACCGCCGGATGCGGTAATGGACTTGAGGTCCGCCTGGATGCCCGCACCGCCGGAGGGGTCGGTACCCGCAATGGAGAGGACCCTCGGCACCCGAGCTGTCTGAGGTGCCCGGGGGTTTCCGGGAGCGCTCGCGCCGGGTACAGGGTTAGAGGGGGTGGTGGATGCGCACGTGGGCGCGCTAGGCTGCTCTGCCTTCATCGATAATCCCTTCGCTAGTTCGAACTAGAGCAGGTTCAATGGGTGATTCTCTCAGCCTTGAGTGTTCGTACGCTGTTTCGCGCGCCTACCGTTCTGTGCCCCCGCTGTTTTGGTTGCCCGTCTTTGGGCGGGTCAGCGGGTTGGGAGCAGGCGTCTCAAGGCACCCCATATCGCTCTGCCAGGTTATCACAACGATTCTCAGTAGCTGAAAGTTTTGCGGGTGACAAGTGAATCTCTCCGAAATTTTCGTTTGACTAAGCCTCTTTTTCAGCGCGCATTCCCCCGCTCAACACCACCCCCTATCCGCCTCTTAAACGAGTAGTGCCCGGCACCGCTTCACACGGTGCCGGGCACTATCTGCCGGGAATACATGTTGCCGGTTAGGTCAGGGCGAAAATCTCCGCCGGTGAACCCTCCGCAATAATCCTACCCTCGTGCAGCAGGACCGCACGGTCAGCCAGGGAGGCGATACGCGCATCGTGCGAAATGATCAGCACCGCACGGTTCGCCAGCACGGCGCTCAGGGACTCGGTTGCGTCCGCGAGCTCCAGCTGGGTGGTGGACTCGTCCAGAATCACGGCGTGCGGGTCAGCAAGCACAATACGTGCCAGCGCCAGCTGCTGAATCTGGTCGCGGGTCAGCGGCGAATCCGCACCGCTCACGACGGTATCCATGCCCTGCGGCAGGTCGCGCCACCAGCGGGCACCGATAGCGTCCAGTGCCTCGCGCATCTGCTCGACGGTTGCATCCGGCACGACCACAGTAAAGTTATCGGCGAGGGTGCCGAAGAAGACGTGCGCTTCCTGGGTGCAGACCAGCAGGCGCGGGCGGCCATCGGCGGCGGCATCGGTCGGGAAGTAGCCGTGACCGACGGGGCGACCCATCACGGTGATGGTGCCTTCCAGGGCGGTCAGCGAACCACCAATCAGACGCGCCAGGGTGGTCTTACCCGAACCGGAACGACCCACCAGGGCGAGCGCCTCACCGCGGCGAATCTTCAGGTTGATACCTTCCAGAACGAGGGCGTCCGGCGAGTAGCCGTAGGAGACGTCGGTGCAGTCAATGGCGTACTCCGGGTTCTTCACGGCTTCATCAGATACGGCGGCGAACGCTTCGGCACGGTGCTGTGCACGCGCCTCACGCTGCTTCTTCGCCAGGGAGACCACACCGAACACGCGGCCCATATTCACCAGCATGATGCGCAGGCTGCTGACGTGGTGGTTCAGCATGTCGGCGAGGGTTCGCAGGCTGAAAACCATGACCGAGGCGGTCGCTACGGCGCCCCAGCTTGCCCAGCCGAGAGCCACGCAGGCGGCGCCCCAGAGCATGCACAGAATCGTGGGGATCCAGGCGTTGATAGCGTCCACGGTGAAGTACAGCTGGCGGATGCGCACCATGCCCAGCTGCGCGGCGAACTGGCGCTTGTTCTCACCGGCGAAGGCGTCTTCGCGGGCGGTATGAACGCCCAGCTCACGGATCGTGGAGGTGCCGCGAATGTTCTCGGTCAGCACACTGTTGAGGTCACTCACGCGCTCCTGGGCGGTCTGGTTGCGTGCCGCCATGAGCGGCAGCATCTTCGACATGATGAGGGCAAGACCGGCAATCATGGGTAGCATGATCAGACCCATTGCCGGGCTCACGAACGCCAGGGAGATGGTGGAGATAATGAAGTACAGCACCACGTAAATCGCGCCGAGCAGGTCCTCACTGACGGACTTCGCCGCCGAGGAGAGGTCGTCGGTCACGCGGGTGAGCAGGTCGCCACTACCGGCTTCTTCCACGGTGCGTGCATCCAGGTCGAGGGTGCCGTCAAGGGTATCCTGGTTGGCGTCACGGGTGACGAGCGCACCCAGTCGCGCCGCACTGTACGAGGAGACCATGAGGGTTATCGCCTGCACGATGAATGCCGCCAGGATAATCAGAATCGGCTGCCACGGGTAGCTGGAGAACTTGCCCGCCACCACGTCGTCCACGGTGGCACCAATCTGCAGGGGCACCACCGCACCCATGAGGGTGCTGACCATGTAGATGACGAAGGTGTAGAGGGCTCGCCCCTTATGCGCCGCGAGGTAGTTCCACATGCGGCGTGCTACGTAGGCGGGGCTTTCGATGGGGAGCTGCTTTGCCATGCTAGTTCACCTCCTGATTCTGAGTGGTTTCGGTCTGAACAGTTTCAGACTGAGCGGTTTCCGGGTAGCCGTCGCGTTCCATGCGGCGGGTCGTCTCCGCGGTCGTGGAGATAACGTAGACCTGCTCCAAATCCTGCAGCAGGCCGGGGTAGCCGACGGGCAGGCGGTCGCTACCGATCTGGGTTTCCATCGCATCGTAGATGTAGCGCTGGCTGGGTTCGTCCACGGAGTTCAGCGGCTCGGTCAGGATAAGCACCTGCGCGTCCTGTGCGAGTGCGCGGGCGAGCGCCAGACGCTGACGCTGACCGCCGGAGAGGTTCGCGCCTTCACTGGTGATGCGGGCGGCGAAGTAGTCTTCGGGGTTGCGTCCGCCCAGTCGGTAGGCGATTTCGCGGGAGTCGGTAATCTTCAGCAGCTCCTCATCCTTTGCCTGTGCCAGTTCCTCGTCGGGGTTCGGCACGGTGCCCAGGCGCAGGTGCTCCTGCAGGGTTCCGGCGAAAATCATGGGGTTGGGCTCGCTCAGCAGCACGCGGCGGCCGGTTGCGTCCTTGAGGTCCTCTCCCCCACGTCGCAGGGTGCGGGCGAGCGCCTCGGCGTAGTCCTGCGCGGTGAGGTTGTAGTCGCGCGGGTTGACGTACACGATGCGCGGGTTGCTGGCACCGACAGGGGCGACGGGTACGGGCACCTCAAGGGTGCTTGCCTCGACTGCCTGCTCGGCGCGTGCCAGCTGCGCCATTTCTTCGTCGGTACGCGGGCTCTTCAACACGCCCTGGCGTACGCCCGCGTGACCCTCGAGGCGCGCGACCTTGGCGAGCGCAATCTTGGCGTAACGCCAGGAGGTGAGGAAGTTCTGGGTAATCCAGATGGGGCCGCCCATCATCGCAATAATGGAGGCGACGGTCACCAGGGACGCGGCGGGGGTGTCGGAGACCCAGCGGCCGTTTTCGACGTGGCCGGTGAGGGCGAAGCCGATGCCGAACAGGGTCACGGCGCCACCGAGCAGCGCGCGGATGAGGAACATCCAGCGGTGCGTCTTTTCGTAGCGCATGTAGCTGTCGAAGACTTCGTCGGTGCCGCGGTGGTAGCGTTCACGCATCTGCTCTTCGGCGCCGAGGCCGGCGATGGTGCGCAGACCGGTGGCGATGTCGGAGGCGCGTGAGGAGGCTTCGCCGTCCTTTTCGCGGTATTCGCCGATCTTGGATTCGAGGAAGGTCGAGTACCAGGCGATGACGCTGACCACGATAATCGTGCCGATGAGGGTGACAATCGCTGTGACGGGGTTGATCAGCCAGAGCTGCACGGCACCGAGGGTCGCGATAATCATGGCGTTGACGAATAGCGGCAACGAGAAGTAGACGTCCGTAATGCGGCGTACGTCTTTGTTCATGACGGTGACCGCTTCGCCGGAGTCAACGGTTGTGCGGGTGCGCCCCATGAGTCGGTTGATGTAGATGCGCCAGTCGCGACCGAGTTCCGCACTGAGGGTCATAGAGGTGCCCCAGCCGAAGAACTCGTTGATCACAATGAAGGTGATGGCTGCGACGACCACCCAGAACATGGGCCAGGCATCGGGGGCTTTGCCGGCGATGTGCTGGTTGATGAATTGGCCCACCATGACGGGAATCAGGATTGCGCCGGTACCCGCGGTGGTTTCACCCAGGACGGGGATTGCCCAGCGGTGCCAGGGGTATTTGTATCCGGGGGCGGTGACTCGCAGGGCGAGGCGCTTTTTGAGGGCTTCCTCTTCTGCCTTGCGCTGTTCGCTACCGGTTACTTCCTGTGCAGCTTTTTTCTGCACAGTTTTCTTCTGAGCGGCTTTTTCCTGCGTGGTTTTGTTATGCATGGATTCTTCATGCGTAGCTTCTTCACGCGCGGCGTTTTCTTGTGCCTTGTCAGCGTTGTATTCAGTCATTCAACGTCTCTCCTTTCTCTTACCCTATTCCTTTATCAATGTGGCACGCAACACTATTTATGCAATAGATGGGCGTGTCGTCATTTATGCAACGTATTTTGGGGTGTGTATCAGCCGCTCAACATACACCGACATCAATCGGCGGATTCTGCATCTACGCGGTAATCTATGCGGCATGGAGGCCTACGTTTTCGACCTTCTGAGCACCAGGTTTTTGCACCACTGCACTTTTAGTGCTTTGTTCTACACTACACGAATTTGGGGAATTCCCGCGTTAGCGCGGCACCGCGCCTCCCGAACGCCCTATAAACGCCCCGCGAAGGAACCGCGAACCACCCTGCAAAGATGCAGCGAACACCCCCGCAAACACTCCGCGAGTACCCGTTTGTTCCCTCGTAACGATAACGCCCCCGCGTCCGCGTTATTCCCGATAGACTGGAATCCTCATGAGTATTTTGAATTTTCTTTCTCCCACGCTGGGTGAGAATCCCGGCGACTACAATCGACGCGATTTTAAGAGCAACCCCCTCACCGCCGAAGAAATCTATGAGGCGTTCACCGAGTGGATTTCGACCCGCGGTATGACCCTGTACCCCGCCCAGGACGAGGCCGTTCTGAGCATTGCCGCCGGCCACAACGTGGTGCTGGCAACCCCGACCGGTTCCGGTAAGTCCACTGTGGCTGTTGCCGCGCATTTTACGGGCCTGGCGACCGGTCAGCGCTCCTACTACACCGCCCCCATTAAGGCGTTGGTGTCTGAGAAGTTCTTTGACCTGATCAATATTTTTGGTGCCGAGAACGTGGGCATGATTACCGGCGACTCCGCCATTAATACGGAGGCGCCCATTATCTGCTGCACCGCGGAGATTCTCGCTAATATTGCCCTGCGCGAGGGTAAGGATGCGGACCTCTGCCAGGTCATTATGGACGAGTTCCACTTCTACTCTGACCCGCAGCGCGGCTGGGCGTGGCAGCTTCCCCTGCTGGAGCTTCCGCAGGCGCAGTTCCTGCTGATGAGCGCGACCCTGGGCGATACGACTCGTTTCCAGGAGGAGATGACGGCGCTGACCGGTCGTGAGAGTGACCTGGTGGCGCATTCTGAGCGCCCTATTCCGCTGCATTTCTACTACTCCACCACCCCGGTTCAGGAGACGGTGCAGGAGCTCGTGCAGACCAAGCAGACTCCGGTCTACATTGTGCACTTCTCGCAGAAGGCGGCGCTGGAGCAGGCGAATGCGCTGCTGTCGGTGGCTATTGCTTCGAAGGAAGATAAGGAACGCATCGCGGAGCTGATCGCGAAGTTCCGTTTCGGTCCGGGCTTCGGTAAGGCGCTGAATAAGCTGGTGCGTGCCGGTATCGGTATTCACCATGCGGGCATGCTGCCCAAGTACCGCCGCCTCGTGGAGCAGCTGGCTCAGGAGGGGCTGCTCAAGGTGATTTGCGGTACCGACACCCTGGGTGTGGGCATTAACGTGCCCATCCGTACCGTGCTGATTACGGCGCTGTCGAAGTTTGACGGTGCCCGTAGCCGCCGTCTGCGTGCCCGCGAGTTCCACCAGATTGCTGGACGCGCAGGCCGCGCCGGTTTTGATACCGCCGGCACCGTGGTGGTTCAGGCACCCGAGCACGATATTGAGAACGCTCGCCTGCTGGCTAAGGCTCAGGCGAAGTTCGGTGACGACACCAAGCGCATTAACCAGTCGCTGTCCTCCAAGCGCAAGAAGGCGCCGGAAGGGTTCGTTGGCTGGTCCGAGAAGACCTTCGAGCAGCTGGTAGAAGCAGCCCCGGAGCCGCTGACCTCCTCCTTCGACATCACCCACTCGATGCTGCTGAACCTGATGCACCGCCCGGAGAACCCGGTCATTGCCGCGTACCGCATCATTCAGGAGAACCACGAGAGCCCCGCGCGCCGCCGCGAGCTGCTGCGCAAGGCAATCGGCATCTACAAGGAACTGCTGACCGGCGGCGTGATTGAGCGAACCAACACCCCGGACGAGCACGGCTCCTACCTGCGCCTGACCGAGGACTTGCAGGATAACTTTGCCCTCAACCAGCCGCTGTCCGCTTTTGCGGTCGCCGCGCTGGAACTGCTCGACCCCGAATCCCCCAGCTACGCGCTGGACGCGCTCTCCCTCATTGAGGCGACCCTGGAATCGCCGAACCAGGTGCTGTACGCGCAGGAACGCAAGGCAAAGAACGAGCTGTCGGCACAGCTCAAGGCGGACGGTGTGGACTACACCGAACGCATGAACGAGCTGGACAAGGTCACCTACCCGCAGCCCCTAGCCGAGCTCATTGATCAGGCGTACACGACCTACAAGCAGTCGGCCCCGTGGGTGGCTCGTTTTGAGCCGCGCCCCAAGTCGATTGTGCGTGACATGTACGAACGCGCAATGGGCTTCAACGACTTCGTGCAGTACTACTCGCTCGAACGCGCCGAGGGCGTGCTTCTGCGCTACCTTTCCGACGCGTACAAGGCGCTGCGCCACACCATCCCCGACACCGCCGTGACCGACGAGCTGGACGACATCATCGAGTGGCTCGGCGAGCTGGTACGCCAGACCGACTCCTCCCTGGTGGACGAATGGGAGAAACTGGCAGCCGGCGAAGACACCGCCACCATTGCCGCCGAGCACGCCTCCATCGAGGAGGAAGAGCCTCCCGCCGTGACGAAGAACCTGCGCGCCTTCCGCGTGATGGTCCGTAACGCGCTCTTCCGCCGCGTGGAGCTCTTCGCTGATGAGCGTGACCGCGCCCTGGGTGCCCTGGACGAGTGGTGCGGCTGGGATGCCGACCGCTGGGCGGACGCCATGGACGACTACTTCGACGTCTACGACGATATCTACACGGACGCCGACGCGCGCTCGCCTCGCCTGGTCAGTATGGACGAGGACACCGCCGCGCACCCGGGTGTGTGGAAGGTTCAGCAGAGCTTTGCCGACCCCGAAGATAACTTTGACTTCGGTATTCGTGCCGAGGTTGACCTGGCGGCATCCGATGAGGCGGGCTACCCGGTGCTGAGGATTCTGAGCGTGGGCGAGTTCTAAGACTCCGCCTAAGACTTCACCCGGGCTCTGCCACGATGTTGCCCATAGTGGGCTAGAATACAGAGTATCTATCTATTTGAATGAAAGAAGGTTCACCGTTGACCGTTTCTTCGCTTCCCAAGGTTGAGTACCGCAAGGGTTCGGTCGTCAAGCACGACGGCTACGAGATTACCGACCACTGGTTCCAGGTTCCCCTGACCCACGGTCTGATTTTCTCCAAGGGCAAGGATGCCGCTCTCTCCTCCCGTTTCGCGGACCAGACCATCACCGTGTTCGCCCGCGAGGTTGTGAACACCAGCGAGACCCTGACCGTTTCGGCTGATAAGCGTCCCTACATTGTGTACCTGCAGGGTGGCCCCGGTTTCGGTTCGCCGAAGACCGGTTCCATTGGCGGCTGGATTGCTGAGCTGGCGAAGACTCACCGCGTGATTCTGCTGGATCAGCGCGGCACCGGTCTGTCTTCCCCGCTGTCTGCTCGCACCATCACCGCTGTGGGTGACGCGCAGGTTCAGGCTGAGTACACTGAGCTGTTCCGTGCGGACTCCATCATCGCTGACGCGGAGGCTATCCGCGAGGTGCTGCTGGCTGACCGTGCCGACAAGCGTTGGTCCACCATTGGTCAGTCCTTCGGTGGCTTCCTGACTCTGTCCTACCTGTCGTTCGCGCCTCAGTCGCTGCGTGACTGCCGCATCACCGCGGGTCTGGCACCGATTCGTACCTCCGTGGACAACGTCTACCAGCACACCTTCGACCGCATGAAGGAACGTGTTGAGGAGTACTACAGCTGGTTCCCCGAGGACGCTGAGCTCGCTACCCGCATCGCTGAGCACCTGCGCACCCACAAGGAGTACCTGCCCACCGGTGAGCGTCTGACCGACCACCGCTTCCAGATGGCTGGTCACTTCCTGGGTGGCCGCTGGCGCGAGCGCGGCCTGCACTACTTCCTGGAGAACGCTTTCGCTGAGGGTAACGACCACCTCTCCGATCAGTTCCTGACCGCTATGGGTGCCGAGGTGACCTTCCAGGCGAACCCGCTGTACGCCCTGATGCACGAGACCATTTACGCTGACGGCCCCTCCGACGGCGTTCTGCCCGGCATCCCCGGCTACGAGCTGTCCCCCTCCCCCGCACCGACCAACTGGTCTGCTGCTCGCGTGGCGGCTTCCCGCCCCGAGTTCGCACCGGATGCGGACCGTCTGCTCTTCACCGGCGAGCACATCTTCCCCTGGTACTACGAGGAAGATCCCTCGCTGCGTCCGCTGGCTGAGCTTGCTAACCTGCTGGCTGAGAAGAAGGACTGGGGTCGCCTGTACGACCACGCACAGCTGCACAAGAACGAGGTTCCCGTGGTGGCTGCGGCGTACAACCCGGACGTGTACGTGGACTTTGAGCACTCCATGGAGACCGCCCGCTGGGTTGGTAACACCCACGTGTGGACCTCGAAGACCCACCACCACGACGGTTTCGGTTCTGACTCGCTGACCATTCTGGGTCACCTGAAGAACATGCTGGCTGAGGTTCACAACCAGTAATTCTTCTGAAATATCTTTGATATAGCTAAAGCCCCTCACCCCGGTTGATCCGGCGTGAGGGGCTTTAGTGTTGCGCTTGAGCTGACTAACTCAGGCTCTTGCGCTCAGTGCTACTTATGCGTTCAGCGCTACTTGGAGGAAGAGTGCGCATCCTGCGCAGTGCGGGCACGCACCACGAGGGCGTGGTACTCGTCTTCCTTCTCAATCAGCTCGTCACGCAGCTTCTGCGGAATGGCGTTGAGCTTCTCGGTTTCCTTCTGCCAGCGGGCGGTGATGTCCGCACGCTCGGCGGCGGGTGCATCCTCGGGCAGTGCCAGGTACTTCTCGGAGAGCGCCTGCACACGCTGGATGGTCTGCAGTGCGCGACCCTTGGGGCTGAGCAGCGAGGCGAGCACGGTAATGACCAGGACGCCCACGATGACCAGCAGCGACATTTCGGTGGTAATCTCAACCACGTGCACGGATTCGCCGTGGTTGATGAACGGCAGGTTGTTCTCGTGCATTGCGTGCAGGATGAGCTTCACACCAATGAACGCGAGGATAGTCGCCAGGCCGTAGGAGAGGTAGACGAGGCGGTCCAGCAGGCCGTCAATGAGGAAGTACAGCTGGCGCAGACCCATGAGGGAGAACGCGGTCGCGGTGAACACGATGTAGACGGACTGGGTGAGGCCGAAGATTGCGGGGATCGAGTCGAGTGCGAAGAGCAGGTCGGAGCCCGCGATAGCGACCATGACGAGCATCATGGGGGTCATGACGCGCTTACCGTTTTCGATGGTGAAGAGCTTGTCGCCGTCGAAGTGGTCGCTGGTCTTCAGGTACTTCTTGGCGAGGCGGACCATGATGTTGTCGGCTTCGTCGTCGCCGTCGCCTTCGGTGAGTTCGTCCTTGAGCAGGTTACCTGCAGTCATGAGCAGGACCAGGCCGAAGATGTAGAACACCCAGGCGAAGGAGTTGATAATCGCTGCGCCGGCGAAGATGAAGGTGCCGCGCGCCAGGATCGCGAAGACGATACCGAAGAGCAGGACCTTCTGCTGATTCTCACGGGCAACACGGAAGGTGCCCATAATGATCATGAAGACGAAGAGGTTATCAACCGAGAGAGCTTCTTCGGTGATGTAGCCTGCGTAGAATTCGGTGGCGGCGGTCGGGCCGTTCGTCACAAAAATGTACAGGCCAAACAACAGCGCGATGCCGATGTAAATACTCGACCAAATGGCCGCTTCCTTAACGGTGGGTTCGTGCGCCTTACGGACGTGGAACACGAAATCGAAGGCCAACAGACCCGCGATGATGAGAATAGTAACCAACCATTGCAACCCGGTAACTTCCATGGGGAGCCTTTCTTGTGGTGTGCGTACAGGACCACAAGTCTCTCCCGCCGACCTGAATGGAGGTCGGCTCGATTCACCGGTTAGACGCCTTCGGCTAACGTGCTGACGATGAGTCGATTGGTGGGATACTCCCTTGCTCGGTGAACGATTATACAGCAGGTTGAGGTTTTCGCACAGGAGCCCCTCCCGGAGGGTTCTTCAAGAGCAGCGGGCACGAGAACGCCACGTTGCCGGCCAGCACCGGGCAGACCAACACCGGGCAGACCAACACCGGGCCGCAAGCCCGCATAGAAGTAGCCCTCCCCGTGAACCATGCACGGGGAGGGCTACTTCTTTATTCAGTTAAGACAGCTGTTTAGGAGACCATATTGAAGGTCGGCGGGGTGAACGCAATCGCGTTCACCTGCTTGCTCGTATCAAGCTTGCCGTTCTCATGAATCGTCGGGACGGTAATAACCACCTCGAACTGGTACATGCCTTCCATGAGCGTATTGCCACGCAACGCAAAACGCGCGGAGATGCCGGTCGCCTTATCATTCACGCTCGACGCGAAGGGAATGACCTGGCCCTGAACGGTCTGAGTCTTGCCGTTACGGGTCATGACGGTTGCCACGCCGGTCGGGTCAGTCGTGAAGACCTGACGGTCAATGATTTTACCCTCGGGCGAGAAGAGGTAAATGTCCATGGACGGGTGCAGGTGCGTGGTGCCGGTCGTCGCCTCCAGCGCGGAGACGTTGTAGGTCATCACGAACTCACCGCAGTTCAGGTTGAGGTCGCCCTCGGGGCCGTGAGTCGCCTCGTACACGGACATGAGGCGAATCGTTGCGGGGTTCGGGGAGGTGGCATTCTCCATGGACCACCACGCCTGACCGGTCTCCGGGGCAGTCACGGGCTTGTTCTTAGTGCGCGACTGCAGGGCGCCACTGGCGGGGTTGGTAATCATCCAGCCGCCGACCTGGGTAAAGTCCGGGCCCTTGACAGCCTTGCAGTCATCAGCCGAAGCAGCGAAGGCGGGCACCGCCGTGGAGGCGGCAATAGCGGGCACAGCCCACAGCGCGCCGCGGGTGAGGTTGCGGCGGGTAACGGAACGAGCTCCCGTAGTGCGTGCGTCTGAAGAGTTATTCGAAATGGTCACAGATTTTTCTTTATCGTTCGGAAGCATCAAGGTTTTATTTGACACGTAAAACACCTTGATAGTGTACAGCATGTATCTGCACTCAGTAGAAGTTCATGAACAATGAGTTACCTCATGGCGAAAAACCCAAGTCGAACCCCTAAACACAGGGTTTAGGCGTGACCCGCCTCCTTCATCAGGCGCAGCTCCTTCTTCAAATCGGCAAGCTCATCACGCAGACGCGCCGCCAACTCAAACTGCAGGTTCTCCGCCGCCACGCGCATCTGCTCGTTCATCTGCTCAATCAAATCCAGCAGGTCCTCGGCGGGTGCCGCCGCCAGGCCGTCGGCGCGAACGCGCGCCTCCGCACGGGCGAGAAGCTCCTCCGACTCCGGGGTGCTCGTGGCAATCTTCGACGAGGTCGCAGAACCGGTCTTCGCACCCGCGCTCACCGTGCGGGCACCCTTCTTACCGCTCTTACGCTGCTGCAGAAGCTCGCGGGTGTCCTCTTCCTCGCGGGCGAGCACATCCGTAATATCGGCAATCTTCTTACGGAGCGGCTGCGGGTCAATGCCGTGCTCACGGTTGTACGCCTGCTGAATCTCGCGGCGGCGGTTTGTCTCATCAATCGCCACGCGCATCGAGTCCGTAATCTTATCGGCGTACATGTGCACCTGACCGGACACGTTACGCGCCGCGCGGCCAATGGTCTGAATCAGCGAGGTGGTCGAACGCAGGAAGCCTTCCTTATCGGCATCCAAAATCGCAACCAAGGAAACCTCGGGCAGGTCCAGGCCCTCACGCAGCAGGTTAATACCGACCAGCACGTCGAAGGTGCCCAGGCGCAGCTCGCGCAGAAGCTCCACGCGGCGCAGCGTATCCACGTCAGAGTGCAGGTACTGCACCTTCACGCCGTGCTGCAGCAGGTACTCGGTCAAATCCTCCGCCATGCGCTTGGTGAGGGTCGTAACCAGCACACGCTCGTCACGCTCCACGCGCACGCGAATCTCCTCGAGCAGGTCATCAATCTGACCCTTGGTCGGCTTGACCACAATCTCCGGGTCGACCAGGCCGGTCGGGCGAATAATCTGCTCCACATAACCATCAGCCTGCGACAGCTCGTACTTGCCCGGGGTTGCCGACAGGTAAATCGTCTGACCGATGCGCTCCAGGAACTCCTCCCACTTCAGCGGGCGGTTATCCATCGCAGAGGGCAGGCGGAAACCATGCTCCACCAGGGTGCGCTTACGAGACATATCACCCTCATACATGGCACCAATCTGCGGGACCGTCACATGCGACTCATCAATAATCAGCAGGAAATCATCCGGGAAATAATCCAGCAGACAGTTCGGGGCGCTACCGGGGGCACGACCGTCAATATGGCGCGAGTAGTTCTCGATGCCATTACAGAAGCCCATCTGCTCCATCATTTCCAGGTCGTAAGTGGTGCGCATACGCAGGCGCTGCGCCTCCAGCAGCTTGCCCTGGGATTCGAGGGTCTGCAGGCGCTCACGCAGCTCATCCTCAATGGAGGTAATAGCCTTCGCCATGCGCTCGGCGCCGGCAACGTAGTGGCTTGCGGGGAAGACGTACATCTCTTCTTCCTCGCGAATCACCTCTCCGGTCAGCGGGTGCAGGGTGTAAATCGCCTCAATCTCATCACCGAAGAACTCAACGCGGATCGCGTTCTCCTCGTACATGGGGATGATTTCGACGGTATCGCCGCGCACACGGAACGTGCCGCGGTGAAAGTCCATGTCATTACGCGCGTACTGCATCGCCACGAACTGGCGCAGCAGCTCGTCGCGGTCAATCTCCTCACCGCAACGCAGAGTCACCATCTGCTCAATGTACTCCTCGGGCGTACCCAGACCGTAAATGCAGGACACGGTCGAAACCACCACCACGTCGCGGCGAGTCAGCAGGGAGTTCGTCGCCGAGTGGCGCAGACGCTCCACCTCCTCATTGATGGAGGAGTCCTTCTCAATGAACGTATCGGTCTGCGGCACGTACGCCTCAGGCTGGTAGTAGTCGTAGTAGGAGACGAAATACTCCACCGCATTATTCGGTAGCAGCTCGCGCAGCTCATTCGCCAGCTGCGCCGCCAGAGTCTTATTCTGCACGAGCACCAGAGTCGGACGCTGCACCGCCTCAATCAGCCAGGCTGCGGTCGCGGACTTACCGGTACCGGTAGCGCCCATCAGCACAATGTCTTTCTCGCCGTTCTGCACGCGCTCGGTGAGCTCGGCGATCGCCTTCGGCTGGTCGCCGGCAGGCTGGAAGGGGCTGACCACTTCAAAGGGGGCAACAACACGGTTGATCTGGGGTGCGTAACTCATGTATCCATCCTAGGGGAAAGCCGCCCCATACGCCCCCGGATTGGTCGCCCTTTTCTGCTGGCGCAATATAATCACGCGCAATAGTCCATCACAACCGGGTCCATCACAACCATCGGCGTAGCTACCCGTGAAAGTGCCCAAGTTCATAAAAGAAAGGACGCAAAAGATAAGGGGTATTCGACTGGTTCATCTGCGCTACCGGGCAGGAGGCGAGCGGGAGCATTTTCCCGCACGATGACGGTGCTCTTAGGAACAGCGCTCTTAGGGGTGGCCGCCCTCCCCCACAGCCACCGCCATTCACGGGCGCCGCACCGCAGAAGATAAGCGGCAACACATAAAGACTTATGACGGGCGCTCCGCACTCACCCCCTTTGCCTCCTTGATGTGGCTCACATATGTTTAGAGCGCATACACGCAGACAGAACGGGACCACAAGAGCGCACGGAAGGACTCCATGAGCACGACCACGGAGACAGCTTCACAGGCAACCCCGAAAGAATCCACAGAAGCAAACCCGGAGGCGAACCCCACCGGCGCACCGGCCGCCACTTTAGTTGCCAAGACTGAGCATCGCCGCAGCCTCTTCGCATCCTCGTACCCGCTGATTCTGCTCATCGCCCTCACCATTCTGTTAGGCGTCACCTACCTCTCACTCATCACCGGCAGGTACCCGCTCGAATTGGACGAGCTCTTCCGCATTCTCGGTAAGAACTGGTTCGGCATGGACCTGAAAGTCTACAAGCCCGCAGAAAACATGTTGCTGACCGTGCGTATTCCGCGTCTGCTCGCCGCCGGGCTCATCGGTGCCGCCCTCGCCATTGCGGGCGCCACCTTCCAGGCGGTCTTCCGAAACCCGTTGGTCTCCCCGTACCTGCTGGGTGTTTCGCAGGGTGCGTCGGTGGGTGCCGCCTCCGCCATTCTACTGGGTGTGGGCACGAGCATCGCCATTCAGGGTTCTGCCCTGGCCGGTGGTCTTGCCGCCGTGCTACTGACCGTGAGCATTCCGCGTCTGCTCAAGAATCAGTCCACGCTCATGCTGGTGCTCTCCGGCGTGATTGTGGGTGGCTTTGGCACCGCCGCGCTGGGTGCGTTGAAGTTCATTGCGAACCCTGAAACTCAGCTGGCACAGATCGTGTTCTGGCAGATGGGTTCCCTGCAGGACGTACGCGCGGAAGCACTCACGCAGTTTGCGCTGGTGGCGGTGCCCTGCATTCTGTTGCTCTTGGCGATGCGTTGGCGCATCAATATCCTCTCGCTCGGTGACGATGAGGCGCGCACCCTCGGCATTAACCTGACCCGCACCCGCGGTATCACCATTCTGCTGGCAACCCTGGTCACCGCGACCAGCGTGTGTATTGGCGGCCCGATTTCTTGGGTTGGCCTGGTCATTCCGCACCTGTGCCGCCTGCTGGTCGGTAGTGACACGACCAAGCTCATGCCGCTGTCCATTCTGATGGGTGCTTCGTTCATGATGTTCGTCGATACCCTGGCACGTAGCCTCACCAGTGCGGAGGTGCCTTTGAGCGTACTGACCGGCTTCATTGGCACACCCCTGTACGTGGCGCTACTGCTGTTTGGAAAGGTTCGGGTGAAGTAATGTCGTCTTCCATTCCCGATGCTCAGCACCGCACGGATGCGAGCGCCGAGGTTCTGCTACACCTGGACGGTGCGGGCTTCCGTTACGGCCACCGGGGCGGGCACATCAAGCGCCGCCGCACGGATCACCGCGCTGGTCTGCACCGTTCCGGGCACCGCTCCAGCCGCTGGATTTTCCGCAACGTGAACCTGCAGGTGCGACGCGGTGAGGTCCTCGCCATTCTGGGTCGCAACGGTGTGGGTAAGTCCACCCTGTTGAACTCCCTGATTGGTTTGCACTCGCTCACCGAGGGCACCGTCCACCTGGGCGGTGAGCCGCTGGATTCTTTGACCGCGACTGAGCGTGCCCGCCGCATCGCGTACCTTCCGCAGATGGAAGGTCACGGCATCTCCTACACCGTGACCGAGTACCTGCTGATGGGTCGCGCACCCTATATCGGGTTGTTCTCTTCGCCCTCGCATCGTGACCGTGAGCAGGTGCACACCGTGATGGAGGAGCTGGGGCTGCTCGACCTGGCGCACTCCCCGCTGGATCAGCTGTCCGGCGGTCAGCGTCAGCAGGTGGGTATTGCCCGAACCCTGGTGCAAGACGCCCCGCTCATCGTTCTGGACGAGCCGACGAGCGCCCTCGATGTGGCGAATCAGGCGAAGGTTCTGCGGAAAATTCGGCAGCTGCGCGATGCCGGGTACGGGGTCATCTTCACGACCCACAACCCGGATCACGCCCTCATGCTGGATGCGACCGTCGCCCTGCTTGGTGCGCGCGATATGCCCGATACCGTGCCAAACGCAACGCCGGAGGTACCTGCAGATGCGCCGGCTCAACTTTTGACGGGCCGCGCCTCCAAGGTGCTCACGAGCGAGGTTCTCTCACGCACCTTCAATACCGGCCTGACGGTGGCCTACTCCCCCGAGCTGGGTCGTTCCAGCGTGCACATGACGAGCCTCGATAGCTGAGACTCCGCAGCGTTTAGTTTTCCGGTGGCGGTTTGGGCAGTACACAAGAGATGCGGTAGAGGTGCCCTTTGTCTTGTGAGAGGCGTGTCCCTAGCACGCCTGCCCCACCCAGGCCGCCGCCGGGTTATTCACCTATCCGTTGTACACCACAGAAAGACACATCATGAAGATTACGAAGTTCCACACCGGCATTGCCCTGACCACTTCCCTGCTGCTGGCTGCCCTGACCGGTTGCGGTGCCGCAAACACCGCTTCCTCCTCGGGTTCGGCTTCGAGCTCGACCTCCGTTTCGGCTTCGAGTAATTCCGCGAAGAAGCACACCAGCTTCTTCGTGAAGGATAACGGCGACGGCACCAAGGTCATTAAGGACATTGACGGCAAGGAGGTCACCGTCCCCACCAACCCGGAGCGCATCGCTGACCTGTGGCACGCAAACAACCAGGTGGTTCTGCTGCTGGGCGGTGCCGAGAAGCTGGTGTCCACCACAACGAACGTGAAGTCCCTGTCCTGGTTCAAGCAGGTGTACCCCGGTATTGAAAAGGTTGATGCGCCGGTGAAGGGCACCGACGTGAACATGGAGCAGCTGCTTGCCGATAAGCCGGAGGTGCTGCTCGCCTCGTCGAAGGATCAGATTTCGAAGGCTGCTGAGGCGGGCATCCCGGCGGTGCACGTGGAGTTCCAGAACTTCGCGGACCTGAAGCGCACCGTTGAGCTGACCGCTGAGGTTATTGGCACCGATGAGGCGATTGAGCGTGCCGAGAAGTACCTGGCGTACCTGGAGAAGAACGAGAACCTCATCAAGGAGCGCCTGAAGGACGTCACCGAGTCCCCGAAGGTTCTGCACATTGCGGGCGGTTCTGACCTGACGAAGGTGGACGGCTCGAACTCCCTAATTGGTGAATGGATGAAGCTTTCGGGTGCGAAGAACTCCCTGGACGGCGTGGAGAACTTGAAGAACATTTCCCTGGAGCAGATTATTGCCTCACAGCCGGAGTACATCATCATTGGCGGCGCGGATGCGCAGAAGGGCGTGGACGCGATTAAGGCGGACGCCGCGTGGGCTGACGTTCCGGCGGTGAAGAACGGCAAAATTATTAAGAACCCGGTCGGCACCTTCAACTGGGACCGCTACTCCGCCGAGGAGGCTCTGCAGATTCTGTGGGCGGCGAAGCTGTTCCATCCCGAGAAGTTCTCCGACGTTGACCTGGTGAAGGAGACCCGCGAGTTCTACTCGACCTTCTACGGCTACAACCTGACCGAGGATGAGGCTCAGCGCATCATCAACGGCCAGGGCCCCGCAAAGTAGTCCCCGTGGCTCGCTAGTTCGCTAGTTTTGTAGCTACCCCCGCCGGTTCTGCTGAGGCTCTTCTACCGAGGCTCTACGTCTGGAGCTCTTGTGGAGCCTCTGGATTCTCAGCGGAGCTGGCGGGGCTCCAAGTTTTTCACTCTTCTTCTCTCTATTCCTGTGTGCACATACCGCCCGGGACCGTGCTCAAGGCATGGTTCCAGGCGGTATTTATTGGTTCGCAGTGTTCGCTACAGCGTTAGTTGGTCGCTGCGTTAGCGCACCTCCACGGTGGCTCCGGCGAGGCTCATCAGCGCCCGGTTCGTCAGCGGAAGGTACCCGTTCAGGGCGCTCAAAATCAGCTGCATGGTGCGCTCTTCATCCTCCACGCTCAGCCCGCGCGGAATACCCACGCCCGGCACGCAGATACGCTGCTTGTACAGGTCAATGACCGCGCACACTGTACGGTTCGGCACGCCCAGCACGGGCAGCATGCCGCGGTGGTTGACGGTGCGCAGGCTCTTACCAACCACGGCGGCGGTGCGGATATCCGGGCGGATACTCCCCTCAAACCGGGAGGCGCCCGCACCGTTCGCAAAAGCCGCCGGGTCGGGGATGCTGTTCGGCACCGTGCTCTTCTCGTTCAGCGCCGCCAGCAGCGGCTCACCCACGGTGGCGGTGACCGCCACGTAGCGCACCTGCCGGTCCATCGCGTTGAGGAAGTCCAGTTCCGCGTACTCCTCCACGCGGTAGTTTTCGACCAGACCGGCTTCACCCGACCCGGTTTCTTCCACGGTTCGGGTGATGACTTCCTCGTCGTAGAAGCTTGCCACGCACACCTGCGGGGCGCCTCGCTCAATGCGGGCACGGCACCGATAGTCGTCGTCGAGTAGCCAGAGGGACAGCTCGTAGCCGTCGGGCACATCGCGCACACCGGTCGCGAGCAGCACCTCGCTGCCGTCCAGGTGGAAGGGTTCCCAGCCTGCCGGTTCGAACGCGTTGAGGGCGCCGTCCAGGGCGGGGTTGCAGGATCCGAGGCTCGGTGCCTGCTCAGCCGGGGTGAATGCCTCGGTGGAGGGCATGGCGACGGTGAGCCCGCGCATCCTGCCGGCGAGGCAGAGCTCAACCGCCATGAGCAGGTGGCCCGCCCCTTCACGGCTGAGTGCGGGGCTCTGCACCAGGTGCGCCACGCCGGAGTTGTCCAGGCTGAGGTGTTCGCCGACTCCGCGGGCGGCGTTGGAGTAGCGGTTGTGCAGGCGCACGAGCTCATCAATGGGCAGGGCACGACCAACGGTGCCGAATGCCTGGGCGATAGCGTGAACATGTTCGGGGAAGACGCGGCAGAGCCTGCCAAGCTGGCGGGCGAATTCTGCCGGACGCTGCGTGAGCACACTCAACAGGGTACCGAGGTTCTGCTGGCGGTAGGCGTTGAGCAACTGGGCAACAGTGGCGGGTTCGAGCTGTTCGACTGCACCCCTCTTAGGGAGGCGCGCTCCCCCACGGTTGAGGGTTGCGGTACCGCCGCGGCTGCCCGCGGACTGCTCCAGTGATTTTTTACCTGCTTGTTCTCGGTAGGTTCCCGACTGCGTCACGTTTTCACGACCTTGCGCTCTTCAGAGCGTTCGTTAGCTGATTCTTCGTAAGGTGACGGGCGGGGCTCAGCGCCTACCGGCAGATGGTTCATGCACACACACCACCGTCTGCCGGCTCGTATAGTACCGGCATACAGCTGTGCCTCGTTCCTTGAGTAACTAGGCTATAGCTTCAAGACGTCAGCATCAGGACCTCAGCGCTGAGATAGTACCCAGTTCTCCGCGCTGAGATGTCAGCGTTGAGCCCTGCCCGTCGGTGCGGGCGTACGCGCTCCCTCGTGGAGGCGCCGGGGCTGGGTTACCGCTGGTAATGAACCCGTTGCCCGTGCCGTGGAGGGGCGTGTGCGTTCCGCAACATTGTTTAGGCTATCAGCTTTAGCAGGCAATTACTAGGGCTAGAGTAACTATTAACTAAGGTTGGACTACCTTTTAGGTTTTGAGACCTTTATGAGAATGATTTAGCCCGGCAATCCAGGTGGCGGTAAGGGGCGGAAACCTAGACCGGCAGATCCACCCACTGCGTATCGCCCCAGGTTACGCTCGCCGCACCGGAACTCAGGCTCACCACCAGCTCCTCGGCACGCTCCAGCTCCTCGGGGCGATCAAACACGCCCAGAGAAATCATGGCACCCTCCGCACCGTACTCGGTACCCAGCACATTCAGACCGGCGGCGCGGATTTCGTTCTCCAGACGGCCAGCGTCCGCATGCGAACTGGGCACCTGACCCACGCGCAGACGCTCACGCGAATCGAACTGAGCCGAGTCCAGGGTCTGCACCACCGCATCCGTGTAGGCGCGCACCAGGCCGCCCGCGCCGAGCTTAATGCCGCCGAAATAGCGCACAACCACGGCAACCACATCCGACAGGTCAGTAGTGCCATCCTCGCGGGTCTGACGCGCCAGCAGCGCCTGCATCATCGGTACACCGGCGGTACCGGCGGGCTCACCATCATCGGAGGAACGCTGAATATCGCGGTCGGCACCAATAATGAACGCCGAGCACACGTGGCGGGCATCGTGGTAGGTCTTGCGCACCGACTCAATGTAGGCGCGCGCCTCCTCGACGGTGCTCACGCGCTTGATGTGGCCAATAAATTCGCTACGCTTAATTTCGAGGAGGCTCTCATAGGGCTCATCGCCGCGCGGCACAAGGTAGCGGTTGGCGCGAGTTTCTTCCTGCATGTGTCCTCCTCTAATCAGTACCTATCTATTGTGGCACAGCCCGTCAGGAGCACCGTCCATGTCCCAATCTTCTTCCCCCGCGCCTACTGCCCTGCGCCGTTACGCCCTCACCGGGGGTATCGGCAGCGGCAAGAGCACCATCGCCTCCCTTTTCGTTGAGCAGGGCGCGTTCCTGGTGGATGCGGACGCTATCTCCCGCTCCCTCATGGAGCCCGGCGAGGCGGTGCTCGCCCGCACGGTCGCGGAGTTCGGTGAGCATCTGCTCGATGAGGACGGCACCCTCAACCGCCCCGCTCTGGCGCATATTGTGTTCAATGATGAGCAGGCGCGTCTGCGCCTGAACGCGATTGTGCACCCGGCTATTCGTGAGCGTGCCGCACAGCTGGTGGAGCAGGCACAGTCCGAGCCGGGGTTCAGCGGCATCATTCTGGAGGACATTCCGCTGCTCGTGGAGAGCGGTGACCCGTCCGCCTTCGACGGCGTGGTCGTGGTGCGCACTCCCCTGGCGACCCGCCTGCAACGCCTGGTCTCTTCACGCGGCATGAGTGAGGAGGATGCGCGTGCCCGCATTGCCGCGCAGGCAACCGATGAGCAGCGTGAGGCGGTCGCCACCTGGATTATCGATAATGGCGGCTCGCTGGAGGAGACCGCCGAGCAGGTGCGCGCCGTGTGGGAGCAGATGACCGCCGCCTAAAGATACCTCAACACCCCGCATCACCCGGCACCCAAAACCTACCCCGGGCCCCAGCCTCCCCATAACGCAAAGAACCCCCTCACCTCCCAAACGGGAGATAAGGGGGTTCCTCTGCTCTAAGCGGCCCCGCGGGGCCACCTATCGGCTATAACGCCTGATGAGTGCTCATCTGAGCGGCAGATTAGTTGCCGGTCAGCTTCTTGCGGAGCTCAGCCAGTGCCTCATCCGATGCGAGGGTGCCTGCGGAAGCGGGCTCCTCGGAGGAGTAGGAGGTCGGTGCGGGCTCAGCTGCTGCGGGAGCTGCTGCTGCAGCCTCTGCGTCAGCCTCGAGAGCCTTAGCAACCTGAACCTTGTGAGCCTCGAAGCGAGCCTGTGCCTCTGCGTACTGTGCTTCCCAAGCCTCGCGCTGTGCGTCGAAGCCTTCCAGCCACTCGTTAGCCTCGGGGTCGAAGCCCTCGGGGTACTTGTAGTTGCCAGCCTCGTCGTACTCTGCAGCCATGCCGTACAGAGCGGGGTCAAACTCGGTAGCGTTGGGGTCAACGCCCTCGTTTGCCTGCTTGAGGGACAGGGAGATGCGGCGGCGGTCCATGTCGATGTCGATGATCTTAACGAAGACCTCTTCACCAACGGAGACGACCTGCTCAGCCAGGTCAACGTGGCGGGTTGCCAGCTCGGAGATGTGGACGAGGCCCTCGATGCCGTCCTCAACGCGCACGAATGCACCGAAGGGAACGAGCTTGGTGACCTTGCCGGGAACAATCTGACCCAGAGCGTGGGTGCGAGCAAATGCCTGCCACGGATCTTCCTGGGTTGCCTTGAGAGACAGGGACACGCGCTCGCGGTCCAGGTCCACCTCGAGAACCTCGACGGTAACGGGCTGGCCAACCTCGACAACCTCGGAGGGGTGGTCGATGTGCTTCCAGGACAGCTCGGAAACGTGAACCAGACCGTCCACGCCACCCAGGTCCACGAATGCACCGAAGTTGACGATGGAGGAGACAACGCCCTCGCGGACCTGACCCTTCTCCAGCTCGTTGAGGAAGGAGGAGCGAACAGCGGACTGGGTCTCTTCCAGGTATGCACGGCGAGACAGAACAACGTTGTTGCGGTTCTTGTCCAGCTCGATGATCTTAGCTTCGAGCTGCTGGCCGATGTAGGGAGCGAGGTCGCGGACGCGGCGCATCTCAACGAGGGATGCGGGCAGGAAGCCACGCAGACCAATGTCGAGGATGAGGCCACCCTTGACAACCTCGATAACGGTACCGGTAACGACGCCGTCGTTTTCCTTGACCTTCTCGATGTCGCCCCATGCACGCTCGTACTGTGCGCGCTTCTTGGAGAGGATCAGGCGACCTTCCTTGTCCTCCTTGGTGAGGACGAGTGCCTCAACCTCGGAGCCGAGCTCGACAACCTCAGAGGGGTCGATGTCGTGCTTGATGGACAGCTCGCGGGAGGGGATGACGCCTTCGGTCTTGTAACCGATGTCGAGCAGAACCTCATCGTGGTCGATCTTAACAACCTGGCCGGAGACGAGATCGCCGTCGTTGAAGACCTTAATGGTCTGCTCGACAGCCTCGAGGAATGCCTGCTCGTCGCCGATGTCGTTGATTGCGACCTGAGGGATGTTGGTGCTCATGTAGTGAGGGCTCCAATTGGATTTCTAATAGGTCGACGCTGCCGGTTCGCCGTTCAACACCTCCGGGTGGAGGCGCCGGCTGGCTCACTTTTTCACCCCGGCGCGCACGGCATAGGGCCGCGAACACCATGACTTGGGGTGAGGAAACGTCGAGCTGACGGATACTTACAATGTGTACCACCCACCGGAAGCAGATGCTTTAAGCAGGGTGTACGAGCGGTCTGCGCCCGTTTTCTCAGGGAGAAAAAGAGCATAGAAAACCCGTACGTTGGTACACGCGATTAACAGTGTACGGGAATCCCGGGCGTGTCGTCAATGGTTACGCGCCCGGAATTCCCGTACTTATTTGCGGTTTTAGAGTTGTGGTTTGCGGAGGGTGCGGCGTTCGTCCTCGTTCCTACAGGGAACCCGCCCTCGCTTCGCTTCGGGCACCCTGATGTCACTACGGACGATACCGCCCCTCCACACGACGCACCAAGCCTAACCGGAGCGGGGTAGCTATACCCTCCGGAAGCGACATCAGGGTGCCCACCCGGACGCTCTCCGCAGCGAAGCAAGGAGAGAGCGGAGCGTCCGGGTGCGGCGGGTGCCCCTGCAGGAGCGGAGGAAGGGTATAGCGTACCCACCCACCCAGCCCTGTAGGAACGAGGACGAATACCGCTTTTCGCACGCAACCAAACGGAGTCGAGTGGCGAGACGAACCTAGTGACCCGCCTCCTGCCAGGACTTACCCCAGCCGACCTGCACATCCAGAGGAACACGCAGGGATGCGGCACCGCTCATCTCCTCGACGAGTACGCGTTCGGCGGCTTCACGCTCACCGGTGGCGACTTCGAGGATGATTTCGTCGTGCACCTGCAGCAGCATGCGGGTCTTCAAACCCTCTTCGCGTAGGCGGCGGTGAATATTGATCATGGCGATCTTGATGATGTCCGCGGCGGTGCCCTGAATGGGGGCGTTGAGGGCGGCGCGTTCGGCGGCTTCGCGGCGTACGCGGTTGGGCGAGTCCAGGTCGGGCAGCACGCGGCGGCGACCGAAAATGGTTTCGGTGTAGCCGTCCTGGTGTGCCTGCTTGAGCACGCCGCGAAGGAAGCGTCCCACGCGTCCGAAGCGCTTGAAGTAGTTGGTACGCAGTTCGCCTGCTTCGTCGGAGCTGATATTCAGCTGCTTGGCGAGGCCGAAGCGGGACAGGCCGTACGCCAGGCCGTAGGACATTGCCTTGACCTTGGAACGCTGCTCGGGGGTGACGTCCTCGGGGGCTACGCCGAAGACTTCGGAGCCGACGTAGCGGTGCAGGTCCTCCCCCGCTTCGTAGGCGGCGATGAGCTTCTCGTCGGCGGCGAGGTGCACCATGATGCGCATTTCAATCTGCGAGTAGTCGGCGGTGAGCAGACCCTCGTACTCCACACCGTCGATGGGTGCGGGCGCGACGATGAAGGCGCCACGGATGCGGCGGCCTTCCTCGGTACGGATCGGGATATTCTGCAGGTTCGGTGCGGTCGAGGAGAGTCGGCCGGTGGATGCGGCACCCTGCTGGAAGGTGGTGTGCACGCGTCCGTCGTCGGCGGCTGCTTTCTGCAGGCCTTCGACGGTCTGTACGAGTTTGATGTTGTCGCGGTAGGCGGCGAGCGCACCGAGGAATGCGGCACCGTCGGACTCCGGGGAGATTTTGGTGAGCAGTTCGGTGACGGATTCGGCGTCGGTGGAGTAGCCGGACTTGATTTTGCGGGTGTGCGGTAGGGCGAGCTTGTCGAAGAGCACGGTCTGCAGCTGTTTGACGGAGGCGAGGTTGAGGGGTTCTTCGCCGTCGTCGGTTTCGACGGTGTCGCCGACGATGGTGCGTGCGGCGTCCTGTGCCTGGGCGGCGCGTGCGGAGAAGGTGTCGTGCAGTTCGGCAAGGAGCGCGTCGGAGACGGCGATGCCTGCCTGCTCCATGTCTGCGAGGACGTAGAGCAGCGGCAGCTCGATTTCTTCGTAGACCTTCAGCTGGCCGTGCTCTTCCATTTCGTAGTGCAGCAGGCGCGCGAGTTCGTGGATGATGCGGCTAATCTGCGTGAAGTAGCGCAGGTTTTCGACGGGTTCGGCTTCGCCGGGCATGCTGAAGAGGGAGGGTTCTGCCTCTTCTTCTTCGGGCTGGAAGACGAGCTGTGCGTAGGGGTCCTTGGGAATCCAGAGGTAGCGTTCGGCGAGGTCTTCCATGCGTTCGGAGAAGAGCTTGCGGGTTGCGGTGGGGATGAAGCCGCACATGTAGGAGGACAGTGCGGGGTCTTCGACGGCGCCGGCGAGTTCGTAGCCGTAGGCGCGCATGAGTTTGCGCTGAACCTTGAGGTCCATGACGATTTTGCGGGCTGCTTCGTCGGAGAGCCACGCGGCGAGGGCGGCGTCAAGTTCCGGGTCGATGCTGCGGGTGTCAATCCAGAGGCTGGTGCTCTTGCTGGTGAGGAGCACGCCGAGCAGTTCGGGGTTTTCTTCGGCGGCGCGGATCTTGGTTTTGGTGACCTTGACGGCGGGTGCGTCGCCGATGGCGGGGCGTGCTACGGGCAGGTTGGTGACCGGGTAGAGGGTCACGGCGCCTTCGAGGCGTTCGGGTACGGCGATGGGCGCGCCCTGTTCGTCGGTGCCGTAGTTTTCTTCGGCTGCGGCGGCGCAGAAGGCGCGGAATGCTGCTGCGTCTGCGTTTTTGGTAGGTGCGCTAGTGGCGATGGGTGCGTAGACGGGGCCGGTGGGTGCCTTCTTGGCGGCGCCCTCCTCCCCTGCTTCTGCGGCGGAGCTGGTGGAGCCAGCGGATCCGGCGGCGCGCACGATGGGGCCGAGGGTGTCGGCGGCGCGCTTGCGGATGGTGCGGAACTCTACCTCGTCGAAGAAGGTGTTGAGTGCATCCAGGTCGGGGGTGAATGCGGTGTCTTCGAGGGTGACGTCCAGGTCGAGGTCGTTGACGAGCTGGTTGAGGCGACGGTTACGCACCACGTTGTCCACGTTCTCGCGCAGCGCCTCGCCCTTCTTGCCGCCAATCTTGTCGCGGTTGTCGAGCACGCCCTGCAGGGAACCGTATTCGCCGAGCCACTTGGCGGCGAAGCCGGGGCCCACGCCGGGCACGCCGGGCAGGTTGTCCGCCTGCTCGCCGGTGAGGGCAGCAAGGTCGGGGTACATGTGCGGGGGCACCTTGGTTTTCTTTTCGACGGCGGCGGGGTCCATGCGCTGAATACCCTTGGAGGAGCCGGTGGTGACCGGGTAGAGCAGGGTGACGTCGTCGGTGACGAGCTGGAAGATGTCGCGGTCGCCGGAGAGGATGAGAACCTTGTAGCCGGCTTCGGTGCCGCGGCGGGTGAGGGTTGCGACGATGTCGTCGGCTTCGTAGTTCTCGTAGGTGAGCGCGGGAATGTTCAGCGCGCCGAGCATCTTCTTGATGAGGTCAATCTGGCCGTTGAAGGCTTCGGGGATGGCGTTGCGGCCGCCCTTGTATTCGCCGTATTCGGCGGTGCGGAAGGTGCCGCCGGGCAGGTCGAAGGCTACGGCGATGTGGCTGGGCTGGTTGTCTTTGATGATGCTCAGCAGGGTGGAGAGGAAGGCGTGGACAGCTTCGGTGTGCTGGCCGTCGCTGCGCACGAAGATGTGCTGTCCAGTCTTCTCCGCCATGGTGTAGATGCCGAAGAAGGAGCGTAGGGCGAGGGAGTGTCCGTCAATGAGCAGGAGGGTTTTGTTCTCTGTAGTCACCCCTCTAGTGTATCGAGTCTGAGTTTTCTCGGTGGTTGGGTTCGTGACGGCTGGGTTCGAGCGGCTAGTTTCGACGGGTGCGGGTCAGCCCTGCAAGGAGGCGCCCGCGCCGTATTGGGTGCAGGCGCCGTGTAAGTCCTCGCGCCGTTCCGTGTGGCGGTTTGGCGGGGTGCGGGGAAGGAGTTTTACCTCATATATAGGTGATGTATAGGTGCTCGTGGGGTGCGTTTGGTGAGTTTTTCCTGCAAAACTGTGCCCCAAGCCACTATGTGAGGTGGATAATAATACAGTTTCCAGATAATATATAACCTTATTATCGCCTCCAGCGTAGGAAACCCCCACACCCCCGTGTATTCATAGGCAGAACTCTACCCAGAATTCACCGGCAGGATTCACCAGACCGTGAGGGCACCTCCCACGCTCAACACACAACGAACCCTCATTTAGGAAACTATGAAGGCACTCAAAAAACTTCCCCTCCTCGCGTGGATTATCATCGCGATCGCAGCGGGCGTGCTCATCGGCATGCTCACCCCCGGAATGATTAGCGGCATCAATGACGCAACCGGAGCAGCTATCCCCACTGACTTCATTGTGCAGCTCTTCGTCTCCTTCTCTACCGTGTTCAGCGCCTTCCTGAGCTTCGCTATCCCGCTGATTATTATCGGCTTCATCGTGCCCGGCATTGGTTCCCTCGCGCAGGGCGCGGGCAAGATGCTCGGCATCACCGTGGGCCTGGCGTACGTTTCCAGCATCCTCGCTGGCTTCCTGGCACTGATTAGCGCGTTGCTGCTCTACCCCATCATTCTGAAGGGCCAGCAGCTCGCCTCCTTCGACAACCCCGAGAACGCTCTCTCCAAGGGTTACATCTCCTTCGAGCTGACCCCGATTATGGGCGTGCTGAGTGCACTGATTCTCTCCTTCATCCTGGGCCTGGGCATTACCGCCCTGAAGACCCGTGCGATGCTGAACCTCTTCGAGGACTTCCAGGTCATCGTTGAGAAGATGCTCGGCTACGTGATTATTCCCCTGCTGCCCGTGCACATCGTGGGCGTGTTTGCGAACATGACCCTCGCCGGTCAGGTGGCGAAGATTCTCTCGGTCTTCGGTCTGGTGTTCGTCATGGTGATCATTCTGCACTGGGTCACCCTGGTACTGCAGTACTCGGTGGCTGGTGCGGTATCTCGCCGTAACCCTATCCAGATGCTCAAAGCCATGCTCCCGGCATACTTCACCGCAATCGGTACCCAGTCTTCGGCTGCAACCATTCCGGTGACCGTGCGTTCGGCAAAGAAGGCTGGCATCTCGCCCCGCGTGGTGGACTTCGCGATTCCGCTGTGTGCGACCATTCACCTCTCCGGCTCCATGATTACCATTACCTCCTGCTCGGTGGCAGTGCTATTCATGACCGGTCAGCACCCCGACTTCGGTAGCCTGATTCCCATGATTCTGGTGCTCGGCGTGATGATGGTTGCCGCTCCCGGCGTTCCCGGCGGTGGCGTGATGACCGCAATCGGTCTGCTGCAGTCCATGCTCGGCTTCGACGCCTCCATGATTGCCCTGATGATTGCCCTGTACCTGGCTCAGGACTCCTTCGGCACCGCAACCAACGTGACCGGTGACGCGACCATCGCAGCCCTGACCGAACGTATCTCCAAGGCAAGTGGCGTGAACCCCGATAAGGAAATCCGCGACGAGGACATCGAAAAGGCAGAAGCTATTTCCGCCTAACCCTCTCCGCCTCCGCAGCGTTTTTCAGCCCCGTCTCCCCATTCAGGAGGCGGGGCTGATGCGTACCCGGAGCCTCCCCCCGCAGGTCAAAGCACCAAAAACCGAGGAGTACACTGGAAGTCATGACTGAAAACAACACACAGCACGCACCCGTCCGCGCGGCAGCACCCACCACCCTTACCGCAGAAGAAATCAAGGCACAGCTGACCGAGAGCGGCATCCCCGAGCACCTGCACTCCTACTTCCCCCGCGGCCTGGGCGAGCTCATCCCCGCCATGGGCATTAAGTTCCAGGAACTCACCGCAGAACGCACCGTCGCAACCATGCCCGTCGCCGGTAACACTCAGCCCATCGGCCTGCTGCACGGTGGCGCTAACGTGGTGCTCGCCGAGACCCTCGGCTCCCTCTCTGCAGGCGTGCACGGCGGCGAAGACCTCGTAGCAGTCGGCGTGGACATCAACGCAACCCACGTGCGCCCGGCAGTCTCCGGTGTGGTCACCGCAACCTGCACCGCCGTTAAGCTCGGACGCACCCTATGCATCCACTCCATCGACATTGTGGATGAGCGCGGCCGCACCACCTGCACCGCACGCATCACCAACATGCTGATTCCCCGCCCCACCGCCTAAGCCAACACCGTCTAAGCTAAGGTAGAGGGAACGACCCCCAACGAAAGGACAACCATGGCCCGCGAGCGCACCCCCTATTTCAAGCGTTACCCGAAGATTGTGCGCGCCAAGCGCATTGTCCTGCCCATCGCAATCGGTGTGATGCTGGTGTGCCTGGTGACCGCGATTAATAATCCCGGCAGCTTCTGGTGGCTGGGCGTGATGCTCGGTACCGGTGGCATGCTCTGGGCTGGTTCTCCGACGGACCGCCCCATCAGCGGCCCCAACAATGACGACGACGATTTGAACCGCTACCTGCGTTAGGCTCTGCCTGCCTTAGGGTTCCCACCCGCGCTAGGCACCCGGTTCGCCGCGCGTACCCGCGAACGGTCAGAAACGAACGGTTAAACACGAACGCCCCGTCCCTCAGCTTCATCGTGAGGGGTGGGGCGTTTGTGTGTCATGAATAAAGGCGCTGGCTCATCACTGCACCAGCTGTGTGTGCTCAGCGGCGAATCCTAGTCTTCGCCGTAGCGTGCATTCGTACCTGTACTGTCACGTACTGTGTACGTCTTGTGCTTAGGAGAGCTGCTTGATGATGGTGTCAGAAACTTCGCGCATGGACAGGCGGCGGTCCATGGAGGTCTTCTGAATCCAGCGGAATGCTTCCGGCTCAGTCAGGTTCATCTTGGTGATGAGCAGCGACTTTGCGCGGTCAACGAGCTTGCGGGTCTCGAACTGGTCGCGGATGGTGCCAACTTCCTTCTCGAGGGCACGAATCTGCTCGTAGCGGCTGATTGCCACCTCGATTGCGGGAACCAGATCGTTCGGGGAGAAAGGCTTGACGACGTACGCCATAGCGCCTGCCTCAACGGCACGGTCGACGAGTTCCTTCTGGCTGAATGCAGTCAGCAGAACGACGGGAGCAATCTGCTCCTTCGCGATTTCCTCGGCTGCGGTGATGCCGTCCATAATCGGCATCTTCACGTCCATGAGGACGAGGTCGGGGCGGTGCTTCTGCGCCAGCTCGACGGCAGTCTTGCCGTTATCGGTTTCTGCAACAACATCGAAACCCTGGTCCTTCAGAATTTCTACGATGTCGAGGCGAATCAATGCCTCGTCTTCTGCCACGACGACGGTGCGGGCGGGACCCTGCTCCTCTGCCTGGTCCTGAGTGGTCAGCTCTGACATTACTCTTCTCCTTTATCAAATTTCAGTCACTTTAAAGTTTACAGGAGGGAATAAATGTTCATCTACTTTCGCGCCTTGTCCCCCGCGTGTTATATGCGTCCTATGTGCAGGTGGGAGGGGTTTTCTGAGGTCATTTTGAGCGCCACCCCATAGATTTTGCACATTAATGCACCTTTTTGTTCTATACTGCTCATAACAACGCAGAAAAAACCGCGCAGCATAGACGTCACGCGGCGAAATTCACAGCTAAAACATAGACCCGAAAATGACTCTGACATGCAGTAACACACCATCGGGCTAAACCTAAACGTAATAAACAAAATATTTATACCGAAACTCCATCACCTGCCAAAGAAGGCCGATACACTGGAATGGATTATTCTCCTCGACTTCTCCGGCACTCGCATTTGACCGACCATACTCGATACCCGGAGGGGATTCATGTCAATCACCCGTCAAGCACGCACCCTGTACTCAGACTTCGTCGAGTACAAGGAACTCGATCGCGAACCGCTGACTTCCATTCACCCCGGAATTCTCGTCGCCTTCGACTCCACCGCGCTTGCAAGCCTCTACAACTACCCAACCCACATTAGCGACGAAATCCTCCGCGCCTACTCCCAACTCCGCGGACACGCCTTTCTCCCCCACCAGGCACTCAAAGAATTCTGGGCAGCACTCGACGGCGCATCCCCCGTGCCCGCCGCCGCAGAACGCGTCCGCTCAGCGCTCGCATCCTTCAAAGAAACCCTGCCCGCAGAAAGCCACTCCCCCTGGAGTGCGCTACGTTCAGTCACGCACCAGCTGGACCACTCCATCGCGCAGATCATGCGGATTCTCGAACCCACCACCGACACCGGATCCATCAACGTGGCGCGCCGCGAAGACGACACGATCCTGCCGCGACTGAACCGCATCTTCACCGGACACGTAGGCGCAGCCCCCAGCCCCGAACGCCACGAACAGCAGTGCCGCGAAGCACTCGAACAGGGCCACCCGCTGCTGGCGAGCACCTCCTTCGACGCCGACTTCGCGCTCTGGAACCAGTGCATCGCCGAAGCCACCACCCGCGTGAAGGGCACCGACTGCGTATTCGTCACCGGCGGCGTGCGCGACACCTGGCTACGCAACGGCCCGCAGGTACGCGCCGCATCGGGTGACGAGCCCGTACACCAGCTCGCAAACCGTCAGCTGCTGCGTGAATACGCGCAGGCAACCGGAGGCGGTGTGTTCCGCATCTACACCGTCGAGGAGATTCTGCGACTCGCCTCCAAGCAGTACGGCGTGACCGTCAGCGACGCAACCTACAGTGCAATCCGCGCGGAACAGCCCGTAGCTGTGTAAATTCGCCGTATAAAGTCACCGCTGAGAATAATCCCACCACACTGACCACAATTAACCGCAAGAAGCCACATGTGTTCCGAACACATGTGGCTTCTTAGCGTCTGCAGGCAGGGTGTCTACGAGCAGAGTATCTGCAGGCAGAGCGCTTACCGGGTCAGAGTATCTACCGGGCGCGAAAACCTACTTCTCGCGGCTTGCGCGGTAGAGCTCCGCGGCGCGCTCCTCCGAGGACTCGTCATCGCCGAGCACCAGGTAGCACAGGTACAGGGTGAAGGCGGCGCGGCGGTCATCAGCGAGCGCGCTGGTTCCCTCACCAGGCTGGGTACCGAAAGCGATAGCGTCGTGTGCCTGGGGAAGGGCGGCGAGCAGGTGCGCGGCAGTTTCGTAGCCGTCCTGGTTGCCGGGCAGGGTGAAGTGGTGCGGCTCCGAGTTCTCGGTAGCGCCGGCTTCCGCACGGGCGGCGGAAAAGTTAGCCTTGAGGACGTCCTCAACGCGGCGAATCTGCTCAGCATCGGGCAGGGTACGGTCCGCGGCAAACGCAACGTGGATGCTGTTCAGGGTCTCGTAGGGGTGCTCGCCCGCGTAGTATCCGGCGGCGAGCGCATAGCCGGTCAGCAGGCGTGCCTCGTCGGCGGTGAAGGTGCCGCGCGCCTCACGCAGGGCGGGCAGCAGAAGTTCGGTCAGGAGCGGGTGCAGGGACTCGGGGGCGTTCGCGATAGCCTCCTGCAGGGACTCTTCCGCCTGCGCGGTGGGCTCGGCGTTGAGCAGGGTCAGGAAAGCCTCATCGGTGCCATCCCAGTAGCGGGCAATCAGTACGAGGGTCGCAATGAGCGCGAGCAGTTCGCGGTAGTCGCCGGAACGGTCAGAACCGAAAGTGTTAGCAACAACGCGAGCGAGCATACGGGCGGCGATGTTCTCGAGGACGAACTCGTCGTAGGGGTTCTCGCCGGGCCAGTTAGCGGAATCGGGCAGGTAGGTTTCGTCCAGGTAGCGCAGGACCGGATCGAGGGGTGCGGGCGCATCCGCGACAAGGTCGGGGCAGCACTGCACAACCCAGCTGTTCACGGTCGCCTCGTCGGCAATGCCGGTAGCCTCAGCGAGCTGGGTGCGCGAAAGATTGTAGGGTGCAACGAGTGCGGCGAGGTCGTCGCAGGCGCCGTTGGAGCGGTAGGTGGGCTGGTAGTTGGCGTTGGGAAGAGTTCCGGGGAGGGCGGCTGCCATGGTGGCTCCTTCGCTGAGTTTCGGGGTGAATTGGGTTGTATGGTGTGCGATGCGCCCGACCGTTTGAGGGCCCTGCGCGTCTTCTAAATTCAGAATATCCCAGAGCTTCGAATCGTGTACTGCCCGTCGTCATTACCCACCCATTAACCGCGAGAAGCCACATGTGTTCCAAACACATGTGGCTTCTCGGCGGAATATGAGGGATGCTAGTCCAGCAGCGCGTCCACGAATGCTTCCGGGTCGAACGGCGCCAGGTCGTCCGGGCCTTCACCCAGGCCGATGAGCTTGACGGGAACGCCGAGCTCCTCCTGAATAGCGACCACGATACCGCCCTTAGCGGTGCCGTCCAGCTTGGTCAGCACGATACCGGTCACGTCCACAATATCGCCGAAGACTTTCGCCTGAACCATACCGTTCTGGCCGGTCGTCGCATCAATCACGAGCAGAACCTCGGTGACCGGCGCTTCCTTCTCAATCACGCGCTTGATCTTGCCGAGCTGGTCCATCAGACCGGACTTGTTCTGCAGGCGGCCCGCGGTGTCCACGAGCACGGTGTCAACGCCCTGCTCCTTACCAGCCTTCACAGCGTCAAACGCGACGGATGCGGGGTCGGCGCCTTCCTTCTCAGAACGCACGGTCTTCACGCCCACGCGGTCACCCCAGGTGGTCAACTGCTCAGACGCAGCGGCACGGAAGGTATCCGCCGCACCCAGAATCAGGGACTGACCGTCAGCAACCATCACACGGGCAATCTTACCGACGGTCGTGGTCTTACCCACGCCGTTCACGCCAACGACCAGCACCACGCCGGGGTTGCCGTCACTACCGGCGGTCTTCAGTTCGCGGTCCATGTCGGGGCGAACAATCTTCACGAGCTCCTCACGGAGCATCTTCTTTACCGCAGCGGGGTTGCTCGTACCCTCAACGCGCACGCGCTGCTGCAGCGCCTCCACCAGGCGGGTGGTCGGCTCAGAACCCAGGTCGGCAAGCAACAGGGTTTCCTCAACCTCATCCCAGACGTCCTGGTCGATGCGGTCGCGAGAAAGCAGAGCCAGCAGGCCCTTGCCGAGCATATTGTTCGAACGAGCCAGGCGGGCACGCAGGCGCACCAGGCGACCCGCGGACGGGTCAGGCATATCAAGTTCAATAGCGCGAGGTGCCGAGCTTTCGGGCTCTTCCGCCGAACCGCCGGAGGCCTTAGCCGCCTCCTGACGCAAAGACTGCAGGTCCGCGGTCTTCTTGGGTCGACGCAGAACGGCGAAAAGCACACCGGCAATAACCAGTACACCCAGCACAATCGCGCAAATCATCATCATCGTTTCATTCACACTACTAGCTTACCGGGTTGGGCGGTTTGACTGGTCGAGGTTACGCGCATGCCCGGCTGTCGGCGGAGTAGACTGGACACTGTTAAGTTTTTTAGCCGAACACATGGTTGACAGTTGCGGGTGGGGCCCGCGGCTGCCGCACGGCACCGCACGATTTCGAGGATGAACATGAGGAACCCTGCCAAAACACCGCCTGTTTTTGACCCGCGCACGATTGACCCGAACCGTGTGCCGACCGGCTTGAAGGTTCTGATTGCTGCGTCGTTCATGATTGCGGTGGGTTTCGGTTTGGTGGCGCCGGTGCTGCCGAACTATGCGCAGAATTTTAATGCCACGGTCACTATGGCGACGATGGTGGTTTCTGCGTTGGCGATTACGCGCCTGATTTTTGCGCCGTCGGCGGGTCAGCTGATTACCCGGTGGGGTGAGCGTCCGGTGTACACGATTGGCATGCTGATTGTGTCGGTGACGTCATTCATGATTGCGTTCGCCTGGGATTATTGGGTGCTGCTGGGTTCGCGTGCGGTGGCGGGTATCGGCTCGGTCATGTTCACGGTCTCCGCGATGGGTCTGCTGGTGCGACTGTCCCCGGCGCATATGCGCGGCCGTATTTCGGGCTACTATGCGACGGCGTTCCTGTTGGGTAACCTGCTGGGCCCGGTGATTGCGAGCGCGCTGGCGCCCTTTGGTATGCGTGCCCCGTTTATTGTGTATGGTTTCTCGCTGCTGGCTGCGGGCCTGATTGTGTGGTTCTTGATGCCGTCGCAGGCTGCACTGGAGGCGGAGCGTGACGCGATTACGGAGGCGGCGTTGCTGGCTGAGGGTAAGGGCACCGGGGTGCTGCCGTCGGCGGCGGACTCCCCCGCTTCTGACAATGCTGAGCCTGCTGATTCTGCGGCTAAATCCCCCGCTGGCGCGTCCGACAAGGCGGCTAAGCCTACCGCGTCGGGCGGCGCTTCGGGTAAGAGCAACCTGCCTGCGATGGCGGTTCGTGACGCGTGGAAGTTCACGAATTACCGTTCGGCGCTGGTGTCGAATTGGGCGATTGGCTGGTCGGTGTTTGGTGTGCAGTCGTCGATTATTCCGTTGGCGGCGGCGTATTTGGCGACGGGCGGCGATATGTCGGATTCGGTGGCGGCTACCCTGTTGGCGTCGTTGGCGATGGCGACGAACTCGTTTGGCAATGCGTTGACGCAGACGTTCTCGGGTCGTTTTTCGGATCGTTTTGGTCGCCGTGTGATGGCGTTTTCGGGTCTGCTGTTGGCGGGTTCTGCGGTGACGGTTATGGGTTTCGCGCCGGTGGCGTGGGTGTTTGTGTCGTTGACGGCGTGCCTGGGTATTGGTGCGGCGTTTATGGGCCCGTCGATTCAGGCTGCGGTGTCTGATGTGATTGGTACTCGCCGTAGTGGTGGCCAGGTGTTGGCGGTGTATCAGATGGCTAGCGATTTTGGTATGATTTTGGGCCCGCTGGTGGCTGGCATGATTGCGGATGCGTGGGGCTTCGTTCCGGCGTTCATCATGAGTGGTTTGTTGTTGGTGGCGGCGGCGTTTACGTGGGCGCCGTTCCGTAAGGCGCGCTGGCCGAAGGATATTGCGGACGCGGACTATACGGGCCGCTAAAAGCTCTCTAACAAGTGAAAAGCCGGTGCCCGGTTCCTGCTGTGTGACAGGAACCGGGCACCGGCTTTATGTATTTATTTTTGATTCTAGGGCAGCAGCCAGACGGGCCCGATGACGTCCGGGCCGCCCCAGAGCAGGCGCATCCACAGGGCGGAGCCGAGCAGACCTGCCACTACCAGCAGGAGGCGGTACACGCGGCTCTTCGGCAGGTAAGCGGCGACCAGCAGCGACAGCGGGAATAGCGGCAGCAGAATACGGAACGTAGACGGCGTCGGGAGCCAGAAGATGAACAGGTATCCGGCGTAGCAGGCGGTCCACAGCCACAGGGCGGGGTGCAGCAGGGTTCGGGTGAACTTCTGCGACATCCACCAGTAGAAGCTCAGGATGAGGAGCACCAGGCCCGCCCACATGATGATGGCGGGTACGGAGCCCACGTAGTAGAGGTTGAATTGGTGAACCCACTGGGCGAAGTACTGGTGGCCGTCTTCGACCTTGCGGAAGCTCCAGCCGAGTTCGGTGGCGAGGTACGCATCCATACGTCCGGTGCGCAGAGCCGCGTGCAGGGGGTGCACGAAGGCGAAAGAGCAGACCAGCAGGGCACCCAAGAGCTGACCGAAGCGTCCACGGAACGCAACCCACGCATCCAACAGGACAGACTGCGAGGATTCATCAGCGCGGCGGGCAAGATAGTCAGAAATCGTGCACCACAGCCACCACAGGCCAACGAAAGCACCCAGCGGAACACCCAGCGGGCGGGACAGTGCCGTCATAAGAGCTACAGGCAGCAGCAGGATGTAGCGTTCACGCACCACACACCAGACGCTCAGGGCAAGGAGCAGGGTGGAGAGAGCCTCGGCGTAACCGGTGACGAAGATGGGGCTTGCCGGGCTGAATGCGTACACGGCGAGCGCCCACAGGGCGATACGGTTCCGCTTCTCATCGCCGACGAGTGCGCGGGTGTCGAAGATGCCGCGGGCACGCCAGTTCAGGGAGCCCACGAAGAGGCGGTAGAGTACGACTGCCAGGGCGAGGCCTGCGGCGAGGCTGACTCCGACCGCGGCGAGGCGGTACTCGATTCCAAAAATGTCAGCGACCTTGCCGCTGATCATTGAGTGGAGGGGCATGAAAGCCCAGGGGTTGAAGGATACGGACCCGTCGGCGCGCAGGGGCAACTCGGTGGGGTACCACTCTTTGTAGATGCCCTGGTACCAGCCGGCGTCCCATATGTTGAGGTAGGAGAGGAAGCCGTTATGGTTTTTGTTTTCGTTGCTGAGGGGGTTTCGCTGGTCTTCGGCAAGCGAGTAGGCGAAGGTGACGAAGTGGGTTGCGCAGGCTAGTACCCAGATGATGAGGGCTGGGATCCAGGTGCGCCAAGCAGCCAGCTTCTGGGGAGCCGCGGCGGGTTCGGTATTACGCATCTTAGTTTTTGTGGAGGGGCGCTGCGCTTCGAGGGTGGGTACGGAACCGGACGAGAGGTCGCGTTCGATGAAGGATGTAGATTTTCCTGGGGATTGAGCCATAAGTATTCTCTCGAGTGTAGTGTGGACGCATGATGGATATTCCGGTGCTGCACCTGTTGGACCGTGTCTATTAGATGTGGCGGGTGCTAGCCAGCCAAGATGGGTGGTGCAGTTTGGTGAAATATCCATGTGTAGACTATCAACGAACTGACTGCTGCTCAATGCGAACGCGCTGTTCCTGTTGATTATGACGAAAGAGATACATGAAGCCGGCCCCTGCTGAATAGCAGACACCGGCTTTACACGTACCAGGCTTATGTTCAGGAAATAGATAAAGAATCCGACAGGATAAATAACCTCAGAATTAGGTGAGCTGACAGTATCGCCCAACCCAAGACCAAGCCTCCTATATATCCCCATCCCAAGGCGAGCTAACCAGAGAAGGTAACCACCTACCAACCCCTACCTCAACCAACCCGAGGGATAGGCGACCTAGAGGGCGTACCGGACACGCGAAGCGGGGGCTCCGTCCTCAAGGCGCCCCAGCGCCGCAGAGGGGGCACTCCCCCGCAAGCGTTGTCCGGTACGACCTCTCAAACAACTAAGCCACGGAAGCCGCACTCCCCCGCGAGCGTTGTCCGGTATGCCATCTCAAACAACTAACCCACGGAAGCCGTACTCCCCCGCTTCGTGTGTTTCGTTTGCCTTCTCCAACCCCTAACCCACAGGCTAGCGGCTCACAGGCACCTTGGAGAATTCACGCACAGTACCTTCGGGGTCGCCGGAGCGTACCAGCGCTTCACCGATGAGGATTGCATCCGCACCGGCACCGGCGTAGGCGCGCACATCCTCGATGCTGGCAACGCCGGATTCGGCAACCTTGATGACCGAGTCGGGCAGGTGCGCCGCGAGGGATGCGTAGTGTTCGTTGTTGACTTCGAGGGTCTTGAGGTTGCGCACGTTGATGCCCACGATCTTGGCGCCGATTCGCTGGGCGACTTCGATTTCTTCGGGGGTGTGGGTTTCGACGAGGGCGTTCATGCCGAGCGATTCGGTGAGTTCGAGGAACTCGCGCAGGGTCTTCTCGTCGAGTGCCGCGACGATGAGCAGCACGAGGTCGGCGCCGTGTGCGCGTGCTTCCCAGATCTGGTATTCGTCGACGGTGAAGTCCTTACGCAGCACGGGGATGTTCACGGCGGCGCGCACAGCGTCCAGGTCGGCGAGGGAGCCGTTGAAGCGGCGCTGTTCGGTGAGCACGGAGATTGCTGCGGCGCCACCTGCCTCATAACGTGCGGCGAGCGCGGCGGGGTCCGGGATTTCGCCGAGGGCACCCTTGGAGGGCGAGGAGCGCTTCACCTCAGAAATGATGCGTGCGGTCGTGCCGTTGCCGCCGCCGGGTACTTCGCCGCGCAGGGAGGCGAGGGCGTCACGGGCGGGTGCGGCTGCGAGGGCGCGCTTCTTCATTTCTTCGAGGGGAACCTGCTGTACGCGGGCGGCGAGGTCTTCGCGGACGCCGACAATGATCTCGTCGAGAACGGTGCTCATGGTGTCTCCTTGGGTTACTTGGTGGCGTTGACGGCTGCGTCTGCGTCGAGGGGTGCCAGGCCGGAGGCGGTCAGCACGGCGCGCAGCGGGGCGGCGGACTTGTTGACGGTTTCGAGGGTTTCGGAGTCCGGGTTGGAGTCCATGACGAGGCCTGCACCTGCCTGCACGTAGGCGGTGCCTTCCTTGAGTACGGCGGTGCGGATGGCGATTGCCATGTCCATGTTGCCGGCGAAGTCGAAGTAGCCGCACACGCCGCCGTAGACGCCGCGGCGGGTCGGTTCGTATTCGTCGATGAGCTGCATGGCGCGCGGCTTGGGCGCGCCGGAGAGGGTGCCCGCCGGGAAGGCGACACGTAGCACGTCGTAGGCGCTGAACTGCGGGTCGAGTTCGGCGCTGACGGCGGAGGAAATGTGCATGATGTGGCTGAAACGCTCAATGATCATGAACTGGTCGACGGACACGGTGCCGGGCTTGGCGATGCGCGAGAGGTCGTTGCGTGCCAGGTCGACGAGCATGAGGTGCTCGGAGCGTTCCTTCTGGTCGGCGAGCAGCTCCTCGGCCAGGGCCACGTCCTCCTCGCGGGTTGCGCCGCGCGGGCGGGAACCGGCGATGGGGTGGGTGCTGGCGATGCCGTCCTTGAGGGTGACGAGCGCCTCCGGGGAGGAACCGACAATGTGGAAGGGGGTGCCGTTGCTGTCTTCGAAGTTGAAGAGATACATGTACGGCGAGGGGTTGGACTGGCGCAGCACGCGGTACACGTCGAGTGCCTTCGCGTTGGTTTCGGCTTCGAATCGGCGTGAGAGCACGATCTGGAAGACGTCGCCGTCGATGATGTTCTTCTTGGAGCGGTCGATGGCGTCCTTGAAGCCCTGTTCGCTCCAGGTGAGGGTGACGTCTTCGCGGACCTTACGGTCGACGTCAGCCACGCCGGAGAGAATGGAGGTGGTTGCTGCGGCGCCGCGCTGCAGGCGGCGGAGCATGCTGTGCAGGCGCGCAACGGCGTCTTCGTAGGCGCCGTCTACGTTTTCGCTGGTGCCGTTGAAGTTGATGGCGTTGGCGACGAGCAGGACGGTGCCGTCCTTGTTGTCGTGGATTGCCATGTCGGAGACCATGTTGAGCGCGAATTCGGGCAGGTTCACGTCATCGGCGGGCGGGAACGGCAGGTGCTCCCAGTGGCGCACGACGTCCCAGCCGAGGTAGCCAACCAGGCCGGAGGTCAGCGGCGGCAGGGTCGGGTCGGGTTCGGTGTAGAGCATCTGCAGGGTCTTGGCGATGGCTTCTACGGGGTCGCCGTCGACGGGTGCGCCGGCGGGGGTGCGGCCCTGCCAGTGGACTGCGCCGTCAACGGTGGTGAGGGTCGAGCGGGAGGACGCACCAATGAAGGAGTAGCGGTCCCAGGCTGCGGATTCGCCTTCTGCGGAGATTTTGGCGGATTCGAGCAGGAAGGTGCCGTGGGCTGCTTCGACGGGTTCGCCCTGGTCGTTTTGGAGTACGAGGGATCGGTAGATGCCGATGGGGGTGAGTGAGTCGGCGAGGATTTTGATGTGTACGGGAATGACGCGGGTGCCGGCGGCGCGGGCGCGGAATTCTTCGAGGCTGGGGGTGATGGTGCCCAGATCCTGCATTGCTGTACTCCTTGTGTTGGGTTGGACCTGCCGATGTGTGACATGACAGTCGTGACATGACAGTGTGGGCATGCCAGCTGAGGGCATGTCGGCGCGGGTGTTAAGCCTAGTCAGCGAGGTGTACCGAGCCGTAGGTTGGCGCGTCGGTGCGCTGTCACCTCATGGCGTTCTGGCGCTGGGGTTCGGCGCACTGTGACTCGATGTGACTCTAGTGCCGCGCGTTGTTTCAGTTTAACCGGTGCTGCGGCCCAGTTCCACGGTGAAGATCAGAACGTTCTCTTCGTGAAACTGAGCCGCGCACCGTTCAGCCGTGTTAGTTGCTGAACTGCTTGAGGGTTGCTGCGGTCTGCAGTGCCGCCGCGGTCGCCTCGTAGCCCTTGTCTTCGTTGGAGCCTTCCAGGCCTGCACGGTCGAGTGCCTGCTGCTCGTTATCGCAGGTGAGCACGCCGAAGCCGATGGGGCGGCCGGTCAGCACGGACACGTCGGTCAGGCCGTTGGTTGCGCCCTGGCAGACGTAGTCGAAGTGGGGGGTGCCGCCGCGGATGACCACGCCGAGCGCGACGATTGCGTCGAACTTCTCAGCGAGGCGGGTCGCTGCGACGGGCAGCTCGAAGGTGCCGGGCACACGCACGAGGGTCGGCTCGATACCTGCGTCGCGTGCGGCGCGCTGTGCACCGTCGATGAGGCCGTCCATGACCTGGGTGTGCCAGCTTGCCGCTACGATTGCGAGCTTGAAGCCCTTGTAGTCTTCGGGGTTGAGGGTGGTGTCTGCTGCGCCTACGCCGCTCATAGTGTTCTCCTTGTGGGTTTTGGTTATTGAAAAGTTTAGTGTGCCGGGGTTGTTTGCCGGGGTTGCCGCGGGCTATCTGCGGGGGTTCTGCCCTGCGCCGTTACGGGTGCCGCTACGCGCTTTTGAGCACGTGGCGCATACGCTCACGTTTGGTCTGCAGGTAGTGGGCGTTCTCAACGCGGGCGGGAATTTCGTCCGGGATGAGTTCGGTGACCTGCACGCCGAGGCTTTCAAGCGCCTCCTGCTTGGCGGGGTTATTGGTCACGAGCCTCAGCTCGTGCACGCCGAGCTCCTGCAGGATCAGTGCCGCCTGCGAGTAGTCGCGCATATCGCCGTCCAGGCCGAGCGCCAGGTTCGCGTCGAGCGTGTCGAGCCCGGCATCCTGCAGCGCGTAGGCGCGGAGCTTATTCACCAGGCCGATGCCGCGTCCCTCGTGGTTGCGCACGTAGATGAGGTACCCGCCGGTGCGGCTGAGGATGCGCAGGCCGTTCTCCAGCTGGGGGCCGCAATCGCATCGGAAGGAACCGAAGATATCGCCGGTGGCGCATTCGGAGTGGATACGTACCGCGGGCGCTCCCCCGTCCTCGGTGGGTACGGGGGTGCCGTCACGGTCGAGGGCGCGGGCGCTGATGTGCTCGGCGCCGTCTGCAAATCGCCAGGCGCGCAGACCGAACACGCCCTGCGGGGTGGGTACGGCGACCTCTTCGGTGCTTTCGACCAGCAGCGGGCTGGGGTTGGGCACCATGTCGAGGGGGCTGACTCGGTAGCCTTCAGCAAGCTCGGAGGCGATGCGCAGGGATTCGGCGCTGAGCTCTTCAGCCTGCGCCTCAACCGGCTCAGCCAGGGTGCCCGGCGTTGCCTGGGTGTTAGGGGTTTCGCTCATGCGTTCTCCTACGCCGCCTCGGCTACGTACTTGATGAGGTCTTCAATAGAAATCATGGGCAGGTTGTGCTCGGTTGCGAAGGCGCGCAGGGCGTCGAAACGCATCATGGAGCCGTCATCGTGCACGACCTCGGCAATAACACCCACGCCGGACAGGCCCGCCGCGCGGGAAAGCTCCACTGCAGCTTCGGTGTGGCCGGGGCGCTCCGCCACGCCGCCATCAACGGCGCGCAGCGGGAAGATATGGCCAGGGCGGGTAATGTCCGCCGGAGTGGAGGTAGCGTCCGCGAGAATCTGCACCGTGCGTGCGCGGTCTGCCGCGGAAATACCGGTGCTCACGCTGGAGGCCGCATCGCACGAGACGGTGTAAGCGGTGCCCTTGGGGTCCTCGTTGTTGGAGACCATGGGCGGCAGGTTCATCTCGTCGGCACGCTTGTTGCTCATGGGCGCGCACACGACGCCGGAGGTGTAGCGAATCATGAAACCCATCAGCTCGGCGGTTGCGTACTCGGCGGCGAAGATGATGTCGCCTTCGTTTTCGCGGTCCTCATCATCAACGACAACCACGGCGCGACCGGCGGCGATAGCGTCCACTGCGGTCTGCACGCTGTCGAGGACGCTTGCGGCGTCGGCGCGGCGCGGCGCAACCTGCTCAGAAACAGTCTGGGGCACGCCAGCGAACGCGGTCAGGCGCTGCACGTACTTAGCGAGCGCATCGGTCTCAAGGTTCACGCTGTCACCGACCTTGAGAGCGCCAAGGTTGGTTGCCTTCAGGGTTTCGGGAATCAGACCAACCTCGAACCATGCGGGGGTAACACCGGGCTCAGAAACCGCGGTGACGGTCAGGGACACGCCAGACACAGCGATGGAGCCCTTCTCCGCCAGCAGGGGTGCCAGCTCGGCGGGCAGGTTGAATCGCAGGGTGCTCCACGCCTCGTGCGCGGTGACGGATGCGAGGGTACCCACCGCATCCACGTGACCCTGCACGACGTGACCGTCGAGGCGGCCACCGGCGGGCAGGCAACGCTCCAGGTTGACGGTGTCGCCGGGGTTCAGGTTGCCGAGGTTGGTGCGGCGCAGGGTCTCGCCCATAGCGTAGGCGCGGAACTGGCCGGGCTGCAGCTGGTCAAGGTCAATAGCGGTGAGGCATACACCGTTGACGGCGAGGGAGCCGCCGTGTTCGAGGTCGGCGACGATGTCTCCGGCGTTGAGGGTCAGGTAGGCTGCGTCGCTACCTTCGATGGGGGTGATGGATTCTACGGTGCCGAGGGCGCCAATGATTCCGGTAAACATGTGTGCTTTCCTTTTCTCGCCGTGTCCGCCGGGTCGTCGTCGTTGAGGGCGACGGGCGGCGATGGTTTGTTCGTCTGTATAACTATACGTATTTTTCGAATATTCCCCGTGACGGGGAGCTTTTGTGCCAGCATGCGAACCCGGTAGCGTTCGGTGAAGCTACCGAGCCCGCATCGCGGGGTGTCAGATTCTGGGTCTAATCCAGCCGCGGTTCGGGCGCGTGGCAGGCGTCCAGCTTCGGCAGGGTGCGCCGTTCGCCCGGCTCCTGCGCCGTTCCGCGAGGTGCCGGCACCAGGTGCGTTGCGGTGTCATTGCCGAGCACGCGCACCGCCGGGAACATGCCCAGGTCATCCAGTTGCAGGCGTGGTGCCTGCGCGAGGGTGTCCACGAGCAGACGGTAGACGGCGCTCTTGCCGCGACCCATAATCATGGGGGCGCGGTACCAGACCATCTCGTCGATGAGGTCCTCACCGGCGAAGAGGCCGACCATGCCGGGGCCGCCCTCAATCATGAGGTGCCGCACCCCGCGGGCATACAGCTCATCGAGCAGTTCGCGCGGGTCGTGGGTGAAAATCTGCAGGAAGTTCTGCGGGTCCGCATCCACGCCTTCGGGCGGGTTGAGACCGCGAATCCGGTAGTTCTCGGTAATCTCGGTTTTGCCCATGACCACGCGCAGCGGCTGCTTCTCGAAGCGTTCCCCGTTGGCGTCGCGCGCGTCCAGGGTCGGGTCGTCCATGAGGGTGGTTCGGGTGCCAATCATGACGGCGTCGGCGCGGTGACGAATCAGATGCCCGTCAATGCGCGCGGCGGGGCCGGTAATCCACTTGCTCGTGCCGTCAGCTGCCGCAATGAACCCGTCCAGGGTGGAGGCGCTCTTTGCGGTAATGAAGGGGCGGCGTTCGGCAGCGGCGATGAACCAGCGCTCGTTCAGCAGGTAGGAGGCGTTCGCGAACTCCTCCATGGCGTGCACGGTGACGCCCCGCGAGCGCAGGTATGCGGCGCCTCCGGCGGCGTTTTCGGTGTCGTCGCTGTAGGCGTAGTAGAGTTCGCTGATGCCCGCCTCGGCGACGGCGTGGGAGCAGGGGCCGGTGCGTCCGGTGTGGTTGCAGGGCTCGAGGCTCACGTACATGCGGGCGTCGGTGAGGTCGGTTCCGGCGGCACGGGCGGCGGCGAGTGCGTCGGCTTCGGCGTGCGGGGTGCCTGCGCCTCGGTGGTAGCCCACGTGCAGCAGGTGCCCGTCGCGGTCGGTGATGACAGCACCGACGAGCGGGTTCGCGCCGCGGATGCCCTGGCGTGCCGCCTGCAGGGCCAGGCTCATCGCCTCATCGTGGCTGAGGGTCTGCTCGGGACCCGGCAGGTTCAGGGTGCGTGCGGTGGGCAGCCCAGCGAGGTGCCCGTACTCTGCGGCGGAGTAATCCAGGTCGTTGCGCGGCGAAGATACGCTCGGGGTGACGGTTGCGGGCAGGTGTGCGCTCGCCAGCGCCTCCTGCGAGGGGTTCTGAGTCATCTTATGCACGGCCCTTCTGCACGTCGGTTACCTCAACGGTCACGTCGGGGAACTGGGTCTGCACCTGGGTCTTCTGCGCCTCCAGGTTGCGGGTGCGCCACCAGACGAAGAAGCCGACCAGGGTGAAGCATCCGTAGAACACGTACATGAGGGAGGTCGCGTAGTAGCCTGCGCTCCACAGCAGCGGCACGCCGACCAGGTCGACGGCAACCCAGATGAGCCAGAATTCAACCCAACCGCGCGCCATGCCGTAGGTGGCGAGCAGCGAGCCGGTGAAGATCCAGGCGTCGGACCAGACCGGTTCGTAGGAACCGAGGGCGCGGAAGATGGGGGTGAGCAGCAGGGTGCCTGCAACCATGGCAACAACCAGACCTGCACGTTCGGTGTTGGTCGCCCACTTGGGGATCACTGCGGCACCTTCGGAGGCGTCACCACCGGCGGCGCGGGTTGCACGCCAACGATGCCAGCCCCAGATGGACACGGCAATAAACATGATTTGGCGGCCTGCCTGGCCGAGCATGGTCACGGGGTGCGGGCTGCCGACGAGGGCGCCCAGGAAGACGGTGAGGAGTAGCAGGTTGCCGAGAATGCCGACGGGCCACGCCCATACTTTGCGTCGCATGCCGCCCAGCGCCGATGCTAGGCCGAATGCGTTTCCGAGAACTTCGCGCACGAGGAGGGACTGGTCCCCCACGTGAATTTGTGCGTCGAAGAGCCACCGCAGGATGTCCATTGTTTCTTTCCTCTCTGAGTTGGACCGTGTTTCGGATGCGCGGGGTGCGCATCTGCGGCGGCTCCGGGGAGAGGAACAGAAAGGGCGGCTACCGTGGGCACCTTAGGGGTGCCCGGTGTCCGTGGTGAGGCGGGAGCGGCGAATCAGCCAACCGCAACTGAAAATCGCAGCTGAAATCAGCCGACTGCGACTGAGGGGAATAACGTACCGGCACCTCCGAGGTGCCTCTCCCCTGTCTCACAGAAAGCTGATGCTCTGCCAAGAAACCGCTCTCTCAGCAACGGCTCTCTCAGCAACAGTTCTCTCAAGTAACCGAGTCGCGTGCACTCTGCCAGCTACCCCGGTTTTCGGGAGGTTCGGCGGAGTGCGCTCCTGCCTTTTTCTGCTCGTGCTACCTTCCATCCAGACTGTACTGTCGGCACCGGATTTTCACCGGTTCGGCCTCTCTTGCGGGCGGGCGTCTCTAGCGGAGTCTTGGCATCCTGTGCGGATGCGAAGATTCGTACGATTTTTTGCCTGCCTGCGAGAGCGGTTCGCGGGCTGTGACCGCCGGTTCGGAATTTCACCGACCCCGGAGCACGATGTTGATATTGATTATGCCACAGCGCACGCCGGGGGTTTAATTTGTTTTCTCTGGGATAACTTACGTGACAAGATGACGTTTTGTGACTGCATCCTGAGCATGCCTTCAAGCCCCACTATGCAACTCCTCTCTGCAACCACTCGCGGGACCGCTTCGGAACCCAATTCTTCATTTTTTCGGGGTCGATTTATCACGGTTTCATAACGGTGGAGAGCACCAAACAGACCAAAGAGTTACGGAGGCCTCCAGGGGGTTACTCAGGGCACATTGAACACCCGTCAATACCTTTATGACAAGGAATTATAACAATAAGGTTAAATTATTGGTTTAAGGTTTACTCTAGGGGTGATTTAAGGTTATTCTTATCTACAGGAGCTCCCATCACCGATAAACCGGTTCCGTTGAGAGCTACATGATTCGGACCATCCGAGCACTCACATCAAACCCTTAAGCTTCTGCCATTTGAAGCTGGAAAACTGGCCCGCGGACTGCATTCCCGAGTATGGTTTTCACGCAGCATCTGCGTCCCCTATTTGCGCAGCAATGCGGCACATGATGTTGATGTGCTTCACCATCGGGAGGCAACCACACCGAATTATTTTCTCGACGGAACCGGCGTGGGAGCTCTTCCGAATAAACTTCCGGAAGATCGCACGGCGTGCCCCTTTGTGTGGGGTGTTGTGTGTGTCAAACGGTCATAAGCTCCCGTTCTTCTGTCGTCGCCTACCGTGGTGCGCGATGGAGGTTGCGGGAACCTTGCGGGATGGTTGATCCCGCGCGCTCTGCATTGTCTTGTGGAGTGTGGTGTGTTTGGGTGGCGTATTCGCAGTGCCGGAGCGAATACGCCACCCGTTTTTAACGTCTAAAACGGGGGCACCCCAAACTCAGGTGAGCTGCGCACGAAACTCAGCCCCAGACCAGCCCTACTCAATCCAAATTTTGGCGAGCTGACCGAATGCCCTAACCCGGTACCAAGCATCTATATCTACTCCCCCGAGGGGTGGGCGACCTAGAGGGCGTACCGGACACGCGACGGGGCTCCCTCCTCAAGGCGGCTGGGCTATTTGAAGGTTAGAGCACCGAAGAGGGGGCACTCCCCCGCTTCGTGTGTTCTGGTCGTCTTCTCAAAACAACTAACCCACAGAAACAGGGTCGCCCGCGATAGCTAACTATCACAGGCGACCCTGTTTGTTACCAAACCTCTAGAGGGTGCGTCGGTAATGCGTGGCGGGGGCTCCGTCCTCGAAGCGCCCCCAGGCGCTGAAGAGGGGACACTCCCCCGCTAGCATTATCCGACGTACCTTTTTACGGGATTAGTCCTCTACGGAGCGGAATGCCACAACAGCGTTGTGACCGCCGAAACCGAAGGAGTTCGACAGTGCCACAATTTCGCCGGCGGGCAGCTCGCGTGCGTCGGTCACCACGTCCAGGTCAATCTGGGGGTCCTTGTTGTCCAGGTTGATGGTGCAGGGTGCGGTGCGGTGGTGCAGAGCCAGGACGGTCAGCACAGCCTCGAGGGCGCCCGCGCCACCGAGCAGGTGGCCGGTCATGGACTTGGTTGCGGAGACGGCGATGTTCTTGGTGTGCTCGCCGAAGGTTTCGTGCATTGCGGTTGCTTCGGGCAGGTCACCGGCGGGGGTGCTGGTGGCGTGCGCGTTGATGTGCACGACGGTCTTCGGGTCGATGTTGCCGTCTTCGAGGGCTTCGCGCAGTGCGCGGGTTGCGCCGAGTGCTGCGGGGTCCGGTGCGGTGATGTGGTAGGAGTCGGCGGAGACGCCGGTGCCTGCCAGTTCCGCGTAGACGCGTGCGCCGCGTGCCTTGGCGTGCTCTTCGGATTCGAGGATGAGTGCTGCTGCGCCTTCACCCATGACGAAGCCGTCGCGGTCGACGTCGTAGGGGCGGGATGCCTTTTCGGGTTCGTCGTTGCGGGAGGAGAGTGCCTGCATCTTGGCGAATGCTGCCATGGGCAGGGGGTGGATTGCTGCTTCGGCGCCGCCGACGATGACGACGTCTGCCTTGCCGCTGCGAATCATTTCGGCGCCGAGCTGCATGGCTTCGGTGGAGGATGCGCATGCGGAGACGACGGTCTGTGCTGCGGCGCGTGCCTTGAGGTTCATGGAGACGGCTGCTGCGTTGCCGTTGGGCATGAGCATGGGCACGGTCATGGGCAGGACGCGGCGGGGGCCCTTTTCGCGGAGGGTGTCCCATGCGTCGAGGAGGGTCCATACGCCACCGATACCGGTACCGAATGCAACACCGGTGCGTTCGGGGTCGACTTCTTCTGCGGATTCGGCGTCGGGGCCGGAGAATCCTGCGTCTTCCCATGCTTCGCGTGCGGCGATGAGGGCGAGCTGGCCCGAGGGATCCAGGCGCTTTGCTTCTACCTTGGTGAGGCGGCCGGATTCGAGGGCGGGCACAGCGAGCTGGCCTGCAATGTATACGGGAAGGTCGTATTCCTTAACCCAGGGGTAGTCGAGGGTGGATACACCAGATACGCCCTTGGTTGCGTTTTCCCAGGTGGTGGGGACGTCGCCGCCAATGGGGGTGGTCGCGCCGAGGCCGGTCACCAGCACTTTTCGAGACATTGTGGCACTTTCTCTTCGGTGGTCGATTTGGTGGTTTATCCGGTGGTGTGTGGATAAAAACCTGTAGGGCCCGGGGTTGCGCGGTGCGCGTTTTTACGCGGAGAGACGCTGTCGTTGCGCCCTGTCTGTTCCGCGCCGTGTATTCCGCGCGGGTTCCGCTTTGTGTTCCCGGGGTGTGTTGGGCTGTTGGGTGAATAGCGATGCGGCGCGGGCCGGTGAGAGCCCGCGCCGCCTCGTTATTAGCTATAGCTTAGGCAGCGTTCGCGATGAACTCGACTGCGTCGCCAACGGTCTTGAGGTTCTTGACCTCTTCGTCCGGGATGGTCACCTCGAACTTCTCCTCAGCGTTCACGACGATGGTCATCATCGAGATGGAGTCGATGTCCAGGTCCTCGGTGAAGGACTTGTCCAGCTGAACGTCCTCAACCTCAACGCCGGTCTCTTCGTTAACGATTTCTGCCAGACCTGCGAGGATCTCTTCCTTGTTAGCCATTCAGGGGCTCCTTTGTTGTTTCGATGGTCATCGCACCCGCCGGGTGGGGGTACGCGTGCATTACCGAGTTTATCGTGTCTGCGTGGTGTACGCATGCGTCAACTCGGAGTTAATGGGGATGCTTTCCCGCTTTATTTTCTTTCTCGTGCACCGGCGCTGTGCCGGTTGTGAGGGGCGGGGAGCATCGGGCTCCGGTGGTTTCCTTTAGGGAAGGACGACTACCTGAGCTGCGAATGCCAGGCCGGCACCGAAGCCAATCTGCAGGGCGAACTTGCCGGAGAGTTCCGGGTTCTCCTTGAGCAGGCGGTGTGCGGCGAGGGGGACCGATGCGGCGGAGGTGTTACCGGCATCGACGATGTCGCGTGCCACTGCCACCGTGTCGGGAAGCTTGAGGGTCTTGACCATCTGGTCAATGATGCGGGCGTTTGCCTGGTGCGGGATGAGCGCGCCGAGTTCGTCGGGGGTGATGCCGGCGGTTTCGAGTGCCTGCTTGGCGACCTTCGCCATTTCCCATACTGCCCAGCGGAAGACGGAGGGGCCGTCCTGACGCAGGGTGGGCCAGATCTTTTCGCCTTCCTGCACGGGGTTTGCAATGAAGTCGCGGTTGCGGATGTCCAGCAGGGAGCGGTCCATGCCGACGGTGCCCCAGCGGGAGCCGTCCGAACCCCAAACGGTCGGTGCGATGCCCGGCTCGTCGGAGACGCCTACGACTGCTGCGCCTGCGCCGTCGCCGAGCAGGAAGGAGATGGTGCGTTCGGTGTTGTCGATGAAGTCGGAGAGCTTCTCAACGCCGATGACCAGCACATGCTTTGCGGTACCCGCGCGGACGAGGGCGTCTGCCTGGGCGATGCCGTAGCAGAAACCTGCACACGCTGCGGAGATGTCGTATGCGGGGCACTTGGAACCGATTGCGTCGGCGACCAGGGTTGCCAGGGAGGGGGTTGCGTAGGGGTGCGAGATGGTCGAGATGATGACCGCCTCAATGTCCTCGCCAGCTACGCCGGATGCTTCGAGGGCGTCCTTTGCGGCGCCGATGGCAAGGTCGGCTACCGACTGGTTTTCGCTGGCGCGGTGGCGGGTTGCGATGCCGGTGCGCTGCTTAATCCATTCGTCGGAGGAGTCAATCGCCTCGACAATGTCATCGTTGGGGACGATGACCTCGCCGCGGGCTGCGCCGTAACCGAGGATGCGGGAGTAGCGGTTGATTTCGTACTGCTTGAGGGTAGTCACGTATTCAATCCTTAGTGCTGATGCTTGCAAGGCGGTGTGTGCCTCGCATGTCTAAAGTGCATGTCTAGTGTGAAGGGTTCCCGGTACTGGGAGGGCGGGGTGCTCTCCCCCGGCGTTTAGCCCTTCAGCGAGGCAAGATCCTCGGGAGTGTTGATGGAGGTGCCAGGCACGCCGCGCATCGCACGCTTTGCCAGGCCGACCAGGGTGCCTGCGGGGGCGACCTCGATAATGCCGGCGACTTCACGCTCGAGCAGGGTTGCCATGCACAGGTCCCAGCGGACGGGGCTGGTGACCTGGGAGACGAGGGTCTTGACGAACTCTTCACCGGACGCCACGGCGGAACCGTCGCGGTTGGTCAGCAGTGCGGAGGTCGGGTCGGAGACCTTCAGGGATGCGGCGAACTCTTCCAGGGCGGGCACGGCGGGTGCCATTGCCTCGGTGTGGAATGCGCCGGCAACCTTCAGGGGGATGACGCGAGCGCGTGCGGGCGGGTTCGCGGCGAATGCTTCGATGGCGGGGATGGGGCCTGCGGCTACGATCTGGCCGCCGCCGTTGGAGTTTGCGGCAACGAGGCCTGCTGCCTCGATTGCTTCGCGGACGTTTTCTTCAACGCCGCCGAGTACTGCAGCCATGCCGGTCGGGGAGGCGGCCGCCGCCTCCGCCATGCCGTTGGCGCGCACGCGCACGAAACGCATTGCATCTTCGTCGCTGAGCACACCGGCGAGGGCTGCTGCGGTGATTTCGCCGACGGAGTGACCCGCGAAGATGAGCTCTTCACCGTCGAGTTCGCGCAGTGCGAGGCGGCCGGTGACGATGCCTGCAGCCACGATGAGGGGCTGGGCGATGGCGGTGTCCTTGATGGTTTCTTCTTCGGCTTCGGTGCCGTAGTGAATCAGGTCGATGCCTGCCGCTTCGGAGAGTCGTTCCAGGTGCTCACGCACACCTTCAATCTCGAGCCAGGGGCTCAGGAAGCCCTTCTTCTGGGAGCCCTGTCCGGGGCAAACGAGTGCGCGCATGCGGTGCGACCTTTCTGGTTTTTAGTACTCGTACACGTGCCTCCGTAGAGACGGAGACCACGGCTAGTCTGTTACCTATGCTACCTTGTTCAGCCGCTTTGTATAAACATCGCAGTGCAGAAATTCGGGGCGCACTGGGAGTTTAGGCGGTGGTTGAACAGTGTATAGCTTAGATTGAACTCACCCATTCGTACAACCCGGACGGGCAAGGTTCAAATAGAGAGACATTAGCGGCGGCGTTCAGAGCTTCATTCACAGCGGTGACCAGAGCACTCCCCCGCACTAGGCGGCGGCCCCCCGGGCGCGAAACCTATGCTCGAGGATGCGCCCGCGCGTACGTCTCCGCCAAACGCTTCATCGACACGTGCGTGTAAATCTGCGTGGTCGCCAACGACGAATGGCCCAGCAGCTCCTGTACCGAACGAATATCGGCGCCACCATCGACCAGGTGAGTCGCCGCCGAATGACGCAAAACGTGCGCACCCGACGCCTGAGTGTTCTCCACCGTGCGCAGCAGGCGGGTCAGGTCCTCACGAATCTGACGGGCATTCGCACGCCCACCGCGAGGACCAATAAACAGCGCCGTCACGCCCTGGGCCCCTTCCGGAATCCACTGCGGACGACCGTACGAAACCCAACGATTCAACGCCTTGAGCGCCGGAGTACCCAGCGGAACCACACGCTCCTTATTGCCCTTGCCCAGCACGCGCACCGTCTTATTCGCCCGGTCCACGCTCTGCAAATCCAGGCCGGTCAACTCAGAAATACGCATGCCAGAGGCGTATAGCACCTCAACCACAGCCTCCAAGCGTAGCAGGCGCGCATCACGAGGATCCTGCGCCCGACGCTCCTGCAGGGTTGCCAGCAGCTGGTTCATCTGCTCGCGGCTCAGCACCGGCGGCAGATGGCTCTCCCGCTTGGGGGTGCGCATACCGCGCGTGGGGTTGGCGTGCACCAGCTCCTCCTCCTGAGCCCAGGTGAAGAACGTGCGCAGGGTCGAGCCGCGGCGCGCCACCGTAGAACGAGCCGCCTGCCGCAGATGCAACGAACCCAGCCACTCACGAATCAGGGACGCATCAATGCTGTCCAGATGCCGCACACCGCGGCGCGCCATATAGCCGAAGAAGCCCTCCAAATCGGAAATATAGGAGCGGATTGTCTCTTCGGAACGGTGCTTCTCATAGCGCAGAAAACGCTCAAAACGGTCCAGGACTGGGCGGAATACCTCACCGGAAACACCCAGCGCAGAATCAGGTAGAACAGAGCCGGGTAGGGCGGAGCTCTCTACTTGCTCCGGCGCAAGCGTGCGGGTGTAGGTCACCGGCAGGGTCGTGGAGGGAGCCTCGTCCCGGTATTCCTCGCGGTTCTCGTTCCGGTTTTCAGCTCGGTTTTCGGGCTGGCGGGCGGGGGTCATGCGTCCCTCCTTTCGTACTTTCTCGGTGCGCCTATCGATGATGCGGCGGCAGGGGTAGGCGGCGGGGTAGGCTCCGCTCCAGTACGCGCAAGCCTACCCCAATTGTAGAGAGGTTCCGCGCTCTCTACGTGCCGCCCCGTCATCAGGAAGAACCCTACGCCGCAACCGCCGGGCGGACCTTCCTCCAACTCGTTCCGCTACTCTCCGCAAGACCGCAGCGGCCCAGGTGGAACAGGTCAGCCATCACGTCGCGAGCGCTCAACCCGAGGGCTGCGGCAATCTCGTCCACGCCGCGGTAGGAGCGCGGGCTCAAATCGTCCCAGACCCTACCCTGTCGTTCGGTCAGCTCATCCAGCGCCGTCGAGGATGCAGCAGATGCCGGATCCCACTCGCTCTCATGTTCGGTACCCAGCTCGAAACCGGCGGCGGCATCGTATTCGAGGATGTCGGCGGCTTCGGTGAGCGTTTGCGCTAGTCCATCGCGTAGCAGACGGTTCGTACCCACCGAATTCGGCGAATTAATCTGCCCCGGAACAGCCCAGAGCGTACGCCCAATCTCCATCGCGTGACGAGCCGTATTCAGGGCACCGGAACGCCAGCGCGCCTCCACCACAATGGTGTGCCGCGCCAACGCCGCAATCAGGCGGTTACGCTCCAGAAAACGCCAACGCGTGGGGGTGTTACCCACGCTCACCTCGCTCATGATGAGCCCGCGGTCAACAATCATGTTCAGCGCATCCGAGTTCTGCGCCGGGTAGAGCCGGTCCAACCCACCCGCCATGAAGGCGATGGTCGACAGGTCGCTGCCCTGCTGGGTCAGCGCCGCCCGATGCGCCGCAATATCAATACCCATCGCACCACCAGAAATCACCGTGTACCCGCGACGCGCCAGCTCGGCGGCGAGGTGGGTCGTCGCCTCCGTGCCGTAGATGCTCGGGTCACGCGAACCAACCAGCGCAACGCTCGGGGTAGCCGCCAAATCCAGCAGGTGCCGCGAATCGCCCCTGCACCACAGCCCGTACGGTCGGGCGGGCCCCAAATCGTTCAGCTGCGGTGGCCACAGCGGATCGGCAGGAGTGACCAGCCACGCCCCGCAGGTTGCCGCCATGTGCGCCTCCGCGTTCAGGGTACGTTCCATTCGGCGGTTCCAGCGCAGGCGGCGGGTCGCGAGCGCCTTGCCGAACTTATCGCGGCTCAGCTGATGCTCACCCGGCGTGTAGTAGCCATTCGCACTGGAAAACAGGGCGGACTCCCCCTCGGCGGGTACACCCACCGAGTGCAGAAATTTGCTCAGATGCTCATCCGGTTCGCCGTGCTCCCAGGTATGCTCATCCGGGATGTGCCCGGTCAGCAGGTAGTGCAGGGTCAGCGGCGCTCCCAGGGTGGTGAGGGATTCAACCACGAGCTCATCGGCGGGTTCGGCGTAGCGCATCAGCTGGGCGGTGCAGCAGCGGATGTACTCGCGGCACGCCGCCTCAAGCTCCTCCGCGCTGAGGGCGGGGTTGAACAGGGGCGCGGGCTCAGAGCTGGTGGAGGCTGTTCCCGCCGCGGGATCGGGGTGCTCGCCCTGTAGCTCCTCCCCCAGCTGTTCCTGCTGGTTCATTTCTTCCAAGTACACCGGGTTCAGGCAGGAGGCGAGGAACCCAGGCAGGCGCGCCGCGTTATACGGGCTCGGCGAAGGCTCCTGCCCCAGCGACAGAATATGCGCCACCCTCTCACGCACCAGGGCATGCCGATCCAGGGTGCGACCGGGCAGGCGAACCTGCAGTTCCTCCTGTACAAAATCTTCCGCCGCGCTTTCTTCTGGCACAGCGTTTCTCAGCTCGGCATCTCTGACTTGCTTCTGCCTTTTCTTCTCACTCATGATGTTTTTCTCCTTTCGTCAGTGATTCGTTCTCGTTAACGCGTCGGTGTTCACTGCTCCGGCACACTATTTCAGCTGCCCCTGCTGCCTCAAAAAGAGCGCCACATCCAGGTGCTCCCGGCTCGGGTAGGCGGCACCCTCCAAATCGGCGAGAGTCCAGGCGATACGCAGCACCCGGTCATAGCCGCGAGCCGTCAGCGTGCCCCGATCCACGGCGGCGTTCAGCTCGCCGGTGAGCTTCGCATCCAAACGCAGCGGACCACGCAGAATCTTGCCGTTCATCTCCGCATTCGTCTTCAACCCGTACGGTTCCAGGCGCTCACGCTGAGCCTGCCGTGCCTCCATGACGCGCTCACGAATCTGCGCCGAACTCTCGTTCACCTGACCGCCCGCAAGCTCCGTGGACGACACTTTCGGAACCGTCACATTCACGTCAATACGGTCCACCAGCGGGCCGGACAGCCGCCCAAAATAGGCGCGACGCTCACGCGGGGCACACGTGCACTCCGTACCGGTGCCCACGTTCATGCCGCAGGGGCACGGGTTCGCCGCCAGAATCAGCTGAAAACGCGCCGGGTACGTCGCCGATGCGCTCGAACGGTCCAGGGTCACGGTCCCCGATTCCAGGGGCTGGCGCAGCGAATCAAGCACCGTGCGTTTGAACTCGGGCGCCTCGTCCAGAAAGAGCACGCCGCGGTGCGCTTTAGACACACAGCCGGGGCGGGGAATGCCGCTGCCGCCACCCAGAATCGCCGGCGCGGAGGCGCTATGATGCGGCGCCTCAAACGGTGGCTGACGCACCAGCTCGCTCAGGTGCTCCCCCGCTGAGCAGAGGGACCGAATCGCGGTCACCTCCATCGCGGCATCGTTGTCGAGGGTCGGAAGGATGCTCGGCAGGCGCTCCGCCAGCATGGTTTTACCCGAACCGGGCGGGCCGGTCAGCAACATGTGGTGGCCGCCCGCAGCGGCAATTTCCAGGGCGAAACGCCCCTGCGACTGGCCGGCAACATCGCTCATATCCGAGGGAATTTCAGCCGGTTTCACCGTCGGTGCGCTCACCTCCGTCTGCGGGACGGGCGGGTAGGTCAGCTTCTGGCTCTCCGCGCCGAGAGCGGCAAAAACCTCCGCCAAGCAGCGGAAACCGCTCACCTGCGCGCCGGGGATGAGTGCCGCCTCCTCAGCATTTTCGGCGGGCACAATCACGCGGTGGTGACCGGCGTCCACGGCGGCTTTGACCGCGGGCAGGATGCCCGGCACGGGGCGTAGGGTTCCGTCCAGGCCCAGCTCGCCCAGGAAGACGCTATCGCCGCTGGGGTGCAGTTTCTTCTCAGCCTGCAGCGCCGCAACCACGATGGCAAGGTCGAATGCCGAGCCGCGTTTGGGCAGGGTCGCCGGGGTCAGGTTCACGGTGAGCCGGTGCTGAGTGAGGGTGATGCCGGTGTTCTTCGCCGCGGAGCGCACACGCTCTTTGGACTCGTTGAGGGCGGTGTCCGGCAGGCCCAGTAGCACGAAGCCGGGCAGGCCCTGCGAAATGTCCGCCTCAACGTCAACAATGTGCCCGCGCAAGCCAACCAGCGCCACGGAATAGGTGCGTGCGAATCCCATTACGCCACCGCCTTCAGGTGCTCGAAGGTGAAGGTTTCGCAGGTTCCGGTCACCGCAATTGCGTCGATGCGAAAGCGCGGAAAATCCAGGTTTTCACGCAGACGGCACCAGAGAATCGCCAGGGAGCGCGTGCGGCGCGCCTTGTCGCGGTCAATGGAGGCGAACGGGTGCCCAAAGTCTTCGCTGCTGCGGGTCTTGACCTCAACGAACACCAGCTCATCCTCGGGGTCAATAGCGATCAGGTCGAGCTCCCCGCGGATCTGTTCATGTTCCAGTCCGGCGGGCGGTCGCCAATTCCTCTCCAGGATGCGGTAGCCGTTCACCTCCAGGATGCGGGCGGTCAGTTCCTCACCCCAACGCCCGACGCTGTGGGCGCGGGGCAGGGCGTTCTGAGGCTGGGTTCTGCGGGGCGCGCTTCGGGTTGCGGCGCGGGCTGTTATTCGGGCTGTTGTCATGGGTCTCTCCCCTAAGTAGATAGCGGTTGTGCTTCTACTGTGCCCGCCGCGCGCGTGCCCGAACGCGGTTAACGAAAAACTGTGGATAACCTCGGCTTCCAGAAGGAATTAGAGGTTATCCACAGTCGTTTATTTGAAATTTTGGGGCATATTTTTCAAAAATACCGCCCGTGCGCCGATTCGGCACGTCATATTTGCGCAGGTTCGTCGCCTAGTTCTGCGCGCACTTTCATCACTCAGTCCCGCCGCCCGGCAACCCGGCGCCAGCGCGCCTACCCGCGGTTGCACTCGGTTACCCCCGGCGAGGCATTGAATCAGCGTTGAACTAGGCGTTGAAGTCCGGTATTTCCGGCACGGTGAATTCCTGGTTGGGCAGGCGCTCCTCCACGTTCACGTCACGCACCGAGTAGGCGTGCACCTTCTTCACAAAGCGGTTGGAGCGGAACACGTCCCACACCCACACGTCGCTCATACTCACCTCAAAGTAGAGGGTGCCGTCCTGCACGTGCGGGGTGACGTCCACCTGGTTTGCCAGGTAGAAGCGTCGGTCGGTTTCTACCGCGTAGCTAAAGAGCGACATGACGTCTTTGTATTCGCGGTAGAGCGCCATTTGGGCGTCGGTCTCGTAGTTTTCGAGGTCTTCTGCGCTCACTACTCTTCCTTTCCTGGGCTTTCTTAGTACTGATTCAGCGGTAGCATGCGGGCTCACGAGGGTGCCGCGTCCTGCGCCTTAGCCGCGTTGTGCCGCCGCAGCCTCAATCTGCTCGGCGGTCGCCGGAAGCGACCATGACAGTCGATGCTGCGGGCTGGGGCCCTGCACGCTAATCGCCTCGCGGTGAGCGGCGGATCCGTAGCCCTTGTTCTTTGCCCAACCGTACCCCGGGTAGCGGGTATCCAGCTGGACCATCAGCTCGTCACGTTCCACCTTCGCAACCACCGATGCGGCGGCGATGGAGGCGCACTTATAGTCACCCTTAATGACCATGGTTACGGGCATCTGCGCGGGCTCACCTGCGCTTTCCCATGCCTGGGCGAGTAGTGCGTTGTAGTGTGCCTGCGCCGGATCCGGCGCCAACGCGCTGAACAGGTCTTCCTGCGGAGGGGTGAACCAGTCGTGCTTACCGTCCAGCAGGGCGGCGTCGGCACGGTATCCGCGGCGCGCCAACTCGGCGAGCGCACGCTGGGCGGCAAGCCTCAGCGAGAGGGTCATGCCGAGCCGGTCAATATCAGCCGGTTCCACGTGCCCGACCGCCACGGCGCACCACTGGCGAATCTCGGGAACCATGGATTCGCGGCGTGCCGGTGAGAGCGCCTTGGAGTCAATCAGCCCGCCCACCTCGAGGGTGGCGTCCGGGGTGAGGATTGCGACGCCCACGGTGACCGGGCCCGCCATGGAGCCGCGGCCCACCTCGTCGATTCCGGCAACCGTGCGGGCACCGGAGGCGAAGAGCTTCTGCTCGTATTCGAGGTCGGCTGCGGGCGGGGTTGCCTTCGCGGGCTTAGTCTTCGCGGGTTTCGTTGCGCTCTTCTGGGCGCTCGCCATCATTCCCAAGCTCGCTTACTCGCTCGGGGTGGAGGTCGGTGCGGGAACCGAGGAGAATACGGAGCTCTCGTCGGTCAGCAGGCCGAAGTGGTTCAGCGGCCACGCCACGACGAACACGTTGCCCTGCACGTCGTCCTTGGAGATGAACGCGGTGCCGTCGCTAATGTGGTAGCGGGAGTCGGCGGAGTTGCTGCGGTGGTCACCCATCACGAAGTACTTACCGGCGGGCACGGTCACCTTGAAGGGGACCTCCGAGGGGGTGTTGCCGGGGTACAGGTAGGGTTCGTTAATCTCTACGCCGTTGACCTTGATCTTACCGTTGCCGTCGCTTTCGACCACGTCACCGGGGGTGCCGATAACGCGCTTGACCAGGAAGTTCGAGGAAGTATCCGGCAGAATACCCGCGAAGGACAGGGCGTCCTTGAGCGGGCTGCTGGTCTTCTGGGTGGAGGGAATCCAGCCCTGAGAGTCCTTGAAGACGATGACGTCGCCACGCTTGGGCTCGCTAAAGTAGGAGCCCGCCACGTTAATGAACACGCGGTCGTTAACCTGCAGGGTCTGCTCCATGGAGCCGGAGGGAATGTAGAAGCCGCGCAGCAGGAAGGTCTTCACCAGGAATGCGATGACCAGTGCGTACAGGATGACGGTGCCACCCTCGCGTGCCTGCACCCAGAACCATTCGCCGAGGCGGCCTTCTTCCTGCGCCTGGGAGTAGGTCAGCTCCGCCTGTTCGGCGCGCTTTGCCTTGCGGCGTTCCCTGGGGGTCATTTCGGAGAAGTCCTTGGTGGGCTCCACGTCTGCGGTAGTCTCCTCGTCGGTGGCTTCTTCGCGCTTAGTATTCTTCTTCGCGTCCTTCGCGGCGGCACCTGCGGAGGCGGCGCTCGCCTCGGCGCTAGCTACCACCTCGTGATCGCGCTCGGAGGTGCCCTTGGCGTCACTTTCGGTGGAAGAGGTAGCGCTCCAGGGGGCGGCCTTCTCGGTTGCCGCCTTTTCAGAGGTCAGGTTCTCTGCACCGCTCTTTTCTGCAGCTGCCTTTTCAGCGGCGAGGCGCGCAAAGTATTCTTCCATTTCGCGGCGCTCGCGGCGGCTTTGAGGCTGGTATCCCTCAGGGAAGGGGCTGGTGTTCGCAGTGTTCTTGTCGTCTGCCATGCTGGAGTGAGCCTTTCGTTTGAGAGATACCTAGCTCGAGTGAAACGGTACCTAGCTATTGTATCGAGAGTGTTTGCGCTCTTGGGCTTTTGTTTCCTGAGAGCGGCAAGGTTCTCAGAAACCGAGTCCTCAGAAACCGGGTCTCAGAATATGCAAAAACCGCTCCTTGCCCGCGGAATGCGGTTGGGGAGCGGTTTGCAACAGAATTCTGTATCTATAAAGATTAGAACTCGCGCTTCTCGCGGATACGAGCAGCCTTACCGTGGCGGTCGCGCATGTAGTACAGCTTTGCACGACGGACGTCACCGCGGGTTACCAGCTCGATCTTCTCGATGGAGGGAGAGTGAACCGGGAAGGTACGCTCAACACCAACGCCGAAGGAAACCTTGCGGACGGTGAAGGTCTCGCGAACGCCTGCACCCTGGCGGCCAACGACGAAGCCCTTGAAGACCTGGATACGGTGGTTCTTACCTTCAACGATCTTAACGTGAACGTTCAGGGTGTCACCGGGGCCGAATGCGGGGATGTCGTCACGGAGGGACTTCTTGTCGAGGAAGTCAAGAGTCTGCATAGTTGTAGATCTCCAGAGCCATCTGCCGCAGGTCAAATAGACTCAGATTGCTCTGCCCCACTGCGGGACAGAAAACTTGATGCTTCGGACAGGATTGGTGCCCGAAGGCTGACATCGTTGGTCGCTCTCCCCCCTGCGGCAGGGGCGTGCCCGATGTCAACACAATGCTCCATTATCCCAATGCACCCGCGTTTATGCAAGCATCCGGGGAGTACTTTTAGAAGGGGGGTTCGTCACTCTGCGCTTCCCCGCCCTGGGATGCACCGTTCTGCGCCGGAGCACCCGGAGGGGTCACGCCCGGTGCCTCCGCGTTCTGCTGGGGTGCGTGCGCAGGTGCATACAGCTGCGGCGCGCCCTGAGGCGTACCCTGCATGGCTCCCTCATTGACCGTACGCTTCTCCACGGTGCGGGCGAAGGTGCTCGTGCCGTAGTTCAGGTCGTGACCGATGCCGAGGGCGTCCACTTCTACCGTGGTGCCCTGCGTGCCGTCTTCGCGGTTCCAGCGGCTAATGCGCTGACGACCGCTCACAACCAGCGGCTGCCCCTTCTCAATGGAGGTGGCAATGTTCTGCGCGAGGCGGCGGTAGGCTTTCACGGTGTACCAGTTGGTGGTGCCTTCTTTCCAGGTGCCGGTGGCGTCCTGCCAGCGTGGGGTGCTGGCGAGGCGAAAGTTCACGACGGGCACCCCGTTGGGCAGGGTGCTCAGTGCCGGGTCGGAGGCGGTGAATCCGCGGATCAGGATGGTGTCGCTCATGGTTTCTCCTTAGAACTAGTGGGTGGGTTCCTTCAACCCTGCCAGGGCTGAGTCGAGCCCGCATCCGGCGGTTACCGGTTCTGTGGATAACCTCGCGTTTTGCGGTTTTGAGCACCACTTGTGGATAGATTTTTTGAACTTTTCGCCCTGTTTTTTCAAAATTTGCTCGCAAGTAGCGCACTCCCTGCAGAAATATGACGGCCGCTCCCCCACGGCTAAGACCCTCATCCCCACTCACCAAAACCTCCGCAACCCCCACCCCACCCGGCATGGTGACAGGTATCTCAGCATCGGGGCGGCTATTTTTGCCCTCAAGTTCACTATTTCAGCCCCGCGCCCTCTATCCTTGATGATGCGGTGCACTCAGCCGCGTCCCGTCTACCCGCCTTGGAGAACCCGTGAGCAAAAAGCCCGCGAACAACAACCTGCCCTCCCTGCAGGAACTTCAGCAGCTGCAGCGCAACCTGCCCAAGCTGCCCGATTCGATGGACCCGCAGAAGAAGCGCCTCATTTATGGTCTGCTCGCTGTGTTTGCCGTGATCGTGTTGATTATTGGTCTGGTCTACGTGAGTAAGAACGGCGTGGACGGCCTGCTCGGCTCCGATACGACAACTTCCGCCACCGACGAGGAAGAAACCAACGTCCAGACCGAAACCCTCGCCGAGGTCAAGAATCCCTACAAGGCGGTTGACCCCGCGACCGCGCTCGCACCGGATCTGGCGACCGCGAAGAGCGAACTGGCATCCCTGCAGGTGAAGGACCGTGCATCGAAGAACGGTTACTCTCGTGACCAGTTCGGCCCCGCCTGGGATGACGTTGACGGCAATAAGTGCAACACCCGCGACGATATTCTGCGCCGCGACCTGACCAATGTTCGTTTCAAGGTCAGGACCCACGCATGCACCGTTATCAGCGGCACTCTGGATGACCCGTACACCGGCAAGACCATCGAGTTCAAGCGCGGTAAGAAGACCTCCTCGGCTGTGCAGATCGACCACGTGGTTGCCCTGTCGAATGCTTGGCAGACCGGCGCGCAGGATTTGACCGCCGAGCAGCGCCGCCAGCTGGCAAACGACCCGGAGAACCTGCTCGCCGCGGACGGCCCGGCGAACCAGCAGAAGTCCGATGCGGACGCCTCCGAGTGGTTGCCGAGCAACACCGCCTACCGTTGCACCTACGTGGCTCGTCAGGTACATGTGAAGGCGAAGTACAAGCTGTGGGTAACCGCGGACGAGAAGAAGGTTATGGAGCGCGTCCTCAACTCCTGCAAGGACACCAACCCGACTAAGAAGAAATAGTCCCAACCAAGAAATAGCCTCCCGGCACCGCCTCCTTACGTACGGCGGCGCATAAACGTCAAAGCATAAAGAAAACCGCCCCGCACCCTGAGTTTAGGGTGCGGGGCGGTTTTCGTCTGTGGCGCCCCAGGAGGGAATCGAACCCCCGACCAAGAGATTAGAAGGCTCCTGCTCTATCCTCTGAGCTACTGAGGCCTTCCTCTAGGGTACATGAGAATTTATGCTTCTCATGCACCGCGCTTCTACAGGCGGAGGATGCTCCACTGGGCTACCCAGCCAGGCGGGCGCGTTAGGAGTTCACGCTAGGAGCCTATCTTGGCGGCTTCCCGTTCTGCTTTCTTCACCTCGCGGCGGCGTGCACGGCGGCTTGAGGCGCCGGGGAACAGCTGCCACCACAGGCGGATGGTGGTGCGGCGAATCTGCGTGGGGTGCAGGCTCACGTACACCAGGCGGCGGGTTGCCGGGTCGAGGGCGACCAGGTAGATGATGTAGCCCAGGCAGATGACGGTCGCGATGAGTCGGCCCATGTCCTGGTTGAAATCGCGCAGGTAGGGCGACACGTTCAGCTGGTCACTCACGCCATACGCCATGAAGAACAGCGTGGTGATGAAGTACCACATGAGCTGGAAGTGCGAGCGCAGGCCGGTTGCGGCGAGCATCGGGATCGCCCAGAGCAGGTACCAGGGCTGAATCATGGGGCTGCACAGGAGCATGAACAGGATGGCGAGGCCGGCGTGGCGCACGATGTTGCGGTCGCGTCCGACGAATGCCATTGCTACCGCACCGAGCATGCCGATGCCCTTGCCGACGGTCTCGATGAGCTTGCGGATGACCTCAAAGGCGTCGCCCTGAACGAATAGGGATGCGGCACCGATGACCAGGCCGAAGGGGGTGTACCAGATGTACTGGCCGCCGGTGGTGGACAGTGCCTTGATCCAGCCGAATTCCAGTCCGGTTGCCCAGCCCATAAGTGCCATTTCGGCGAGCAGCAGCACGCCGGAGAGCACCCAGAAGATGAACTTGCGCGGCCAGGAGGCGTTCTTACCCGCCCAGAGCAGACCCACGAAGGGCAGCACCACGAGGGCGAGCGGCTTGACGGCAACACCGAGGGCTATGAAGGTCACGCCGAGGGGTCCACCCCATCGGGTGTCGCGGTAACGCTTGGCGTAGTAGAGGCCGCCGAGCATGAACATGGTCATGAGCGAGTCGTTGTGGCCGCTGGCGATGAACGATGCGATGAACAGCGGGTTCGGGCCGATCTGCCAGAGGGCGCGGACCTGGTTGAAGCCGTGCGCCTTGGCGAGTTTTGCCACGTAGAAGAGAATGCCGATGACCGCGAGCACGGAGAGCAGGCGGAAGTAGAAGAGGGAGAGGTCGATGTTCTCCCCCGCCAGGCGCACAATCCACTCTTCGAGCTTGAGGGAGACCGGACCGTACGGCGGCGGGGATTCCGCCCACATGGGGTCCGCGCCGTTCTGCATGAAGTTCGAAATTTCGGAGACGCCGTGCTTGTACGGGTTGAGGCCGTGCGCCATGACCATGCCCTGACCGTAGTAGGAGAACATGTCGCGGCTGTAGATGGTGAACGCGAAGACCTGCGGCAGGGACCAACTGACGGTGACGGCAATCATCCACCGCATGGTGTTGGGTTCGTTCCAGTCGCCCATTTTCTGGTAGATGCGCAGCCATTCACGGCACATGATCATGGCGCCGAGGGCGAGCAGAATAATGCCGGTGATGACCCACGCGGCTTCGAATCGGATGGCGCGAATAATTTCGTAACGCCAGAAGTTGGAGCTGTCGGCGAGCCAGCCGACGGCGTAGGAGCCGAGGGTGACCATGATGGAGCCGATGGTGCCGATAATCAGCGTGCGCAGACGGTGATTATTGACGTAGTCCAAGAGTTTGGGTGAGAGAGGTGCGTCGTGTGCGCCGGGGGTGGTGAGCCGGTGTGCTAGCTCCTTTGGTGCGCGCATAACTCCCTTTCTGTCTGCATCGTCGTTCTGGTTTTTATCATACCCGAGCGGCTCTGAGCACCCGGCGGATTCACTGTTGCGGTAGAACTGGCGGACAAGGTGGCGAGCGCATGGGTGGGTACATCGGTGGGCGTGTCCGCTCCCCTATTTCTGGTCGGCTGAGCGTACTGCGTGTGCTTTTATGACAGGCGGAGAGGCTGGTCGGCGGCGTTTGGGGGTAGAGTGGGAGGGTGAGTATTTCTAGTGAACGTATTGTATGGATTGACTGCGAGATGACCGGCCTGGACGTGGAGAACGACGCTCTCGTCGAGGTGGGCGTTCTGGTCACGGATGCCGATTTGAACATTCTGGGTTCTGGCGTTGAGTTCGTCATTAAGCCCGGTGATGAGTCTCCTGCCGGTGCGCTGGAGAACATGAATGACTTTGTCCGTTCGATGCATGAGGCGTCGGGTCTGCTGCCCGATATTGAGCACGGCGTGTCGATGGATTACGCGCAGGAGCAGGTGCTTCGCTACATCAAGAAGTATGTTCCGGTGGCGGGCAAGGCGCAGCTGGGCGGCAACTCCGTGGGCATGGATAAGCGTTTCTTGGAGCGTTACATGCCCGAGGTCATGGCGCACCTTCACTATCGTGTGATTGATGTGTCGACCATTAAGGAGCTGGCGGCGCGCTGGTACCCGGCGGCTCGTCATAGCGCCCCGGCGAAGACCGGTAACCACCGCGCACTGGGTGATATCAAGGACTCGATTGATGAGTTGAAGTATTACCGCCGCGCTATTTTTGTGCCGCAGGGCCCGGATGCGATTGCTTCGGCGCAGATTGCGCGTGAGGTGGAGGCGGAGCGTGCCGCACGTGAGACTGCTGAGCGCGAAGCTGAGGCTTCCGTTTCTGAGGCGGCTGAGGCATCCGAGGCGTAAGCGTAACATGTAACGAGCATCACGGCTTTTCAACTTGGCAGGTTTCTGAATCTCCTGTACAGTAGTATCCGTTGCATATCGCAAGGGAAACCAAGCGAAGCACATGGTGGTCGTAGCTCAGTTGGCAGAGCGCCTGGTTGTGGTCCAGGAGGTCGCGGGTTCAACCCCCGTCGATCACCCCGATGGAAAGGGTCGTTATGGTTATCCGTAACGGCCCTTTCGCTTTACCCTCTGTTCGCGTTATCCCCTGTTCGGTTGCCCCGCACACGGTTTACCGGAATAGAGCTTTTACACCCGCACTTTAAACCAGCGAGCGGGAGCAGGGCACGCCCCGCATCCTCATGCGACAGGGGCACCCGGCAAGTTCCCGTTCAACACAAGCAAAGGATGATTCCGTGGCTATTCGCCCCATCGTTATTCACGGCAACCCCGTTCTGCACCGCCCCGCGGCACCCGTCACCGAGTTTAATGATGAGCTCAAGGAGCTCGTGGCTGACATGTACGAGACCATGGACGCATCCAACGGCGTGGGCCTGGCGGCACCGCAGATTGGTGTGGGCCTGCGCATCTTCACCTACAAGATGGAGAACGAGGACGGCGTGCCCCCGCGCGGTTGCATCATCAACCCGGTGCTGACCCTGGGCAAGATTTCCACCGCTGACCCGGACCCGTACGAAGAGGAAGAGGGCTGCCTGTCCTTCCCCGGTTACGGCTTCCCCCTCAAGCGCGCCGAGTGGGTGACCGTGAACGGCCTTGACGAGCACGGCAATCCCGTCCATTTTGAGGCAACCGGCTGGTTCGCACGCTGCATGCAGCACGAGACCGACCACCTGGACGGCAAACTGTACGTGAACCGCCTGAACAAGAAGTGGACCAGCAAGATGAAGAAGGTCGTGAAGAAGGAAGGCTGGACCGTCGACGGTAACTCGTGGATGCCCGGCGTAGATCCGGATCCCTTCGGCCACTAATCGCTGACTCACCCAAGTTTCAGATCCTCTCCAGCTTTTCGGCAGAGGACTCTTAGGCAGACC
>NZ_CAXOQT010000007.1:0-86676 GCF_964211445.1 Rothia mucilaginosa | reverse complement strand
GGCTTTGGATGTTCTATCCAAAGCCGCCGCCTTTACGTTTTATACCAAGCCTTTAGAGCTCAGTAATTTCTTCTGCCACCGGGCCGTTGTACTCGGTGGGCAGTTCAGTGGGCACACCGGTCACGATGCTGACAATAGTGTTCAGGACCTGCTGCACGGACTTCTCGCCCACCCACAGGTGCTTGCAACCCTCGAAGGGAAGAACCTGAGTACGCGGTACAGCCGCGAAACGCTCACGCGCCGCCGGAGGCTGCAGGTAGTCGTCGTGCTCGGGCACCAGCGCGTACAGCGGGTTCGAGATCTTGTTCCACTCATCCAGCTCAGCCGGGTGCACGCGGTGCAGCGGCGGGGAGAGCAGAATAGCGCCGGTGAACTCGTTCGCGTATTCGGGTGCGTACTTGAGCACCAGCTCGGTGCCGAAGGACCAGCCGACCAGCCAGGGGTTCGGCAGGGCGCGCTCGCGTACGAACTTCAGGATTGCGTCGAAGTCCTTCTTCTCGGCAAAGCCGCCGTCAAAGACGCCTTCGCTGGTGCCGCGAATCGAGGAGGTGCCGCGAGTGTTGAAACGCAGCACCGCAATGTTCGACAGCGCCGGCAGGCGGAAGGACGCCTTCTTGTACACGTGCGAGTCCATGTAGCCGCCGTGGGTGGGTAGCGGGTGGAAGGTCACCAGGGTTGCCTTGACTTCGCCTTCGGGCAGGGCGAGTTCACCGACGAGGCGCTTGCCGTCCGCAGTGGTGACGGTAAAGTTCTCACGGCGTGCCGGAAGCACAGTACGTGCCTTAATGGGGGTGGGCTCAGCGGCGGTGCTGAAGACGTAGCGGGCGGGATCAAATTCCTGCGCGCGGGTGATATCGGCGGTGTTGCTCATTGCGTTCCTTCAAGAAATGGATTCGAGAATGTGGTTTTGGTCAAGAATGTAGTCTTAGGCTGCACCTTAAGTGCAGTGTTCAGCCTATTTGCGGCGGGTGCGCCAGCAATGCTGATGCCAGTGCCTGCGCTCATCAATGGCGCGGCTACGGCCCATCGTGTGGCTTTCCTGCCACACCACCAGGTGCGCTGTTCTGGGCGGAATCGAGCGGTAGCATTCGGGGCAGGTGTAGGTTTTTTGGGCGTTGACGGCGGGAATGTATTGCACCAGCCAGTCACCGTATCGGTCACGTTCCAGTCGAGGTGCAGGGTCGAGGATCCTGCTGATATCACGCCCTGCGGGTGCTTGACGGTGCCACTTATCGCTGGTGGTGCCGGATACTCGCCTGCCGGGATGATTCTTACGTGCCATGAGCCCTATTCTACCGCGCTGCTCAGCTATCTCTATCTACCTACCCTGCCGCTGTTCGCTCTGCGCTCTTCCTCATACTGGCGTGGTACTCATGCTGAGGCGGTACTCCCCCGCTCTGTGCCGCACCTCCCTACTGTGCCGTACTTCCCTACTGTGCCCCCGTACCGCGACCTGTACCAAGCTCAGGTTCCCTAGCTCATACCCTCACCTGCTAGAGCCAAACACTCGTACCTGCTAGAGTGGACGGATGCGTATTGTCATTGCTGAATGCTCCGTAGATTATGAGGGCCGCCTCCGCGCCCACCTGCCCCGCGCTACCCGCCTGCTGATGGTCAAGAATGACGGCTCCGTCCTCATTCACTCCGACGGCGGTTCCTACAAGCCCCTGAACTGGATGAGCCCTCCCTGCTCCCTGCTGGTAGCTGAGCGTGAGGACGTTCCGCAGAGCATCCGTGAGGACCTAGAGTCCGATGTTCAGCAGCTGTGGACCGTTCAGGCAGCTAAGAGCGATGACCGCCTCATGATTCGCATCTACAAGATTGAGCACGAGCACGCCACCGACCTGGGTGTTGATCCCGGCCTCATCAAGGACGGTGTGGAGGCTGATCTGCAGCGTCTGCTCGCAGAGCAGATCCACACTCTCGGTGAGGGCTATTCGCTGGTGCGCCGCGAGTACCCGACCGCTATCGGTCCGGTAGACATCATGGCGAAGGATGCGCACGGCGTCTCCGTGGCGGTTGAGCTCAAGCGTGTGGGCGATATTGACGGTGTGGAGCAGCTGACCCGTTACCTGGAGTTGCTCAACCGTGACCCGCTGCTGGCACCGGTGCGCGGCGTATTTGCGGCACAGACGATTAAGCCGCAGGCACGTACCCTGGCTGAGGACCGCGGTATCCGCTGCGTGAGCCTGGACTACGATGCGATGCGCGGCGTGGACGACTCCGCTGACCGTCTGTTCTAGCTGACCGTCTGTTCTAAACGGCTCTAGGCTAAGCAGCTGCACATAGCTTGAGGGGCGCCTCCCGACCATGGGAGGCGCCCCTTTTCAGCCCATCATCTTTCTGCCCGCGCTCTTTCGGCGCACGCGTTCTTTCTGTGCACACTCTCGTTCTGCGTAAACAATCTACCCCCGGATACACCAATCGCCGGTGCCCCTCCCCTTTCAGGGTGGAACACCGGCGAGGTGTACACAGTGGCTAATTCCCGCTGAGGGGAACCAGCTTTAGATCTGTGCGTGCTTTGCAACGATGGTCACGTGATCGTTCGAGACGGTCAAGAAACCTGCGTTGAGGATGGTCTTAATGGGCTCACCATCAACGGGTTCAATGAGCAGCTCGCCGTCCTGTGCCAGCAGCGTGCAGGTGGGGATCATGCCCGGCAGGATGCCGAGGTCACCGCTGACGGAGCGTGCACGAACGTACTTCGCTTCGCCAGTCCACACGACGCGTTCGCGGGAAACAACTTCAACTTTCAGAGCCATGATTACTTAGCTCCAGTCTGTGCCTTGATTTCCTCGTAGCGGCGCATAACGTCGTCCATACCACCAATGTTGTAGAACGCCTGCTCGGGGATGTGGTCGACATCGCCGTTGCAGATCATCTGGAAGGACTCGATGGTATCCTTCAGCGGAACGGTCGAACCCTCGACACCGGTGAACTGCTTTGCAGTGTAGGTGTTCTGGGAGAGGAACTGCTCGATACGACGTGCACGTGCCACGACGATCTTCTGCTCCTCGGAGAGCTCGTCCACACCCAGAATCGCGATGATGTCCTGCAGTTCCTTGTTTTCCTGCAGAATAGCCTTCACGCGAATAGCGGTGTCGTAGTGCTCCTGACCGATGTACTGTGCGTCCAGAATTCGGGAGGTGGAGGACAGCGGGTCAATTGCCGGGTACAGACCGCGCGATGCGATTTCACGAGAAAGCTCGGTGGTCGCATCCAGGTGCGCGAAGGTGGTTGCCGGCGCCGGGTCGGTGTAGTCATCCGCAGGCACGTAAATTGCCTGCATGGAGGTGATGGAGTGACCGCGGGTGGAGGTAATACGCTCCTGCAACAGACCCATTTCGTCCGCCAGGTTCGGCTGGTAACCCACTGCGGAGGGCATACGGCCCAGCAGGGTGGAAACCTCAGAACCTGCCTGAGTGAAACGGAAGATGTTGTCGATGAACAGCAGCACGTCCTGGTTCTGAACATCGCGGAAGTACTCCGCCATGGTCAGACCGGTCAGTGCCACGCGCAGACGGGTTCCCGGGGGCTCATCCATCTGGCCGAACACAAGAGCGGTGTCCTTCAGAACGCCTGCTTCTTCCATTTCGACCCACAGGTCGTTACCCTCACGGGTACGCTCGCCAACACCGGTGAACACGGAGGTACCACCGAAGTTACGAGCCACACGGGTAATCATTTCCTGGATCAGCACGGTCTTACCCACGCCTGCACCACCGAACAGACCAATCTTACCGCCCTTGATGTAGGGGGTCAGAAGGTCGATGGACTTAATACCGGTCTCCAGCATTTCGGTGGAGCCTTCCAGCTCTGCGAAGCCGGGAGCGGCACGGTGGATCGGCCAGTAGGTGTCAGCCTTGATCTCGGAGTTCGGCACGTCGAGTGCGTCACCGAGAACGTTGAAAATGTGGCCCTTCACGCCGTCACCAACGGGGACGGAGATCGGTGCGCCGGTGTCGACTACAGCCTGACCGCGGACCAGGCCGTCAGTCTGCTGCAGGGAGATAGCGCGAACGATCGAGTCGCCCAGGTGCTGTGCGGTCTCGAAGGTGATAGTGCGGGTACGGCCGTCGAGGGTCAGCTCGGTGGTCAGAGCGTTGTAAATCTCGGGGACCTGACCGGCGGGGAACTCGACGTCGACCACGGGGCCGATGACGCGGGCAATACGACCCGTTGCGCCCTGAGTCGGTGCGGAGACCGATTCGTTGTAGGTGGCAGTCATATTTCTCACTTACTTAGAAAGTTTGGACAGTTGATGGCTTCGTTGGCGTACAAGTACTAGGAGCCGAGGGCGTCTGCGCCGCCCACGATTTCGGAGAGCTCCTGAGTAATTTCCGCCTGACGTGCGTTGTTCATCAAACGGGTGTACTTGGTAATCAGCGTCTCAGCGTTGTCACCTGCGGTCTTCATTGCGCGCTGGCGGGATGCCAGCTCACTTGCTGCTGCCTGCAGGAGGCAGGAGAAGATACGCGATGCAATGTAGCGCGGCAACAGCGCGTTGAGCACTTCCTCGGCGGAGGGCTCGAACTCGAAGGATGCCGCCTGCTCGTACTCAGCCTTGGTCAGTTCCTGATCGGGAACGATTTCCTCGCCCATAGCCTTTGCGTCACCCACGTGGATGGGCAGCAGACGCAGGATCTTGGGTTCCTGAACAACCATCGACTTGAACTCGGTGTACACGATGTGCAGTTCGTCCACGCCGCCCTCTTCGAAGGGCAGTTCGTAGGCTTCGAGCAGCGCGTCACGAATCTCGACGGCAGTTTCGACGCGAGGTGCATCGGTGTGGCCCTCCCACGCACGGGCGTAGGGGCGCTCACGGAACTCGAAGTAAGCCTTTGCCTTACGGCCAACCAGGTACAGCTGTACCTCCTGGCCGTTAGAGCGCAGCCTCTCAATCAGAGATTCGGTACGACGCAGGATAGCGGAGGAGTACGAACCTGCCAGGCCGCGGTCGCTGGTGACAACCAGGATTGCGGAGCGGCGGTGTTCGTAGGTTCCGAACTCGTGCGGCTTGTGAATCAGCGGGTGCTTGATGCCATGCTGAGTCGCAACCGCAGTCACCACGCGGGTCAGAGCGTTCGCGTAGGGGCCGGCTGCCTGAGCAGCGTTACGAGCCTTGTTAATGCGGGAGGTCGCGATCATCTCCATCGCCTTGAAGATCTTCTTCATAGACGACGTCGAAGCAATCTTCTGTCGGTAAACCCTAATCTGGGCTCCCATAGAGCTTCCTTTCTCCTTGCTTTCTGCCCCGCCCCAGCCTCATAGCTGAGGCGGGGAGAAGGCGAGGACTAATCGCTAACCGATGGTTTCCTGAGTGATGTCGCTATCGCGAGCTGCCTTGTGCTCCTCGTGACCTGCGTCGACGAGGTGGCTGCTGCCCTCAGACTTGAAACCCTGCTTGAAGTCAGCAACTGCGGTCTTCAGCGCGGCAACGGTGTCATCCTCAAGCTTGCCGGAGGAAGCGATATCGGTCAGTACCGAGGTCTTGTGACGCAGGTACTCGATGAAGCCTTCCTCGAAGCGCAGCACGTCGGAAACCTCAATGTCGTCGAGGTGACCGGAGGTACCAGCCCAAATGGAGACAACCTGCTCTTCAACTGCGTACGGGGTGTACTGCGGCTGACGCAGCAGCTCGGTCAGGCGAGAACCGCGGGTCAGCTGTGCCTTGGTTGCGTCGTCCAGGTCGGATGCGAACATTGCGAACGCTTCCATAGCACGGTACTGTGCCAGCTCCAGCTTCAGGGTACCGGAGACCTTCTTCATAGCCTTGGTCTGTGCGGCACCACCAACACGGGAGACGGAGATACCGACGTCGACTGCCGGACGCTGGTTAGCGTTGAACAGGTCGGACTGCAGGAAGATCTGGCCGTCAGTAATGGAGATGACGTTGGTCGGAATGAAGGCGGAAACGTCGTTTGCCTTGGTCTCAATGATCGGGAAGCCGGTCATCGAGCCTGCGCCCAGGTCGTCGGAGAGCTTAGCGCAACGCTCCAGCAGGCGGGAGTGCAGGTAGAAGACGTCACCGGGGTATGCTTCACGTCCCGGCGGGCGGCGCAGCAGCAGGGACACAGCGCGGTATGCTTCTGCCTGCTTCGACAGGTCGTCGAAGATGATGAGGACGTGCTTGCCACCGTACATCCAGTGCTGGCCGATAGCCGAACCGGTGTAGGGTGCCAGGTACTTGAAGCCTGCTGCGTCGGATGCGGGAGATGCCACGATGGTGGTGTACTCCAGCGCGCCGCGAGTCTCAAGGGTGTGGCGGACAGCTGCAATGGTGGATGCCTTCTGGCCAACAGCCACGTAGACGCATCGAACCTGCTTGTCGGGGTCACCCGAAGCCCAGTTGTCCTTCTGGTTCAAAATGGTGTCGATCGCAATAGCGGTCTTACCGGTCTGGCGGTCACCAATGATCAGCTGACGCTGACCGCGACCGATCGGAATCATCGAGTCGATTGCCTTCAGACCGGTCTGCAGCGGCTCGTGAACCGACTTACGCTGGGTCACGCCGGGAGCCTGCAGCTCCAGTGCGCGGCGACCTTCAGCCTCAATGGGGCCCAGGTCATCGATCGGGTTACCGAGGGGGTCAACAACGCGACCGAGGTACGCGTCGCCAACGGGCACCGAGAGGACCTCACCGGTGCGGTGTACGACCTGGCCCTCTTCAATACCGGTGAAGTCGCCCAGGACGATCACACCAATATTGCGGGTATCCAGGTTCTGTGCGAGGCCGAGGGTGCCGTCTTCGAAACGAAGCAGCTCATTCGCCATAACCGAGGGAAGACCCTCGACACGAGCGATACCGTCGGAGGCCGATACAACTCGACCCACCTCAACACGTTCTGCATTGCCGGGTTCGTAAGACGCTGCAAACTCGTTCAGCGCATTACGGACATCGTCGGCATTGATGGTCAGTTCGGCCATCTTGTGTCCCTGCTCTCTCATTGTGGTTGCGTTCCGTCAACGGAACCAACCGAAACTTGCAATTCGGGTTGAACGGGCGGGCAATGCCGCCGCTTCTGCGAAGGAGGCATCAGCCACGCACCCGCTACCCGAGGTATCTTCTAAATCACCGTTGCGACGAACGGTTCAGCGTCGCTAGCTTGAGCCGCTAGCCGATGGAACGAGTCAGATCGGACATGCGGGTCTCGACGGTACCGTCGATCACCTCGTCGCCCACCTGAACACGCAGACCGCCCAGAACGGCGGGGTCCACCGAAACGTCGAGCTTCAGCTCACGGCCGTACACGGCGTTGAGCGCGCGACCGAGACGTTCAAGCTGTGCCTGCGACAGCGCAATCGCGCTAGTTACTCGCGCAATGTAACGGTTCTGTCGCGTGACGATGATTTCTGCGAACTCATCGGCTACCCGCGCAGCGTGACGGCCGCGGGGGTTGGAGCCAACTCGTTCGAGCAGAAGCACACCTTCGGCGGTGGTGGCGGGGCCACCGAGCGCCACGGCGAGCTTCTTCTTTGCTTCTTTGCTTGCCTGATGGTCGGACAGCGCTTCCTGCGCCTGAGCGTTGGAATCAACGGTACGCACAAAGGTGAGTAGTTCGTTGAGAACCTCGTCCAGGGCATCCACGCCACCGCGAGACTGAGCCGATGCGGTCACGGCGAGCACTGCTGCACGCTCCAGGGCATTCGCCAGATCAGCATCATCAGACCAGCGCTGAGCCACCGCATTGGTGAACACAGCCATAGCCTGAGAAGAGATCTTGCCGCCGAAGACGGTGTTAGCGATACCCTGACGTGCTGCTGCATCACGCGAAGAATCGGTGACAGCACGGCGCAGGGTGCCGTTGTGGTCGAGAACATCAACCACAGCGAAAAGCTCGCTCGCCAGGTTCAGGGGCTGCAGGGAAGCGTGAGCTTCCAGCACCTCTTCCACCTTGCTCAGTGATTCAGTAGATACTCCTGCCATTACCGAGCCGCACCTGCGTTCTGCTTCTCGGTTTCAAGGTCAGCAAGAAAACGATCTACCACACGGGCCGATCGCTCATCATCGTTGAGGGCTTCGCCCACAATCTTGCCGGCAAGGGTCGTAGCAAGAGTGCCAACCTCGGAACGGAGGGACACTGCTGCTGCCGCACGCTCTGCCTCGATAGCCTTTGCTGCATTATCGCTAATGCGCTGAGCCTCAGCGGTTGCACGCTCGCGAGCATCGGCAATGATTGCCTCGCCCTCTGCGCGTGCCTCTTCACGAATCTTCTGAGCCTCCAGTCGAGCGCTTTCGAGCTGCTGGGTGTACTCATCGCGAGCCGCTGCAGCCTCTGCCTGTGCCTTCTCGGCCTTGGCAAGGCCACCTTCGATTGCTTCCTTACGGTCCTGGTAGATCTTCTCGAACGCCGGGACAACGTACTTAGCAACGATGTAGTAGAGGATCAGGAATCCGATGAGGGTAATGACAATTTCCCCGACGTCGGGAATCAGGGGGTTCGAAGTTGCCTCCGCTCCCCCTTCGCTTGCCAGATAAATCATGGAGGGAATCCTGTTCTATGGGATGGGTCGTTTAGGATGTGGCAGAGCCGGTTACTTGATGAAGACGAGAACCAGGCCCAGAATTGCCAGCGCCTCGACCAGTGCGAAGCCCAGGAACAGCATGGGCTGCAGGGTCTTCTGGGACTCGGGCTGACGAGCAACGCTGGTCATGTATGCCGCGAAGATCAGACCCACGCCGATGCCGCCGCCAATAGCTGCCAGACCGTAGCCAACCGCAGTGATGGAACCAACCATTATTTTTCCTTTCAACAGTGTTCGACCGGGAACATACCCGGACCGAACAGAGTTTGATTTGAGTTAATAGCCCGCACAGTGAACGTGTGGGTTGCTTTATTCACGCCCAATGACGAACGCGAAAACCTAAAAAACTAGAGAGTTTAGTGTCCCTCGGAAACCGAGCCCTGCAGGTACACAGCCAGCAGCAGAGCGAACACATAAGCCTGGATGCACTGAATCATGAATTCCAGGAAGTACAGGAACAGGCCCAGAGCACCGGGAGCAATAGCAGCCAGGTAGCCGATACCACCCAGGGTCTCAACCATGTAGGTCACCATGCTGGATGCAACCATCAGCGCCAGGTGACCACCGAACATGGTCGCGAAGAGACGTAGCGCGTGAGTTGCGGGACGAATCAGCAGGTTCGAGAAGAACTCGATCGGGATCAGGATGGGGTAAATCCACACCGGCAGACCCGAGGGCATGGTGATGTCCTTGAAGAAGCCGCCCAGGCCCTTGCGCTTGATACCAACGCCAACCCAGGTCAGGTACGCTACGCCAGCCAGCGCGTAGGCGCTACCGGGGTGCGAGAAGGTGGGCAACTGAACAAACGGAATCGAACCGTAGAGGTTGTTCACCAGAACGAAGAAGAAGGAGGCGAACAGAATCGGCACGAACGGCTTGTAGTGCTGTACGCCCAGGGTTTCCTTACCGAGGGAGTTACGAGCAAACATGTAGCCGGACTCAGCGATGAACTGAGTCTTGCCGGGAACCATGGCGCGCTTACGTGCTGCGGTGAGGAAGAAGACCGCGATAATCACCACGGACAGCAGAATCAGTACGTTCTGCTTACCGAAAGCGAAATCACCAATGGTGAAGAAGGGTGGCAGATGCATGTCTTCGGGGGTCGGCGGCACATAGGCTTCCGCGAGGATCAACCCGTTCTCGATCAAAGCAAGTCCTTTCTTGCTACTAGTGGCTATCAAGAGCCCATGTCTGCCTATAAACGACTGACATGCTAACTACATGGATGAATGTGTGACCTGGCGGTCCGCGTTCAATGACCTAACGGTCTTTATTCTGCCTGGTCATGTGGGTAAAGACGAGGGTCAAACCTCCAATAGCGCCAATCAAGACGCCAACCCACACCAGCCAGGTGGTGGAGAAGACCAGGTCACCGAGGTAACCGATGCCTCCCCACACTGCTACACCGATGATCAGATAGAGAATCGACATGACTGCACCGGAGAGACCTCCGTCAGATACCAATTCTCCGGTGGTGCGGAGCTTTTTATCTCCGTCCCACCACTTCTTCTCTTCGGCCAAACGTTTTTCCTTTCAAACACCGATCGTGTTACCGACCATGGTCTTCCGAGTCGGTGTCGAAGTACAAAATTCTCAGTCGTGCGATGCTAACTGTTTCAATAACAATCCACAGAATCACGCCGGTACATGCGCCTGCGAGAGTCCAACCGTGCCTCAGATTCTCGGGGAACGGCACAAACATCAATACCAGACCGAGCAGAGCAATCTTCACGAGGTAGCTCACCACCAGCGATTTGGGTACACCCCAGTCGAAAATGGGAGCAACCAACATAACCAATACGCCCAGAGTGAAGCATATATAGATTATCAGAAAGCCCAATGTTATTCCTAGCGCGCCCACGGGGCCCGCAAACAGGTACGCACTCATCATACCGCCCAACCAAGCCAGCAGAGAGTAAGCCGATACCCTGTAGAACAAAAATTTCCAGGAAAGCTCTTGACTCTCGAAAGAAGAGGCCTTCAAACCTGCTTGAGCACGCTCTCGGCGGCGTTTCTGCTGCTTATTGCGCTCCGCCGGCGGATACCACAGAACGTCCACCACGCGCCTCCAGAGAGGCTCTGCAGGAGCCTGAGATTTAGGCTGCTCAGAAGCCATTAGTGTTTCTCCCCACGGTTGCGATGAGAAGAAGGCTGAACAGAGGAGCGAGCAGCAGAAGAGCTATCTGCACGGTCTTTCACGGAATCCGGCATGATCGGCTCCGGATGCAGCGAGGTCGGCTCTACGTTCTCAGGAGTCGCCGGAACGCCAGTCGCCGAGGTCAAAGAGCCGGTAGCAGGCTCTGCAGTTGCCGACTTCGCCTTCGGCGCCGAACCCTTCGAATCCGCCGCAAAGCGCTTCGACAGGTCAATCGCAGAAGTAGGTGCCTCACCGCCAAAGAGCTGCGGCATACGCAGGTACACCACCAGCACGGCAAGAGCCACAAGAACCACACCAACAGCCGCCAGCACGGCGCCCGAAGCAAACAAATCAGAGGCAAACGCCAGCAGCACCCACACCAGAATGGTCGTACCGGTCACCACGGCGGTCGAACCAAGGTGGCTGAAACCAACATCCGTCAGACGCTGATAAGTGTGAGTACGGTGCGGCTTGTACCACTGCTCCCCCGCCATAAAACGACGGAACAGAGTCGTACCCGCGTCCGCCAGATACGTCATCAGCGGAGCAAAAGCCAACAGGAACGGAACATCCGCAAACCACGCGCCCACAGCCAACGTGCCCAGCGCCGCGCCCAAAACATAAGAACCCGCATCGCCCAAAAACACGTTCTTACCAGGGCGCACATTCCACGGCAGGAACGCCGCAAAAGCACCGGCAACAGCCACACCAGCCAAAGCCAGCCACGGAAGGTTCACCATCCAACCGGTCAGCGCATACGCCAAACCAGCCACCAGACCGTGAGCACCAGAAATACCGTTAATGCCGTCCATAAAATTCGCCACGTTAATGTAGCCGGCAACAAAAATCGCGCCCAGAATCAGCAGCAGAATGTTCGTGCCCTGCACCGTCGCAAAGCTCACGCTCACCAGTACGCCAATCACCAGCTGCAGGCCCGCACGACGCACAATGCTCACGCCGCGAATATCCTCAAGCCAGCCCAGGGCAAGAGCGCACAGAATCGCTGCGGCAATCGTCACCGCCAGCTGCAAAGACTCAGCAGAACGGTACGTCCAGCCGAACAGGGTAGCCACCACAAACGCCACAAAGGTCGCGGCCGCAGTCGCCAACCCCATACCGCGGTACGTCGGAGCGGTATGCGAAGAACGCTCATTAGGAACATCCACCATGTTGTAGCGATGCAAAATCGGGCGCACCGCAAACGGCAAAAGGGCACCCAAAACAAAAGCAAGAGCAAAAATACTCAACAGCTCAGAAAAGGAGGTCATACCAGCTCCAAGGCATTGGCGCCGCTCCCCTGGACGCAAGCTCCAGAATCGCGGCTGAGGGACGATGTGTGCGTATAGTGTGTGTTTACTTCGTATTCTATAGAACTCTTCAGTAGCCCGGGACTAAACATTACAGATTCTCTCCATACGTTCTGCATATTCTGCGTCCTGAAATGTTCTACACCCGAGAAAGAGAAAACACCGGATACCGCACCCGCCACGCAAGTGCAGCATCCGGTGTCATTTCCGTAAAGATTAGAACGTCTGCGCATCCGCCAAAGTACGCGGATCAGGGGCACGCTCCAGGCCATGACGCTCATAGCCGCTGTGCTCCCGATAATTCTGAATCCACCGCTCATAATCGAGCTCATCAGGGTCAAGTGCCGGGGCACTCGACCGGGAAATATACCGGTTCTCCTCGCTCGGCACCAGCTTCTCGGTACCGCCGAAGAGAGTCTCATCCAGCTTCTCACCCTTGCGAAGACCAATCTCCTTGATCTCCACGTCATACCGCTCATACGCCTGGCGCATCGCCTTCGCAACATCCAGGATCTTGACTGGCTGGCCCATATCCAGCACCATGACCTCGCCCGGGCGACCAATTGCACCGGCAAGCATCACCAGCAGGCAGGCATCGGTAATCAGCATGAAGTAACGGGTCGCACGCTTATCCGTCAGGGTAATCGGACCACCCGAAAGAATCTGCTTCGTAAAGAGCGGCTTAATCGAACCGCGCGAACCAAACACGTTACCGAAACGAACCGACACGTAGGTGTTGCCGGTCTTCTCGCCAAAGTACGCGGTCAGACGCTCCGCCACGCGCTTGGACTGACCCAGCGCAGTCTTCGGATCCGCCGCCTTATCGGTCGAAACGTTCACGAAGGTCTTCACGCCCACCGCCTCCGCGGCACGCAACACGTTCAGAGTACCCAGAGAGTTCGTCTTCCATGCTTCCTGCGGGTACGCCTCCAGCGCCGACACATGCTTCAAAGCCGCAGCGTGGAACACCACCTCGGGGCGACGGTCACGGAAAATCTCCAGCAGGTTATCGCCCTCACGAATATCAGCCAGAATAATGCGGTCATCATCCAGACTCGACTCGTGAGTAATCGAAACCTTCGTCTCCATCAGAAGAGTCTCATCATGATCAAGCATCATGAGAGTCTCAGGGCCAAACTCGCTAATCTGACGGCACAGCTCCGAACCAATCGAACCGCCCGCACCGGTGACCAGCACGCGCTTACCGTGCAGGTACGAACGCAGAATATCGCGGTCAATATCGTAGTTAATCTCGCCACGAATCACGCGCATCAGGTCGTTATCGCTCGCGGTAATCAGACGCTCACCCATCAGGCGGGCATTCGCGCTGCTAATACGCTGAACCTCAACCTTAAGTTTACGCATGCGGTTGCAGAAGGACTCGAAGTAATCCTCCGACATATCCGAAATCGTCACCAGAATCTTACGGGTACCCGACTCACGAATCGCCTGCTCCAGCTCACGGTAGGTCGTAATCACCGAAATGCCGTGGAACTTCGTACCAGCCTTCAGCTGGTCATCGTCAAACACAGCAACCGGGCGAAGCTTCGCCTCCTCATCGTGCAGCATCGAATCCATAACCATGCCGCCAATAAAGCCAGCACCGTACACAATCACAGGCTCACCGGTCAGCTCACGCACCGCGCCGCGCTCAGTATAGACGCGCTTCGCCATGCGAGCGCCCGCCATCATAATCAGGCTAAACGCCGCCGCAATCGCAGGCACACTATGCGGAATATGAGGCAGGCCCAGCAGCTCATCCACAAAGGAGAAAATGGTCAACGCCGCGCCCGCGCTCAAAGCAGCCGCACCGGCACGCCACGACTCGTCAAACGAGCCATAAGAGTACACGCCGTTATAAATCTTCACGCCCGCCAAACCAATGACCAGGTGCAACACCACAGCCAAAGTTGCGGTCATCGTCAACGACGCCGGGTGAATAATATCGAACACCGAACCGTTACTGAGCAGCACACTATAGCGGAGCATGTACGCGAACAGAACCGCCAGCAGCCACGCGCTCGAATCAATCAGAGCCTGCGCAATCAGCCACCACGGCTTACGCTCGTACAGGCGGTTCACCAGCATTGTGCCGGAGTCGCCCTCCGTCACCAGCGTGCCACGCTGAGCCGCCTTCTTCATCACCACATGGGCGTGAGGTTTCAACTGAGCCACTACATGCCTCCTTCAGATGCGGTACCAGAAGAACGAGAAGAAGCGCGAGCCGTCAACGACGACAACGCACGGAACGCCGAACGGCGCGCCTGCTCAGGCACAAAACGGTACACGCTACGCACCGCCATGTTCTGAGCCCACTGAAGCTTAGAAATACCGTGACCGGTGTACAGGCGACGCTGAATCGCCAGATCCTGCAACCAGGCGTCCACTCCCCCGCGCTTTGTGTACGCGCCCGCACCCACGCGGTAACGCACCAGCGCCTCGGGGATATTGCCCAGACGGTAGCCGGCATCGCGCAGACGCATCCACAGCCACCAGTCCTCAGCGCCGGGCACGAACTCGTAACCGCCCAGCTGCTGCACGGCACTCTTCACGAACGCCACCGACGGGTGGTAAATCGGGTTGCGCGAATCCATCGCGCTGAGCAGACGCTCGGAGTCAACAATCGCCTCGCGGGTCGACTCCACCGCCGTATTGCTTTCGTTCACCTCAAGCATGGCAGAGCCCAGCACCGTATAGCCGCCCTCAACCAGGGCAGGAATCAGACGCGCAAAACGAGTCGGCTCCGATAGGTCATCAGAATCAGCGCGGGCCACCAGCTCGTAGGAGCACGCCTGCAGACCGGCATTCAGCGCCTCCGCCAAACCAACATTCTGAGCCAGCTCCACAACCTGAATCGGCGGGCAATCCAGGTTCTCGGCACGCTGAACCCAGCGGCCCACCACGGCATCCAGCTCGGGGGTCAGCGGACCGTCCTTCACCAAAACCAGCTCGGAAGGACGCACCGTCTGGTTCAGCAGATTCGACTCCAATGCCTGATCCAGGTAGGCGGGGTTCTCCTTCGCGTACACGCTCATCAGCACCGAGAAATCGGGTGCAGAGCTCACGCAACCGCGCGCCTTCTCAGACTCAACGGCGCTAGCAGTAGCCGGCACGCCGTAGCGGCCGGGGAAAGTCAGCGGGTAAATACCCTCAAGCACCTGGCGGTTCGGGGTGGGTGCCCGCAAACCGTCACGCACACCGTTGAGGAAATATCCCAGGTAGGTGCGGCGGTCATCAGTGCGCAGCACAGTAGAAATCCACAGACGCGCCGACGAGCCACCATAGAGCAGCTTCTCCAGCGGGTTCAAGGTACGCGAACGGGTGAAAACCCACAGCTTATTGCGCACATCGTTATAGAAACGCGGGCCCGGGTCGGCATTCGTCGTACCGAACGTCTTCGTGTGATGCTTAGCCACAGAGGACGGTACCGCAATGCCGTCGCGGTGATGAATCAGGCGGGTCGAAAACTCGAAATCGTCATTCCAAATGAAGAACTCAGCAATGGGCAGGCCACCGTTGCGGCGAATCGCCTGCGCATCCATCAGAATCGACACGAACGAGGCGCTACGAATCGGTCGGGCACCCACAGCCTGCGCACGAGCATGACGCTGCTCCCCCGCCGCAAACATCGTGCGCGGAGTATTCATCGGGTGGTCCTCACCGTTCGTCCACACCACACGGGACGCAACCACCGCGGGGCGTTGCGAAGGCACCGGCGAATAGTTCAGCCAGGCGGCAACCGCCTCCGACAGGGTGTTCTCGGTCGGCTCGGTGTCATCATCCATGACCCACACCAGGTCCGGGTTGTGGCGCTCCAGGGCACGGTCAATACCCACCGCGAAACCGCCAGCGCCACCCATGTTCTTCTCCAGGCGGATGCAATCCACCGGCAGCTCATAGTCCAGGGTGCGCAGGTACTCGGCTGTGCCGTCCGTGGAAGCGTTATCAACGATCACCACCGCTGCAGGCACGCGCTCACCCGAGGCGATACCAGCAAGGGTCTTCGGCAGCAGGTCCTCGCGGTTATAGGTCACCACCACGGCAACCGTGCGGGGGTACTCGTTCAAAGAATCGTAAGAAGACTGTTTGGAAGAAGGCTGGGCAAAAGCGGTCACGTCGCTGTACTTTTCTGCCATAAGTTCTCCCTCCACGGCGCGATGCGCCTGAATCAGCCGATACGCAATATACCCGTGCCGATAAGGGCGCTCTTGGTGTTTCTCACGCCCCCGGTATTCAACCGTGTGGATATATCACTCAAAGAAAACATTCTACCTGTGGTCTCCACTAGAGGGTGAACTGTCACCCCAAAAGACGCCTTTTATGACAAATAAACAACCGAATTCAGTTGATTTATCCGTATAGCGGACGTACCCGCACACCCGCTTTTGGGCATCAATCAAGCTATCAGCTTCACAGCCTGTGTTTGCGCTGTGCACCCCGTGCGAAAAAACGACCAGAGACCGAATAAAACCCCACAAATTCCCCATAAACTGTTCAAATATGGGAAAGTTGAAATGACCCCATAATTCCCCGCAACGTACGCGGGCTCGTGAGAGGTAAAAGAGATGTCCGAATCCAAGTGGAAAGTCATTGGCGCCAGCGGCTTCGTTGGTTCCTCCATCGTCGCGCGACTGAACGCAGAAGGTATCAGCGTCGACCCCATTGAGGCACCTCGACTCGCAACCCGCGCCCTCGACGTAGACAGCATCATCGACGAAGCAGACCAGCTTGAAGGCATCATCGACTCCCTCGCAGAAGCCTTCGCCGGCGCACAGGTCGTTGTCAACGCAGCGGGCCTCGCAGCACCCAACATGCAGGACCTACCCCCGCTCGTCGGCGCAAACGCCCTGCTACCCGCAGTGATCGCAATTGCCGCACAGCGCACCGGCGTGCGCCGCGTCATCCACCTCTCCTCCGCAGCCGTACAGGGCCCGCGCCTCGTGCTGGATGCCTCCGAAGAGACCAACCCGTTCAGCGCATATTCCTTCTCCAAGGCACTCGGCGAAGAAGCACTGCTCGACCTGCAGGACTACTTCCTCGAAGAGCACCCCGACAGCGCACCCGAACTGTGCATCCTGCGCGCAACCAGCGTGCAGGGCCGCGGCCGCCGCACCACCGAACTCTTCGCCAAGATGGCATCCTCCCCCTTCGCATCCGTCGCGGGTGCAGGCACCGGCAAGTCGCCCGTCTCCAGCGTGCACGCCCTCGCAGAATTCGTGGTCATGCTCGGCACCTTCCCCGGCGAGCTACCCACCATCGTGTTGCAGCCCTGGGAAGGCGCAACCGTCGCCTCCGCAACGCTCGATGCAGGCCGCCGCAAGCCGCTCCACCTGCCCGAATGGCTCTGCCGCGCAGCCGTCAAGGCAGGCTACACCGTCTCAGAGCTGATGAACGACAAGTTCGCAGGCTCCGTGCGCAAGGTCGAGGTCATGTGGTTCGGCCAGGGCATTGACGACTCCTGGGCACGCGACAACAACCTTCTGCCCACCCCGCGCGTACGCGAAGTACTGCGCAACGCCCACACCGCGCTGGGCAAGAAGAAGGACCGTCGCTTCGACAAGAAGTAGATTGCGCACGTGCCTGTAGAGACGCACAACCTAGGGGCACGCAATCTGTAAGACTCATAGCAAAAGGGAACCCCCGATATATCTAAACGATATATCGGGGGTTCCCTATACGTTTTTATGCGCCGGACTCTTACACGCGTAGAGGTTTAGAGGTGATCCTCCGGGGCATCCTTCTGCTCGGTCTTTGCAGGCTCGGTCTTTGCCTCATGGTCAGCGTCTTCAGCCTTAGCTTCTGCCGCCTTTGCCTCGCTCTGAGCGGGTGCGCTCTTAGCAGCAACCTCAATCTTCGACTCGCCAAAGACCAGAGCACGAGCAGTATCAGCAGGCACAGGCAGGGTCTGCGGCTCATCTGCACGAACCGGCTTCGGAGTGTTATCGCGATAACCGCGCGCACGCTCCTGATCCACGCCAGTGCTGAACGCAGAAGACAGAGCCGACGTAGCGCCCAGCAGGGACGCCGCAACAGAACCAGCAGCCGGTGCAGAAGCGCGACGAGCAGGCTCACCGCTCACGGTATGGGTGCTGTCCCACTGCTCATACGCCTCATCCAGGTCAGCCTGATCGTCCAGAGCACGCTCAGAAGGAGCCGACTCAGACGACGCGGAAGAAGCAGCCTCTGCTTCCTCAACCTTACGAGCCGCCTGGGCATCAGCCTCCGCACGAGTCAGAATCGACGGAACAACCTCACGCAGTTCCTCCACCGGAATCGCGCCCTCACGAACCACCACGTAGGGGAAGGAGGTGCAATCCAGAATCGTGGACGGTGCCGGGTCACGTTCAGTCACCACGACCACGCCGTCCTCATTCGGCTCAGACTCAATCGGCTTAGGACGAGCGCCGCCGTCAATCACCACGGCGACATCCTCACCCAGGGATTCCATGGCGGTCTGCGCGTCCAGTGCGGCTTCCTGGCCGGTCTTGTTCGCGCTCGAAACCGCCAGCGGGCCGTGCTCGGTCAGCAGCTTCAGGGCAAACTCGTCATCGGGAACACGCACGGCGACGGTACCGCGGGTCTCACCCAAATCCCAGCTCAGCGACGGGTACGCGTGAAGAATAAGAGTCAGCGCGCCGGGCCAGAAGCGGCCGCCCAGGTCGTAAATATCGTCCGGAACGTCATCCACCACGCCGGCGAGCGCAGCAAGGTCAAAGATCAGCACGGGCGGCGGCATGGTGCGGTCGCGGCCCTTATCTGCCAGCAGCTTGGCAACGCCCTGATGCGAGAAAGCATCGGCGGCAATACCGTAGACGGTATCGGTGGGCATCACAATCGTGTCGTGCGCCTTCAGCGCCTCGCGGGCAGCTTCAATGGCCTCGCGGGTCTCAGTTTCAGTCGTTACGGGGTACAGCTTTGCAGTCACGGGTCTTATTCTCTCATGTTTTTCTGGATGCGGCGAGGCGCCGGCATCCACAACGCGCCATGTGGAAGCGTTCTTCCGAGCGTTCACCATATTTTGCCGGCTCTGAGCTGGTTGCTGAGGCGGACGCGTTGCCTTCATGTAGCCCGGCGTGGGCTAGGTGGTGCATCTACTAGTTTAAAGGCTCTAGTGGGCGCGGTTTATAACCGACGCTATGCCGCGGGCGATTATTCAGGTCACGCACCGGGTAGCAGCCCTCGAAACCGATGCTTGCCAACAGTTCGGCTACGGCTTCTTCCTGGGTGTCGTCGTGCTCCATGATGAACAGGCCGCCGGGGGCAAGAAGGTCGAAGGCGCGGGCGGCGATTGCGGAGGGCATCTGCATGCCGTCATCTCCCCCGCCGTACAGCGCCATGTCAGGGTCGTGTACGGCGGCTTCCGGGTCAGCGGGTACGTTCGCCGGCGGAATGTACGGAGGGTTGGAGAGCACCGCGTCGAAGGTTCCGGCGAGCTCGGACAGAGCGGTGAGGGCATCCCCCTGCACCAGGTGCACGCCGAGCGGCTCCAGGTTCTTGCGGGTGTAGGGGATGGCGTCCTCGGAGAGCTCCACCGCGAACACCTGCGCGTCCGGTAGTTCGCTCTTAACCGCCGCGGCGATGGCGCCGGAACCCGTGCACAGGTCGACGATGCGCAGCCCACCGGGTGCAGTGTCGGCGCGTGCGCTCAGCACTTTGAGGGCTTCTTCGACGAGCAGTTCCGTCTCGGGGCGGGGTACGAATACGCCCGGTCCGACTGCTAGTTCTAGACGGTAGAAGGGAGCGGAGCCGGTGATGTGCTGTAGCGGCTCGCGGGAGGCGCGGCGGGCGACCAGCGCCTCGTACTCTGCGACCTGTGCGGGGGTGAGTCGCTCCCCCATGAGTGCGGCGTGCTGTAGGCGTGAGCGTGAGCCGTCGTAGAGCAGGTGCGCGGCGAGTAGCTCGGCGTCCACGCGGGGGCTGGGCACCTGAGCTAGTGCCGCGATGGCGCGCGCGAGTACCTGCGCGAGCTCTTCTCCGCGCGGGTCGTGCACATTCACCTTCATGAGCTCTCCTCCTCGTCTTTCGACGGCAAGTCCCTAACTTTCACCGCATACAGGTGAGGGGCTCCACCGCCGCAGCGGCGAGCCCCTCACCAACATCTCACGCCGATTCCGAAGAATCAGCAAAAGCAAATACAGAACCTACTTCTGTCAGCATTACCTCTGCGCGGAACTACTTCTGTACGGGGTTACTTCTGCTCCTGGCCCACCTGAGCGAGGCGGTGCGCCTCATCCATCTCAATAGCGGACTGAACCACAGGCTCCAGGTCACCATTCAGCACAGCGTCCAGGTTGTACGCCTTGTAGCCGGTACGGTGATCCGCAATGCGGTTCTCCGGGAAGTTGTAGGTACGGATGCGCTCCGAACGGTCCATGGTACGCACCTGCGAAGCACGGTGTGCCGCGTTCTCAGCGTCAATCTGCTCCTGCTGGTGAGCCAGCAGTCGCGCACGCAGCACGCGCATCGCGGCTTCACGGTTCTGCAGCTGAGACTTCTCATTCTGCATCGCCACCACAATACCGGTGGGCAGGTGGGTAATACGCACCGCCGAGTCGGTGGTGTTCACCGACTGGCCACCGGGGCCCGAAGAACGGTACACGTCAATCTTCAGGTCGTTCTGGTTAATCTCGATTTCCTCGGGCTCGTCCACCTCGGGGAACACCAGCACACCAGCAGCGGAGGTGTGAATACGGCCCTGAGACTCGGTCGCCGGAACACGCTGCACACGGTGCACGCCACCCTCATACTTCAGATGCGCCCACACGCCCTCAGCAGGCTCGTTCGAGGAGCCCTTAATAGCAATCTGGGCATCCTTGTAACCGCCAACATCGGTGCTGGTCGAGGAAATAATCTCAGTCTTCCAGCCCTTGTTCTCAGCGTAACGCATGTACATGCGCAGCAGGTCACCAGCGAACAGAGCAGCCTCGTCGCCACCGGCACCAGCCTTCACCTCAAGAATGACGTTACGGCCATCATCCGGGTCACGCGGAATCAGCAGGCGGCGCAGCTTCTCCTGAGCAACCTCCAGCTCCTCCTCCAGGCCGGGAATCTCCGCCGCGAAGTCCGGATCCTCATCAGCCATCTCGCGAGCAGCCTCAAGGTCATCCTTCAGCGAAGTGTACTTGTTGTACGCAGTCACAATACCGGTCAGCTCCGCGTATCGGCGGCCCACACGGCGTGCCTTACCCTGGTTCGCCTGCACGGCGGGGTCCGCCAGCTGATTCTGCAGGTCAGCGTGCTCATCCAGCAGAACCTGAATAGATTCAAACATTCTGTTCTCTCTTCCATCTCCCGCACTTTACGCCGCACGGGCAGGCACTAGATTTCTCATCCCTCACAGCGGGATGCACAAAACGAACGGCTCACGCGCCCCACCCACAAGAGGAGGTGGGGCGCGTGAGATACGAGCCTTAGTCGACCAGACGCAGACCGTTCTTCTGAACCGTCAGAAGGAACTCCACGTTGCTTTCAGTCTTACGCAGCTGGTTGGTCAGAACGCCCAGAGCCTGCTCGGGCTCCATACCCGCCAGGGCACGGCGCAGACCCCACATAATCTTGATCTCATCCGGGGAAAGCAGGTTCTCCTCGCGGCGAGTACCAGAAGCGTTAATATCAACCGCCGGGAAAATACGCTTATCCGCCAGCTGACGGGACAGACGCAGCTCCATGTTACCGGTGCCCTTGAACTCTTCGAAGATCACTTCGTCCATCTTCGAGCCGGTCTCAACCAGGGCGGTAGCCAGAATGGTCAGCGAGCCGCCCTCTTCAATGTTGCGGGCAGCGCCGAAGAACTTCTTCGGCGGGTACAGTGCGGCAGAATCCACACCACCGGACAGGATACGACCGGATGCCGGAGCAGCCAGGTTGTATGCGCGACCCAGGCGGGTCATGGAGTCCAGCAGTACGACCACATCGTAGCCGAGCTCCACCATACGCTTTGCACGCTCAATAGCCAGCTCAGCCACAGTGGTGTGGTCCTCAGCGGGGCGGTCGAAGGTCGAGGCAATAACCTCGCCCTTGACGGTGCGCTGCATATCGGTCACTTCTTCAGGACGCTCATCCACCAGGACCATCATCAGGTACACGTCCGGGTTGTTCACGGTAATCGCGTTCGCAATGGACTGCAGCATGAGGGTCTTACCCGCCTTCGGCGGGGACACAATCAGACCACGCTGACCCTTACCAATCGGGGACACCAGGTCCACCACGCGGGTACCCAGCTTCTTCGGGGTGGTCTCCAGGCGCAGACGCTCCTTGGGGTACAGCGGAGTCAGCTTCGAGAACACGCGGCGGTTCGCTGCCTCTTCAACGGTCTGACCGTTAATCGCCTCAACCTGAACCAGCGCGTTGAAACGCTGGCGGTTGTTCGACTCACCCTCGCGCGGTACGCGAATCGCACCGAGCACGTGGTCACCCTTACGCAGGTTGTACTTCTTCACCTGAGCCAGGGAAACGTACACGTCGTTGGTGCCGGGCAGGTAGCCGGTGGTACGCACGAAAGCGTAGTTATCGAGGATGTCCAGCACACCCGAAATCGGTGCCAGCACATCGTCTTCGCTCAGGCGAGGCTCGTTCTCCTCGCGGCGGCGAGCCTGCTTTTCAGCACGCTCAGCCTGACGGTCACGCTTGGAACGGCGCTCAGTACGCTCGGCACGCTCTGCGCGCTCAGCAGCCTTACGCTCGGCACGTTCACTACGCTCAGCATTGCGCTCTGCGCGCTCCGCCTGGCGGTCACGCTTAGTGCGGCGCTCGGTACGCTCACCATCCTGGTCGCGGCGACGCTCACGGGTGCGGGTACGCTTCGAGCTCTTCTCACCATCAGGGGTACCAAAAGTCATGTCCAGGGCAGCGTTCAGGCTGTCCAGGCTCGCGGTGCCGTCAGCGGTAGCAGCCTTCAGCTCAGCCGAGTTACCGGGCAGGTCAACCTGCTCCGAACGCTCACCAATACGCTCAGCAGCCAGCTCAGCACGCACATCCAGCGGAGGAAGCTCAGCAGGCTTCTCATCCTTACGGGTGCGGGTGCGGCGGGTACGCTTCTCAGCCTTCTCGCCCTTCTCAGCCTTTTCAGTCTTCTCGGACTTCTCAGCCGATACGTCCTCACTCTCAGCGGCACGGCGAGCGCGCGCACGCTTCTGAGCGGGAGTCTCATAACGGGAAGAACGGGTACGCTTCTCAGGCTTTTCAGCCTTCTCAGCACCCTCAGCGGGTGCCTCAGCAGACTCAGTGTTCTCGGTCTTCTCAGCCTTCTCCGCCTTCGCCTCAGCATCCTTCTGGGCACGGGTACGGCGAGTACGGCGAGGCTTAGACTCCTCAGCCTTCTCAGCGGCGGGAGCATCAGCAGATTCAGCAGAAGGAGCCTCCGCAGGTGCTTCAGACTTGGACGCAGCAGGAGCGGCTACGGCGCCGCCACGCTGGTGCTCCTCAAGGGCCTGAACCAGCTCAGCCTTCTTCAACTTCAGGTAGCCGCGGATACCAAGCTGCTGGGCGAGGACACGCAGCTGCGCGACCTTCAAGTTCGCAAGTTCCGGTGCGGCAGCAGCCGTACCGTACTCATCGGTGACAACAATATTCTTTGCCAACTACAATTCCTTTGGTTATAAGCCCTGAAAATCTTCAGAATAAAGATCGGGCGGGCGCTATAGCGCGGTCAAAGGTTTAGACACTGCCGAAAGAAAACAGCAGTCTGCACCTTCGACTCCCTCGAACCGCACTGGAGGCGGTTCGCGTCTCTTACCGTACCCGCTGATTCAGACACAGCGAGCACACACGGAAGATAAGGCGCTCTATCACAAATGTGGGCAAGCCCAAACCATCATCTCTAAGAACCATCTACACGAGATGAAGAGGATGGAATGGTCACTTTGAAAGGGCACCCGCCGCGAAACCGAACCCCCAGAAAAGTCTCCCCCTATGCGTCAGAAACAAAGAAAGACGTGGAATCCAAAGGCACTCCCCCGAACCCTACCGGCTCCCACTCAGATGCACAAAGCATCTGAGGCATAAGGGGGAAACGGAAGTACGTTACGAAGGATAGTATCGACGGTCTACATTGAACGACGGGCGAACCTCAACGTAGGACGAACTAATAACGTCCTACTGAGTAACTATAACACCTTCAGTATCAATTTCAAGGGGAAGCACTCGCCAGTTCAGGCGGCGGTCCACAATAGCGCTGCAGGGGTGGGTCGCCTCAAACTCGGCAATCGCCTCCTGAACCTGTCGCACCTGCTCGTCGCCGTGCGCAAAGGTCAAAACAGTCGGGCCGGCACCAGAAATCACCGCCGCAAAGCCCTGACCGCGCAGGTACGCTACCAACGCAGCCGACGGCTCCATCGCGGTCACACGGTACCCCTGATGCAGGTAATCCACGGTCGCATCCATCAGGTGCTCGGGAGCGTCAGAAAGAGTACGCACCAGCAGCGCCGCACGAGCCGAGTTCGCCGCCGCCTCAACGTGGGGCATCTGCGCAGGAATCAGCGAACGAGCAAGCTTCGTCGACACCTCATAATCGGGCACAGCCACCACAGGGTGAACCTCAGGATGCACCGGAATAATCAGGGACTTCCAATGACCCAGCTCGCCCCAGGACACCGACAGGTTACCGTAAATCGCCGGAGCCACGTTATCCGGGTGGCCCTCCATATCGGAGGCGACCTGCAGCATCTGCTCACGGCTCAGGCGGTACTCCTCCGGCAGCAGACCACTCGCCGCGGCCACACCCGCCACAATAGCCGACGCAGAAGAACCCATACCGCGAGAATGCGGAATCTTATTGTCAGCAATCAGCTTCACCGGGGGCAGTTCATCCAAACCAGCCGCCGCGAAACCAGCCTTCATCGCCTGCAAGACCAGGTGGCTCTCATCGCGAGGAACATCCGCGCTGCCCTCACCGCTGAGCTCAAACTCCAGGCCGGACTCAATACGCTCAACAACCAGCTCATCGTAGAAGCCAAGACCCAAACCCATGCTGTCATAGCCGGGGCCCAGGTTAGCGCTCGTAGCGGGAACGCGAACCTTAACGGACGCGCCCACCGGAATATCAGAAATATGCAGGGAAGACATGAGAAGAACCTCGCGATCGGTGACGTAAGGAGTGAATAGGTGAAAGATACAAAAAGGACTGTCATGCAGGTGCACCCCGCCCCGAAAACCGGGACGGAGTGCACACAATAGATACAAACAGACTAGTGCAAATCCAGAATATCTGCCACAGCAACCACGTCGAAGGGAGCCTTAGTCGGCTCAACCTTCACACCGTTAACAGCCTCAAGAGCCCACTGCGGGTCCTTCAGACCGTGACCGGTCACGGTAATCACAATGGTCTTACCCTCCGGAGCCTCACCAGCGCGGTGCTTCTTCAGCAGACCCGCAACGCCAGCAGCCGAAGCCGGCTCCACGAACACGCCCTCACGCGAGGACAGCCAGCGGTGCGCCTCCAGAATCTCCTCATCGGTCACAGCCTCAATCACGCCGCCGGACTCGTCACGAGCAGCTTCAGCCTTCTCCCACGACGCGGGGTTACCGATACGGATCGCGGTCGCAATGGTCTCAGGAGCCTCAATCGGGTGACCAGCAACAATCGGTGCAGCACCAGCAGCCTGGAAGCCCCACATGATCGGACGCTTGGTTGCAACCGGCTCTAGGACCTTACCGTCACGGTTGGTGTAAGGCTCCGAGTACTCCTTGTAGCCCTTCCAGTACGCGGTAATATTACCCGCGTTGCCGACCGGCAGCAGGTGGTAATCGGGAGCGTCGCCCAGAGTGTCAACAACCTCGAACGAACCGGTCTTCTGACCCTCAATACGGTAGGGGTTCACCGAGTTCACCAGGAACACCGGGTAGTTCTCGCTGAGCTTGCGAGCAATCTCCAGGCAGTTGTCGAAGTTGCCGTCAATCTGAATGATGTCAGCACCGTGAGCAATCGCCTGAGACAGCTTACCCATGGAAATCTTGCCGTCCGGAACCAGCACTGCACAGCGCATACCAGCCTGCAGAGCGTACGCAGCAGCCGACGCAGAAGTGTTACCGGTCGAAGCACACACAACAGCCTTCGCACCGTCACGCTTAGCGGCGGTCATCGCGCTGGTCATACCGCGGTCCTTGAACGAACCGGTCGGGTTCATACCCTCAAACTTCAGGTAAACAGTGTTACCGGTCTCAGCAGACAGTGCCGGCGCGTGAATCAGCGGGGTACCACCCTCGCCCAGGGTCACAGCCTTCACATCGTCTGCGAAGGGCAGACGGTCACGGTACTCATTGATAACGCCCTGCCACACGTGTGCCATTGGCTTCTCCTTCAATCTTGGCGCCCCGCCCGCCGAACCTCCCATAGGTCCGGCGCGGTAGCGGGTACGCGGGTTAGTTAGTGAGCGATGCGCTCGCAAGCGAACATCGCAGGTTTAGTGAGCGGCACAAGCCGCACGTAGATGACGCTTCGAGCTTTAGTGCTTCTCGGACTCCACGCGGATGACCGAGTTCACCTCACGCACAGTGTCCAGAGCGTCAATCACGGCAATCGCACGGCGCAGATCGGAGTCCTTCGCCGAGTGGGTGACCATACGAATCTGAGCCGCGCCCTCCTTCGGAGTGGACTGGCGCAGCGAATCAACCGAAATACCGTGCTCGGCAAGGATACGGGTAATGTTCGCCAGAACACCCAGGCGGTCCTCCACCAGAACACCCACCGAGTAGCGGGAAATCACATTGTCCAGGCTGGTTGCGTGCAGCTGAGCGTGGGAAGTCTCCGGAACACCGGGGCCACCCAGCACCAGACGACGAGCCAAGGACACGAAGTCACCCAGAACAGCCGACGCGGTGGGAGCGCCACCCGCACCGGGACCGTAGAACATCAGCTCGCCAGCATTCTCTGCCTCAACGAACACAGCGTTGAACGCACCGTGCACACCAGCCAGCGGGTGCTGACGAGGAATCAGGGTCGGGTTCACGCGAATGTTCGCGCCGTCCTCACCCTCGCGCTCGCAAATAGCCAGCAACTTGATGACGTAGCCGTCAGCATCCGCGGAAGCAACATCATCAGCGGTGATGGAGGTAATGCCCTCGGTGTGCACATCATCAATAGTGAAGTCAGAGTGGAACGCCAGCGAAGCAACAATCGCAGCCTTCGACGCAGCATCGTGCCCCTCAACGTCAGCGGTCGGGTCAGCCTCCGCGTAGCCGAGTTTCTGAGCCTCAGCCAGTGCATCCGCGAAAGAAGCACCGGTGGTGTCCATCTGATCAAGAATGTAGTTGGTGGTGCCGTTCATGATGCCCAGAACGCGGGTCACACGGTCACCAGCCAGGGAATCACGCAGCGGGCGCAGAATCGGGATAGCACCCGCAACAGCAGCCTCATAGGACAGCTGAGCGCCGGACTTATCAGCGGCAGCCTGCAGCTCCACACCGTGCTTAGCCAGCAGAGCCTTGTTACCGGAGACCACGGACTTGCCTGCCTTCAGAGCACGCAGAATGCGGGTGCGTGCCGGCTCAATACCGCCGGTCAGCTCGATGACCACATCCGCCGCATCAATCAGGGATTCAGCGTCGGTGGTGTACAGCGAGGGGTCCGCATTCCAGTGGCGGGATGCATTAGTATCGCGCACAGCAATACCGATCAACTCCACGGGGGCGCCAATGCGCTTCTCAAGGACGGCGTTATCCTCGACCAGGATGCGAGCAGCCTGGGAACCGACATTACCGGCACCAAGCAGTGCTACTTTGATCTTTTCAGCCACGATAGTCTCTTTCTACGGTCTGTTCCGGGTTCGCCCCGGTATATCTTCGGGCTAGGCGTGGATGCGGTGCAGAGCACGCACTCAACAACCACTTTATCAAGAGCCGGGGACGGCTCAGCAGCCTCAAGCTGCGACTTTTACTCTCTGAGATGAGGTTTCCCTCACAGTAATGAGGTGAACCTTATCTTCTGCATGTTTTGTCTGTCGTGTTTTGAACGTGCAAAACCGTGAAGCCCCGCTCGCAACCGCCACCTCACGGCGCGTATTGCAGAGACGGGAACTCCACGGTTTCATAGCATCTGGGACGGAACTCTAGATATCCGAACCCATATCCAGCGCCAGCATGTCCTCCTCGCGCTGACGGCGAATCATCACGCGGGAGGGACGACCCTCAGCAGTCGCGATCACCGGCGGGCGGGTCAGGAAGTTGTAGTTCGACCCCAGCACATAGCAGTACGCGCCGGTCGCCGGAACCGCCAGGATATCGCCCGCCTGCAGATCAGCGGGCAGGTAGCAGTAGCGCACCACCACATCGCCGGACTCGCAGTGCTTACCCACCACGCGAGAGAGCACCTGCTCCCCCGCCGGGGCACGATTCGCCAGGGTCACCGAGTAATCCGATTCGTACAGCACCGGGCGGGCGTTATCGCTCATACCGCCATCCACCGAAACGTAGCGGCGCACGCGAATCTCGCCGTTCTCGTCCTCAATGCTCACGTTCTTGATGGTGCCGACCGTGTACAGGGTCGCGCCCGAAGGACCAGAAATCGAACGGCCCGGCTCAAACGACATGTGCGGAATCGCCATACCCAGACGCTCGCAGGTCGCCGCAACGGAAGCCGCAATCGACTCGGTCACATCGGTAATGGAGCGGGGGTGATCCGCCTCGGTGTAACCGATGCCGTAACCGCCGCCCAGGTCCAGCTCCGGTAGGGTCACGCCCAGGTCGCGGTTGAGGCGGTTCATGAACTCCAGGGCGGTAGTAGCCGCCTGAGCGAAGCCCTCCGCCTCAAAAATCTGCGAACCAATATGGCAGTGAATACCGCGGAAATCCAGGGAATCGGTCGCGTTCAGAATCGCCGCAGCCAGCGCCGCATATGAATCCGATGCCTCAACACCCCAGTGCTCCAGCTCATCCTCCTCCAGACCGGCCAGCGCGGCGGTGCCCGGCTGCAGGGACATGCCAAACTTCTGATCCTCGTGCGCGGTCGCAATGGACTCGTGGGTGGAGGCGTGCACGCCGGGGGTAATGCGAATCAGCACCGGAACCGGGGCGTAGGGCTCCTCGCCTTCCGCCACACGCTCGGCGGCAAGCTCTGCGTACACCTGCTCAATCAGCTTGAGCTCATCCACCGAGTCAGCCACCACGCGACCCAGGCCGTTGCGGATCGCGCGGGCAATTTCAGCCTCAGACTTGTTGTTGCCGTGCAGGGCGATATTCGCACCGGGCACCTGCGCGCGCAGAGCCAACGCCAACTCACCACCGGAGGCGGTATCCAGGCACAGCCCCTCCTCAGTCGCCCAGCGTGCCACAGCAGTGGACAGGAACGACTTACCGGCGTAGTAGACGCTCACCTTCGCACCGTGCGCGGCGAAAGCCTGCTCAAAAGCGGTGCGGTAGGCGCGGGCGCGGGCGCGGAAGGTCGTCTCGGAGAAGACGTACTGCGGGGTTTCGTGCTCAGTAGCCAAATCGCTAACGGTCACGCCGTCAATGCAGAGTTCGCCCTGCTCATTGCGGGTAAAGGAATCAGTCCAGATGGTGCGGGACAGTGCCTCGGGGTTCTCGGGGTAGGTGAGCCATTCGGGGGCGTAGAGGGCGCGGGCTTCGCTCATCGTGTCTCTTTCGTTATCTATCGTTGAGTATCTTTGAGGCAATGCGTTCAACCCCCGCCCCGGTAGCACCGGGTCGGGGGTTGAATCGAGGGGTATTACATGCGCTCGGGTGCGCTCACACCCAGCAGGTTCAGGCCGTTAGCCAGCACCTGCTGTGCCGCATTGTTCAGCAGCAGGCGGGTGCGGTGCAGGTCGGTGACCTCTTCATCCGCCTTGGGGGCAACGCGGGAAACGCCGTACCAGCTGTGGTACGCCGAAGCGAGCTGCTCCAGGTAGCGGTTCACGCGGTGCGGCTCGTAGAACTTCGCGGCGTCACGCACAGCGGCCGGGAACTGGCCGAGCACAGCCAGCAGCTCGCCGTCAGCGGCCGAGTCGAGCAGGGAGGTGTCCACGCCGTCCTCAATCTTCACGCCGGCCTCCGCGGCGTTGCGCGCCACGGCGGCGGTACGTGCGTGAGCGTACTGCACGTAGTAGACCGGGTTCTCGTTGCTCTTGGAGGTCAGCAGGCCCAGGTCAATGTCGATGGGGGTGTCCACCGAGTAGCGGGTCAGCTCGTAGCGTGCCGCGTCAACGCCAACAGCCTCGACCAGGTCCTCGAGGGTGACCACGGTACCGGCACGCTTCGACATGCGGACGGGCTTGCCGTCCTTGACCAGGTTCACCAGCTGACCAATCATGACCTCGATCTGGTCGGCGCGGTAGCCGAGAATCTGGGCGATAGCCTTCAGGCGGCCCACGTAGCCGTTGTGGTCCGCACCGAGCATGTAAATCGCCACGTCGGCGGGGTTCTCGGCGCGGGTCATCTTGTCCTGGTAGTAGGCGATATCGCCCGCCACGTAGGCGTGGTTGCCGTCAGACTTGATGACCACGCGGTCCTTGTCGTCGCCGTAGTCGGTGGTGCGCATCCACCATGCGCCGTCAGCTTCGAAGAGCTGACCGTTCTCGCGCATGGTCTCGAGCAGGGCATCCACCTTGCCGCCTTCGAACACGGAGTTCTCGTGGAAGAACACGTCAAAGTGGGTACCGAATGCCGCCAGGGACTCCTTGATCTGATCGAACATCAGGTGAGTACCGATTTCGCGGAAAATCTCTTCGGGGTTCTCAGCCTCAAGCGCGTCGGGGCGCTGAGCCAGAATCTGGTCCTTAATGTCCACAATGTACGCGCCAGCGTAGCCGTCCTCGGGGGTCTCCTCACCGCGGGCGGCGGCAATCAGGGAACGCACGAAGCGGTCAATCTGGGTGCCGTGGTCGTTGAAGTAGTACTCGCGCACGACGTTAGCGCCCTCAGCCTCAAGAACGCGGGCGAGCGCATCACCGACGGCAGCCCAGCGGGTGCCGCCCAGGTGGATGGGGCCGGTCGGGTTCGCGGAGACAAACTCAAGGTTAATGGTCTTACCGGCGAACTTGTCGCTGCGGCCGTATGCTTCGCCAGCCTCAACGATGGTGGCGGCGAGCTCACCAGCAGCTGCGGCGTCCAGGGTGATGTTCAGGAAGCCGGGGCCAGCAATGTCAACGGATGCAACACCGGGGATGGCGCCAATCTTCTCTGCCAGAAGAGCTGCTGCCTCACGCGGGTTCTTGCCCACCTTCTTGGCGAGCTGCAGAGCGACGTTGGTTGCCCAGTCGCCGTGTTCGCGGGACTTGGGGCGCTCCACTCGGACGGCGGGCAGTTCAGCGCCCTCCACGAGGGTCAGCTGGCCGGAGGAAATGGTTTCTTCAAGGGCAAGCGCAATGGCTTCAGAGAGTTCTTCAGGAGTCATAACAAACTATTCTAGCAAGCATTGGCGGGTGCCTGACCGTATTATCTAGCGCATATCTGATACCATGGTGGGGTTGCCTCTGTAGCTCAGCGGATTAGAGCACCAGTTTCCGGTACTGGGGGTCGAAGGTTCGAATCCTTTCAGGGGCACGATGTTCTTATTCGAGAGGGAACACGGGAGCCGATACTCGCACAGCGGGCGTCGGCTCCTTTTTATATGCCCGGTTTATATACCCGGTGCACATTTCCGGGCAGAACCACCAGAGCGTGGACACTACCCTCCGCCCTGTTGTGGCAACGCTCGCACCCTTGAGAGAATAGGGAAACGCGCACACTGTTCAACTCAACCCGAACTTTAAGCCACAACAGCGGAGGTAAACCGTGACCACCATGCGCCAGATTCAGCTCACCGAGTGGGGCGACGAAAGCGTTCTGCACGAAGCAAACGTGCCCATCCCCTCGCCGGTGCGCGGTCACGTGCTCATCAAGACGGTTGCCGCCGGTGTGAACCCGATTGATCTGACCACCCGCAAGGGCCTGGGCCCCGCCGCTCAGCTTGCTGACCCGTCGTATAAGCCTTTCGTGCCCGGCTGGGATGTTGCCGGTACCGTGGTCGCCACCGCTGGCGACTACACCGGTTTTAAGGTGGGCGACGGTGTATTTGGCCTGGTGTCTTTCCCAGCCCCCGCAGGTGCGTACGCCGAGTATGTTCTCGCCCCGGCGCATCAGCTGGTGAAGGTCCCCGCCGATGTTCCCTGCGCGCAGTTGGGTGGCGCTCCCCTGGCGGCACTCACCGCATACCAGGCACTTTTTGAGGTGGCGCAGCTGAAGGAGGGCGAGCGCGTGCTCATCCACGCCGGTGCCGGAGGCGTCGGTCATCTCGCTGTTCAGCTGGCGGCGCATGCTGGCGCTCAGGTTTTTGCGACCGCCTCTGAGGTGAACCACGAGTTTGTGCGCTCGCTGGGCGCCCAGCCCATTGATTACCGCACCGAAGATTTCCGCGCCGTACTGGGCCAGACCATGGACGTGGTGCTCAATTCCACCGGTAAGCAGACCTTCCTCGATTCGCTGGAGGTACTGGTCCCCGGCGGCCGTATTGTCACCCTGACCAGTCCCGACCCGCTGGATGTGGCGCGTGAGCGTGGCTTTGAGGCGCAGTGGCTGACGGTTCACCCGGACCGTGTGCAGATGCAGGAGATTGCCCGCCTCATGTCCCTGGGCCTGCTGAAGGTGCACGTGGATCAGGTGCTTGATTTCTCGCAGGCTGCGCAGGCTCACGCCCTGGTGGCGACGGGTCGCACCCGCGGCAAGATCGTTCTGGTTCCCTAGCGCGGCGCTGGTTCATGCAGACTTCTGAGAGCGCGCCGAACACTGGGGTCGCGCCGACCGTTGAGAGTGCACCCGCCGTTGAGAGCACCGAGTACCGCTCCGGTTTTTACCGCGAGGCGGGCTTTTACGATGCCCACTCGCTACCCGACTACGGTGCACAGTCGCCGGTAACTCGCGAGGCGTTCGCCTACGATTTCTTCCCCGCGGCCGGAGATATCTCCTCCCCCGCGCCGCTGCTGGTGTGGGTTCACGGCGGTGCCTGGCGCTTCGGCACCAACCAGGCCCTACGCGACACTATCCTGCGCACCCCTGACGGGGAGCAGCCCAACACCCAGGCGCTCATGCGCGCCGCTTTTCAGCAGGCAGGCTGGGCGGTTGCGTCCATCAACTACCGGTATTCGCATCAGGCGCTCTTTCCGGGTGCCCTGCACGATGTGAAGGAGGCGGTGCGTTTCTTCCGCGCCAACGCGCACGAGTTCGGTATTGACCCGCAGTGCATTGCAGTAGCGGGCGGAAGCGCGGGCGGGCACCTGAGCATGCTGGTTGCGCATACGGGAGATTCCGCAGTTGAGAATTCCGCCACCGAAAATCATACGAGCGCGCCCGAGCACAACGAATACTTTGAAGGCAGGGCGGCAAGCGCCTACCCGTCCCATAGTTCACGGGTGGCTGCGGTGGCTTCGTTTTACGGGGTCAGCGATTTGAGGACCATCTTCACCGATCGCCCCCTGGCTGGCTACGCCCTCGACCATCCCGAAGATGACGGGGCGGAATGGCGACTGTTGGGAAGCACCTACCCGGTCCCCGTAGACGTGTCTACTATCGATATTTCCGCGGGTGAGCGGGCGGTTCCGGGTGTTTCCATCGAGCGCACTCAAAAGAACTGGGAGCGTGCGCATCCTATTGATGCGGTACGCCCCCAGAAACGAGTGAATAAGGTCGAAGGTGCCTCTGCACAGGGAGTGAGCGGCGATGCCACTCCCCTGATGCTCGTGCACGGTATTAGTGATTCGTGTGTGCCGTACCAGCAATCGGTGCGAGTGTATCAGGCGCTGCGCACGCGGCAGGTGCCTACCGATTTGGTGCTGGTTCCGGATGCCGAACACGGGGATTCGCGCTGTTTTAGCCCCGATATTGTTCAGCAGATGCTGCGATTCTTCAACCGCGCTGTATAGCTCAACTGCGCTATCTAAAACCGTACTGTCCGGTCTGAGTGATTGATCAGAAAGTAATCGACCAGATGCGGGTTTAGCGAACGCGGCGGTTCACGTATTCGTGCTCGAGGCGGTAACGTTCGAGGTCGTCAAAAGCAACGCGACGGTGCGTGTTAATGCGCTCGAACGGAATATCTCCGCGTTCCAGCAGTCGAACAACGGTCGGGCGGGATACGCCCAGGTAGTCTGCCGCCTCCTGCGTGGTCATGAGGCGGTCCTGGCGAACCACGCAAACATCCTTGCGGTCGGCGAATGCGCGCGCCACGGAGGTGAGGGGTCCGTACATTTCAGGGGAAATCTGTACGCGCTCACCGTCGCCGGTGACCAGGTAGAGGGTTTCTTCGGCGCTGAGGCGGTCGAAGTGGGTGCGCAGACTCGCGTGAACGAGGGCTTGGAAGAGTTCTTCGCAGCGGTGGTGAATTTCTTCGTGCTGTCCGTCTTCGCAGCAATCCAACACTGCAGCACGCGTTGCCGGGTACGTCTTTGGTGATGGCATAGTCACTCCTTCGTTACTGTGTTATTCACCACTGTAGCAGTTGAACGAAACTATCGAAAGAAAGCTAAGAAGCGCAGTTAATTCGCATCTGCGGTACCTAAAATATAAATGAATAATTATTAGCTTTTTAGATAGTATTTGATGCTATTTATTGTAGCTTAATTGCTCGTTTGGGGTCGGTATTCCGCCACCGCATGCTCCAGGCACCCGCGAACAAACCCAAATATGACAAACAAAGCACAGCCCAAGCCCACCGCGGGCAAGGCGAGTACACTGGATAGGATATGTCTGAGCAGAAATCCACGAAGAAACACGCAGATACTTCCAAGTCCCAGCGCCCCTCCTCGGCTAAGCCCCGCACCGCCCCCACCATGGCGAGCATGGCAGCCGCAATCCACGCGGCAAAGGTACGATCCTCCGAAAAGACCGGCGAAAAAACCGCAGATAAAACTACTGAGAACAACGCGGTAAAAAACGGCGCCCCGAAGAAGGGTGCGCAGAAGAACAGCGCCCAGAAGAATAACGCAGACCGTAAGAACTCCTCCGGCGGCGCATCCGAACGCAACTCCAACGCCTCCCGCTCCAACCGACGCGCAGGCGCCAACAACCGCGCCCGCAAGCAGGGCGATGGCAAGGGCAACCAGCAGGGCGGTAACAAGGGTAACCGCCAGGGCGAGCAGCAGAACCGCCCGGCACCGCGCCGTTACGAGCCGCTCATTCCCGAGGTCATCACCTACCCCGAAGAGCTGCCCGTCAGCGAACGCCGCGAAGACATCATGAACGCGATTCGTGACAACCAGGTCGTCATCATCGCGGGTGAAACCGGCTCCGGTAAGACCACTCAGATTCCCAAAATGTGCCTCGACCTGGGCCTGGGCGCCAAGGGCCTCATCGGCCACACCCAGCCGCGCCGCCTCGCCGCACGCTCCGTCGCCGAACGCATCGCCGAAGAACTCGGTCAGAAAATCGGTGAAACCGTCGGCTACCAGGTGCGATTCACCTCCGAGGTCGGCGAACACAGCGCCATCAAGCTCATGACCGACGGCATTCTGCTCGCCGAAATTCAGAACGACAAGCTGCTGCGCCGCTACTCCACCCTCATCATTGACGAGGCGCACGAACGCAGCCTGAACATTGACTTCATCCTCGGCTACCTCAAGCGCATCCTGCCGCAGCGCCCGGATCTGAAGGTCATTATTACCTCCGCGACCATCGACCCGGAACGTTTCGCGCGCCATTTCTCCCCCAGCTACGTGCCGGGCAAGGGCATCGTCGACGAAAACCTCAGCGACGAAGAACGCGAAATCGCCGAAGCAATCCTGCCCGACGACGCGCCGCCCATCATCGAGGTGTCCGGCCGAACCTACCCCGTGGAAATCCGCTACCGCCCGCTCGACGAGGAAGACTACCTCAGCGACGACGAAATCGAAGACGACCACGACCCCACCGACGGTATCCTCGACGCCATCAAGGAACTCTCCAAGGAAGCCCCCGGCGACATCCTCATCTTCTTCTCCGGCGAACGCGAAATCCGCGACGCCAAGGACGCGATCGAGGCGATGGTCGCCAAGTCCCCGCGCCTGAACTACGAGGTGCTACCCCTGTACGCGCGCCTCTCGCTCGCCGAGCAGCACCGCGTGTTCTCCCCCGGCTCCCGCCCGCGCATCGTGCTCGCCACGAACGTTGCCGAAACCTCGCTGACCGTGCCCGGCATCAAGTACGTCATCGACACCGGCACCGCCCGCATCTCGCGCTACTCCGCGCGCACCAAGGTTCAGCGCCTGCCCATCGAGCGTATCTCGCAGGCAAGCGCCAACCAGCGTTCCGGTCGATGCGGCCGCGTCAGCGACGGTATCGCCATCCGCCTCTACTCCGAAGAAGACTTCAACTCGCGCCCCGAGTTCACCGACCCCGAAATTCTGCGCACCAACCTCGCCGCCGTCATCCTGCAGATGATTGCCATCGGCGTGGTCCGCGAACCCGGCGACATCTCCCGCTTCCCGTTCGTACAGCCGCCCGCATCCCGCGCCATTAACGACGGCGTGAACCTGCTGCGCGAACTTGGCGCGCTCACCGAACGCCCCCGCCAGCCCCGCAAGGGCCGCGGCAATAGCGCAACCCTCACCGCCATCGGCCGAGCCATGGCGGCATTCCCCGTGGACCCGCGCCTGGCCCGCATGATCATCGAAGGTGGCCGCCGCAACTGCGCCAAGGAAATGATGGTGCTCGCCGCCGCCCTGACCATCCAGGACCCGCGCGAACGCCCCGCCGACGTGCGCGCCGAAGCCGACGCTATGCACGCCCGCTTCGTCGACGACACCTCCGATTTCTCCTCTTTCCTGCTGCTCTGGGACTACATCAACGAGCAGCAGGCGGCGCTATCCTCCTCGCAGCTACGCAAGATGTGCCACCGCGAGTTCATCAACTACCTGCGCATCCGCGAATGGCAGGATCTCTTCGCCCAGCTGCGCGAAATGGGACGCACCGCCAACATTCACGCCAGCGGCGGACGCGACATCAACGCCTCCGCCCACGAAGTCGACATCCACAAGAGCCTGCTCTCCGGCCTGCTCTCGCACGTGGGCGTCAAGGAAGAACGCGAAAAGGACTCCAAGGGGCGCACCCGCGGCCCCCGCGAATACCTCGGCGCGCGCGGCACCAAGTTCGCGATTTTCCCCGGCTCCGGCCTGTTCAAGAAGGGCCCCGACTGGGTGCTCTCCGCCGAACTCGTCGAAACCTCCCGCCTGTGGGCGCGCACCAACGCCTCCATCGACCCGCAGTGGATCGAAGAAATCGGCAAGCACCTCATCAGCGTGCAATACTCCGAACCGCACTGGTCCCTCAGCTCCGGCGCGGCAGTCGCCTACGCCAAGGGCACCCTCTTCGGTCTGACCATCTACGCCGACCGCCCCGTACAGTACGCCCGCGTAGACGCCGCCGCGGCCCGCGAACTGTTCATCCAGTCCGCCCTCGTCGAAGGCCAATGGCACACCCAGCACAAGTTCTACCTGCGCAACCAGCGCGCCCTCGCCGAAGTCGAGGAACTTGAAGCACGCCTACGCCGCCGCGACCTGCGCGTGGACGACTCCGTACTCTTCGCCTTCTACGACGCACGCATCCCCGCCCACGTCACCGACGTGCGCGCCTTCGACAAGTGGTGGAAGCAGGCACGTCTTGAAGACGACAACTACCTGGACTTCAACCCCGAAAAACTCATCAACGAGGAAGCCGCCGACTACGACGACTCCCAGTTCCCCCGCCAGTGGGTGCAGCGCACCGACAGCGGCGAACTGACCCTCGACCTGCGCTACGAATACGCCCCCACCGCCGGCGTGGGAGGCGCACGCACCGACGCCGCCAAGCGCGACGGCGTAGCAGTCCAGGTACCCATCCTGTTCCTCAACCAGCTGAACCCCGAACCGTTCCGCTGGCAGATTCCCGGCCTGCGCCACGAACTCGTCACCGCGCTCATCAAGTCCCTCCCTAAGGCGATTCGCCGCAACTTCGTGCCCGCACCCGACGTGGCACGCGCCGCCTGCGCCGCCCTCGAGGAGGACTACTCCCCCGCCACCGACGAGCTCATCCCCTCCCTGGCACTCGTACTACGCCGCCTGCGCGGCGTGGTCGTCGAGCCCGAAGCCTTCAACTGGGACGCCGTGCCCGAGCACCTGAAGATGGGCTTCCAGGTGCGCAACGCCCGCAACAAGATCCTGGGCGAAGGCAAGGACCTGCGAGCCCTGCAGCAGCAACTGCACAAGGAGATTCGCAGCGCCCTCGCCGACTCGCTCGGCGCATCCGACGACACCATGGCAAAAATGGTGGCACTCGCACAGGGTGGCTCTGGCAGCTCGGGTAGCTCCGCGACTTCTGCGAAGAAGGGCGCGAAGAGCCCCGGTGCCCCTGCCAACGCGGACGCATCCGGCGGAGTACGCGAGGTCACCGGCCTCACCGAATTCCCCGCCGACCTCTTCCCCAACGGAGAGATCCCCCGCAAGGTACAGCGCGTCATCGCGACCCAGGCGGTCAACGGTTACCCCGCCCTCGTGGACGAAGGCTCCAGCGTGGGACTGCGCATCTTCCCCACCGAGGCCGAGCAGCTGCACGCGCAGCGCCGTGGCATCATCCGCCTGCTCCAGCTGCAGGTGCCCTCGCCCGTGCGCTACGTGAGCGAACACCTCTCCCACAAGGAGAAAATCGTCTTCACGCAGAACCCGCACGGATCCATCGACGAGCTCATCCGCGACTGCACCGTCGCGGCGCTCGACCACCTCGTGCCGCACACGCCCATCTTCACGCAGGCCGAATACAGCGAACTCTACGAGCACGTGCGCGCCGAACTCATCGAGACGGTCTTCGACGTCACCAAGCTCGTCGCCGAAATCCTCTCCGAAGCCACCGCGCTGAAGAAGGCCATCAAGAAGGCCACCTCGCTGACGACCATGCACGCCGTCTCCGACGTGAAGGCTCAGATGGAAAACCTGGTCTACCCCGGGTTCGTGGCGCAGACCGGCTACGACCAGCTGGTTCACCTGCCGCGCTACCTGAAGGCCGCCCAGGTGCGCCTGACGAAGCTCGGCCCGAACCTGCACCGCGACAACCAGCTGATGCTCACCGTGCAGGATCTGGAGGACTCCTACGATAACGCGGTCAAGTCGCTGCCGGCCGGCACCATCGTTCCGGATGCGCTCCGCCGCGTGAACTGGATGATTGAGGAGCTGCGCGTCAGCTTCTTCGCCCAGGAGCTCGGCACCGCCTACACGGTCTCTGAGAAGCGCATCGCGAAGGCTCAGCGTGAGGCGCTGGACGCCATCAAGCGTTAGATTGTGAGCTTGCGGGTTGTCTGCGGCTTGCGCGGATGGCGGTGTTCGTCCTCGCTCCTACAGGGGCACCCGCCCTCGCAGAGCTCGGGCACCCTGATGTCGCTACGGACGACACCGCCTTTCCGCGCTAGGTTCCCGGCTCAGCTTGCACTGTGAACGGCAAAGAGCCCCCACACGATTACCTCGTGTGGGGGCTCTTTGCTTGCGTTGCAGGTGCAGCCGTGTTTTCCGGAAGCGCCCTCAGGGTGTCACACGGACGCTCTCCGCAGCGAAGCAAGGAAGAGCGGAGCGTCCGGGTGACGGGTGCCCCTGCGTAGGCGCGGAGGAAACATGCGGCGCACCGCCCAAACGCCTCAGCGTAAGAAACGGTTAGGCAGCCGCCTCGCAGAAGGTCACCTTTACGGAGCCGTTGCCGCGCTCGCGCATCCACTGCGGCGCGTTCTCAGCCGAAACAATCATGCCCTCGCTCACGGACGGTGCAATGTACGAGCCGCCCGCGCCACCAGCGCCACCCTGCATCGTGTAGCCGAGGCCCTGACGCACACCGGTCGGGCTGTTCAGCCACTTCTGAGTTAGCACAATCGAGGAGACGGACTGCGCCGCACCGGAACCGCCGCCTCCGTAGCCCGCGCCACCGCCACCGGACACCACGGACTGGTAGCCGTTGAAGTTCTGCGCGTACGCGCCCTCATCGTTGTAGACGTCCAGGTCCCAGCTGCGGTCCTCGTAGGTGCCCTTCTCGTGCACGCTGGCGGGGTTCTCGTCCAGCTGGTAGGAGTATGCGCCCGCGCCGTCGCCACCGTTGCCTGCGAAGCCGTTGGTGCCCGCGTTACCGGCAACGAACTGGCTGAACAGCACCTGGTTGTTGGTGGTCTCGAAACCGATGATGGGGCCGCTTGCCGGAAGGGTGCCTGCCGCGCCACCTGCGCCGCCCACGCCCGCTGCGCCGCCGAAACCGGAGTTGTAGGTCAGAACCTTGGAGCGTTCAGCCTTGTAGATTTCGTAGCCGGGAGTACCGTTGGAGCCTGCCGCTGCGGAGGCGTTGCCCGCCGCGTCGAACTGCGGGGATGCATCCGAGCCGAGGGCCGCCACGCCTGCGTCGATCTGGCCGTCGAGGTTGGAGTACCAGGGGTCCTCGTAGGACACGCCGGAGCTGGTCATGCCCGCGCCGCCACCGCCGCCTGCAACCGCCACTACGGTGCCGTCGATGAGCAGTGCCGAGGAGCCGCCGCCGGATGCGGCGTAGACCTGGCTCTTGGAGTTTGCCGGGTCAGCGTATTTTGCGTCGACCTGCGCGGTGACGTTGGCGGGGATGGTGTAGGCGGGTACGGAGCCGCCGTTACCGTAGCCTTCACCGCCGGCGGTGGGGGTGAGGGAGCCATCGCCAATACCGCCTGCCGCAGCGATGATCTGCACGGTGGAGCCGGGGGTGACGGGGATGATGCCGGTGACCTTCGCGCCGGATCCGGCGGGGGTCATGCGGTTGTTGGTGCCACCAGCGCCGCCGACCAGTTCGAAGCGGAGCTTGTAGACATTGTTGGGGACGGCGAAGCTCTGTACGGTCTTGGCGCCTTCGTCGGTGCCGGAGATGCTATACGCCGGGCTGGCCGCCAGGATGCAGTCGTTGGTGGCGGCGACGGATGCCGCGTAGGAGGGGATGGTTGCCGAGGCTGCGACGACCGGCGCCGCCCAGGCTGCGCCAGCGACGAGCTTGCGGCGGGTCAGGGAAGTAGACATGGTATGCCCTTTATTCAGGTGGGGTGATGTGTTTGCGGCGCGACTTTATTTGGCTCCAAACAAGCCTCGATTTGCTTGCTGTGGAAAGAAAATCAGCGCCGAGGAAAAGAATACCCTGAACCTCAGCTTTAACGTAAATCCCTGGTTGGAGCGCGGCATGGGAGCCTTTGGGCACCTTGCGCCGCGCCTTTCCTTCGCTCCTGCTGGGGAACCCGCCGCACCCAGACGCTCCGCTCTTCCTTGCTTCGCTGCGGAGAGCGCCCGGGCGGGCACCCTGATGTCGCTTCCGGAAGGTGCGGCACTGAGCCATAATTTCAGCCCATCTGTCCGGCGGAGCCAGCAAAAGTCTGAAAGGGCGACAGCCCCCTCCCCTTCCAGTTCGTTATGCCGGTATCGCGCACACAAGCCCCACGCTTACTAAACCGAGGCTGGGTGTTTTACATACGAGGCGGAGGGGTGGTGTCCTCCGTCGTGACATCAGGGTGCCCGAAGCGAAGCGAGGGCGGGTCCCCTGCAGGAACAAGGAGGGCACCATCCCTCCTAAACCAAAACTAAAAAGTTAAACACAAAAGCCCTGGTTCCGAAGAATCAGGGCTTCATTTGTGCGCGATACTGGGATCGAACCAGTGACCTCTTCCGTGTCAGGGAAGCGCGCTACCGCTGCGCCAATCGCGCTCACAAAACAGTTGTTTCGTTGCGAGGTGAGGACGGGATTCGAACCCGCGTACACGGCTTTGCAGGCCGCTGCCTAACCACTCGACCACCTCACCGCATACGCTCCACGAGGGAACGCGTTCGAACTCTTGGAGTCCTTACGAGCGGTTGACGAGACTTGAACTCGCGACATCCACCTTGGCAAGGTGGTGCTCTACCAACTGAGCTACAACCGCATATCAGCGTATTCAATTTGAATCATTCGATGGAGTTTTTCGCTCCGTCGTGCTGACAGGTAAATACTATACGGGGTTTTTGAGCGTTTGCCAAATCCTTTGTTGAACCCCCGGTGTTCCGCGTGTTTCCGGGGCAGAACGGGGTATTTTGTCTCGTTTTTGGAACATGGAAGCAAAATTTATTTTCATGGTGCCGGTCACATTTTCGGGTTTTTGGTATGGATACGGCTCTGGTTGAGGTGAGGTCCGGGAGGGCGTTGCCCGCAAAAAATTTCGATAGGGCATGAAAAAGAGGGGCGGGGAACCACAATTGGTTCCCCACCCCTCCCCTATGAAATCCGCACCTGTGATTTTTAGAGTTCTTCGAAGAAGAGTCGCTCGTAGACCTTGCGGGCGTTGCGGGTTTGGCGCAGGTAGTCCTCTTCGAGGGCGCGCGCACTACCGGCGGGGTATCCGCACCAGCGGGCGATTGCTTCCAGGTCGGCACGACCCGAGGGCAGGGTGTCGGATTGGCGCACACCGCGTAGCACGTTGCCGCCGCGAATCTTGGTGGCGAGCAGCCAGGCACCGCTGAGGATTTCAGCGTCCGCGGCCTCGACCAGCCCCGCTTCGACCGCCGCATCCAGCGCCTTCAGCGTGGAGGTGGTGCGCAGCCCCGGCACGGCGTATGCGTGGCGCAGCTGCACGAGCTGGACCAGCCATTCCACGTCGGAGAGTCCGCCGCGGCCGAGCTTGAGCTGGCGGGTGCGGTCGGCACCGTGAGGCATGCGTTCGTTTTCCACGCGCGCCTTCATGCGGCGAATCTGCTGCACCTGCTCGGGCGTAAAGGTTGCCGGGTAGCGGTACGGGTCGATGAGCTCCACGAAAGCCTCGCCAAGCTCCTCGTCGCCGGCAATGGGGCGGGCGCGAGTGAGCGCCTGGAACTCCCAGGTTTCCGCCCACCGCTCGTAGTAGGAGCGGTAGGAATCCAGAGAGCGCACGATAGCGCCCTGCTTGCCTTCGGGGCGCAGGTCGGCATCCACTTCGAGGGGGCGCTCGGCGCGAATCGGGGGCTTGACGGGTTGCTTGAGCAGGGCGAGGGTGCGGTTGACGATGCGCGCCGCCTGTTCCTGTGCGGCGTCTTCGTCTGCCCCGTCGAGGGGTTCGTGGACGAACATGACGTCCGCATCGGAGCCGAAGCCGTTCTCGGCACCGCCGAGGCGGCCCATACCGATGACGGCAATGCGGGTGAGCAGCTTCTCCCCCGCCGCTTCCGCATTCTCAGCGCCTTCCGGTGCCATCTGGAGCTCGCGCAGGGCAATCTGCAGCGCCGCACCGATCGTGCACTCGTCGATGGCGGCAAGACCCGCGCAGGTGTCCTCAATGTCGACGATGCCCAGGGTCCAGCCCATGGCGGTGCGCAGGGTTTCGCGGCGGCGCAGGTAGCGCACGGCGCGCATCGCCTCGGCGGCGTCATCGTGGCGTGCCAGTAGCGAGGAAATCTCGGATTCGAGCGCTTCCTCCCCCAGCGGTTTGAGGTCGGCGACCTTGTCCAGCCAGGCGATGGAGGCGGAGGCGTCCTCCAGCAGGTCGGTCATGGGACGCGAACTGGAGAGCAGCTGGCTCAGGCGCTCGGCGGCCGCGGGTGAGTCGCGGAGCATGCGCAGGTACCAGCTGGTACTACCGAGCGATTCGGAGACGATGCGGAATCCGAGCAGGCCGGCGTCCGCGTCCACGCCGCGGGCGAACCAGCCCAGCAGTACGGGCATGAGGTGACGCTGAATGTCTGCACTGCGGGAAAGGCCCGTGGTGAGCGCCTTGATGTGGCGCATGGCGCCGCGCGGGTCGCGGTAGCCGAGGGCGGCAAGACGGTCCTGTGCAGCCTGCTCGCTGAGCACCACTTCGTCGCGGCTGAGCGTGGAGACGGCGGCAAGCAGCGGGCGGAAGAAGATTCGCTCGTGCAGTGAACGGACGTTCCGTTTAATTTTCTGCCACGCCTTGAGCATCTGTTCGGCAGAGAGCGTGCCGTTACGTTCCGGGGAGAGAATCGACCGGGCAAGAGCGCGCTGTTCGGCTTCCTTCTCGGGCATCAGGTGGGTGCGGCGTAGCTGCTGCAACTGGATGCGGTGCTCCAGCACGCGCAGCTTCTTGTAGTCGCGGCTGAACGCCTCGGCGTCGGTGCGGCTGATGTAGCTGACCGCGGTCAGTGCCGCGAGGGAATCCACGGTGGATTTGGTGCGCACGGCGGGGTCGGTTCGACCGTGCACGAGCTGTAGCAGCTGCACGGTGAACTCGATATCGCGCAGGCCGCCCGGGCCCAGCTTAATCTGGCGGTCCACCTGGTGCGAGGGGATATTGTCGGTCACGCGGGCGCGCATCGCCTGCACGGATTCCACGAAGGATTCGCGGGCGGCAGACTCCCACACGAAGGGGTCAATGGCGCGGGCGTAGCGGGCACCCAGCTGCGCCGAACCAGCGATGGGGCGTGCCTTGAGGAGTGCCTGGAACTCCCAGTTTTCTGCCCAGCGCTTGTAGTACTGAACGTAGGATTCGACGGTGCGAACCAGCGGACCGTCCTTACCCTCGGGGCGCAGGTTCGCGTCGACCTCCCAGAGGGCGGGTTCGGGTGCGGGGCCCATAATGGCGCGGGTGAGGGCGTGCACGAGCTCCGTGCCGATGGTGGAACATTCGTTCTCGGTGAGCTTGAGCGGGGCGGTCTCCCCCTCTGCCCCGGTGCTGTGTGCAGGCTCTACAGGCGCAACCACGTACACCACGTCAACGTCAGAAATATAGTTCAGCTCGCGGGCACCGCACTTACCCATGCCGATAATCGCCAAGTCCAGGGCGTCTACAGCCTCGCCGCGGCGAGGAGCCGCCAGGCCGGGGCCCAGCCCCTCCGCAACTTCGGTGCGGGCAATGGCGAGCGCACCCTCCAGCGCGGCGGCAGCCAAATCGGCGAGGTGACGACCGATAGTGGGCATCATTTCGACAGGGTCTTCGCAGCACACGTCGAGCAGGGCGATGCGCGCCAGGGCGGCGCGGTAGGCGACGCGCAGGGTCACGTAGCCGTCCTTGCCGGTCTGCTCGGCGGCAGCGCGCGGACGCTCCGCGTGCGGGTCCGCGCCGAGGGCTGTGAGGATATCGCGACGGTATGGGGTGTCCAGCGGAGCGATGGGGGTCAGAAATTCCCCATCGGTTTCCGGCAGGATCGACGCCGGGTGCTGGGAACGAATCAGCGCGCTCTCGGCGGGGTACACCTGCGTATCGAAGAGCGGGTCAATGAGCTCGGGGCGGCGGTAGAGGAAATCGCCAATCGCCTGGGATGCACCGAGCAGGCGGTACATGCCGAATTCTTCCTCACCGCGGTTGGCGCGCTCAGCGACCGCCGGGTGCTTCTCAATGAGGCGCACGAGTGCAGGCAGGGCAATATCCGGGGAGGGTGAGAGGCGCAGCCCGGCAAAGAGCGCATCCTGCGAAACGCGCTGCAGTTCGGGCGCGTTAAGCCAGCGTTCCGCCTTGGACGGGTCGTGAAAACCGGTGGCAATCATGCGGGTGTGCAGGCGCAGCTGTGCTTTGCGTTCGGCTTCGGCACGCTGTTCGTCGTCGAGCACATCGGGGGCGATGTCGGTCAGCGGCTTGGGTTCTTTGGCGGGGTCAACAATGCGGATGAGCCCGGTGGCCGGGTAGTGAGAGCTGTCAGTCATAGCGTGAGAACTGTGGGTAGAACCGTGGGTAGAGAGTATAAATTTCGGCGGGATAAAAAGCGATGCTGATACACCTGTGGGCGGTACCCGCCGGCGTGTTACCGGTAGCGGGTACCGCCCTGAGGCTGTCAGCGGTCACTCATCATGCGAGGAGGCTAAAGAATCCAGCGATTAGAGGATTCCGAGGTTGTGCTTGAGCTCGTAGGGGGTCACCTGAGCCTGATACTGGTCCCAGTCGGCGCGCTTATTGCGCAGGAACTGCTCGAAGACCTGCTCGCCCAGAACCTCCGCCATGAACTCGGATTCCTCGGTGATATTAATAGCTTCACGCAGGGAGGCGGGCAGCGGGTTGTAGCCCATCGCGCGGCGTTCGGCGTTGGTCATGGCGGCGAGGTCCTCGGTCACGGCGGGCATGAGCGGGTACTCGTTCTCGATACCCTTCAGGCCGGCGGCGAGAATCACCGCGTAGGCGAGGTACGGGTTCGATGCCGAGTCCAGGCCGCGGTACTCGATACGGGCGGACTGCATCTTGTTCGGCTTGTACAGGGGCACGCGCACGAGTGCGGAGCGGTTGTTGTGACCCCAGGAGACGTAGGAGGGTGCCTCGCCGCCGCCCCAGAGGCGCTTGTAGGAGTTGATGAACTGGTTGGTAACCGAGGTGAATTCGGGGGCGTGCTTGAGCACACCGGCGATGAAGTGACGTGCGGTCTTGGAGAGCTGGTATTCGGCACCAGCCTCGAAGAATGCGTTGGTGTCACCTTCGAAGAGGGAGAAGTGGGTGTGCATGCCGCTACCGGCGTACTTGGTGAAGGGCTTGGGCATGAAGGTTGCGTACATGCCGAGCGAGTAGGCAACTTCCTTGATGACGGTGCGGAAGGTCATGACGTTGTCGGCGGTCTGCAGGGCGTCGGCGTGGCGCAGGTCGATTTCGTTCTGGCCGGGGCCGGTTTCGTGGTGGCTGAATTCGACGGAGATGCCGACCTCTTCGAGCATGGTCACTGCCTTGCGGCGGAAGTCCTGCACAATACCGCCGGGGGTGTGATCGAAGTAGGATTCGTAGTCCACGGGCACGGGGAATCCGTCGGCACCAAGCTTGGAGGATTCAAGCAGGTAGAACTCAATTTCAGGCGAGGTGTAGCAGGTGAAGCCCATCTCCGCGGCCTTGTTGAGCACGCGCTTGAGCACGCCGCGGGTGTCGGAGGCGCTGATCTCGCCGTCGGGGGTGAGCACGTCGCAGAACATGCGGGAGGTGTAGTCTTCCTCGCCGCGCCAGGGCAGAATCTGGAAGGTGGAGGGGTCTGGCTGCAGCAGCATGTCGGATTCGTAGATGCGGGAGAATCCCTCAATCGAGGAGCCGTCAAAGCCCAGGCCCTCGTCGAAGGCGCTTTCTACCTCGGCGGGCGCGAGCGCGACGGACTTGAGGGTGCCGACCACGTCGGTGAACCAGAGGCGGATAAAGCGGATGTCGCGCTCTTCGATGGTGCGCAGTACGAATTCCTGTTGACGGTCCATGAGTTGCCCTCTCGGTGCGGGCGTGCATCCGCGTGGTACCCGTCTGCGGGCGGCGGAGGCGCGCTGAATTGTGTACCGAGACGAGGATGTATAGTGCGGGAGCGACCCGGTGGGTTCCGCTGAACTTTCAGCGGTTTTCACCGTCGTTCCGGCGGGCGGCGTACCAGCGGTGCTGGCGCCTCCTTGCCCCGGCGTGTGTCCTGTTGTTATCTAGCCTATCGGGTTCTGCTGTGCGTCGCGCGGGTGGGAGGTTTCGTTTGTGTAAATTCTCGCTCTTGCACCTCGGTAGCTCAGGTTCTGGGCGGTACCGGAGGGGGGGTGACCCCTCCCCCGCTTTTTCCGCTGTGTGGGTGTAGGTTGTGCCCAGATACCTAGCAGATGACGGTTCGCGGGGCGTGTTCGGGGCCGCCTTGCGATAATGGGAGCATGCTACATTCCATTCTTCTTCCCTCGACCGTACAGCTTCCGCTGGCGCAGCTTCCGTTGGCGACCGGCATCGTGGCTGCTGACCCCACCGGTTTAGAGTGGCTGCTGCTCATTGCGGCACCGGTTGTTTTCTGCGTTGTGTACCTAGCGTGCATTATGGCGATTGCGGCGTTTGGTCCGCTGGTCATGAGGAACAACAAGTCTGGCGGCACGACTTACCTGCTGGACCGCCCCTCCCGCGTGGCGTTTAGGACTCGCACCGTGGCGTTCTTTGCGCTGGTGGGTGCGTTTGTGGAGCTTATTTGGCTCGGTTATACGGGTCGTGTGGGCTCTATTGCGGTCATTCCGATTCTTCTGTTTACGTGGTCGTGGAAGTTCGCGTTCTTCTTCCTGCCGCTTCAGCTGATTCGTGCCTGGTATGTGCACGCAACCCGCGGCAAGTATGATGCGCTGTCGGCTGAGGGCGCTCAGCGCCGCGAGAAGCTGAACCGTAAGAGCGCGTACGAGGTGTCGAAGATGATGCAGCGTAACCCGCAGCAGTTCGCGATGAGCAAGGAGCTGCACACGCAGGCGCGCGCTCAGAAAATCGCGGGTATGCGTCCGTTCCAGCACCTTGATGAGGCGGGCAAGAAGCGCCGCGCGAACTATACGGTGGAGCTGGCGTTGGCGCAGATGCAGGTGCGTCAGATGAACCCCGGCAAGCTCCCTTCGGAGGCGTTCGGCGAGGGCATTCTGGGTATGGGTCTTGGCATTAGGTCTGATCGGGCGGTGGAGCAGACCTGGCTGACGCTGTGCACGGAGCGCGTGAATGCGGTGGATGCGCCGAACTACCCGGATTCGCTGTACCCGGTGTCGGCTCGTTTTTCGTTGTTTACCACGATGTCGCTGTTGCAGCCGCTGATGGGTCGCCCCTATTCGCCGTTTACCGCTGAGGATGCGCGCCGTTTTGTTCCGCGTGATTTCTCGGCGGATACGGTGCTGCTGAAGACTGAGGAGCTGGGTAAGAAGGCTCTGGCGCAGAGCGCGATTTTCCGTCAGATTCACGAGCGTCTTCTGCCGCTGCATCAGCAGCAGCCTCAGCTGGTGGATCGCCGTGCCTTGGCCTATTGCGGTGCCCTACTGCTGAGCGTGGCGAAGGCTGAGGCAGAAAGCCAGCGTCTGACGAGCCAGGTTCTGGCGGCGGCAGCTTCGGAGCGCAGCATCCTGTCGTATGGTTTGTTCTCGCAGATTTCTGAGGATTATCAGCGTGTTCAGCGTCTGCTGAATTTGATGGTGAAGGCAACCGCCGATGTTCAGCGTTTCATCAACGCTGTGGAGGGCCTGGTGCAGATGCATTCTGGTCCGGTTCAGCCTTCCGGTATTGCGTATGAGAAGGCGCAGATGGAGTACATTGCCGCTCTTCTGGACGTTATTGTCTTCTCCTCGCACGCCCCGCTCGCCGGTTCTATCCAGGCATCCTACGCCCTGCTGAAGGCAGACTACGAGGCGTTCACGTTCAACACTTCGGATGAGCTGAGCCGTAGCTACTGGCTGCAGTACTCGAAGAACGCGGTGAGCGCCTGCGATACGGGCCTGTCTCAGGGTTATGAGGGTTTCTTCGGCTCTGATGATGCGGCGCGTAAGGCGTGGGAGTCCTACGCGGAGGACGTCGTGAAGGAAGTCTGCACCTACTCGGTCACCCAGGTCTACTGGGATGCCCTGGTGCAGCAAGCACTCATTCAGCGCGATTTGCCGCGTGAGTTTAGTGATGCTTCTTCCGCTGTTCCGGAAATGATGAATAAGAACGCTGCTGCGTCGTTCCCGACCTACTACATTAACCTCATCTGGAACTAGGGACAGTTCCCCCGTGGTGAGCGGTACGCCAGGTTGGAGCCGTGCAGGGTTAGAATAGTCAGCATGACTACTGAGCATTCTTCCGAGATCTCTTCACCCTACGCGGCGCAGCCTGCCGCTACCTCCGCGGCTGCTCCCGCACCCGCTTCTGCATCGAAGCCTTTTGACCTGGATGCCGTCAAGAAGGTGCGTACCGTTCACCTGGCGCAGGCTAAGGCGACCGGGCAGAAGTTCTCCATGCTGACCTGCTATGACGCTCTGACCGCGCAGATTTTTGATCGCGCGGGTATCGAGATGCTGCTGGTGGGTGATTCCGCGGCGAACGTGGTGCTCGGTTACGAGTCGACCCTGACCATTACCCTGGATGAGATGATTCCGATGGTCGCGGCGGTTTCTCGCGGTGCCTCCCGCGCCATGGTGGTTGCTGACCTGCCGTTTGGTTCTTATGAGCAGTCGCCGCAGCAGGCGGTGGCGAGCGCTGTTCGCCTGATGAAGGAGGGCGGCGCGCACGCGGTCAAGATTGAGGCAGATGCGTCGATGACCGAGTGGGTTCGTGCCCTGGTGCGTACCGGTATTCCGGTGGTGGCGCATGTTGGTTTCACCCCGCAGTCGGAGCACGCCCTGGGCGGTTTCCGCGTGCAGGGTCGCGGCGAGGCTGCCGAGCGTGTTCGTGAGGATGCGGTGGCTCTGGCTGAGGCTGGCGCGTTCTGCGTGCTCATGGAGATGGTGACCACCGAGACCGCACGCCGCGTAGATGAGGCGGTGGGCGCGGTGCCGACCATCGGTATTGGAGCGTCAAACGTGACGACCGGCCAGGTGCTGGTCTGGCAGGACATGATGGGCCTGCGTGAGGGCCGCGTGCCGCGCTTCGTGAAGCAGTTCGCGCAGGTCGGCAAGGTCATGGAGGATGCCGCCCGCGCCTACCGTGAGCAGGTTCGTTCGGGTGAGTTCCCGGCGGCAGAGCACACCTTTGAATAGGCTTTAGCTTTAGAAGGAAGCTTTAGAAGAAGGCTTTAGAAAAGGCGAAGACCCCCGTATCCGGTGTTCCGGGTTCGGGGGTCTTTCTGTATCTGTTTTTCTGCCTCTTTTAGACGCATGCATGCAGAACGTTTGCTGGGCTTAAAGCTGGACTTTAGATCAGGCCGCCGTCCTTGTCCCACTCCTCGTTGCGTTCGCGAGCGCGGTCCATGGCGTGTGCCGCCTCCTCATAGGTCTTGAAGGGGCCCCACAGAGAGGTGACGGCGCTCTGCTGGCCTCGCTCAACCTCACCGGTGGCAAGGTTGTACCAGTATTCGTCAGCGTGGGGGCTGGTGGCGTCGGCAGCTGCGTTCAGGGTCTTCTCGACTGCCGATTCGATAGCTTCGCTCAGGTGGTTTTTCTTCTCACTCATGGGTTCTCCTTCGACGGTATTGAGTCAGTATGTCTAGCATCTCACACGCGTACCCGTGTAGCAATGAGGCAGGGGCGGCCTCACGCACCGCGCTTCCACGGCCTCTTCCTAGTTCCCTGTCCCGGCGCCGGCAGCCGTGAAATTTTATTCACAATCTGGGAAAAAGGTACGGCTTATGTATCCGCCGCTTTTTAGCGCCTGCGCAAGGGACACAAACCGCCCACGCCCGGTAAGATGAAACTATGTCTTCAACCAAAACGAATACTTCGCATAACCTACCCGCAGAGCCCGGTCGTGCACCCGTCGGTTGCCTGACCCCCGGACACGTCAGCCCGATGCGCCCGGTTCCCTCGCACATTGTTCGCCCCGAGTACGTGGGTAAGCCCACCGCCAACGAGGGTAACGACTCGAACATGTACACCCCCGAGGAAGTTGAGCGGGTTCGCGCAGCCGGCAAGATTGCGGCAGGCGCCATCGTTGAAGCATCCAAGATTTGCGTGCCCGGCACTACCACCGACGAGATTGACGTGCTGGTCCACGAATACATTTGTGACCACGGCGCGTACCCCTCCACCGTGGATTACCGCGGCTACCCGAAGTCCGTGTGCACCTCCCTGAACGAGGTCATCTGCCACGGTATTCCGGACACCACCGTGCTGGAAGACGGTGACATTCTCAATCTGGACGTCACCGCATACCTGGACGGCATGCACGGCGACACCAACAAGACCCTGCTCATCGGCAACGTGGACGAAGAGTCCCGCCTGCTGGTTGAGCGCACCGAGGAGTCCCTGAACCGCGCGATTAAGGCTGTGAAGCCGGGCCGCCAGATCAACGTGATTGGTCGCGTCATTGAGAAGTATGCGGCTCGCTTCGGTTACGGCGTGGTCCGCGACTACACCGGCCACGGTGTGGGTCGTGAGTTCCACTCGGGCCTCATCATCCCCCACTACGATGCGGCACCCGCCTACGACACCGAGATTCGCGAGGGCATGATTTTCACCATCGAGCCCATGCTGACCCTCGGCACCATCGAATGGGACCTGTGGGATGACGACTGGACCGTGGTCACCCGCGACCGCAAGCGCACCGCGCAGTTCGAGCACACCCTCGTGGTGACTGCTGACGGCGCGGACATCCTGACCCTGCCCTAAGCGCAGCCCCCTGGGTTTCCTACCTGTACAGGTTCAAGCCCAGCACCTCACTTTTTATATCAATTCACCCACTGACAAGCCCGCCCGCTCCCCGGTTATACGGCAGTAGGCGGGGTGAAAGAGAGAGAAAACCATGAGCGATTACGCAGAACCCGGCGTCATCAACGAGCTGCCTGCCCCCACCCCCAAGGACCTGCAGATTGGTGTGGACATTGGAGGCACCGGCATTAAGGGCGGCATCGTCGACCTGCGCACCGGTAACCTCGTGTCCGACCGCTTCCGCATCGACACCCCCAAGCCCGCAACCCCCGCCGCTGTGGCTGATGTTGTACGCCGCGTAGTTGATGAGCTGCAGGGCCGCGACCTGGCGCCGGACCCCGAGTCGGCTGTCGGCATTGACTTCCCCGCAGTGGTGAAGAACGGCATGGTCTTCTCCGCAGCGAACGTGGACGACTCCTGGATTAACACCGACCTGGAGCAGGTCATGAGCGAGGCTCTGGGCGGCCGCACCGTCTACGGCCTCAACGACGCTGACGCAGCCGGTTTGGCTGAGGCAACCTACGGTCAGGGCCGTAACCGTGACGGTCTGATTGCTGTCATCACCCTGGGCACCGGCATTGGCTCCGCCCTCATCAACGACGGTAAGCTGATCCCGAACACCGAGCTGGGCCACCTGGAGCTTGACGGCCACAACGCCGAGTCTCAGGCTTCCGCTCGCGCCCGCGAGGTGCACGAGCTGTCCTGGAAGAAGTACGGCAAGCGCCTGTACCGCTACTTCGAGCACGTTCAGATGCTCTTCTCCCCCGACCTGTTCATCATTGGCGGCGGCATCTCCAAGAACCCCGAGAAGTTCATGCCCTACTTTGAGGATCAGATTCGTACCCCCATGGTCATGGCTGCCCTGCGTAACAACGCGGGTATCGTGGGTGCGGCACTGTGGGCTGGCGGTATGCTGCCGGAGCGTCAGCGCCGCGGCGAGGCGTAAGGTCTCCTCAGCCCATCCGCGGCCGCGTCAGCGCCGCGGCGAAGCATAAGGTTTTCCTGAACCCGCTTGACCCGCGGCCGCGTCAGCGCCGCGGCGAAGCATAAGGTTTTCCTGAACCCGCTTGACCCGCGGCCGCGTCAGCGCCGCGGCGAAGCGTAAGAAGCTTCCTGCTATCCGTCTCGGATAGCGCTTCATAGACGCACAAAGGGACCGTCTTCCGAGTCATTCGGAAGGCGGTCCCTTCTGTATACCGCCGCTCATATTTAGCGGCAGCCGGTTTAGCTAGTTACTGGGCTAGCCAATTACTGGGCGATGCGGTCCTCACGCAGACGCGCAATCGCCTCCTCAAAGTCTTCAAGGTTCTCAAACGCCTGGTACACGCTCGCAAAACGCAGGTACGCGACCGCGTCCAGCTTCGACAGCGGCTCCAGGATGGTCAGACCCACCTCGTGCGCGTTAATCTCCGCCAGACCGCGGGCACGAATCAGCTCCTCAACCTCCTGGGCGAGCTTCGCCAAATCGTCCTCACCCACGGGGCGGCCCTGGCATGCCTTACGCACGCCGGCGGCAATCTTCGAACGGTCGAAGGGCTCGGTCACGCCGGAACGCTTAATCACCGAAATGGTGGTGGTTTCAACGGTCGTGAAGCGGCGAGCGCAGGAGGTGCACTGGCGGCGGCGGCGAATTGCGGCGCCGTCATCGGTGGTGCGGGAATCCACCACGCGCGAGTCGGTGTGCTTGCAATAGGGGCAGTACATTCGTTTCTCCTTGGCTGGGCGCTAGCGCCCGCGTATACAGCGCTCAAGAATATTTATACCTATTCTACCGTGATATACAGCGGATACACCGTATGGTGTGAGTGAATATACGCTCAGGGTGGACTCTGCTATGCAGAATCCACCCTGTCATTCCCCTCTGAGCGGGGTTATATATCTTTAGCGTCTAATGCAGCTCGGACCGAAAATCGTCTTGATTTCACCGAAGAGGCTCGGGTTCGGTTCCACACGCACGCTCGCGTCCAGAAGCACCAGCTGCTCCTTATCGCGGGTGCGGATGAGCATGCGCACATCCGCGGTGCCCTTGTGGTCGCGCAGAGTCTCCTTCAGCTCCTTCAGGTTCGCCTCGGTCACCAGGTACTCGGGAACCACGATGGTGATAGGTGCGGCGCGGCCGTCATCGCTGATTTCCAGGATCTGCAGTTCCTGGGCGCTCATGTTCACGCTGCCGTCATCGCGGCGCTGCACGCGGCCACGAATCGAGCAGATGAGGTCGTCCGCCAGGGCGGCGCCCATCGTCTCGTAGGCGCGGGAGAAGAACATGACCGTGATGGTTGCGCCCGAGGGGTCTTCCAGTTCCACGGAGGCGTACTGGTTGCCGCTGGACTTGGCGATACGGCGCGAAACACCGGTGAGCATGCCCGCGATGGTGACGGTTTCGCCGTCGCGCACGTGCGAGTCTTCACCGATGATGTCGTGCACCGAATGGGTTGCGGCATCCGAGAGCGCACGTTCCAGGCCGCGCAACGGGTGGTCCGAAACGTACAGGCCCAGCATGTCACGCTCAAAGTTCAGCTTCTCGCGGCGGTCCCAGTCGGGCACGTCCGGGATGGTCACGGTCAGCTCGTCGCCCAGGGCGTCATCCATGCCGAGAGAGCCGAAGAGGTCGAACTGGCCCGCCGCCTCCTTACGCTTGACCGCCACGGCAGCGTCCACTGCCGCCTCGTGGATGAGGGACAGGGAACGGCGGGTGTGACCCAGGTCGTCGAAGGCGCCCGCCTTGATGAGCGATTCGATGGTGCGCTTATTGCACACCTGCAGCGGAACCTTCTTCAGGAAGTCGTTGAAGGACTCGTAGCGGCCCTTCTCCTCGCGAGCGGCAATCATACCCTCGACCACGTTCGCGCCCACGTTACGAATCGCGCCCATACCAAAGCGGATATCATCGCCGACAGGGGCAAACGTCAGGGTGGATTCGTTCACGTCCGGGGCGAGCACGGTAATGCCCATGGCGCGGCACTCGTTCAGGTACAGTGCGAGCTTGTCCTTGTTATCGCCCACACTGGTCAGCAGAGCAGCCATGTACTCCTGCGGGAAGTGCGCCTTCAGGTACGCAGTCCAGTACGACACCAGACCATACGCAGCCGTGTGCGCCTTGTTAAACGCGTAGTCAGAGAACGGCAGCAGAATATCCCAGAGCGCCTTAACAGCGCCCTCAGAGTAGCCGTTAGAAATCATACCGTCGTGGAAGGTAGCGTACTGCTTATCCAGCTCCGCCTTCTTCTTCTTACCCATCGCACGGCGCAGCAAGTCTGCCTCACCCAGAGTGTAGTTCGCGACCTTCTGAGCAATCGCCATAACCTGCTCCTGATACACAATCAGGCCGTAGGTGGTGTCCAGAATGTCCTTCAGCGGCTCTTCCAGCTCGGGGTGAATCGGCTCAATCTCCTGCTTACCGTTCTTACGCAGAGCGTAGTTAGTATGCGAGTTCGCACCCATCGGACCGGGACGGTACAGCGCCAACACTGCCGAAATGTGCTCGAACTCCTCGGGCTCCATGAGCTTCAGCAGCGAGCGCATCGGGCCACCATCGAGCTGGAACACGCCGAGGGTGTCGCCGCGCGCCAGCAGACGGTACGATTCCGGGTCATCCAGCGGCAGAGACTCAAGGTCCAGGTCAATGCCACGGTTCGACTTAATGTTCTCCACAGCATCGGAGATGATGGTGAGGTTACGCAGGCCCAAGAAATCCATCTTGATCAGGCCCAGGCCCTCACAGGTGGGGTAATCGAACTGGGTAATCACCTGGCCGTCCGCCTCGCGGCGCATCACCGGGATGACGTCCACGAGGTCCTTGCTGGACATAATCACGCCCGCAGCGTGCACACCCCACTGACGCTTCAGACCCTCCAGGCCCTTCGCGGTTTCAAACACCTGGCCGTAAATCTTATCGACCGGGTCCTCAATGAGGGCGCGCAAATCTGCCGCCTCGGCGTAACGCTTATCCTCTTCGTTGTACACGTTCGCCAGGGCGATGTTCTTACCCATGACGTCCGGCGGCATCGCCTTGGTGAGGCGCTCTCCGACCGAGTACGGCTGGTCCATCACGCGGGAGGCGTCCTTGAGCGCCTGCTTCGCCTTAATGGTGCCGAAGGTGACGATCTGTGCGACCTTCTCTTCACCGTACTTTTCGGTCACGTAGTCGATGACTTCGCCGCGGCGACGATCGTCAAAGTCCACATCGAAGTCGGGCATGGAGACGCGGTCGGGGTTGAGGAATCGCTCGAAGATCAGGTCGTGGTCGAGCGGGTTCAGGTCGGTAATACGCATCGCGTACGCAACCATGGAGCCCGCACCGGAGCCACGGCCGGGGCCCACGCGAATACCGTTGCGCTTAGCCCAGTTGATAAAGTCGGCGACCACGAGGAAGTAGCCGGGGAAGCCCATGGAGGTAATAACCCCCACCTCGTACTCAGCCTGCTTACGCACCTTGTCAGGCACACCGTCCGGGAAGCGGTAGTGCAGGCCCTTCTCGACCTCCTTCACGAACCAGGATTCCTCGTTTTCACCCTCGGGCACGGGGAAGTTCGGCATGTAGTTCGCCTTGGTGTTGAACTCCACGTTGCAGCGTTCAGCGATTTCGAGGGTGTTCTCGCACGCGCCGGGAATGTCGCCGAACAGGGCGTACATTTCTTCTGCCGAGCGCAGGTAGAAGTTATCCGCGTCGAATTTGAAGCGCTTGGGGTCGGTGAGGGTCGAGCCGGACTGCACGCACAGCAGCGCCGCGTGGGCGGTGTGGTCTTCCTGGCGGGTGTAGTGCAGGTCGTTGGTGGCGACGAATGGCAGGTTCAGCTTCTTGGCGAGGCGGTGCAAATCCTCCTGGACATTGCGTTCAATGTCCAGGCCGTGGTCCATGACCTCGCAGTAGAAGTTGTCCTTGCCGAAAATATCGCGGAATTCGCTCGCCGCCTGGACCGCCTCATCGAACTGGCCCAGACGCAGGCGGGTCTGAACCTCACCGGAGGGACAGCCGGTGGTCGCAATCAGGCCCTTCGAGTAGGTCTGCAGCACCTCACGGTCCATACGCGGCTTGTACAGCTGGCCTTCCAGCGACGCAATCGAGGAGGCACGGAACAGGTTGTGCATGCCCTCGGTGGTCTCAGCCCACATGGTCATGTGGGTGTACGCGCCACCACCGGACACGTCATCGCGGGAGCCATCGCCCCAGCGCACACGCGAACGGTCGGTACGGTGCGTGCCGGGGGTCAAGTACGCCTCCACACCAATGATGGGCTTGATGTCGTGCGCTTTAGCCTGGCGCCAGAAGTCGAAGGCGCCAAAGAGGAAGCCGTGGTCACTGGTCGCCATGGACTTCATGCCGAGTTCTTTAGCGTGGGTGAACAGGTCACCCAGGCGCGCGGCACCGTCGAGCATGGAGTACTCGGTGTGCACGTGCAGGTGCGTAAATTCTTTGGTTGCCACGGATATCTCCTGGAGGTGTGGGCTGGAGGATGGGCGGTGAATGTGAAGCTGTGTGCGGCGGGGTATCAGCCCGCGAGCGGCTATAGCTAGCCGAGTTTGACGTTGCCCTCGCGCAGAGCGGTCAGCGCGTAGGACAAATCGAGCGGGTACTCGCTGGTGAAGGTTACGCGCTCGCCGGTACCGGGGTGATCGAAGCCCAGGCGGTGCGCGTGCAGCCACTGGCGGGTCAGTCCCAGTTCGGCGCTAAAGCGCGGGTCGGCACCGTAGGTCAGGTCGCCGCAGCAGGGGTGGCGCAGTGCCGAGAAGTGCACACGAATCTGGTGGGTGCGTCCGGTTTCCAGGTGCACCTCCACCAGCGATGCGGGGCCGAAGGCTTCGAGCACATCGTAGTGGGTGATGGAGTTACGGCCGTCCTCGACCACGGCGAACTTCCACTCGTTGCCGGGGTGGCGGCCGATGGGCGCGTCGATAGTGCCGCGCAGCGGGTCGGGCAGACCCTGCACGAGGGTGTGGTAGACCTTGTCCACGGTGCGTTCCTTGAAGGCTCGCTTGAGTTCGGTGTAGGCGCGTTCGCTGCGGGCTACGACCATCAGGCCGCTGGTGCCCACGTCCAGGCGGTGCACAATGCCCTGGCGCTCTGCCGCGCCGGAGGTGGCAACCGAAATGCCTTCGCCCATGAGCGCGGAGATGACGGTGGGGCCGTGCCAGCCCGGCGAGGGGTGAGCCGCCACGCCTGCGGGCTTATCCACCACAACGATGTCGTCGTCCAGGTGCACGATGCGGAAGCCGTCCACCTTCTCGGGGCGGATGTCCGCCAAATCGCGCGGTGCGGGTGCGTCCACGACGACCTCGTCGCCTGCGGAAAGCTTGTAGGACTTGCCGATCTTCACGGCCTTGCCGTTGTTGGTGACGGTCACGTGGCCGTCACGAATCCACCCGGAGGTGCGGGTTCGGGGCGCATCGAGGGCGCCGGCGAGCGCGGCGTCCAGGCGCATACCGGCAAGCGCGCCTTCAACGGTGAATTCGGCGCGGATGCGTGCAGAATCTTCTGCGGCGTTGGTGGTTTCGCTCATGCGGCTCTCCTTCGGGTGGTGTTGTCTGGGGTGTCTGTGTGCGAGGGGTCTGTGTGAGAACATCTATAGGCGCATGTGTCGGCAAGGTAGCCGTCGGCGCGTGGCCGGGGCGGGGCGCTACTCGGAGCTCTTTTCGTCGGTGCTCTTATCGTCAGCCTGCACACGGGTTCCGTTGAGGTTCAGGCCCTTGAAGTTCAGTAGCACGATGAATGCCATGCACACGCAGATTGCGGAGTCTGCAATATTGAAAATTGCGAAGTTCGGTACGGAAATAAAGTCGACCACGTGACCGGAACCGAAGCCGGGCTCACGGAAGAGACGGTCGAAAAGGTTGCCGCAGATACCGCCGAGCAGACCGCCCAGCGCGAGGGTCCAGGACAGGGCACGGGTGCGGCGCAGCAGGTAGAGCACCACAGCTGCGGCGGCAACCATGACAAGCGTGAAAATCCAGGTGACGTTCTCGCCCATGCTGAATGCGGCACCGGAGTTACGAATCGAATACCACCACAGCAACCCGTCGATAACGGTGATGCGCTCCCCCAGCTGCATCTGGGTGACCACCAGGTATTTGGTGCCCTGGTCGATGGCAAACACAACGGCTGCAAGCACGAGCGCAAGAATCCCCGCGGAGCGTCCCGAGAGGATGCGCACGCGGCGTCCGTCAGCCTTTCCTGCGGTGTGTGAGACTGAGGATTCAGCGGTATTGGGGGTGTTGGTCATAGCTCTCCTCTAGTCTGTGCCGGTTGCTGCGCGCCCGAACGCAAACCGGGTGCGGTACCGTTCGATAGTGCCCCTCTAGCTTAGCAAATCGGGGTAGACCATCGAGTATTCGGCGGTGATGTGGCGGGTGCTCTCCCCCGCTTCTCACGCTGGGTTATTGCGCCGTGCCGGGCGGGTATGAGAATACCGCCCGGTTCTCTCAATCTTCCCCGGTGAATAGCGGTGGAAGAGAAAGAATCCGGGCGGCATACGCCTCAAAGCGTCGTTAGCTTAGCGTCGTTAGCTTATTTAGGCACGCTGATTTATGCGGAAGCCTCGATGGACTTGAGGTTCTTCAGCTCCTGAACCTGTGCGTCCAGGTGCTGCAGCAGCTTGGAGCGGTAACGGCTCTCGAAGCCGCGCAGAGCCTCAACAGCGATCTCCAGCTCTTCCTTCTCGTCGGTGAGGCGAGAGAGAACCTCTTCGCGCTGCTGCTGAGCTTCGCTCACCATAGCGTCTGCCTTCTTCTCTGCCTCTTCGAGCAGTTCAGCCTTAGCCTTCTCACCCTGTGCCACGTAGTCGTCGTGAACCTTCTGAGCCATAGCGAGCAGTGCTGCCGCATCCTGAGGTGCCGCTGCCGGTGCAGCCGAGGACTGTGCGGGTGCTACAGCCGCTGCGGGGGAATCGGGCGCGTTTGCGGAGAGCTGCTCCACCTGGCGCTCCAGGGCGTCACGCTCGGAGTAGAGTGCGCGCAGTTCGACAACGAGCTCATCCAGGAAGTCGTCGACCTCATTGCGGTCGTAACCGGCCTCTTCGGTAACGATCTTGAAGCTCTTAGTGATCAGGTCTTCGGGGGTGATTGCCATGGGCTTCTCCTCTAGGTATCCCTACGGGGTTTGGTGATGAAGTTGAGTGCCGCGGATTCACCAGCCAGATAGGTCATGGCCCCAATAATTCAGGGTCCCAATGACTCAGGGCATGGCTATGCCGCGATGCAGTCGTTGGCACCAATTCTACTATTCTTTGGTTTCTGTACCCGGTTATACGTCGGTTGAACCGTAAAATATTCGCTCTGCGCAAGGGTGGGATTCACCACGTCTAATATCCGTCCTAGTCCCCGTTTGTCCCCCTTGAGTTTTCTGCCCTGCGGTGCATTTTGAGAAGGTTTTCGAGGAGGCATTTTGGCGCTCCCCATTCGCTGAAAACCCGGGCACAGAACCCAAGCATAGATTCAGAGCCCAGACGTAGAAAACCCCGCCGGCGCTCCATCCCCTGAGGGACGCCAAACGCAGGCGGGGCTCAAAAATCTAGCTCTCTAGCTCCTCGACCGAACGGGTCGACCGGATGGGCGGTTTAGGAGAACGCCGCGGTTGCCCGCATCATGATGCTCAGCAGGAAAGACAACAGAACAATCAGAATCAGGAAGCCGGTGTCCAACGCAACGTTACCTACACGAACCGGCGGGATCAGGCGGCGCAGCTGGTTCATCGGCCAGTCAGTCACCGCGTACACGCCGCTGGCGAACAGCAACACAATGCCCTTGGGCCGCCATTCCGGAGCGAACATGCGCACCCAGTCAAAGAGCATGCGCAGCAGCATCGCAATGTAGAGAACGTAGACAACGATCGTAATGAGGGCGAAAAGATAACCCATCTATCAGTCCTTAGCCCTGGTCGAAGGGGAATTCGCCGTCGGTCTCGAAGCCGGCGGGAACCTCAGAGTTAGCCACACCCAGAACCTCCAGGTTGGAGGGGGTCAGCAGGAACACCTTAGCGGTGACGCGCTCAATGCGGCCTTCCAGAGCGAATGCCAGACCGGAGGCGAAGTCCACCAGGCGCTTGGCGTCTGCGTCGGGCATCTCTTCCACGTTCATAATCACGGGGATGTTCTCGCGGAATGCCTCACCAATGATCTTTGCGTCATTGTAGGAGCGGGGGTGGATAGTGGTGATACGACGCAATTCGTCCTCTTCTTCCTCGTAACCGTAGGTGTATCCGTTGGTTTCTTCGGGCGCGTAGCCCTCTTCGTAGTAGCCGTCGTTGGAGTACGTCTCGGCGTACTGCTCGGTGTATTCGGTATTCGGCACCGGGGTGTCCTCCCAATTGTCTGCGCTGGCGTCGTCCCAGGTCTGTTCGGTTTCTGCCAGGTCAGCTGTGGTTTCAGGTGTATGAGCGGTGGCGTGTGCCGCTGCATCTACGGTTGCTCGTCCGTCGGCAGGTTCTTCTGCGTCCAGATACTCGGTTTCTGTACCGTCATCGTAGCTATCAGCCTGCAGGTACTCTTCCTGTTCAGTATAGGCGGGTTCGTCCTGCTGGTGGTAGGTTTCGCTCTGCGGCTCGACTGCACTGTTGCTGTACTGTGCCGAGCCGGGCAGTGCTGAGAGCCGGTTAGGGCCCTCGGTCTTCTGTGCTGTAGCAGCCTGCCCTGCGGAGGCGTTTGCCTCCCTGCGGGTGTCAGCCTGCACAGCCTGCGGGGATTCTTCCGGCGTCGCCTCGGCGTCCTGGTATCGTTCCAGGCCGAGGAAACCCGCCAGACGGCTTTGCTTCGCCATGATTCTCTCGCTGTTCTTTGCTTGTGGTGTACAGGGTCTGCCGTGGTGCTTCATCAGAAGGTGTGTGTGCGTGACGGTACGTCATGCACCGGCATGTATATATTACCAGCGCCCACCCCGCGCGGGCGGTCAGGGCACCGATGATTATGCCACCGAACAGCAGGCCCGGAACTATAACCTTTGAAGGGTCGCGGTTGAATAGGGTTTAGAGCGCCGGGCGCTGACCCATAATGTCGCTACCCACACGCACGCAGGTTGAACCCCAACGCACCGCCGCCTCCAGGTCGCCGCTCATGCCGGCGGAAATCTCAGTCGCATGCGGTACCTGCTCACGCACCAGCGACGCCAAGCCGTACAGCTTCTCGAACGCCTCATCCGGGTTCATGCCCAGCGGCGCCACCGCCATCACGCCACCGCAACGCAGGTGCTCGTGGTTCTCAATGCGCTCCACCAGCTCCAGAAGCTCGGATGCACTCGTACCACCGCGCGCACCCTCGGCGGCGTGGCCAGCGGTCGCAACCTCCGCCAGGGACACCTGCACCAGGCAGGTCAGCGCCCCCTGCTCCGCCGCGGCGGGTGCGGGCGCCTCCCCCGCCTCAAAGCGGGAGAGCTGGTTCGCGTACGCCTTCGCCAGAGCGTCCGCCAGGGAGGGGCGGTCCACCGAATGCACACTGGAAGCGTACTTGACCACGGACTTCGCCTTATTCGTCTGCAGCTGGCCGATGAACGCCCAGTGCGGGGGCTGCACCTCACGCTGGGCGCAGTAGGCGGCAAGCTCACGAGCCTTCGCGCTCGCCTCCTGGTCGCGGTTCTCGCCGAAGAGGGTCACTCCCCCATCCAGCAGCGCCGCAGCGTCGGAGGCGGGGAAAAACTTCGTGACCGTCACCAGCTGCACCGGGGCGCTCGCCTCGGTGCGCACCGCGCTATGGTCCTGCTCTGCGGTGCGGATGCGCTCAAGCACGCGGCGGTAGTTCTGCAACAACTGCTCGGCACGTTCGGGAGTGTACTGCAGGCTCTCTTCTGTGTTCATTTCAGACATCTTCTCTCCTTCAGCGGCTCTCTATCTTTAGCGACTCTGTCTTTAGCAGCTCTAGGCGGCGGGCTCCGCAAGCTTCTCAAGCCACACCAGACCCGCAATACGGCCCGGCTTCTCACCGCGGTTCGTGAACCCGCGATGCGAATACACCTCGGGCTCCTCAAAGGTGCACTGCGCACAGTCCATGCTCACCTGCACGCCCGCCTCCTCCAGCACGGCGCGGGCGCCGGCGGGCAGATCCAGACCGGGGGTCTGCTGGGCGGTCACCGAATGCACCTGCGGAATCAGCTCGGTGGACTCGGTGCGCATCGCCTCGGGCACCTCGTAGCAGCTACCGCAAATGCTCGGACCCAGCCAGGCGGTAATTTTCTCCGCGCCAAGCTGACGCATCCGCTGCACGGTCTGCTGGAGCACGCCGTCGAGCAGGCCTCGGCGGCCAGCGTGAGCCACCGCCAAGATTGGTTGCCAGTTCGCGACCCGCTCACCCACAAGCACCACGGGGATGCAGTCCGCAACCATAATCGCCAGGGGCACGCCCTCGGTGCTAATCGCCGCATCGGCAACCGGTGAGTTCTCCAGCACCGCGCGGGCACGCTCGACGGTGCGCTCCTGCGGGGCACCGGGGGCGTAGGACTCCACCTCGTAGTCTTCCGGGTAAGCAATCTGCACGCCGTGCACCTGGTTCAGGTAGAAGAACGGCTCAGTACCCAGCGCTTCCTCCAGCGCGGCACGGTGGTTGAGGGTACGCACCAGGGAGGCATCCATACCGCCACCCAGTTCATCGTCCACGTGCAGACCCAGGTTGCCCGCCGCGCGGGAGGTGAAACCCACCCGCACACGCCAAGAACCCAAGGTGCGGGTATCGGCTGAGGCAAGTAGCGGAGTTTTGGGAGCGTCGCTCATCGGTCTATTCCTTCATCAGATGTCAGCAGGTATAACGGCGGGTATAGCAAAGGGGAGCCGAGAACCGCACAAAGTGCGTGTTTCTCAGCTCCCCTATAGCTTCATAAGACTCTCAGCCGTGCAACGCCTAGGCGTTCACAGCCGGGCAGACTACTTCAGGAAGTCAGGGACATCCAGGGTGTCGCGGCGAGCCGGAGCTTCCTCCACAACCGGGGGAAGGTCAACGTCGAAGCCAGCAGCGCCGGTGGAAGCCGGAGCAGCAGCGGGTGCGTTGTAGCCGTAGCCGTTAGCAGCCGGAGCGGTGGAACCGCCGAAGGATGCCTGGGTGCGCTGAGCCTGAGTAGCAGCAGCAGTGGAAGCGTTGGAGTTGGTCTCCGGGTTCACTGCGTCGAAGCCAGCAGCAATCACGGTCACGCGAGCCTCATCGCCCAGTGCGTCGTCAATAACCGCACCGAAGATGATGTTTGCGTCGGGGTGAGCCACTTCCTGAACCAGGCGTGCAGCCTCGTTGATCTCGAACAGACCCAGGTCGGAGCCACCCTGAATGGACAGCAGAACGCCGTGTGCACCGTCGATGGATGCTTCCAGCAGCGGCGATGCGATAGCCAGCTCAGCTGCCTTCACTGCGCGGTCCTCACCGGATGCCGAGCCGATACCCATCAGAGCCGAACCTGCACCCTGCATGACGGACTTAACGTCAGCGAAGTCAAGGTTGATCAGGCCGGGGGTGGTGATCAGGTCGGTAATGCCCTGCACACCGGAGAGCAGAACCTGGTCAGCGGACTTGAATGCGTCCAGCATGGAGACGTTGCGATCCGAAATCGACAGCAGTCGGTCGTTCGGAATAACGATCAGGGTATCAACCTCATCGCGCAGAGCAGCGATACCGGTCTCAGCCTGGTTGGAGCGGCGACGACCCTCGAAGGTGAAGGGGCGGGTCACCACGCCAATGGTCAGAGCGCCGAGGGAGCGGGCAATACGTGCCACGACGGGTGCGCCACCGGTACCGGTGCCACCGCCCTCACCTGCGGTCACAAAGACCATGTCTGCGCCCTTGAGGACTTCCTCAATTTCCTGCGCGTGATCCTCGGCTGCCTGACGGCCAACCTCGGGGTTTGCGCCCGCGCCAAGACCGCGGGTCAGCTCACGACCAACGTCCAGCTTAACGTCTGCATCGGACATGAGCAGAGCCTGAGCGTCAGTGTTGATAGCAATGAACTCAACGCCGCGCAGACCAACCTCAATCATGCGGTTGACTGCGTTGACGCCACCGCCGCCGATACCAACGACCTTGATGACTGCCAAGTAGTTCTGGGGAGTTCCAGCGTCCATGTATTCCTCGATTGTTCCGTGTTCCAGCTTCGGAAGACCCGCAGCTTAATCTAAGCCTGAAGGTTTCCTCTAAAGAATGACTTTATCTGCTAGGATACCAAACTGTTTTTGTTGGTTCCTAGTCACACAGCGCAATTACCCCCTCTTTTTGCGGATTTCACACAAAAAGGGAGGATAAAGCGCCTGAATGGTTCCCCTAGCGGGTCACCGGTACGCGCGGGGCAGACACGTCATAGACGGTCACCTTCTGCGTCTGTGCTTCGGAAGATTTCTCCTCCTGGGCACGCTTGGCAATAGCCTGGCGCAGGGAGAGAAGAACCTTAGCCTTCAACTCGCTCTCTTCAGCGGTTCCCCACTGCACCGTAGTATTATCCCTCAAGGTTAGAGTGATACTTGAGGTTGAGGTAGCGCTGGCTTCCTTAACCTGAGCTAAAAGTTCAGAGGGCATCGCCGAAAGCGCCGTAGAAATAGTGTGGAATTCAGCCGAAGTCTGCGGGTCATCACCGCTGAAACGCACCAGCGGCACCGAGGTATCGGGCTGAGTTGCCGACTCCAGCAGGCTCACACCATCACTATCAACAGTATGGTACGTATCGCCCTGCTTCACAACCGCAACCGCGGTACGCTCCTTCAGAGTCACCACCAGCTCATGCGGCGGGCGGCTCTCCACCTGCACGCTACGAATCACGTTATCCTGCCCGATCAGCTCACGCACCTTCTTCTCGTCGATGCGAGTGAGCGGAACACCGCGCAGGGGCTCCAGCTTCTGCTCCACCTGAGTGGTCTCCAGCAGGGATGCGCCGCGCACCGTAATCTTCTGAGTCGCCAACAGAGGCGAGAAGAAGACCAGCACCACGTACAGCACCGCAATAATAACCAGCGCCGAAGCGGTGTACAGCAGCTTACGGGCACGGGTCAGAGGCGCACGCTCCTTACGGGGGCGCTCCTCAGCACGCAGACCGTCCAGGCCCGGATCCTGACGCAGACGCTCACGCTGAGCCTGACGGCTCGCACGCTCACGCTCCTTCTCAATCTCCGCGGCACGCTGCTGCTCACGCTCGGCACGCCAACGACCGAAACGGCTCGTGGGGCGAGGCTCTTCAGCAGCCTTCTCCCCCGCCTTATCAGTGCTCTTGTCGGCGCTTTCCTCAGCCTTCTGGGCGGCAGGCTCTTCGCGAGACTCAGCAGAGCCGGCAGATGCCTTACCGGAGGCGGGCTTCTTGTCAGAGCCCTTATCGCTGTCCTTGCCGGCGCTCTTCTCATCCTGAGCGGACGCTGCCTGAGCGGACGCTGCCTGAGCGGACGCTGCCTGAGTAGATGCAGGCTGAGCAGACGTTGCTTTAGACGAAGAATCCTCAAAAGCTTCTACGTCAAAAAGCTCGGGAGCGTGCTCAACCTCAGACACGGTGCGACCGGTCATCAGAGCCGAACGCACCGAATCCTTCAAAGACTGCGCCGAAGAATGCACCGCTGCAGCGCTCTTCTGTGCCGAAGAATCAGCACCGTGCTGAGCGGAAGCCTTATGCACCACGGGCTTACGCGGCGCATGGCGAACAGGGCTCGAAGACTGGCTAGCGGCTGCCTGGGTTGCGCCCTCGGAGGCGGTAGCTTTGGCGGGCTTCACGGCTTCTGCAGACTTCGTGGCTTCCGCGGGCTTTGTAGCCCCAGCAGCCTCTGCGCTCTTCACAGCCTGCGACTGCGTAGCCTGCAGCTGCACAGATTCAGTCTGTACAGTCTCAGCCTGTGCCGCCGCGCCCTGCGCGTTCTCAGCTGCCTGCTGGGCACGCAGACGAGCACGCGAACGCGGGGCCTTCGGCACGCGCGAGGAGGAATGCCCCTCCGAAGAGAGACCAGAACTCATCGGCACAGCCTAAGCCTCCGACTTCTTCGACTCGCCACCGTGACGAACCTGCAGGGACTCCAGCAGACGAGCACCCAAAGCGGTCACGTCACCGGCGCCAACGGTCATCACAATATCGCCGTCCTGAGCGCACGCCACGATATCCTCAATAGCGCTCTCAGCGGTAGCGTAACGAACCTCAGAGAAACCAGCACCGGTAATCAGCTCACTGGTCACGCCCTCAATCGGCAGCTCACGAGCCGGGTAAATATCCAGTACATGAGCGCGGTCAGCCATCGACAGAGCCTGCGCGAACTCCTTCGCGAACTCGCGAGTACGCGAGAACAGATGAGGCTGGAAAATCACGTACAGGTTGTGGCCATCAGCCACGGTACGACCGGTCTCCAAGGCACGGAACACCTCGGTCGGGTGATGCGCATAATCGTCAAAGACCTTCACGCCGGCAACCTCACCGCGCAGGGTGAAGCGGCGGTCAGCACCCACAAACTCAGCCAGAGCGGGAGCAATATCGGCAGCCTCGTAACCAGAAATCAACGCCGAAGCAAAAGCCGCAGAAGCATTCAGCTGGTTGTGAATACCGGGCACCTTCAGAGCAATATCCTGCTCACCCTCATAACGCACGCCACGGCACTCAAAAGACCAGGACAGGTGCGACGACGAGGAAGAACCAGCGCTGGTAATCTCGCTAATGCGCAGGTCAGCATCCGCAGACTCACCGTAAGTCACCACAGGCACACCCGCCGCACGAGAACGAGCCGCAAGAGTAGCCGCGCCCGCATCATCAGCGCAGGTCACCACAACGCCGTTAGGCGCCAGCGAACCCACAAAACGGTTGAACGCCTCAAAGACGCGCTCATCGGTCTCATAGAAATCCAGGTGGTCCGGCTCAACGTTCGTCACCACAGCAATAGCCGGGCGGTAACGTACAAACGAGCCGTCCGACTCATCAGCCTCAGCCACAAAAATCGACTCCGGCCCCTGAGCGCCCAGGTGAGCGTTCGTGCCACGACCAGCAATCACAGTACCCACCGCAAACGACGGGTCAGCACCCAGCTGGTCAAACATCACAGAAATCATGGAGCTGGTCGTGCTCTTACCGTGAGTACCGGCAACAGCAACAACCTGAGACTCACCCATCACAGCGGCAAGCGCCTCAGAACGATGCAGCACAGGCAGACCCTGCGCACGAGCGGCAACAAGCTCCGGGTTATCCTCACGAATCGCAGTAGAAATCACCACGGTATCAACGTCCACAATGTTCTCAGCCTGCTGAGGAACACCCACACGAGCACCCGCAGCACGCAAAGACTCAACAGTAGCCGACTCGGCACGATCCGAACCGCTCACCGTCACGCCAGCCTGCAGCATCAGAGCGGCAATAGCACTCATACCCGCGCCACCAATACCGATGAAGTGTACACGGCCCAACTCGCTCATCTTCGCACGCTCAGGGAACGGCGGGTTCAGCGGTGCCGGCAACACCATCTCAAGATTCATCAATTCAGTCATTACTTCTCAGCTGCCTTCAATACTGCTTCAGCCATAACGCGCGCCGCGTCACGGATACCAAGTTCATACGCCGCAGCGCCCATGCGCTCCAGCTCCTCCGGGTTCGCCATAAGAGCCGGAATCTCACGGGCAAACCACTCACCGGTGACTTCTGCATCCTTCACCAGCAGAGCCGCAGACGCCTCCACCAGAGAACGAGCATTCAGAGCCTGCTCACCGTTACCAATGGGAAGCGGCACAAAAATCGCGGGAACACCCACCGCAGCAACCTCACTCACGGTCGCCGCGCCCGAACGCACCAGCAGAAGATCAGCGGCAGCATACACATCCTGCATGCCATTGCTGAACTCAATCTGACGGTAATTCGGGGCGCTCAACAGCTCACCGTTCTCATCCAGAACAGCCTTACCCTTACCGGTAATGTGCAGAATCTGGAAATCCCACTCCGCAAAGTGGTCACGGCACGCCGCCACCGCATTATTCAGGCTCTGCGCACCCAGCGAACCGCCGGTCACAATCACGGTCGGCTTCTGCGGGTCCAAGCCCAGGTTACGGCGAGCCTTCGAACGGTGCGCTTCACGGTTCAGGTAGGCGATCTCGTCCTTCATCGGCATGCCCACCAGGGTTGCGCGCGGGAACGGAGTATTAGGGAACGCCACACCGGTGAACTTCGCAAACGAACCACCCAGGCGGTTCGCCAAACCGGGCTTCGCGTTCGCCTCATGAATCACCACGGGAATCTTAGCGCTCAACGCCGACAGATACGCCGGCGGGCACACGTAGCCGCCCACGCCAACAACCACATCCGCATCTGCTTCCTTGAGGATGCGGCGGGTCTTCGACAGGCCACCAAAGAACTTAGCGGGGAAAGCAAAAGCGGCACGGTTAATGCTACGAGGGAACGCCGCGCGAGGAATAAACTCAATATCGAAGCCGGCCGCCGGAACCAGGTCGGCTTCCATCTTGTCGGCGGTGCCCAGCATCAGAATCTTGGCGTTCGGTTCAAGGTCGCGAACGGCGCGGGCAATCGCAAGCATCGGATTAATGTGACCGGCGGTGCCACCACCGGCGAAGACTATAGAGGGTGCCTTCTTCGTCATAGGTCTCTCTCCCAATACATCGGTACAGCATCATTTTACGCTATCGCACCTGTTCAATAGAGCGCCCTCGCCATTGAGCTATGACTCAACGGCGAGGGCGTTATCTCTTATTCAGCGCATATTCATCACCGGCGGAAGCGCAACCCACATCCCCGCTCCCCCGAACGCCAGCTCTCACGATGCCGGCTACACAGGGTGGGTTCCGTTGGGTTTAGCCCTGCTTACGGGTGCCCCGCTGAGCTGAGTTCCGAGCCACACCCTGAACCGGACGCTGCGCCTGCTGAGCGCCGTTCTTCTGTGTGGTCTTTGCCTGAGCACCCTTTACCTGAGCACCCTGTCGCGGCGCTGCCAGACGCTGAGTACCCTGTCGCTGGGTACGGCGCAGACGATCCTCCGGATGCAACGGCTGCAAGCCCGCAGGCAACGAACCCGACGGACGGTGCTGCGCGGTACGAGGCTGCGCGGGCTGCTTCGGAGCCGCGGGCTTCTGGGCGGGTGCCTTCTGTACGGGCGCCTTCTGGGCGGGGCGAGCCTGAGCGGGCTTACCCTGACCGGTACGCGGCTGAGAATCACGAGCCTGAGCGGATGCCTGCTTCGAAGCAGGCTTCTTCGCGGGAGCACCAGCCGAAGACGCAGGCTTCTGAGACTGCCTCTTCGGAGCGCTCTTCTGCTGAGCCGCCTTCACGCGGGCAGCCTCTTCACGAGCCAGACGCGCCTCCTCGCGAGCACGACGAGCCTCTTCACGAGCCTGAGCCGCCTCACGGCGAGCCTGTTCCTCTTCGCGACGAGCCTGCGCCCGAGCCTGGCGCTCCTGCTCCTTCTGCTGTTCACGAGCCATACGAGCCAGCTCGCGCTGCTGATCCGGTGCAAAACCCAACCAGCGACGCAACGTGCTCTCCGGGCCAAAAACAACCTTCAAAGGATTATGTTCCTTCAGCAGGTGGCCACCAGCAGTCGCACGAGCCGCTTCCTCCTGATCCAGTACATCCTGCAACGGAATACGACGCTTCCAATCAGCATTCGCACGACGAACCTCACGCGCGCTCTGATTCTCAATATTCGACGGTGCCGTCGCGCCACGCAACGGAGTCTGCCGCGCAAACGCCAACAACAAACCCGCCGCAAACAACGACGACAACAGCGACGAACCACCGTACGAAACAAACGGCAGAGGCACACCAATCACCGGCAAAAGACGGGACACCATGCCCATATTGATAATCGCCTGAGAGGTCAGCCAAATCATGATGCCGCCCGTCGCCAAACGCACCAGCGGATCAGTAGTGCGCAGCATAATCCGGACCGCGCAATACACCAGACCCACGTACAGCAGCAGAACCGCCAGCGTACCCAGCAGACCCAGCTCCTCACCAATAATGGCGAAAATGTAATCGTTATGAGCCTCAGCCAGGTAGTTGTACTTCTGACGCGACTGGCCCAGACCAACACCCAGGAAACCACCGGTCGCCAACGCCACCTCACCAGAATTCGCCTGGTCACAGTTAGCGTTCGTACACGAACCCCAAATACCGAAAATACGAGCCACACGGTTCGCGCTACTGAGCACACCCACCAGCGCCAACACCGCAAACGCGCCGCCAATCCTCAGCAACGAGCTACGAGAAGCACCCGCCAGCCACATCATGCCCACAAAGATGAAGCCATACACCATGGCGGTACCCATGTCACCGCCGAGCATAATCAGCAGAACCAGGGCGCCCACACCATAAATCGAAGGGAACAGCGTACGCCAAATACTGCGAGAAATATCGCCGTGGCGGCTGTACACCCACGCCAGCCACATAATAATCGCCAGCTTCGAAAACTCCGACGGCTGAATCTGTACTGGGCCGAGCTTCAACCAGTTACGGTTACCGTTCACCTCAACGCCGACAACCACCACAGCAAGCTGCATGACCAAAGCGGCAATGAGCATCGCGTTCACCACAAACTCCTTGTGGTACCACCCCACCGGGATACGCGTAATACCCGCCATCGCGAGAACGCCCATGACCAAGAACATGATCTGGAAAGAAACCTGCGAGAACGGCGACTGGCCCTGCGAAATCATCGTGACGCTCGAAGCCGACAGCACCATGATGCAGCCAAAAATAGCCAGACCCAGGGTCGTCACCAGTAGCATCACCGGCACATCCCACAGGTCAGCCTTCAAACCACGACGGTACAGCCTACCGGCACGAGCACGGAACGGCGCAGAGAAATCCTCCAAACCGGCTCGCGAAGACGCCCAACGACCACTCGTAGTCGAACGCGCCGAAGAAGCCGAACGCTCCAAAGATGCGCTGGTACTCACATGCCCTCCTATAGGCCTCAACTGCCACGAATCCGTCGTGGCGAATACACGAAAAAGGTTCAGGGGTGGGACACCATTACCATCCCACCCCCGAGAAGAACCCGCAGAAAGCACCCCGGTCACCCGAAGCACCCTCTGCAGGCAACGTCCTAAGAGTCTGCCAGCTGGGCGGCGACAGCGTTCGCAAACGCATCACCGCGCACCGCATAATTCTTGAACTGGTCCATCGACGCAGACGCGGGAGCCATCAGCACGGTATCCCCCGGATGCGCTAGCTCAGCAGCCTTCGCAACAGCCGCGTTCATCACGGCAACACCATCCGAAGAATCAGCCACAGCGGCGGTCATATTGTAAGTCGGAACCTCCGGGGCGTGAGACGCCAACGCCGACTTCAACGCCGCAGTATCAGTACCGATAATCAGCACAGCCTTCAGGCGCTTAGCGTGAGCAGCAATCAGCTCATCGTACTCAACGCCCTTCGACAGGCCGCCAGCAATCCACACCAGCGAGGGGTAACCGCTCATCGAAGCATTCGCGGCGTGAGGATTCGTAGCCTTCGAATCGTTCACCCACATGATGTCGTTCGCGTAGCCCACCAGCTGGTTACGGTGTGCACCGGTCTTGAAGGAACGCAGACCAGCGCCCACAGCCTTCGGGTCAATATCAGCCGCACGGCACAGAGCCGCAGCCGCCAAAGCATTCTCCACGGTGTGCTTCGCGGGCATCTTACCGGGTGCCGGAGCGAGATCCTCCAGAACCGCCAGCTCATACGCCTCGTTGTAACGGTTCTTCAGGAAGGCACGGTCCACCATGATGTCCTCAGCCAGGCCGAGCATCGACACGGCGGGCATCTCAGTGGAGCTGAAGCCAATCGCGCGAGCGCCCTCAATGACATCCGCGTTCTCGACCATGCGCAGGGTATCCACGTGGTCGGTGTTGAAGATGCAGGCAACCTGAGTGTGCTCGTACACGCGAGCCTTATCAGCCTTGTAACGCTCGAACGAACCGTGCCAGTCCACGTGGTCCTCAGCAATGTTCAGAACCACCGAAGCATACGGGGACAGCGAGTAGGTCCAGTGCAGCTGGAAGCTCGACAGCTCCACCGCGAAGAACTCGTAGGGCTCATCGTCGGCAATGGCGTACACGATGGGCATACCCACGTTACCTACCTGAATAGCCTTCTTACCGGCAGCCTTCAGGATGGAATCAACCATACCCACGGTGGTGGTCTTACCATTCGTACCAGTCAGGCACAGCCACTTGGGGGTCGGCAAGCCGCTACGCTCGTTCAAACGCCATGCCAGCTCAACATCGCCCCAAATCTGGATGCGACGCTCGTACGCATCCAGCATCACCGGGTGGTCGGGACGCACGCCCGGGGAAGTCACCACAAGCTCGGGTTCCTGACCGTCCACCAGGGGCAGGGCACGCATATGCTCGGGACCGAGCAGGCCCTCAACCGGGCCGTACGCGTTCTTGTAAATCTCGATGCGCTCACGCTTTTCCGGGGTGTCAGCCCCGTCGATGACGACGATCTTCGCACCCAGCTGTGCGAGCACGTCGGTCACAGCGTCGCCGCTGGTACCCATGCCCACCACGACCACACGCAGGTTAGCCCAGGGGGCACCCCAGTGAGTCAGCTCCGCGAGGCGCTCGTTCTCGTACACCGGGTTCACCGCAATAGCGGCGGCGTTCGCTTCAATGCGAGCGGCGTCCGGCTGTTCAATAGTTGACATTAGTGAATCACTCCAGAAGTCTGCGAGAACCAGTCACCGAAGAACAGCGCCAGGGCAACGAGCACGCAGAGGGCATTAATAACCCAGAGGCGGAACACGGAGTTCACTTCGCCGCTGCTGACGGTACCGGTGGCAACGCCTCGCTTATCAATTGAGTACTTACCGTTGACGCCGACCTTCTCCATGTGGTGGTGGAAGGGGGTCATACGGAAGTAACGGTGCGCGTGCAGGGGCTTCTCCCCCGCTGCCACCGAACGCTTACGGCTGGTCTTGAACACGAACTTCTGCACGATCACAGAGAACACTTCCAGCACGGGAATCAGGGCGATGACCAGCAGCAGCAGCTCGGTGCGGGTGAACAGTGCGAAAGCAACCATTGCACCGCCGAGCGCCAGGGAGCCAGAGTCGCCCATGAAGATCTGTGCCTTCGACACGTTCCACCAGAGGAAGCCAGCCAGCGAACCCACCAGGGAAGCAGCAATCAGCGCCAGCGAGCCGGGGTCGCGCACATCGTAGCAGGCGGTGCCGGCGCCAGCGGAGCAGGCGTGCACGTACTGCCAGATGCTGATGGTCAGGTAGCCGGAGAAAATGGTCATCATGATGCCGCCAGCCAGGCCATCCAGACCATCGGTGAAGTTCACAGCGTTCGTACCGGACAGGGAGATGAGGGTAATCCAACCAACCAGCAGGATGGAGCCGAAGACCGCGCCCGCCGCGAACAGGTCAATGGGCAGGTCACGTACGAATGAGATAGCGGTCGACGCCGGACGCGCACCCGACTCGTTCGGGAACTGGAACGCCAGGAATGCAAAGGGCAGGGTCACAGCCAGCAGGCCGATGGTCTTCTGCTTCTCGGTCAGGCCCTCGTTACCCTTATTGCGGAACTTCATGATGTCGTCCGCCGCACCCACACCGAGCATGCCCAGAGTGAAGGCGATAGTCAGCCACGCGGTAGCGGTCGGTACCGGTGCAGTACCGAAGAACAGGGCACTCACAGCCAGGGTCAAGAAGTAGGCGAGAATCGCCGCGGGGATGAAAATCAGACCCGCCATGGTGGGGGTGCCCGCCTTGTGCTGGTGGGCTGCCGGGCCTTCCTCACGGATGAGCTGGCCAAGCTTCAGGGACTTCATCTTCTTGATGAACACCGGCAGCGCGGTGAGGGAGATGAGGAATCCGAAGATTCCAGCAATCAGCACGGTAATCATAAAGCGCTACCCTTCGTTCGTGGTCTGTTCGGTCGAAGTACGGTCATGGTCGGCGTTAGCTGCGCTGTCCAGGTGAGCGGCAAGGTGGTCGCTCAAGTCGGTGGTCTCAACGAAGTCACCGGCAGAAAGCCAGGTCGGCGCCTGCTCTTCCTCAGCGCCGAAGGTGTACTCGGCAAAAGCAACCTGGTCACCCAGAATGCCCAGCTTCGCGCCGTTCGAGGACTTGAAGAGCACAATGTCGCCGGGGCGAACCTCGGCACGCAGAATCTGCTCTGCTTCTTCCGGGGTCTTCACCCAGGTTGCTTCGTTACCCCAGGAGCCTTCGAGGTGAGCCGCATTGTAGATGGGCTTCGTCTCGTCGCCCACGGCAATCAGCTTGGAAATGTTCATGCGCACCACGAGGCGACCGATGCGGTCGTGCTCCTCCACGGAGGCGTCGCCAAGCTCCAGCATGGCACCCAGCACAGCCCAGGTGCGGTGCGGCTGACCGGTCGCAGGGTCAACGGTGCGGCCCAGCTGCGCCAGAGTGCGCAGTGCCGCCGCCATCGACTCGGGGTTCGCGTTGTAGGCATCGTTAATGACGGTCACGCCGTCGGCGCGGTCGGTGCGCGCCATGCGCCACTTCGAAGCCGCTGCAGCCTTATTGAGCGCGCGAGCAATCTTCTCACCGGAAATACCGCTGTTGTAGGCGATCGTCGCCGCAGCAAGCAGGTTGTGCACGTGGTGCTCACCAATCAGCTGCGAGGAAATCTCGTACTCGCTACCGTCGGGCAGGCGCAGGGTGAATTCGGGGCAGCCTGCGTCGGTGGTGCGCAGGTTCAGCGCCGCCACGTAACGCTCGTAGGGCTGACCGTTCGCGTCGGTCTTCTCGCCCACACCAAAGTAAGTAACGGGGGCAACCGAACGCGAGGCCATGCGCCGCACGCGCTCGTCGTCAGCGTTCAGAGCCAGGGAACCGGTCGGCCGAACCCCCTCAGCCAGCTCACCCTTGGTGCGCTCAATATTGTCCACGCCGCCGAACTCGCCAGCGTGCGCGGTACCAACCTTCAGGATCGCGCCGTGGTCCGGGTGCGCAATATTCGCCAGGTACTCGATGTTGCCCACATGATCCGCGCCCATCTCAATGACCAGGTAGCGGGTGGACTCATCGGCACGGAAAACGGTCAGAGGCACGCCCACCTCACTGTTGTAGGAGCCGACCGGTGCAACGGTCGGGCCCTCAGGGGTGAAAATAGCGGCAAGCAGGTCCTTGGTGGTGGTCTTACCGGCAGAACCGGTAATACCGATAACGGTCAGCTCACCCTGAGCGCGCATCTGCTCAATCGAGTAGCGCGCCAAATCGCCCATCGCCAGCACCACGTCGGGCACCTGGATGCTCGGGTAGGGCACGCCCTGCTCGTCGAGCACCTCACGCTCAACCAGTGCCAGGGTCGCGCCCTTCTCAAACGCCATGGGGATGAACTTGTGGCCGTCAGTGACCGCACCGGGCTTAGCCACGAACAGGGTGCCGGTCTGCACCTCACGGGAGTCGGTGGTGGCGAAGTCTGCGTACACCTGCTCCTCGCGGCCCTCCAGACCGATAGCGGTGCCGCCAGTTGCCTCAATAATCTGGGCGGCGCTGAGCTTAATCATTCTTCACCATACCTTCAGCGGTCTTAGAGTCACTTTCATCGAGCATGCGCTGGTAGTCAGGCAGAATCTCGAAACCGTGCGCACGCAGGGCACGGGCGGTTTCAACGCGGTCGTCCAGGGCGATGTCCACGCCGGCAACATCCTGCTCGGTCTCGTGACCGCGGCCAGCAATCAGGATGGCGTCGTGCTCGCCCGCCAGGGCAATCGCCGCATCAATAGCAGCCGCACGCGGAGAAATATTCAGAATCTGGGTGGCACGGCGGTTCTCAGCCTTCTGCGCGCCCTCCTCAACGGCGGCACGAATCGGAGCCGGGTCCTCACCGTGCGGGTCGTCATCAGTCACGATGACAACATCCGCATTCTGCGCAGCAATCGCACCCATAATCGGGCGCTTGAGCTGGTCACGCTCACCGGTCGCACCGAAAACAATCATGACCTTGCCGTCGCCGGGGCGATCCATCGCCTCCAGGGCACGGGTCAGGCCGTCAGGGTTGTGGGCAAAGTCCACAATCGCGTGCGGAGCCAAAGAAATCAGCTGCATACGACCCGGCACCACCGGAGTCAGAGCCGAACCGGACGCCAGCTCGGGCAGCAGACGCGCACGCTCAGCAGAGTCAGTGTCCAGGTACGCCATGAGAGCCGCCAGCGCAGCATTCGAAACGTTAAAGTCAGCGGGCAGACCGGTGTAGCATTCAACGCTCTCACCGGCGCCATTAGCCACGTGGAATCGGTGGCCCAGACCCTCACGCTGAACCTTCACCACAGCCCAGTCGCGGGCGCCAAACTCTGCGGGCACCTCAGCCAGGCCGGCACCTCGAGCAGTTACCAGACGGTGAACCTGTTGCGCGCCCATCTGCTCGCAAGCGGTGGAGAACATCTTCTCGCCCCACTCGTCATCAGCAGTAATCACAGCCAGCTCGGCGCGCTCGGGGGTAAACAGCTGAGCCTTCGAGTCGAAGTAGTGCTCCATAGTGCCGTGCAGATCCAGGTGGTCCTGGGTCAGGTTCGTGAAGCCAGCAACCGCGTACTTCACGCCGTCCACACGGTGGTAATCAATCGCGTGCGAAGACACCTCCATCGCCGCGCAACGCACCTGATGCTGACCCATAATCGTCAGCAGAGAATGCACGTGAGGAGACTCCGGGGTGGTCATCTTCGAAGGAACCGACACACCATCAATCAGAATCTGAATAGTGCCAATCAGACCGGTCTTCACACCCAGGCCGGTGCGGAACACCGACTCCAGCATGTAGGTGGAGGTGGTCTTACCGTTCGTACCGGTCACCGCGTAACGGTGGGTGGCGGGGAACGAAGCCGAACCATAAATCAGCGCAGCCAACGGACCAACGTACTCGCGCAGGTTCTCAGTCACCAGGACAGGCACCGGCGCCTCACCCAGCAGTTGCGCACCGGCAGCATCCGTCAAAATAGCGGAAGCACCAAGCTTCAACGCACCCTCAGCAAACTGCGCACCGTGCACCTTCGCACCGGGCAGAGCCACGTACAGGTCCTGAGGGCGAACGCCTCGGGAATCCATGCTGATACCGGTGACCTCAACAGAATCACCGGATTCAGAACCCTGAACGCCGCTAGCCGGCTGGGAACTCACCTGAGCACCCAAGCCCTGCAGATGTTCGCGAAGGTGCGCCAAACTCACCGGGCGCACAGAATTCGGGCGCAGAGTCTGAGCGTCGCCGCCCAGCAGGTTCTGGCCGGGTGCGTGAGATGCGGTATCCATCGTCCTTCTTTCCTCCCCGCTGTCCGAAGCGGTGAGCTCTGTATGGTCAATGCGCTCAAGGCACACAGGGTCATTCAATATTCTACGGGCTTTAGGCTTCGACAGGTGTTCAGTATCGGAGCTTCTTCATCACGAATCAGCTGCCGGGTACCTCTCCCCCGCTCGCCTTTAGCTCGTCTTATTGGGGCTATCCTCAGCAAAAATCGGAATCAGGTCCGGCTCTCCGGTAGAACGCGGCACGTTATAGGTGTGCAGGGTCTTCTCCATAATTTTGGAGAACTCCGCCGTCGTACCGTTGACACCCACGCTACCCTCGGGACGCTGCATGGTCACCGCCACCAAGAACTGCGGATTCTCAATCGGCGCCACACCAATGAAGGAAGTCGTGTTGCCGTCGTAGCCGCCCTTTTCACTCGGCGTTTCCGCAGTACCGGTCTTACCGCCCACGCGGTAGCCGGTCACCTTCGCCGGACGGGCGTGGCCCTGCTCCTGCTCCACCACATTCTCCATGAGAGTCAGGCAGGAGGCGGCAGTCTGCTCGCTGACCATGCGTTCGCCAGGCTCCACGGCACGCTTATGTTCGGTACCGTCGGCGTCAATGATCGCGTCCACAATGCGCGGCTTCAGACGAACGCCCTTATTGCCCAGCGCCTGGAAAATCATGGCGGTCTGCAGCGGAGTCTGCGCAACACCCTGACCGAACAGCACAGTGTACTGCTGACGGCCATCCCAATCACGCCAATCAGCAATCAGGCCCTGCTCCTCGCCGGTCAACTCAATGCCGGTGAACTCACCAACACCATACTTCTTTAACCAGTTGTAGCGCTCTTCCTTGCTGAGCTTCTGACCGACCAGCACCGTACCGGTGTTCATCGAGTCGGTAATAATGCCCGAGAAAGTACGCCGCTGCGCCCCGTGATCAAACGCGTCCTTGAAGGTCTGGCCGTCAATCGTGAGGGTCGCGGGCACATCATACACGCTAGTCGGAGTCGTCAGGCCCTGCTCAATCAGCGCCGAAGAAGTCAGCATCTTCTCGGTCGAACCGGGCTCCACGTTCTGCGAAATAGCGCGCGGAGTCATGTCCGCCGCATCCTCAATGGTTGCCGCCCCCGGGTCCATCGTAGAGGAATCAGCAAGAGCCAAAATGGAGCCGTCACGCACATCCATAACAATGGCGGTACACCATTCAGCCTTCAGCTCCTCAGCGCGGGCACGTACCACCTGCTGCGCAAAATACTGCACATCACGGTTAATGGTCAGACGAATATTCTTACCGTCCACCGCCAGGCGCTGCTCTTCCTTAGCCACCGGAATACGCACACCATCAGCACTAATCTCGTAGGTACGCTCACCGGGGGTACCGGCAAGCTCCTTCTCGAAGACACGCTCAATGCCCACCGAGTAGTTACGGGACACCGTGCCGCCCTTGCCGTTGCCGTCGGCCTCTTCAACAATGTTGTACTTGCCGACCACGGAGCCGCCCACACTACCGTTGGGGTACAGGCGCTGGGAGAACGCCTCACCGTAGATGAAGGGCGCGCCCAGGGCATCAATCTTATTGAAAATCTCCGGGGTGATATTCGCCTTGATGACCGAGTACTTGGAGGTGCCGTCCAGCTTGGACTTGATGAACTCGTCAGTAATACCCGGATCAACGGTCTTGAGAATATCGACCATCTCGTACACCAGCTGGTTGGGGGTTACCTCAACCTTCTGGGTACGGTCCTCGTTATAGCGTTTGAAGGTCGCCACGGCACTCTGATCAGCAGTCAGGTTATAACGCTGCACGGTACGCGCCATGACATTGCCGTTAATATCCAGAATCTGGCCGCGCACAGCCGGCAGAACCTGCGAGCGCAAACGCTTCTGACGGGACGCGTTCGCCACCGCACCGGGGTCAAAGCCCTGGCGGATAAACAGGTTGGCACCGATGACGCCCAGAGCGCAGGTGGCTGCGGCGCCTGCGACGAAGCCGCGGCGGGTCAGATCCGGCTGACCGGATGCCGATTCGTTCGCGTTCTTGCGCGCGTCAGAGCTCATGCGGTGGTCCTTTCGCTGGTCTAGTCTATCGGTGATGCTACGCATCCTGTGGTCAATATTGTTTATCGTGCAGCCTGGCTTGCTGCGGGGCTAGCGGCAGGGCTCGGGGCGGCGCTCGGGGCGGCGGATGCAGCCGGGCTGGCAGGTGCGCTATTCGCCGGTGCCGGGTTGGCTTGCTGAGCTGAGTTGGCCTGCTGGGCGGGGCTCGCCGAGGCGCTTGCAGATGCCTTAGCCGCCGCGCTCGCCTGGCCGTGGCGCTGCTGAACGGACTTGTCCGCATCCACAATGCCCTTGGCGTAGCTTTCGTTCGAGCCAGCCGCTGGCGGGGCGATCAGGTTCTCCTGCTTGCTTCCCTCGATGCCGGTCGGGCTTGCCACCGGGGCGGGTGTGCCCTCAATCGTGGAGGACTGCAGGTTCAGGGTCGCCTGCGAAGAGCTCACAAACATACCCAGAGTACTTGCACGAACCGCAAGGTCCTGCGGGGCTTCCTTGAAACCAATCTCCTGCTGTAGCGCCTGGTTTTCTTGCACGAGCTGCTGCTCCTGCGCACGCAAATCCACCATGTCGTACTGGCGGGTCACAATCAGCACGTTCAGCAACAGGATAAAGACCAGGGTCAGCGGGATTGCAGCGAAGACAGCGAGCATGGTGGGCGGGCTGAGCTTGCGTGCTCGGCGGCGTACCGTCGAGAGCGGGTGACGCGACTTCGGCTTCTCCTCGCGGGTCTCTTCGGTACGGGCTGCCGCACGGACGCTCGAGGGCACGCGGCTCGCGTTCGTCGAGGTGCGCTTACCGCCGTGCGAAGCAGCGGTGCTGGCGGGGCGAACCACCGGCTGGGATGCGGTGACCGGCTCCAGACGCGCGGTACGGGTGCGGCCGGAGTGGGCGCGGGTGGAGGCGCGGCTCGCCCCGGTCGATGCGCCAGTAGAGGATGCGCGGGTAGAGCCAACGGCGCTGGGGGTACCGGCGGCAGGGCGCGAGGAACCGGCGCGTCGACTCCGCGGTGCGCCCTGTGTGCGGGTGGGGCGCGGGGATGCGTGCTGGGTGCTCACTCTTCTTCGCTTTCTGTCTTCTACTTGGCGGGGATGCGGATCTTCTCGGCTGCGCGCAGCTTGGCGCTGGCGGCGCGAGAGTTCTGTTCGATTTCCTCGTCGGTAGGCGGTTCGGCGCCGCGGGTAATGATCTTGACGGTGGGCTTGTGCTCTTCAAGCTCCACGGGGAATCCCTTGGGTGCCTTGGAGGTTGCCTCTGCGGTCAGTGCCCTCTTGACGATCTTGTCTTCGAGGCTGTGGTAGCTCATGGCGACGAATCGGCCGCCGAGATTGAGCGCGTCCAGGGCTGCCGGTACGGCGCGTTCGAGGGCTTCCAGCTCGTGGTTCACTTCGATGCGCAACGCCTGGAAGGTGCGCTTGGCGGGGTGACCGCCGGTGCGCTGCGCAGCGACAGGCACGGCCTTCTGGATAATGCGCACGAGCTCGCCGGTGGTTTCCAGGGGTGCGTTGGCGCGGGCGGTGCAGATGGCGCGGGCAATACGCGAGGCGAACTTTTCCTCGCCCCAGTTGCGGATAATGCGGCGCAACTGATCTTCGCTGTATTCGTTGACGACAATGCGGGCGGTAAGCTCATCTTCCGAGTTCATGCGCATGTCCAGGGGTGCGTCGTAGGAGTATGCGAAACCGCGGGTGCGTTCGTCCAGCTGCATGGAGGAGACGCCCAGGTCCATCAGGATGCCGTCAATGCCCTGCACGCCGGCGGTTTCCATGGCGCGGTCAATCTCATCGTAGACGGCGTGAACGGGCACGAAGCGGTCACCGAAGCGTGCCAGACGCTCACCGGCGATGGCGTGCGCCTGCAGGTCGCGGTCAATACCAATCAGCACCAGGTTTTCGAAGCGTTCAAGCAGCGCCTCAGAGTGGCCACCCATGCCGAGGGTGCCGTCAATCACGTAGGCGGTACCGCGTTCCTCAACAGCGCGCTCAATGCCGGGTGCCAGCAAGTTAATGCAGCGGTCCAGCATGACGGGCACGTGGCGTTCGCTGGCTTCACGCTGGGAGAGGTTCTCAATGGATGCGCCGGTCACCTTAGCGGCAGTACCGGATGCGGTCGTACCGGTTTCGGGGGCGTGGTCTACGCTCATGGGTGCTCCTGTGAGAGTTTGTCCTGCGGGATGGCTTACGGAAGAGTAGTGCGGTGGTGATAGAGAGATGCCGGGCGGTAGCCGTCGCACCGGCGAGGTGCCGACTAGAGCAGCGGGCTGAACGGGTCCTCGTCGAGGGAGGCAAATTCAGCTTCGGTGCGGGCGAGGTATTCCTCCCAGGCGGCTGCATCCCAGATTTCTGCGCGGGTACCGGATCCGATGACGACGAGGTTGTCGCTCAGTCCTGCGTATTGGCGCAGTATCGGCGGGATGGTGATACGTCCCTGCTTGTCAGGCAGTTCGTCTGAGGCTCCTGAGAGGAAGACTCGCAGGAAGTCTCGGGCGGCTCGTCCGGGCAGCGGCGCGGTGCGCATCCGCTCGTGGATGCGTTCAAATTCTGCGGCGGGGAAAACGTACAGGCATCGTTCTTGACCGCGGGTCAGAACGAGGCCTGCAGAGAGTTCCTCACGGAATTTGGCGGGAAGGATGATGCGTCCTTTGGCGTCCATTCGTGGTGAGTAGGTACCTAAGAACATTCACTTCACCTCCCCGATGTGTGCCCCTGATGTGTGCCGATGTGCTGAAGCCTGCGGGAGCGGGGTTGCTCCGTAGTTCCTGCAGGTGCCGGTGGCGGGGTGTGCCGAGCCCTGCACCTTCGTCGTTTGCTTGAGGGCACGGCGATAGGACTGACTTTCAGCTTTCCTCTCCACTTTACCCCACTTTCCACCACCTACCCCACCCGGCAGAGTATCTTTTAGTGTTTTTATGCTCTCTTCTGCATTTTTAACGCTGGCACACAGCTTCTACACAGCTTCGAGCATGCGGGCGCTCAGCGCTATGCCCTCATCATGCTTGCCACGCACTGGCTCAACTACAGACTCAATGGCTACAGACCCAATGGCAGGGTCGATTGCGGCAATCAGCATGCTCAGTCCACCAACCTCTAAAGCGCCCATCTCTCACTAGTTCGGGCATAGAAAAAGCGGAAGGCAAGAGAATTCTTACCTTCCGCTTGTGAAGTCTCATTGAAGTCTTGAGACCCTAGAGATCACGGATGCTCAGCCGCGAGAAATACTAACCGCGAGAAAACTATTGGAACAAAGCAGTATTAGAACTGGCCGTTATTGCGCTCGTCCCAGCGGTCCTCCAGACGGTTCATGAAGGAGGAACGCTCCTTCTGCTCACGCTGACGAACACGCGCAGCACCCTCTGCCTTACCGCCCAGGAAGGAATCCACGGGGGTCTTCTTGCTGGTGGTTGCGAAGTACACGCCACCTGCCGCGAAGAGGAAGCCGAATACACCCAGCCAAATCATGTTGGATGCGACCGCACCAATAATGATGCCCAGGCCAATGAGAACGAAGAGAATACCGAGAGCCAGGTGACGAGCACTGAAAACCGGCGCGGTGTTGCCGGTCGAAGACATGGAGGAGGCAAAGTGCGGGTCCTCATTGCTCATGAGTTCTTCGAGCTGGTCCAGAACTTTCTGTTCACGCTCGGACAGTGCCATCGTTTTCTCCTTTGAGGTGTCGCTACTCAAGATGACGTCGGTATCAGCCGGGTTAGCTAGTGTATCAGCTGGTGCGGCGGGCGCTTCTTCCCGTCGTATGTTTCCGGTCGTATGCTTCCCATCGTACCGCGCGGAGTGGGGTTGGCGCATTCTTTTTCGGGCAGAAATACTTTAAGGTCTTCGGCGGAGGGCGCCTCCCCTTCTGTGGTGGCTACCCTCGATCTAGTTCCCTTCCTCTGCCTTTTGCTCGGCCTGCTGATTCGGCGCAGCCACTCCGGAAGCGGGCTTGAGGCTTTCCTGCGAGTATTTGCGGTGAATCGCGTCCATGACGTGCTCCACTTCGGACCATCTGCCGCTCTTCACGAGGCGGGCAGCGGATCCCGAATGAGCACCAGATCCCGAGCGGGCACCGTTCTCCGGACCATTGCCCACTCCCCCGCCGCCTCGTTGTGCTGAGGCAGTTCTGGCGGAGGCGGTTCTGACTGAGGCGGTTCTTGCAGAGCGTGAGCTTGCCGCGTTCTCGATGGAGTCGAAGAGGGTCTGTTGCACCCCGTCTTCTGCACGGGCGAGTTTTTCGGCGCGCACGCCAATGAGTCGCAGGGCGCGTGGCGCCTCCTGACCCACCAGAATTTCATCGGCACACAGGGCTTCCAACGCGAGGGAGGCAATCTGCATGCCAGAGTCCACGGGCACGTTCAGGGGGATAGCGCGGGTGTGCGTTTCGAAGGTGCTGTAGCGGATTTTGAGGCTGAGCCCTCCGGCGAGTTTTCCAGCGGATCGCAGGCGCTTTCCCAGCTTGAGGCTCAGCTCCCGAATAGCAGCGCTCACCTCCTGAGCATCGGTCGTATCGGTCTCGAAGGTGTGCTCGCCACCCATGCTTTTCTCTTCACGCTCGGTAACCACGGGGCGCTCATCAAAGCCGCGCGCCATAGCCCAGAGGTGCTCCCCCTGTGCGGCACCGAAGCGTTCTTTGAGCCAACCCAGACTCATGGAGCGCATTTGGGCGATGGTGTGAATACCGTACCGGGAGAGCTGTTCGGTGCTTTTCGCACCCACGCCCCACAGGTCGGAGACTTTTCGGGGGTCGAGGAATTCTTGAACACGCTCGGGCGGGATGACCCACAGCCCGTTCGGCTTACTACCGGTGGACGCCATTTTGGCGAGTAGCTTATTGGGTGCAACCCCCGCCGAGGAGGGCAGGGATAGCTCCTGCGCAATGCGGTCGCGAGCGCTCTGCGCCAGGGCGACGGGGTCCTGGCCGTGCAGGTAAGCGCCGGTTAGATCCACGAAGGCTTCGTCCACGCTGACCTGCTCCACGTGGGGGCTTAGGTCGTGCAGAATACCCATGACGGCGCGGGAGTAGTGCCGGTAGTCGCCGCGCAGGGGCAGCATGGTAGCGTTGGGGCTGAGGTTTTGGGCGCGGCTGAGCGGCATGCCGGAACGTACCCCGTGGGCGCGAGCCTCGTAGGAGGCGGAGCAGACAACCGAGCGGGGTCCGAGGGGCGCCACGATAATCGGGGTTCCGCGCAGGGCGGGGTTTTCGAGGAGTTCGACGTTGACGAAGAAGGCGTCCATGTCCAGGTGCATAATGACGCGACCGTTCCTTGCGCCGCTAGTCTTGCCGGTTCGTACCTGCCCCATGTCGCCTCCTCTCATAGCTTCTACGCCCACCTACCGAAAATATAGCACATTTCTACGAAAAATCGTGGCATCATATAGTAAACATATTCGTAAATGCGTTCTCTTGGGCTTTTCTCCACTAAGCTAGAAGAAGTGCACACCGCACAACACATGGACCGTACACAGCGACCATCAGCGAGGATAGTATGACTCCCCCTTCTCCTTCCGGAGCACCCACTCCCCAGGCGACCGAGAGCCTCACCGTAGCAGCCCCGAATATCCCGGCGGCTTCTGCGCACCTCGCTGAGCGTATTGCTGAGGAGCAGCGAGCCTACCTGCACGCTTTTGATGCCCTCATGGCGGAGTTTTTTGCCCGTCAGCGCGAGCTGCTCGAGGGTATCTCTCCCGAAACCCTGCCCCTGCTGGAGGCTATCGAGTCCCTCTCCACCGGCGGCAAGCGTCTGCGCGCGCTGCTGAGCTACTGGGGTTGGCGAGGCGCCGGCGGTGCACCCGTAACTGAGGAACGCGCATCCTGGTCTATTGTGAAAGCTGGCATGGCGGTAGAGCTGTTTCAGACCTCCGCGCTGATTCACGACGACATTATTGACCGCTCCGATACCCGCCGCGGCGCTCCCTCCGTGCACAAGCGTTTTGAGGCGGCACACGAGCAGAATAGCTGGCGCGGTGATGCTTTCAATTACGGTCTGACCGGCGGCATCCTTGCCGGCGATCTGACCCTGGCGTGGTCTGCCGAGGTTTTCGCGTCCCTGGGTGAGGGCGCAATCTATGGCGCCCCGGCGCGCACCATTTTTGACCGTATGCGCACCGAGGTTCTGGCGGGTCAGTACCTGGACGTCTACTCCGAGGTTCTTGAAACCGAGGACGCACAGGCGGCTCTGCAGCGCGCCCTGAACGTGATTCGTTTTAAGTCCGCCAAGTACTCCTGCGAGCACCCCTTCACGATTGGTGGTGCCCTGGCTCTGCAGGCTGCCGCACTGGAGAACGGCGCCGGTGCCGTGAGCGAGCAGCACCCGGTACTCGCCGCCTACCGCGCGTTCGGTCTGCCGCTGGGTGAGGGCTTCCAGCTACGTGATGACGAGCTGGGCGTTTTCGGTCAGCCCGAGGTGACCGGCAAGCCTGCCGGCGATGACCTGCGCGAGGGCAAGCGCACCGTGCTGGTGGCGCTCACCTCCGCCGCACTCGATGAGAAGGATGCGGCGCTTCTGCACGATAGCCTGGGCAACCCCGAGCTGAGCGATGAGCAGGTGGAGCGCATCCGCGAGCTGATGGTCTCTTCGGATGCTTTCGCCAAGCACGAGCAGCTGATTGAGCAGAAGTCTCAGGCTGTGTTTGAGGCGCTGGAGGCGATGAACCTGGACGAGCTGGTGCACGCGGCGCTGACCGATATTGTGGGTCGCGCGCTGCGCCGCAAGGCTTAGG
>NZ_CAXOQT010000006.1:0-94745 GCF_964211445.1 Rothia mucilaginosa | reverse complement strand
TGTACTAGCTGCCTAGCCCGCGGCGCTTATGCCTCCACCTTCGCGGTGCGGCGCTCCTTGACTGCCCAGCCAATCACGCCGGTCAGCAGACCGAACGCAATCCAGGAACCGAGCACCAGCCACTGGCCGCTCGTTGCAGCCTCCGGGAAGTACGCAATCGAACGCAGCAGCGTCGAGGAGGCACCCGGAACCATCATCTGACCGATAGCGCCCCATGCGCCGGGCAGGAACACGCTCGGCATGCTTGCACCCGAAATCGGGTTGCCAATGAACATGGTGACGACGGCACCTACACCCAGACCGGCCATCGGCGATGCCAGGGCGCTCACACCCACGATGAAGGAGGCGGTAGCCAGGTAGGTGGCACCGAAAGCGGCCCACAGGGTTGCGAAGTCACCGGGAATCATGCCGAACCAGACGTTCAGGATGAGCGCGGTCAGCGCACCACCAATGACGGCGTAGAGGCTAGCGGTGGCGAAGCGGCGCCAGGTGCCGTTCACGCGCAGGGCGGAGAAGGAACCACCCAAAATACCGCCGATGACCAGGGGGAACGCGGCGATTGCAATACCGCTACCGGAGCTGTCACTTTCGCTCAGGGGCACTACAGCAGTGGTCTTCACCGCCATGGCGGATGCCTGCTCGGCCTGCGCCTTCATCTGCTCCAGCTGAGCGGCAGCCTGTGCACCCTGCTCACCGCCTGCCTGCACCGCCTGGGTGAGGGCCTCGGTCTTAGCGGCGAGCGCCTTCTGCTGAATCTGCGCGTTCAGCTGGGTGGCGACATTGTTGAGCATCTGGGTTGCTGCGGTGTTGGCGGCGGGGGCGGTCAGCACCTCGGGTGCGGCACCTTCGGTGAAGATGATTGCGCCGTAGGTTTCGCGCTGCTTGATCTGCTGCTCAGCCTCTTCATGGGAGGACGCCTGCTTCAGCTCAAAGGTCTCAATGCCCTTGTCCTTGAGGGACTGTTCAAACTGGCTGACGGTCACCTCGGGGCCCGCAATGGAGACGGGCAGATTCTTTGTCTCCATGGTCTTGGTGGGCCAGGTGAAGGCGAGGATGACGAGCGCGACAAGCAGGGATGCAAGCAGGGAGGTGCTGATGACCTTGGTCCAGGAGGAGCGCTCGGTGCGTGCGGCGCTGGTTTCTGCGGCGGTCACCGATTCTGCGGTGACTGCGGTGGTGGTTTCGTTGTTCATGACAATCTCCAAACAAAATGCTTATTTCGTTTATGGATTAGAACTCTACTCCTGGTTTTGGCCACACGCAAACAAAATAGCTATTTTGTTTGCAACGTCACAAAAAGAATCAGCGTTGTGTTTACGCCTTCCGAGACCCAAACCCCCTAGACTGGAACCATGCCCCGACTAACAGACGCCACCAAAGCCGCCCGCCGAGCCCAAATCATCGAAGCCGCCATCGACTGCTTCCTCGAACACGGCTACACCAACACCTCCATGAGCGACATCATCAAAGCCTCCGGGCTGTCCTCCGGGTCCATCTACTCGCACTTCTCCGGCAAAGAAGACATCCTCATCAGCGCTATCAACGAGCGCCTCAACAACGTCAAGGAGCTCTACGCCGCCCTCCCCGAAGGCGCCGGCCCCCAGGACATCCTCGAAATCATCTACACCAACCAGCTGGTCAACGAGAACTTCTCCGCCATGCTGCGCATCCGCCTTGAATCGCTCCACGCACCTGAAGTCGCCAGGGCAACCACGGACATCATTCCCCTACTGCAGGGCATCATTACCCAGACCCTCACCCCCTGGGCGGTCGAACAGCTGAGCGTTCTGCACGAAATCAACCCCGACCCGGGGCAACGCACCCCCGAACAGGAGGCGCTCATCACCGACTACGCCCGCGACACCGCGGACGCCTTCATGATGGTCTTCCAGGGGTACATGCTCCGCTCCTTCTTCGGCACCCCCGAAGAGAAGGAACACCTCCACCGCGTCGCGATGAGCCTACTGCCCGAGTAAATTCGTGAGGTTCTGGAACGTGAGGTTCTGGAAGGTCTTGAGACGCGCCCAAAATCCGCTATCAGGCCTAAAACCCCTGAAATTCACCCTCTCTCGGTTGTTTTTCTACATTTAAGCGCCGTAGGCTGGTGAAGCATCCCAGCACTCCAGTGCCCAGTACTCCAACGCCCTTGCGGCACTTGAACCCGCCCACAGTTCACCCGAAATCGAGAAAACGATGACCGAATTCTGCGCCCCCGCCACCCCCGAGCCGCGCGCCACCAACCCCGCCGAGTTGAAGAACCTGCGTGCCGCGCACGCCGATGAGCTCTCCTCGCGCACCCGCGCCACCAAGATCCCCGAAGACTCCTGCTCCCTCTACGACGATGAGGCTCTCGGCGGCACCGCCGGACGCGCCACCGCCTGGCTGGCGCTCGAACACGTGGGACAGTGGGGCCGCGACGTGCTGGATGGCTCCGCACTGGGTGAGGAACTTTCGGCGGCACTGGGCGATGCGGTCTCGCGGGCTGGCCTGAAGTTCCTGCTGATCCGCCAGCCGGGCAGGGAGGGGCGCGTGCTGCACGGCGCACCGGATGCATCCGGCACCCCGACCCACCGGGTGCTCTACGCGCTCTGCACTCCTGGCAAGGAGAAGCTCTACTCGTTCAGCGTGAGCACCCCCGAGCAGCTCCTTGAACTGCCCCTGGACAACCCGCAGGAGTTGATTCAGGCAACCGGCGCGGAGCTCATGGACTCCCCCGCCATCCTCGTGTGCACCCATGCAAAGCGTGACCGTTGCTGCGCCCTGCGCGGTCGTCCCATTGCGGCGCACCTGGCGGATGTTCTGCCGCCGAACGCGGTCTGGGAGTGCTCGCACACGGGCGGTCACCGCTTTGCCCCGGTCGGCATTATGCTACCCACCGGCTATACCTACGGTCGCCTCTCGGAACCTTCGGCGCTGGCGGCGTACCTGTCGTTGGCGGGTCGTTCTATTCCGTCCCTGCACGGTCTGCGTGGTCGCAGTACGGATACCCCGGTGGAGCAGGCGGCGGAGGTCGCGGTGCGCCTCGAACTGGAGAAAAAGGGCGAAGAAGTAACCTCTGGGGGTTTGGTTTCACGTGAAACATCGGGGCGGGAGGCGTTTATTGCACTCCGCGAGGCAGGCATCGATGTGAACGTCGAGACAAGCACTGAGTTCTCCCCTGAATTTTTTGCGGCGTTCTCGCCTAAAGAATTCACCAAGCACCCCACCATGGAGGCGGCGCTCACCTCCCACACCGACGGACGCACCTGGGTCACCTTCTTCGAGCGGGTCACCCTTGAGCCGCGCCCCAACTCGTGCGGCAAGGGGCCCTCGGATGCTTTCAGCCGCGAGCTGCTCGCACTGCGCCAGCTCTAGCGGCTTGCGGCAGCTCTAGCACCCGCACATGATTTAGACAGCACGAAGCCCCGGCGAGCACCTTCTCGGGTGCCCGCCGGGGCTTCGCTGCATTCAGAATTCGCCGTAACTGGTATCTCAGCCTATCCGGCGAACGGGTTCGGCGCGCCGATGTACTGCAGCTCGGTGTACTCCTCCAGACCCTCGGGGCCGCCCTCGCGGCCCATGCCGGACTGCTTCACACCACCGAAGGGCGCCGCCGCATTCGAGATGACGCCGGAGTTGTAGCCGATCAAGCCGAACTCCAGGCCCGCCGCCATGCGCGTAAAGCGCGGGTGGTTGCTCGTGTACATGTACGCCGCCAGGCCGTACTCAGTGTCGTTGGCGAGCTTCAGGGCGGTGCGCTCACCCTCCTCGCCGTAGCCGCCGAAGGTGGTAATCGGGGCGACGGGGCCGAAGATTTCCTCACGCCACACGCGCATCGAATCGGTCACGCCGGTCAGCACGGTGGGGCAAATGAAGTTGCCCTTGTTGAGGTTCTTGGGCATGCCACCGGTGTCGCTCGGAACATTCTCCTCAAGCTCGGGAATGTACCCGCCGCAGGCGAGGAGCGCACCCTTGCCCAGGGCGTCTTCGACCATAAAAAGCATGGATTCAACCGCTGAAGGTTGAATTAGCGGTCCGCAGTCGGTTCCCTCGACCGTTCCGTCACCTACGACGGTCGCCTCCATACGCTCCACGAAGGCGCGCGTGAACTCTTCGGCAATGTCCTCGTGCACGATGATTCGGTTGGCGGCGGTGCACGCCTCGCCCATGTTCCTCATCTTCGCCGCGTAGGCGCCCTCCACGGCGGCGGGGATGTCCGCGTCCTCAAAGACGATGAACGGGGCGTTGCCGCCCAGCTCCATGGAGGTGCGCAGAACGTTCTGCGAGGCCTGCGCGAGCAGGGTGCGGCCCACGGCGGTGGAGCCGGTGAACGACACCTTCCGCAGGCGCTCATCAGCCATCAGCGCGGAGACAACCTCGCCGGTGCGGGAGGTGGTCACCACGTTCAGCACGCCGTCCGGCAGGCCCGCCTCGCGCATCAGGTACGCGAAGTACAGGGAGCTGAGCGGAGTCAGGGAGGCGGGCTTGAGCACCACGGTGCAGCCCGCCGCAAGCGCCGGGGCGACCTTGCGTGCCGCCATGGCGAGCGGGAAGTTCCAGGGGGTGATGAGCAGACAGGGGCCGACGGGGCGGCGCACGGTGGTGATCTGCAGCCCGGATTCGGGGGCAACGGCGGTGCGACCGAAGCTGCGGGCGGCTTCTTCGGCGTACCAGCGCAGGTAGTTCGCGGCGTAGGCGACCTCACCGCGGGACTGGTCGAGGGGCTTGCCCATTTCGAGGGTCATGAGTCGGGCGATGACTTCGGTGCGCTGCGTCATGAGCGTGTAGGCGCGGTTGAGGATGTCGGCGCGTTCGCGGGGGCTGGTTGCCGCCCAGGAGGCGCGGGCGTCGCAGGCAGCATCGAGCGCTTCGATGCCCTGTTCGACGCTGGCGTCAGCGACGTGCGCGAGAATCTGACCGCAGGAGGGGTTGTGCACGGGGAAGGAGCCGTTGTCGCCGGTGACCCAGCTGCCGCCGAGGAGCAGGTCGGTGGGCACGTAGAAGAAGGGGTAGGAGGGCCGTTCGTAGGGGTCGATGGGTTCGCGTTGCGGCATGTTGATGCTTTGCATGTGCGGTTCGGTGCGGCCGCGTAGCTGGGCGGACTTCGCGGCGGGCTTTTCGGAAGTAGCGCTCTCGGTAGCGGAGCTTTCGGGTGAGGTGGTCATGGCGTGCCTTTCGGGTTGGGGCGGCCGGTGCGGTCGACTCTGACGCTTTTAATTCTAGTCCCCGTCCTCTCGCCTGCCCCGCGCGCCCACCCGTCACCCCGTCACTGCGCGCCCTCGTCCGCTCCCCCCCCCCTTGGAAAGGCCGCAGGCACGCCAAAGGGGGCCGCATCCATTACAGATGCGACCCCCTTCGGGGTGGATTCTTGCTCGGTACGCGAGCAGCTGGGGGTTATGGGAGGCCTAGCCCGGAAGGGATGCTCGGTGTGCATCCGCGAAGCCCTGCGCCTCGCTCTCCGCGGTGGTGAGCCGCGAGTGGCGTGGTGCTCGGCGGTGGTTTAAGCCCACCTGCGCTCTCAAACCCAGGACTGGCGTGCCTCGATCCGGGTCAGTTCCAGGGGACCGCCATCGTTGGTGCCGTGGAAGCGGCCGAAGTGTACGTACGGGCCGCGGTAGGCGCTGTGGTTGATGGGGCTGGAGTACTGGCCGTTGACGGTGTAGTAGAAGCTGTTCTTGTTCACCACGATCTTGCAGTTCAGTGCCTGGCCGGTGGTGACCTTCTGGCGCAGCTTCATGGTGTGCAGCACGCGCGGGCTGGTCTGGTTCGGTTCAAAGCAGAGAATCTGCGCCACGGAGCCGCCGCGGTAGTTGGGGCGGATGGCGAGCACGTAGGTGCCGTCTTCCTGCTTTGCAGAGAACTTCTTACCGATGCCGAAGGCGCCGTCGTGTTCGCGGCCGAACGCAATATAGCCGTAGTGGCCGTCCTGCTGCGGCAGTGCACCGGTCCACTTCATGGAGAAGTCGAGGGTGTACTTTTCGCGGGTGGTGTAGTTCGCCAGGGGGCCGAGCAGTACGGATTCGTCGTAGCGCTGGTTGTGCACGATGGCTGCGCCGGTCAGGTCGGGCATGTCTGCTGCGACGGAGGGGTCGGCGGGCAGCATGCCGTGGGGGCGCTTGCCGGTCTTAATCTTGACGCTGGCGTCGAAGGGGTCACCGATCACCCAGTAAGGGTCGGGGCACATGAAGCCCTTCACGCCCAGTGCCTTGTACTTTTCGTAGGCGGAGCGGCGGTGGATTTCCCAGACGATGACTGCCTTGCCCTGCGCGGTGAGGGTGCGTACGTTCTCCTCGCTCATGGAGCCCTGGGAAGCGCCGGTCGGCTTCTCGTAGTAGGGTACGCCGATGGCGTCCACGTTTTCGTGGCGTGCCATTGCGGAAATCTTGTCGATGGGGTCGCCGCCGTCGAAGTAGCACCAGGTGGCGCAGCCTGCGGAGTTGGCAAGCTTCAGGTAGCGGGAGGTGGGTTTGAAGCCACCGCTGCCGTCACGGTACATCTTGATGACGGTGCGGCGCTGCAGGCCGCGGTCGGTGATGAACTTGACGAGGCCTGCCTGTGCGGGGCCGTCCTTCGCTTCGAGGAACAGTACGACCTTCTTGCCGCCGACGGAGGCGTATTCGCCGCCTGCGGGTACAGCGTCAACCGCTGCGATGGCTTCTTCGAGGGTGGGGATGTCGTACAGGTCGGTCTTCTCACCCAGGTTCTTGCGCATGTTGACCTTGTGCTGGCGCAGTTCGGCGAGGGTGTGGCCGCGCACGTCCAGGGCCGCACCGGTGGTGCGCTTGATGTTGGTGTCGTGCATGCAGACGAAGTGGCCGTCGCTGGTGGTGCGCACGGAAATTTCGACGGCGAGGGCGCCGCGTCGTACGGACTCTGCGTAGGCGTAGGCGGTGTGCTCGGGGTTGATGTTGCCGGCGCCGCGGTGGGCGATGAAGAATTCATCGGTCTTGTAGAGCAGCTGGTGTGCGGGGGAACCGCTGTGTACTGCCGCGAGCTGTGCGCGGGTGTTGGCTGCAGCGTGGGCTTCGCCTGCCTGGAGCATGAGGGCGGCGGGTGCCAGTGCGGAGGCACCGATGAAGCCGCGGCGGCTCAGATTCTTGGAGATTTTCGGGAATGCAGTCACCGTAGTGGTCCTTTTTCGTTTATGAGTTGAGCGTAATGTGTGTGGTTGGTCATTGAAGTTTTGGTTTATAGCTGAGGGTCCGGATTCTCTCAACTCAAACTGCAACTCTAAGTAGAATAACGATTTTTTATCGGTTCTTCATAGCGTTCACAGGAAAATAGGGTATTATTTGCGCCTCATTCTTGCCCGCGGTGCAAGCTGCGCTGGGTGTTCCTCCTTTTCCGCCGCTTTTAGTGGCGGCTTTTAATACGGTGTTAAAAAATTTCTCGTGTAACGAAAAAGGCCACGCCTGTGGCTCGGTTGAACCTGCAGGACGCGACCTTTTGCGTTAAACGTTTTTCAAAGGGTATTCCCCTTATTGAAGCTGAGCTATTTTCGCTGGTTCAGCTTACTTCTTGGATGCCTGAGCGACGCGGTCACCGGCTGCGACGGGGCGGCGTGCCTCGGAGTCCTTGGAGATGTTGAACTTTGCGGTGTTGGTGATCATCACCATGGTTTCCTTGGAGGGGATGCGGCCCTCGATAGCTGCCCAGTCCACCTCAATGATGGGTGCGCCTGCCTCAACCTTGTCGCCTACGTTAGCGATCTTGGTGAAGCCTTCGCCGCCGAGCTCAACGGTGTCGATACCGATGTGGACCAGCACCTCGCCACCGTTTTCGGTGCGGAGCATGAATGCGTGCAGGGTGTCCTGAATCAGTGCAATGGTGCCTGCAACGGGTGCGACGATGGTGCCTGCGGTGGGGTTCACTGCGTAGCCGTCGCCCATAACGCCCTGAGAGAAAACGGGGTCGGAGACTTCGCTCAGCGGCAGGTACTCGCCGGTAACAGGTGCGACGTAGACGTCTGCGGACGATGCTTCCTGTGCGGCAGCTTCCTTCTTCTTCTTGCCGAAACCGAACATATATGCTCCTTCTGGTCGTGTGGCGCTATGAATAGCGTGTATTTGTAGCGCTGATGCGTCCGCGTCGGATGCGGGCGTCGTTGCCTTCTTGGTTTCACACCGGGCGGCGCCTGCCTATACGCAGGGTTCGCATACTCCGGTGCATATGCACTCAGAATACAACACCTGAACCCGCAGCTCACGAGCTGAGAGTCATTCGACTCGAATTCTGCAAATATTCCGCAATTCTGGAACTTCACATCACACTTCTGCACTCTTGAGGTCCCGAGTACACTTAGTGAAGGACTGGCGCCCCTCCCCCGAGCCGGTGCCGATAAGAAAGAAAAGGCTGAAAACTGATGACTGAAGCGGCTGAAACCGTTCTTGAAGTATTTATTCCGGGCCCCGGCGAGAACCCGGAGGATCCGCAGGATATGGAGCGCTCCATCTTCCTGGGTGCCGCGCAGGAGGCGCTGGATTCAGGCGTGGACATTGAGGTGTACTCCACCGACTCCTACCCGTCCGCATTTGAAGAGTGCGCACCGGTTGCCGAGCAGATTGAGATGAACGGCCGCGAGGTTCTGCCGCTCATGCTCGTCAACGGTGAGGTGAAGGTATCCTTCGCGTACCCGACCGTCGAGCAGATTAAGCGCTTCTCCCGCGCGCACATGGTGTCGCAGCCGAAGGCGAACGCGGCAGCGGCTGCGTGCGGCCCCTCCGGTTCCCCGGCGGCGTCGATGATCCCGAACCTGAGCCCCCTGGCGGAGCCCGCAGGTTTCGCGGCAACCCTGGCGGGTAAGGCACCCCAGCCGGTTGGCGGCCCCGAGATTGGCAACCGCGTGAACCTCATGGGCGGCGACACCGGCGACGGTATCCCCACCTCCGGTTCGGTGGCTGTGAAGTCCGGCGGCTGCGGATGCGGTGGTTGCGGCTGCGGCGGCAAGTAAACCCGCCCCTACCAGCAATGAGCGCCCGGCTCACCCGGTTCTAGCTACATATACAAAGAGCGGTGCCCGCCTCCTCGTACTGAGGAAGCGGGCACCGCTTTCGCTTAACGAAGCTTAGGTTCACACCCGGCAGCGACTATAGGCGCTGCGGCGGGCGAACAGTACCTTACTTGTTGAGGGAGGTACCGACGGAACCGAGCTGCTGGCAAGCCTCGACCACGCGTGCGGCCATGCCTGCCTCTGCAGCTGCACCCCAAACGCGGGGGTCGTAGGTCTTCTTGTTGCCGACCTCGCCGTCAACCTTCAGCACACCGTCGTAGTTGCTGAACATGTGGCCAGCAACGGGGCGGGTGAATGCGTACTGGGTGTCGGTGTCGATGTTCATCTTGATAACACCGTAGGACACTGCGTCTGCAATCTCCTGCTCGGTGGAGCCGGAGCCACCGTGGAAGACCAGGTAGAAGGGCTTGTCGCCCTTGCCGTACTTAGCGCCAACCTCGGTCTGGATTTCCTTGAGCAGCTCGGGGCGCAGGTGAACGTTACCGGGCTTGTACACGCCGTGAACGTTACCGAAGGTCAGAGCAGCCATGTAGGTGCCCTTCTCGCCCAGGCCGATTGCCTCAACGGTCTTGATTGCGTCTGCAACGGTGGTGTACAGGGAGTCATCGATAGCGCCTTCAACGCCGTCTTCCTCGCCACCAACGGCACCAATCTCAACCTCAAGCACGATGTTTGCCTTGGAGGTACGCTCGATCAGCTCAGCAGCGATCTTCAGGTTCTCGTCCAGGGAGATAGCGGAGCCATCCCACATGTGGGAGTTGAAGATGGGGTCTTCACCGCGAGCAACAGCCTTCTCGGACTCTGCCAGCAGGGGCAGAACGAAGCCGTCCAGCTTGTCCTTGGGGCAGTGGTCGGTGTGCAGTGCAATGTTCACGTCGTACTGCTTAGCAACCTCGCGTGCGTATGCTGCGAAGGCCAGGGAGCCAACGACCATGTCCTTCTTGGAAGCGCCGGACCAGTATGCTGCACCACCGGTGGATGCCTGGATGATGCCGTCCGAGCCAGCCTCTGCGAAGCCGCGGATAGCAGCGTTCAGGGTCTGGGAGGAGGTCACGTTCACTGCGGGGTACGCGAAGCCCTTTTCCTTCGCGGTCTGCAGCATTTCTGCGTAAACTTCGGGGGTTGCAATAGCCATATGCTGACTCCTTGGATAGATGCGACCGGTTACCGATGTTGGGCCGGTTCACCATTTTTTGTTGGCGCGCGAGACGCCTCCTACTCGCACTATTTTACCAAGATACGACTTATTTATCGTTAATTTTTTGTGGGTTTTTTTGGGTTTACTGCAGCGAAAGTTCCGCGAATTACCGCGGTAAAGTAGAGGTGTTAATGACTTGATGTGCTCTGTGCGTGCAGGTCAGCGTACACATCACCCGGACGCAGCGAAAGGAACCTCCGATGGGCAAGGCGAGCGCTAAAAATAATCCGAAACAGCTCGACGCGAAGCGTGAGAAGCGTGCCCGCCAGGCGCAGCGTCGTGCTGAGCGTGAGCATCCGAATGCAGCGGCGATTGCCCCGGTGCGCGCCCAGCTGGATGAGGTTCTGGAGCGTAAGAGTCGTCATGTTTTGGGGCATGGCGATATGGCGAAATCCCTTGAGTTGATGGAGAAAATGCGTGATGAGGGTGCGAGTGACCATGAGATTGATGTGGCGCTTGCGGAGGCGAAGCTCCCCTCGGTCGTACAGGTGGGCCGTAAGTCGTTGATGCGTTGGCCGAGTTGGTGGTGGTTGAATCGTCGTGAGCGCGCGTTGCGGGCGAAGATTGACCGCCTAATGGAGGGCTAGAGTCCCGTTCTGAATAGGTTGCTGGAGCACCCCGTTGTGGGTGCTCTTGTGCTGTGTGGTGGTGCGGGAATTTATTTTTTGTATATAAAGCGCATTTAATCTATTTCACAAAACAATTAAAACCACACAATACAACATGAACCAAATATGCCCGCAAGATATGCATTTAATGTATATAAATTATTACGTGACGCGAGTTATATTTAACCAAACTGCCATGCTATAGTCGTTACAACTCACAGACGTGTTCCCAACCACATTTCATGTAACACGTGCTTCAGACGTAACTATCCAAGGAGGTATAGCATGAGCACCTCACCAAACAAGAATCCGCAGACCTCTGCAGCGGATCAGCACACCAAGCCCCCGACGGACGACCCGTTCGCACACGAACAGGAAGGCTTTCACAAGGGGCTTGGCGCACGTCAGCTCCAGATGATCGCCATCGGTTCCGCGATTGGTACCGGCCTGTTCCTGGGCACCGGTAGCCGCCTGCAGGACGCAGGCCCCATGCTCGCCGTCATCTACGCCGTCATCGGCTTCTTCGGCTACCTGATCCTGCGAGCCCTCGGCGAGCTGATCCTTCACCGCCCCTCCTCGGGCTCCTTCGTCTCCTACACCCGCGAATTCTACGGCGAAAAGGCCGCATTCGTATCCGGATGGCTGTACTGGCTGAACTGGGCAATGACCGCCGTTGCAGACGCCACCGCAATCGCTATCTACATCAGCTGGTTCGGTCGATACAACCAGTTCTTCGCAGATATTCCCCAGTGGCTCAGCGCATTCATCGTCGTTGTCATCACTGTGGCCCTGAACCTCATCTCCGTGAAGCTCTTCGGTGAGCTGGAATTCTGGTTCGCACTCATTAAGATTCTTGCCCTGCTGTCCTTCATGGCGGTAGGTATCTGGTACCTGGTCTTCGGTGAACCCATCAACGGCGTCCGCCCCGGCCTTGAACTCATCGCAGCCAATGACGGCTTCTTCCCCAACGGTATTCTTCCCGCTCTTATCGTGGTTCAGGGCGTTGTGTTCGCCTACGCTGGTATTGAGCTGGTCGGCACCACCAGTGGTGAAACCAAGAACGTTGAGAAGGTTATCCCCCGCGCTATCAACACCGTGATCTGGCGTATCGCGATCTTCTACGTTGGTTCCGTGGTTCTGCTCTGCCTGCTCATGCCCTACACCGCATATAAGGATGCAGAGTCGCCGTTCGTGACCTTCTTCGACTCGATCGGCATTGACGGTACCGCACCGATTATGCAGCTGGTCGTTATTACCGCGGCTGCTTCCTCGCTGAACGCTGGTCTGTACTCCACCGGCCGTATTCTCCACTCGATGGGTGTTGCGGGTTCGGCGCCGAAGTTCACCACTAAGGTATCCCGCTCCGGCGTTCCGGTGGCAGGTATTCTGCTGACCGGTGTGGTTGGCCTCTTCGGTGTTGTGCTGAACTTCTTCGTTCCCGAGCAGGCGTTCGAGGTCGTGCTGAACATCGCGTCGGTGGGCACCATGGCTAGCTGGGCGGCTATCGCAATGTCGCACCAGAAGTACCTGAAGATGGTCGGTGAGGGCAAGTACAAGCGCCCCAACTACCGCGCACCCGGCGGTCGCTTCAGCGACTGGGCTGTGATGGTGTTCCTCGCTGTTGTGCTGGTGCTGATGGCTCTGGATTACCCGGTGGGTACCTACACCCTGGCATCGCTGCTGGTGGTTATCCCGCTGCTGATTATCGGCTGGTACACGGTTCGTGACCGCGTCAACGAGATTGCTCGCGTCCGTGAAGGCTACACCGGTTCCGTGCCTGTGATTGCTGCCCGCCCGGTGGTGAAGAAGCTCGTTTCGGAGCCTCGTACCCACATTGACCTGGGTGAGCTGGATCTTGAGGATGAGGACAAGCCGAAGGGACACTAACCCGACCGGCAGCTTCCGATCCCGGTGATACCCCGGCGGAATCCCGGTGAAGGCGATGAGGGGGTTCTAGACCCTAGTCCTAAACCCTAGCCCGTAGGTTCCAGGAGCTCTAGACTCTAGAACCCCCTCCCTGCACGTCTTTTCGTGTTCGCTTCCGTATTACATCCGTGTAATACATAAAGCAAAGTACATATCTATAGCATTTCTAATACGGTGTGTCCTGCAATATATTTTGAGATAATAGATATCCGCAGTGACCACCAGATGCACAAAGAAGTTTTGTGCAGATATTCAAAGGAGAAAATCATGACTGAACGTCCTAGCGCACACGCGGTGGAATTTGTTGACGTCGCCTCGATGGCGAAGTGGATTCAGAAGGACGGCGTAGGCAACATCATTGCCGGCATGGTCGACTTCCTCGAAGAAGACTTCAAGAAGTGGCAGAGCTTCGACAAGATCCCGCGCGTCGCCTCCCACACCCCCTTCGGTGTGATTGAGCTGATGCCTACCTCCGACAACATCACCTACTCCTTCAAGTACGTGAACGGCCACCCCTCCAACCCGGCACGCGGCTTCCAGACCGTGACCGCGTTCGGTCTGCTCGCTGACGTGGACAACGGCTACCCCGTGTTCCTGGCTGAGATGACCCTGCTGACCGCGCTGCGTACCGCCGGCGTGTCCGCCATGGTTGCTAAGCACCTGGCACGCAAGGACTCGAAGAAGATGGCGATGATTGGTACCGGCTCGCAGTCTGAGTTCCAGGCGCTGGGTATGCGCGCGGTGCTCGGCATTGAGGACCTGTCCGTCTACGACGTTGACCCGCACGCGATGGAGAAGTTCCGCCGTAACCTGGAGCCGCTGGGCTTCCGCATCCACCTGGCTAAGGACGTGGACGAGGCTGTTGAGGGTGCCGACATTATTACCACCTGCACCGCCGATAAGCAGCAGGCGAAGGTTCTGCTGGACAGCCAGGTGAAGCCCGGCGTTCACCTGAACGCTATTGGTGGCGACTGCCCCGGCAAGACTGAGCTGGAAAGCGAAATTCTGGACCGTTCCACCGTGTTTGTTGAGTTCCCGCCGCAGACCCGCATTGAGGGCGAGATTCAGCAGAAGGACCCGGACTTCCCGGTGGTGGAGTTCTGGAAGGTGCTAACCGGTGAGGAGCCGGGCCGCGTGTCGGATGAGCAGATTACCCTGTTTGATTCGGTGGGCTTCGCGATTGCTGACTTCTCGGGTCTGCGTTATGCCCGTGCGGCTACGCAGGACACCGACCTGCTGCAGTTCATTGACCTGGTTGCTAGCCCGGATGATCCGAAGGATCTGTACTCGCTGGTGAACGTTAACGTTCCGGTGGGCTAAAGGACTAAGTAACCTGACGCTGAGTGGCCTTGAGCTGGCGGGCCTGTAGGTGCGCTGGCATGGGCTGCGAGGTTGAGAGTGAATAAAGTGAGGGCCGGGGAGTGGTGACACTCCCCGGCTCCTTCTTATGAAATTTTCGTGTGCACGGATTTTCTATGGGCAACTTGTGGGCATTCTGTGGCTGGTTCGCCCGTCCTGCTTATCTAGCGACTTGAGTTACTGCCCCCAACAAAAAAGGTTCCGACGCGCACACAACGCATCGGAACCTTTAAACACCTCATAAACAGCCGCCAAACTACGACGGAATCTGGCCAAACACATGGCGGCGAACCCACGCATGCATCGCAATACCCGCAGCCGTCGCCGCATTCATCGAACGCGTCGACCCAAACTGCTCAATCGACAACGTATCCCTAGCCGCCGCATGCAACTCCTCCGACAGGCCCGGGCCCTCCTGACCGAAAACCAGCACGCACTTCTTCGGCAGATCATACGTCTCCAGGGGTACAGAATCCGGGAAAATATCAATACCAATAATCTCCAGACCCTCGCCCTGCGCCCACGCCACAAAATCCTCAATCGTCGGATGATGACGCACATGCTGATAACGATCCGTCACCATCGCACCACGACGATTCCAACGGCGACGCCCAATAATATGGACCTCCTTCGCCAACATCGCATTCGCCGTACGCACCACCGTGCCAATATTCAGGTCATGCTGCCAATTCTCAATCGCCACATGAAAATCATGGCGGCGCGTATCCAGGTCAGCAATAATCGCGTCCATCGACCAGTAACGGTACTTATCCACCACGTTACGGCGGTCGCCCTCACGCAGCAGCTCCTCATCCCAATGGTCGCCCTCAGGCCACGGGCCCTCCCACGGGCCCACACCCACCTCAAAACGGGCGGTACCCTGCTCAGTACCCTCAACAGCCTCAGCTGCAGCCGCCTCCGCAGCCTCAGCCGCATCACGATTCTCAACCATCACAACCACCTTCACGCCAACAACCAGCGCCACTCCGGCGCCCACAGAGCCATCTTACAGACAAAAACCCGCACCACCAGCCACACACAGCAGCCAGCGGCACGGGTTCACCCGCCACAACGGGAATGCCTTAAAAATTCACGAGGTCCTAAGAATCCAGTCCAGTAGAGACTAGTCCAGGCCCAGCTCATCCTTCGAGTACGCGTACAGGCACGGAACGCCCGCAACCTCTTCCACGTGCTCCTTCGCGCCGGTCGCACGGTCAACAATCACAGCAACCGCCACAACCTCAGCGCCAGCCTTACGCAGCGCCTCAACAGCGGTCAGCGCCGAACCACCGGTAGTGGAGGTGTCCTCCACAGCAACCACGCGACGGCCCTCAACGCTCGGGCCCTCCACCTGACGGCCCATGCCGTAAGACTTCTGAGCCTTACGCACCACAAACGCGTCAATCGCACGGTCCTGATCACCAGCAGCACGCATAATCGCGGTACCCACCGGGTCAGCACCCATGGTCAGACCGCCAGCAGCCTCAAACTCGATGCCGTTCTTATCCAGCAGGTCCAGCATGACCTGACCAACCAGGCGAGAAGCCTCGTGGTGCAGGGTGATGCGGCGCAGGTCAACGTAGTAGTCGGCTTCCTTGCCGGAGGCGAGGACCACGTGCCCGCGCACCACAGCCAGCTCCATAATCAGCTGGCGCAGGCGTTCACGGGCTTCTTCAATGGGGAGGTTTTCAGAAAGCTTAGTCATAGTTCCAGTGTAGCGGCTCACGTGCAGGCGGCGCAGGCTATCCTGCGCTATCCCACTACCGCGTTATCCCGGCGCTAGGCTATTCCACCACGCGGCCCACCGACGGCGGCAAGGCGGCGTGCAGCTTCGTCAGCATCTCCTCGTACTCGGCGGCAGGATCCGAATCGGCAACCACCGCACCACCGGCGGCAAGAGTCATCGTGCCGTCATCGTGCGCCACGAGCGTGCGAATCACAATCGACAGGTTCGCCGAACCATCCGCCGACACAAAGCCCAGGGCACCCGAATACACACCGCGAGCGCGATTCTCCAGGCGCTCAATAATCTGCATGGTCGAGGGCTTCGGCGCACCTGTCATGGAGCCGCCCGGGAAGCACGCCCGCGCGGCGGCCACCGCGGAAATTCCCTCACGCAGGCGAGAGCTGACCGTAGACACCAGCTGGTGCACGGTCGAGTAGCTCTCCACACCCATGAGCACCGGCACGCGCACCGTGTGCGGCTCGGAAACCAGCGACAGGTCGTTACGCAGCAGGTCCACAATCATGAGGTTCTCGGCGCGGGTCTTCTCATCGGTACGCAACCAGGCGGCGGCGGCCTCGTCTTCCTCCGGGGTGGCGCCGCGAGCAATCGTGCCCTTAATCGGCTTCGTCTGGGCGTTACGCTGCTCATCCACGCTCAAAAAACGCTCCGGCGAGGAAGACAGCACCGAAAAATCACCGCACCGCAGATACGCCGCATACGGCGCCGAATTGTGGGCGCGCTGGCGGCGGTACAGCTCAAAGAAAAGCTCCGGGCTCGGGTTCTGGATGCGCGCAACCGTCTGCGCGGTCAGGCACACCTCGTAGCTGTTGCCCTCGTAGATTTCGTGCTGACTAGCGCGAACAGAATCCATATAGGCTTCCGCGGCGGGTGCCGGGAAGAGCAGAGGCTCGGTAAGCTCAGGGGTATTTACGGGGGTGCTGTCAGAAGCGGTTTCCGAGGCGTGCTCTCCCGCAGTGCTCAGCAGCCGCTCCGCCGCCTCACACCACGGCTCGTCCCCCACCAGCCAGCTCCGCGCCGCAACCCCCGGGCGGGCATGCTCGTGTACCAGGTAGCGGACCGCCGGAAGCCACAGAGAATCCGGAGTCGGCGCCTCATGCGCCGGCAGGTAGCCCGGCACCGGGTGGCCATGCTCCAGACCCATGGCGGCACGCGCCTCGTAGCCGAAATAACCCACGTAACCGCCACGCAAACCCGCAGGCAGACCGGTTGCCGCCGCGGCATCCGGGCGCGGTGCGGAGGCAAGTGCCGCCTCCAGCTGGGCGAAGGGGTCTTCCCCGCCGGATTCAGCCGCCGCGCGTGCCGAATCCACGCGCAGGGGCGACAGCTGCGCCGGAACCACGCCCACATACGAGGCAACCGACATGGGCGACTCTTCGCGCGCCGAATCCAGCCAGAAGGAATACTCGGCGCCGGCGGCCAGCAGCGGGTACGCCTCCTCGCAGTTCACCGCAAAAGGCAGCGGGCGCACGATGAGCTCCCGCGTCTGCGCATCCCACGGGATGCTCTGCAGACTACTCGGCAGGGCATGAGGGGAGGCAGAAGCGGGAGCGTTCGGGGTAGACAAAATACGGTCCGCGGAAGTTTCAGTCACGGACTCCATTGTATGGCGTGCAGGCGAACCAGCGGTTTAGTGAACGACCGCGGGTGCTTCACCGTTCTCGCTGGTCATCGGCAGACCGGCAGCAAACCACGCGCTGGTGCCGCCCGCAATGTTGTGTGCGGCGTAGCCGTGCTCGCGCAGGAAGGTTGCCGCACGGTTCGAACGGCCGCCACCGTGGCAGATGACGTAGAAATCCTCGCCCGGTGCGGGCAGCTCAGCCAGACGCTCGGCGATAGTGCCGAGGGTGATGTGCTTAGCGCCAGTCGCGTGGCCGCCCTCCCACTCGTAGTCTTCACGCACGTCGATGATGGTTGCGCCGGCGGGAACGTCGCGGGGGTCAACCTGGGGTACAGCGGTCATGGGGTTCTCCTTTGAAATGATTAAAAATGAGCCGGTCGGCACGGCAAGGTGCCGGGTGGGCATAGTTGTGGTTCCACTCTATCGCGTTAAGGGCACGAGGCGCATCTAGCCCGGTATTTGGGGGTTTGTGGGCTCCCAAAATGATGCATACGAAAAAATCGAAATGGTTTTTCATGCACTGCAAGAGAATTCATTCTTTGAAATATAGGCGCGTACCGTGTATACATATGCATGGGCAAGGGTATACACTTATACACATATTGTCCGGGTCACACAGAAAACCGGGCACAACAGAAAAGAATTTTCACCATGTCCAACACCATCACAGGTGCCGAACCCAAGGACACCAAGACCTTCTTCGGCCACCCGCGCATGCTCGCGAACCTGTTCACCGTAGAAATGTGGGAGCGCTTCTCCTTCTACGGCATGCAGGGCATCATGATCTACTACCTGTACTACACCGCAGACAAGGGCGGCCTGGGCCTCGACAAGGACCTCGCCACCGGCGTTATCGGCGCGTACGGTGCAGTCGTGTACCTCATGGCAATCCTCGGCGGTATCCTCGGTGACCGCCTCCTCGGCCCCGAGCGTACCCTCTTCTACTCCGCCATCGGCATCATGGCGGGTCACATCTCCCTCTCCCTCATCCCCGGCGTGCCGGGCGTGGTGATTGGTCTGCTGCTGGTCGCTATCGGCTCCGGCGGCCTGAAGAGTAACGCATCCGTGCTGGTCGGTTCGCTCTACGGCGACCACGACTCCCGCCGCGATGCAGGCTTCACCATCTTCTACATCGGTGTGAACACCGGTGCACTCCTCGGCCCGCTCCTGACCGGTTGGGGCTGGAGCACCTGGGGCTTCCACATGGGCTTCGGTTTTGCCGCCATCGGTATGGCTGCTGGCCTGATTCAGTACTCGCTGACCCGCAATAACCTGCCCGAATCCGTGCACCACGTGGGCACCCCCTTCACCGGCGCCCAGAAGCGTAACTTCTTCCTGGCGCTGGTCGGTATCGTCGTGATTCTTGGCATCCTGCTGGCGACCGGCCTGATGACCGCAGACAATCTCAAGAACTGGGTCATGGCCTTCATCTTCATCGGTGCAATCGCCCTGTTCGCGCAGATGCTGACCGCCAAGGACGTCACCGCGGATGAGCGTTCCCGCGTCACCGCATTCATTCCCCTGTGGATTGCAAACGCCGTGTTCTGGGCACTGTACCAGCAGCAGTTCACCGTCATGGCGGTGTACTCGGATGAGCGCCTTAATTGGAACATCCTGGGCATGGAGCTGACCCCGAACCTGGTCAACTCCATCAACCCGGTCTTCATCATCATCTTCGGCATGATGTTCTCCGCCCTGTGGACCAAGTGGGGCGACCGCCAGCCGGTCACCACCCTGAAGTTCTCCGCAGCGCTGATTATTATCGGTCTGGCGTTCTGGATCTTCCTCACTCAGGCGGGCGTTCAGAGCGTGAACGTCGGCTGGATTGTGCTGATCCTGTTCGTCTGCACCATCGCCGAGCTGATCATTTCGCCGGTGGGTATTTCGCTGGCGACCAAGCTCGCACCGAAGGCGCACCGCGTGAACATGATGGCGCTGTACTTCACCTCCGTGGCAATGGGTACCGTGCTCTCCGGTTGGCTGGCGCCGTTCTACAGCATGGAGACCGAGGTTCCCTACTTCACCTGGATGGGTATTATCACCATCGCGACCGGTATTCTGCTGTTCCTGGTGCACAAGCCGGTTCAGAAGATGATGCGCGGCGTGAAGTAACCGCAAAGTTGCTTGTCTAGACCGCTGACTCGCTGTTTTTGGGCAGCGTGAGCGTATGAGGCGAGCGCATATAGGCTAGGGGCCCCGAATCCTTGAATTACCAAGGGTTCGGGGCCCTCGCTGTATGCGCTGGTGCATGCCATGTTGTATGCGCCGACAACCGAGGCTCCAGAGGGTTTTCCTTAATGAGACAATCCGCGGATTTTCTTATTAAGCGCCTTAATAAGAAAATCGGGGGCATTTGTCTGAATAAGCCCCTCCGTGACGGGGGGGTCCCACGCGCGGAACTACTGCGCGGGACTGTGACGATTTATTTCTTCACATGAACGCGCATGACGACACACAGGGTCAAAAAGGGACGCATTAAGCCACGAACAGAAATCTACTAGACAGCCCTCAACCACAGGTCTAAGGTGATTCCAGAACGAGTCGGAAAACCCCTTCCGGCACGACCCTTCAACCCTTAGCCGAGGAGAAAATCATGGCACTTTACCTGGTAGAACTGACCCCCGCACAGCCGTCCAAGGACGAAGCAACCGCACTCATCGAGACCGTCAACTCGTCCCTGACCAACGGCGCCGAGCTCATCGAAACCCAGGTCTCCGCAGATCACAAGATCGTCTTCGTCATCGTCGAATCCGAGAACACCGCATTCGGCCCCGACCTCGCCGCAGCCATTGGTGAGCGCGCAGCCGTCGCAGGCCCCGACGCAGTCCGCCTGGTCGGCGCAGAGCTCGAAGACATCAAGAAGCTCAAGAAGGACGCAGACTACCTGGTTGAGTGGGACATCCCCGCAGAGATTACTATGGAACAGTACCTGACCCGCAAGAAGGCAAACGCCCCCAAGTACGCTGAAGTACCCGAGGTTTCCTTCCTGCGCACCTACGTTCGCGAAGACACCGCCAAGTGCCTCTGCTTCTACGACGCACCCGACGAAGAAGCTGTTGTTCGCGCCCGTAAGGCCGTCAGCACCCCCATTGACCGACTGTTCAAGCTGCACGCATAGACGCGATGCTCCCCTCTTAGGAGAAACCCCATGTCCGAGTTCACTCTCGAACCCCTCTACGACTACCCCCAGCGCGAGCAGGTGCTCGCACTCGCCCGAACCCACGCTAGCGCGGTTGACCGTGGCGAGCGTTCCCCCTTCGAGAACCTGCGCGAAATCGCTAAGGACGGCCTGATTACCCTGGGCCGTGACGGCGGCTCCCTGGTCCCCCAGGTTTCGGTAGCGTTCGACCTTGCCACCGAGGATGCCTCCACGGCGTTCTCCCTGTGGGCTCACCGCTCCACCATCGCGTTCTTTGACGCTGTGGGTCGCGAACTGCCCGAGGGCCTGTCGGATGCGACCGTTAGCGGCACCACCGCAATGGCGGCAGCGTACAAAGAGGCTTCGGGCCTGGCACCGATCAAGGTTGAGGGCACCCTCGTTGAGGGCGGCCTGAAGCTGAACGGTTCCGTGTCGTGGGCGTCGAACCTGTACCCGGGCGGTGTGATTGTTCTTCCGGTGGCTGTGCAGAACGCCCCGGAGAACCACCCGAACCGCTACATCGTGACGGTCCGCCAGGATGTTGAGGGCCTGAGCATTGACTACCACCGCAACCTGCTGGCACTGAACGGCACCGAGTCCGGCACCCTGAAGTTCGAGGACGTTTTCGTTCCGAGCGAGGACATTCTGAGCGACAACATTGAGGCATTCCTGCACGATGTGACCGCACCGTTCCTGCTGGTTCAGTCGTCGTTCTGCCTGGGTCTTGCCGCTGGCGCCCTGCAGGAGGCTGCTAAGCACCTGGACGTCTCCCAGGGCGTGTTCCGCCCTGAGTTCCCGCTGATTCTGACCGAGTACCAGAGCCTGCGTGAAGAACTGATTCGCCTGGCGTCTGAGCCGGAGCGTGCTGAGCGTCGCGACCTGCTGAGCCTGCGCCTGGGTGTTTCGCACTTTGCAACCATTGCTACTCACTTTGAGCTACAGGTTGTTGGAGGCGCCGGTTACGTGGCTGATTCCCCGACGGCTCGTCGCCTGCGTGAGGCGACGTTCTTGCCGGTTCAGTCCCCGACCGAGGGTCACCTGCGTTACGAACTGGCACGTTACGACCACTTGGATAACCTGCGTGACGCTCTCTAAGCTAATGAGCTAGCTGTAGCAAGTGTTTTTATTCGCTCTTTACATCAATACCCTGTATATGCGATTTATTGCATATGCGGGGTATTGATGCTTTCTGGGCTATATACGCGACATAGAGCCCACGATAAGAGAATATATACACCGCTCAACGTATCCCTGCTCATATTTACAGCTGTTTAGCTGTGACCCACGCTTGTATACGCGTAGAATGATGTGGAATTTTATACACCACCACATTCACCTCAGGAGCTCCCTTTGAGCATCTCTAAGCTTCTCGGCTTTGACTGGTCGATTCACGGCGACGGCCGCAGCATTAAGCCCGGTTCCTTCGTCGCCCCGAACGAGCGCCTCGCATGGCCGATTACTATCGGCATTGGTGCGCAGCACGTGGTCGCAATGTTCGGCGCGACCTTCCTCGTGCCGATTATTACCGGCTTCCCGCCGGCAACCACCCTGTTCTTCTCGGGTCTTGGCACGATTCTCTTCCTGCTGATTACCCGCGGCCGCGTCCCCTCCTACCTGGGTTCTTCCTTCGCGTTCATTGCGCCCCTCGCGGCTGCCAAGAGCTCGCACGGCCCGGCGGGTGCCCTCGGCGGTATCGTCATGGCGGGTGTGGCGCTGTTCCTGGTCGGTCTGATCGTTCAGTTCGCTGGCACCGGCTGGCTGACCAAGCTCATGCCCCCGGTCGTTACCGGTTCGATTGTGGCACTCATTGGCTTCAACCTGGCGCCCAGCGCTAAGGACAACTTCATGGTGGCACCGGTGACCGCGCTGGTGACCCTGTGCTCCATCATCCTGATTTCGGTACTGTTCAAGGGCATCATTGGCCGCCTGTCCATCCTGCTGGGTGTGGGCATTGGCTACATCACCGCCGTGATTCGCGGCGAGGTGGACTTCTCCAAGATTGACAAGGCTGTTGAGACTCAGGGCATCATTGGTCTGCCGCAGTTCCAGACCCCCGAGTTCCACTGGGAGCTCGCCGGCCTGTTCATCCCCGTGATTCTGGTGCTCGTGGCTGAGAACATCGGCCACGTGAAGTCTGTTGCTCTGATGAGCGGCAAGAACCTCGACGACTACTCCGGCCGCGCCCTCATGGCGGACGGCCTGGCAACCACCATCGCCGGTATGGGCGGCGGTTCGGGTACCACCACCTACGCTGAGAACATCGGCGTGATGGCTGCGACCAAGGTGTACTCCACCGCGGCGTACTGGGTGGCGGCTATCTTCGCGATTGGCCTGTCCATGTTCCCCGCATTCGGTGCCGCTATTGCGACCGTCCCGGCGGGTGTTCTGGGTGGTGCCGCAACCGTTCTGTACGGCATGATCGGTATGCTCGGTGTTCGTATTTGGAGCGAGAACCGTGTTGATTTCTCGAACCAGATCAACCTGACCACCGCCGCTGTGGCGCTGATTGTGGGTATTGCGGATTACACCTGGACTTTCGATCAGCTGTCCTTCGCGGGTATTGCTCTGGGCACCGCTGCAACCCTAATCGTTTTCCACCTGATGACCTTCCTCGCGAAGTCCACGAAGGCTGCTGGCGACCCGCTGGAACCCTTCGACCCCGAGAAGAGCACTGAGGGACACTAAGCTCCTTACCGCTTGCTGGGAGTGATTCTCCCGATGCGTAGGGCGTAGAAAAAGCGGCCCGGATGGATTGGTTTCCATCCGGGCCGCTTTTGCGTCTTCTGGGTGTTATGCACAAACGACTACCTTGTCCAGGGCATCTAGGACCGTTCGGCGAGCATCGCCTCAATCGTCTGCGCCACGCCATCCTCGTCGAAGGGCGGGCAGGTGCGCCCCACCTTCTCAATGAGCGCCGGCTGACCCGATGCCATGGCGAAGCCCTCCCCCGCCCAGCAGAGCATTTCCGCGTCGTTCGGCATGTCACCAAACGCCATGACCTCGTGCGCCTCAATGCCGTGGCGTGCCGCGAACTTCTCCAGGATCCTGCCCTTGTTCACGGTCTTAGAGCCCATCTCCACCAGCGGCTCACCGACCACGCCGCGGGTCACCGACACGAGCGAACCGACCGCCTGATGCACGCGCGCCTGCAGAATATCGGGGTCCATGCCGGGCACACGAATCAGGTACTTAATGACCGGGGTTGAGCCGATACGTTCGAGTGCTTCGGCGATTTTCGCCTCCACCACGCGGGCACCCTCAAGCACCTCGCCACCGTCGTGCGGGCCCTGAATGTAGACGGTGTCCACGGTTTCGAGGGTGTAGGTGGCGTCGGGGAACATGGGCTCCAGCAGCTCGTGGGCGCGGGCAATCACCGCAGGGTCTGCACCGTTGACTTCTTCCACCTCGTTCGCACCCAGGTGGTACACCACGGCGCCGTTGGAGCAGATGGCGTAGGAGTCGAAGTCGGTCTGTTCGCGCAGGGGCGTGAGCCAGCGGCTGGGGCGGCCGGTGACGAAGACGATGTCGATTCCGGCGGCTCGTGCGGCCTCAAGGGCGCGCAGGGTGCGCGGGCGGAACCGGAAGTCATGCCCGATGAGGGTGCCGTCCAGGTCGCTGGCGATGAGTTTAATCATGCAGTGTTTGCCTTCGGTGATGGGGTGTGTCGGTGCTGGTTAGGGCTACGCGCTAGGCTGCCGGTTCCGCGTAGGTGACGGTCAGGAACGCGCGGCCCAGGCCGTGACCGAGCAGGTTGAAGTTCACGACGGCGAGGGTGGCGTTCTCGTCAATGTCGAGCTTCTCCACGTCTACGGCGGTGACGCAGAAGATGTAGCGGTGCGGGCCGTGACCAGCCGGAGGGGCGGCACCCAGGAAGCCCGCCACGCCGGCGTCGTTGCGGTGCGTCAGGGCGCCGGCGGGTGCATCCGCACCGGTGTCGATGCTGGTCACACTGGCGGGAATGTTGGAGACGGTCCAGTGCCAGAAGCCGCTGGGGACCGGCGCATCCGGGTCGAAGCAGGTCAGCACGAAGGACTTGGTGCCTTCGGGGAATCCGCTCCAGGACAGCTGCGGGGAGCGGTCCTGACCACCGGCAATGCCGAAGAGTGCGGAGCGCATCCATTCGGGGGCGGTGCCGCCGTCCTGAATGTCGGTGGAGGTCAGGGTAAATTCGGGCAGGGCGGGCATGCCCGCGTAGGGTTCGCGGGGCAGGGGCGCGGTGCCGATGTTGGTCATGGTGCTCCTCGTCGGTGGGGTGCGGTGGATATGGCGACGCCGGCGGACAGAGTGAGCTATCCGCCGGCGAGGCGTGAATTTTTTAGCCGTTGAGTACGGCGTCGAGTTCTTCGCGGGTGGGCGGGTTAGCGCCCGCGCGGGAGACGGTGATGCCGGCTGCGGTTGCGGAGAAGCGCAGCAGGTCGGCGATGTCTTCGGCGGTCAGTGCGGCAACCTTAGCGCGTGCCTCGGGGCCGGCAATGCCGCGGTCGAGCAGGCCCGCGATAAGTGCCGCCATGAGGGAGTCACCGGCACCGACGGTGTCTGCAACCTCTACGCGGTGTGCGGGCTGGCTGATGCCCTCGGGGTACTTCTTGGTGAAGGCGATGGGGCCGTCTTCACCGCGGGTGATGACCATCAGCTCTGCGCCGAGGTCGAGCCATGCGCGGGCGGTGTCGTCGAGGGAGCGGTCGGGGTAGAGCCACTGCAGGTCCTCGTCGGATGCCTTCACGACGGTGGAGAGGGAGACGAACTTTTCAGCCCATGCGCGGCCCTCGTCAACGTTGTGGATGAGGGTGGGGCGGCAGTTCGGGTCGTAGCTGACCAAGGCGTTGTCGCGGGCGGCTTCGAAGGCGGCTGCGACCACGTGCGCGCCGGGTTCGAGCATTGCGGCGATGGAGCCGGTGTGCACTGCATCGGAGGTGCGTGCCAGTTCGGTGAGCTTCTCGGCGACGGAGTCGAGGGACCAGGTGATGTCGAATTCGTACTCTGCTGCACCGTCGGCACCGATGGTTGCCTGGGCGACAGAGGTGCGTTCAGCACTGTGCTCGAAGGGCAGGGTCACCTGGGATGCTTCCAGGTGCGCATCAATGCTCTTGCCGTAAGCGTCGGGGCCGTAGTGGCCGACGAAGTTGGTGGGGTGGCCGAGGCGGCGTGCGCCGACGGCTACGTTCATGGGCGATCCGCCGGGGTAGGCGCGGGTTTCTCCGTCGTGCTGGTGGACGACGTCTACGAGTGCTTCACCGATTACAGTCAACATGGTTTCAATTCTACTCATGTTTGTGCCCTCGTGGCGTGTGTTTTTGTGGGTATTTAAAGTGGTTTTGCTTTCCCTTCTGAGGGCTTGTGTTGGCTTGCCGTGTGGGTTCACAAACTGCCTTCGGTCTCTTCTGACTTTTAGCCTCAATATCGCTAATTTTGAGGGTCTGGAGGGGTTCACACGGGTTAGACTTAAACCGACGCCGGGTCTTAACGCCCGGCACGGTATTGACGCGACAGCATCGTCGCGCCTACCCTCCAACGACGAAGTTAGGAAGAAGGTCATACGTGACGACTGCAACCGCTACCTGGGTTAACCGTGAGGCTACCGCAGAGGAGCTGATCCCCCTCATTGGTAAGCTGCACCGCGAGAACGGCGTGGTGCTGAGCATTCACGGCCGCAGCCTGGTCAACAAGTCTGTCATTGAGCTGCTGAAGCTGCACGATTTCGTATCCCACATTGATGGTGCGCCCCTGAACCCCGCGCATTCCCTCGAGCTGGTTCGTGCTCTGACTGAGCTGAACCTGGGCGCGTGCTCGATTAACATTGCTGCTCTGCACAAGGCACACCACGATGCTGGCTCCCCCGAGCTGTCCATGTGGCTACCCGAGCAGCTGGGTTCCTCCGTGAACCACCAGGGTGACCAGCCGAAGGAGCAGGACGTTGTGCTGTACGGCTTCGGTCGTATTGGTCGCCTGCTGGCTCGTATTCTGCTGGAGCGTTCCTCCTCGCCGCTGGGTTCTGGCCTGAACCTGCGCGCTGTTGTGGTGCGTAAGAACGGCGATAAGGACCTGGTCAAGCGTGCGTCCCTGCTGGAGCGCGACTCGGTCCATGGCCCCTTCAAGGGCGTTATTGAGGTCGACGAAGAGAACAGCACCATCATCGCTAACGGTGTTCCGGTTCGCTTCATCTACTCTTCGGACCCGACCACTGTCGACTACACCGAGTACGGCATCAACGACGCCCTGCTGGTGGACAACACCGGCCGCTGGCGCGACGTTCCGGGCCTGGAGCAGCACCTGAACCGCCCCGGTATTTCTCGTGTTCTGCTGACCGCTCCCGGTAAGGGCGACATGAAGAACATCGTGTTCGGCGTGAACGACAACGTCATCACCGATGAGGACAAGATCCTCTCCGCAGCATCCTGCACCACCAACGCAATCACTCCGGCGCTGAAGGTTCTGGATGACGCATACGGTGTGGAGCGCGGCCACGTTGAGACCGTTCACGCGTTCACCAACGATCAGAACCTGATCGATAACTTCCACAAGGGTGACCGCCGCGGCCGTTCCGCTGTGCTGAACATGGTCATTACCGAGACCGGTGCTGCTAAGGCTGTTTCGAAGGCTCTGCCGCAGCTGGAGGGCAAGCTGACCGGTAACGCTATCCGCGTTCCCACCCCGGATGTCTCCATGGCAATCCTGAACGTGAAGCTGACCAAGCCCGCAGGTTCCGCTGAGGAACTGAACGAGCTGTTCCGCCGCGAGTCCATTGACGGTGCTCTGCGCCGCCAGGTGGGCTACTCGGATTCCCCCGAGGCCGTTTCCACCGACTTCGTGGGCTCCCGCACCGCGGGTGTTGTGGACTCGCTGGCTACCGTGGTGACCGATGACTCCGCAATTGTCTACGTCTGGTACGACAACGAGTTCGGTTACTCCTGCCAGGTGATTCGCGTTCTGGAGCGTATGGGCGGCTACGACGTGCCCTCCTACCCCGCTAAGTAGGTCACCCCAGCTCATCTGACACACATATAACGAACCCACCGGTACATATAGCCATTTGGCTATATTGCCGGTGGGTTTGTTTATGAGGTTATATGCGCTAGCAGTACGCTCACAGGCGGTACTGTGCAAGCGGCGATTTACGCCTTGCGGCGGTACACCACACCCTGATGCGCCCGTAGCGTGAAGCTCGAGGGCACCGGGCGGTTTGCCGCATCCACCAAGCCGGACGGGACCTTCACGATCACATCCTTCGAGCCGGTGTTCAGGGCAGCCCAGCCGCGCGTAAAGGCACGAGTCTGAGCGGTCTTCTGAGCAATAATGCCGCCGACCGGATCCCCCAGGTCATAGGAAAGCTCCGGGGCGTGCGGGATCTCGTCGTAGGCGTCGTGGTGGGTTGCGCTGATGCCGGTGAAGGCGCCTCCACCAAACACCCAGAAGCCCGCCAAGCCGTACAGGAAGTTCTCATCCGTACCGGTAATAGCAGCCTTGCGGTTGCTGAGCGGGGTACGCAGAATCGTCACCTTCTTCTGCGAGGCGGCGCTACGGCCACCCAGACCCGCAAAAGTAGCACCCAGGTTCACGTCGCCCGCCGAGCCGTTCGCAATCTCACGACCCTGCATCACGGCATACGGCGAAGACAGGTAGTCGTTCGGACCCCAGCCGAGCCACACCTCCTCAAAGCCGCCACCGTAGGCGCTGTGACGCTCCCACTTGCCCCAGCGCAGACGCGCTTCAGCAATATTGGGCACCAGAATCTTGCCGATCTTATTCAGCTCAATACCGGCGTAAGCAACCAGAAAATCCAGGTGCTCACGGATCTTCGTCATGGACTCCACGCCCTGGATGGGCAGGTCCAGACCGTAGTAGTCGTTCTCCACGTCGTTATCCGCCATGACCCCGTCGAAGGGTGAGTCGCGCATTTCGCGCACCACAGCGTCCACCCAGTGCCAGCGGTAGTCGGCGTTCCACACCTGCATCTGGAAGTGCTTGGAGTAGCCCTTCCACTCGATGCGGTCACCGTTGAGGCGGTGGGCAAAGAAATCCTTACCGGAGTTCGCCATGGACTGCGCCAGCGGGTAAGACACACCCGAGGAATAAATCGGGCCGGGCTCATAGGAGCGGGTGGAAGACAGGCACTTATACGCCAGTACCACCATTTGAGGTGCACGCTTCTTCAGGTAGCGTGCTGCGTCCAGTTCCCAGGGCTGCAGGATTGCGACAGAGTAGTTCTTGACCGCAAAATCGAGCTGCTGCTGGGTAATGGGCTTGCCGCCGTAGCGGACCCAGGCACCAAACTTGCCGGGTCCGCCCAAGCGGTTGAGTTTATTCGCCATCGTACTCCGGGTCGAATTCGGGGGCGCGAGGGGGCAACTTGCCCAGCTCGCGGTAAATCGTGTTGTAGCGGTCCATGACCAGTCGCAGCTGGAAGAAGCTGACAATACGGTCGTAGGCGTTCACACAGTAGCGTTCGTAGATGCTGGGTTCCTCCATGAGGGTGCGCAGCGCCGCCGCGAAGCCGTGAATATCACCGGGGATGGTCAAGATACCGCAGTTACCGATTTCGTGGCCGTCGGGGGCGACCAGCACATCGTCGATGAGCTGGGACATACCGCCCACGTCGGTGCTGACCAGCGGGATGGACGCAGCCATCGCCTCGAGCGCCACAATCGGCTGACCCTCATTGTAGCTGGGCATGAGCAGCAGGTCGAAGCGGTCGAGCATCGCACGCACGTTCACGGTGCCGTGGAAGGTGATGTACTCGCCCATGTCGAGCTCTTCGATGGTGCGCAGGCACAGCTCGTAGTACTCGGGCAGGTGGTCCTTGGGGCCGAGCACGTCCAGGTGGAAGTTCACCAGGCCCTGATCGCGCAGCACCGCGAGGGAGCGAATCAGGTCGGTCAGGCCCTTAATGGGCACCACGCGGGCGATGAACACGAAGCGCCACACGTGGCCGCGACCCTCAGCGAGGATGCGGGCACGTGCCGCCTGACGGGCGTAGTAGGCTTCCGCCACGGACTCGATGAGCATACCGTTGGGCAGGATGATTGCGCGGTCCTTCTCGCCCTCGTTCATCTGGTCGATGGGCGCACCGATACCGCGTGCCTCTTCCAGCGCCTTGGGGTACAGGTAGGTTGCCATGTCGGCGCTCGGGTAGCAGAAGCGACCCATTTCCACGAACCAGACGCACCAGGCACGCTCGTCGAGGGTGACCGGGCCCAGGCCGGGGTGCTCGCGCTCCTCGTTGAGGAAGGCGTAGTCGGTGGTGACAGGCTTCGCCATGTTGCGTTCGAGCTTGGTGTTCACGGTGTCGCGAATGTAGAGGTTGTGCTCGGTCAGCAGGAAGCTGGTGCCGTGGTCACGTGCGGCAGCTGCGGCGATGAGTGACGCGTAGCCGGTGGTGTGGGCGTGGTAGACGCGGGCGTGCGGCATCCGCTCGTGCAGGATTGCGAAGAGGATGGAGACGAAGTCGCGCACCTTCCAGAAGAGCTCACCGAAGGGCACCTCGGAGAAGAAGCCCAGGCCCGCAATAGCCTGCATGAACTCGCGGGTTCCGAAGAGGCCGAAGAGGTTGTAGCTGCGGGTTGCAGGGTTGATGCCCTCGTCGTAGAGCTTCCAGAGGGGGTTCACGTCGCCGGCGATGAGGGCGCTGAAGCCGTCCATGAGGCGCTGAGTGAGCGCCTGACGCTCCGCAAAGCTCATGCGCAGTGCGGAAGGGTCGCAGGCTTCCGCGAAGGCCTCGCGGTTGACTTCCAGGCTCAGGTACAGCACCTTGACCCACTTGACGTTCTCGGGCATGCCGTAGAGGTCTTCGTGGGGGGAGTTCTTATCCCAGGCGATGTGAATGATGCCGTAGGTCAAATCCGGGTTTTCGCAGACGATATCGTGCACCACCGCGGACACACCACCCTTGAGGTAGGGGTAGGTGGATTCCATGATGATGGCGACGTCAACGTCCGGGTATTCGGGGTCGCTGTAGTGGGGGCCGGGAGCCGGAAGCTGCAGCGGCGCGTAGTGGTTTCGGTACATCTGTTCAGTCATTGTCGTATGTATCTTTCGCGGACCGTGCGTTTCTTACCAGGCGAGGGCTCGACGCCAGAAGAGGGAGTACTCGGGGGCTGCCCACGCCTGACGGTAGACGCGGTAGCAGGCGAAGGCGAGTACTGCCTCGCCCACGATGATGGGCAGGTAGCCGGTCTCGTTGGGCAGGATCATGAAGGAGATGAAGAGCAGCACCAGGTGGGCTGCGGAGAGCAGCTGCACGGTGACGTACATGGTCATGTACTCGATCTGGTAGATCAGCAGTGCCACTGCAACGAAGAGGAACGCCACGACCAGCCCGGAGAGCGCCAGCGGGTAGGACTGCGGCAGGAAGATGAACATCAGGATGCCGGTGACAATAGCGCTGGCGATGTAAATCAGCAGGGAGTTGCGGATAGCGTGGTTGGAGGCGCGCAGAGCCTTGGAGGACTCCTCCTGAACACCCTTGTAGGGCAGGCGGTCGAAGATGGTCCACAGGTGCTGGATGCTTGCGTTGACGCGGTCTGCCTCCACCACGAAGAAGTAGTTGTAGGCGATAACGCAGGGGATCAGGCTCAGGTAGATTGCCACGACGTTGATTTCGCCGCCGGTGACCAGGAAGAGCATGTACTTATCGGCCCAGATGATGGAGCCGGTGAAGAAGCCGCGCAGGGCATCGAGTGCAATGTCCTTGAGCGGGATGCGTGCGAAGTGCAGCAGGTGTACCAGGTCCTTGCCGAGGCTCACCAGCAGGATGATCGAACCAACCAGCGGCGGCAGGAACCAGATGACGGGGTAGCAGAGCAGGGCGAGAGAGTAGCCGAGCCACGCGATGAACCAGATGATGCGGTTCTTCGCGAGGTTCGGAATGACCAGCAGCTGCGCGAATGCAATGTTAAGAACGCCCAGGACGAAGAACGCACCGAATGCAGTCGGGCTCCAGTGAAGGACGAGGGCGACCGGAATTGCGAAGAGCAACACCAGCGGCATGGTCATGAAGAAGAGGTAGAGCCAGTTGCGGGTGAACGCGGTCAGGTCGGTAATGTCCTGGAACTGCGGCTCGGACATGCGTGCGCGTACGGCGCGTGCTTCGGCGCGCTTGAGCTGGTGCTCAAGGGTTTCAGCGTGAATACGCAGGCCTTCGCGGGCGTCCGCAATCTTCTTGTGCTCCATCTGGATAGCACGGTAAAGGGGCAGGCAGGCTGCCTGGCTGAGCCAAGGAACGGTAATGGACGCTGCCAGGATCACCTGAATCAGGGGTACACCATCGAGGTTGTACCGGTTAATCGTCGGAGTGACGATGGGGAAGATGGTGGTCAGCAGTGCGACCGGAGAGACGTAAAGCAGAAAGTTAATGAGGAGGCGCCATGCGTTGTTGCTTTTTTCCTCAGTACCGTGGTTGGTAGACAATCTTGCAGACTTTCAGTCGATAATTGTAAAGATTAGGGGCAGTGTGTTTTACCAGCACCGTGTGACGTGCCAGAGGGAATACTTGTCGTGCCGTGAAGTACCGGGTCCCAATGGCTTGCGCTGATGCCGCCGAGAATCAATATACGGCATATATCAACTAAAACCTTTGGTTTCCTTAACCCTCTACTTGATATTTGAAGGGATTTAGGACACACCCCCACAATGTGCATCATGCCGAAACACAAAACGCCTAGTGAGTGTGACATTCTGAGCAATATACACATTGTGCAATAACCTTTGGGGGCGTCTCCACCCAGAGTATCCCTACGCAGAGTGTCACTATGCAGAGTGTCCCCACCCAACATGCTCCTGCGCAAAAGCATCCCGGCCCCTCCCCAACCGGGAGGGAACCGGGATGCTCTAAGCGGCGACCCTAACGGGTCTTAGCTGATTAGGATGCGCTCGAGAGAGTACGCAGTGCCACGGACACTACAGCCAAGCGCGGGTGACCGGATGCGTCGAGAGCGGCCTCGCCAATCTCCTTCAGGATGCGGTCGATGTTGCCGACGCGGGTCGGGTGCTCTTCAATCCAGGTAGCCAGCGCCTGCTGTGCACCGTCCACGGTGGAGAAGTCGCCCTTCGCGCCCTCAGCCACGGACAGTGCCAGCTCCGCTGCGGTCTCGTAGAGGCTGCCGCGCATTGCCTGACGTGCCAGGATCTCCCAGCGGTCGCTGCGGGGCAGGTCGGAGATGAGGCCGAGCAGCTCGTCCACCTTGAAGCGGTCGTAGGTTGCGAAGTAGACCGGTGCCAGCGAAGCTGCCTCGAAGTCGTGGTCGCGTGCCGAACGGATAACGTCCAGCAGGGCGTAGCCCTCGAAGCCGCGGATCCAGATGACGATGAGCTCCTCGGGCAGGCCCCATGCCTCGCCTGCGTCGCGCTTTGCACGGACGCGAGCGCGGGAGGTGCCGGAGAGGTACTCGGGCAGGTTGTGGCGCATCTCGACGACGGAGCCGAAGTTCTCGAGTAGCTCGGAGATGGTGGTACCAGCCACCACACCGCGCTCGGTGATGAACCAGCGGACCGCACGATCCAGAACGCGCTGGCCGTCGCGCAGGACGGTGAACCATGCATCCAGCGGGGTCTTCGGGGGCAGTTCGCGGTGCAGCTTAGCTGCGGTGCCCAGCTCGAAGAGCTCACGAGCGACGATGAAGGCGCGTGCGACGGAATCAATACCGACGTTGAACTCCTCCATCACGCGGTATGCGAAGGTGATACCGCCGATGTTCACCAGCTCGTTAGCGACGCGGGTGCAGATGATTTCCTTACGCAGCGGGTGCGAGTCCAGGTGCTGACCGAAGCGCTCGACCAGTGCTGCCGGGAAGTAGCTGCGCAGAACGCCTTCCAGGTAGGGGTCGTCCGCGAAGTCGGTCTGCTCCAGTGCGTGGGTGAGGTAAATCTTCACGTACGCAGCCAGGACGGACAGCTCGGGGCGGGTCAGACGGTCGCCGGTGGTCTCCAGGCGCTCGTCCAGCTCCTCGTCGGTGGGCAGGAACTCGACGGCACGGTTCAGGCCGGCGTGCTCTTCCAGGTCGTGCATGAGGCGCTTGTACAGGTTGGTGCCCAGGAAGGAACCGTGGAACTCGCCCTGCAGCAGGACGTTCTGCTCGACGTTGGTCTCGAGGACCTTGCCGCCAACCTCGTCCTGCAGGGACTCGATGAAGGAGGCGCGCTCTTCAACGGGCAGTTCGCCGCGTGCCACGAGGCGGTCCACCAGGATCTTGATGTTGACCTCGCGGTCACTGGTTTCCACACCTGCGGAGTTGTCGATTGCGTCGGTGTTGAGGATGACGCCGTTGAGCGCAGCCTCGATACGGCCCAGCTGGGTGAAGCCGAGGTTACCGCCCTCGCCAACAATCTTGGCGCGCAGGTCCTTACCGTTGACGCGCAGTGCGTCGTTAGCCTTGTCGCCAACCTGTGCGTTGGTCTCGGTGGAGGCCTTCACGTAGGTACCGATACCGCCGTTGTAAATCAGGTCGACCGGTGCCTTCAGGATTGCGGAAATCAGCTCGGTCGGTGCCAGCTCGGTGACGGACTCGTCCAGGCCCAGAACCTCGCGCACCTCGGGGGTGATCTCGATGGACTTCAGACCGCGAGAGTACACGCCACCACCGGCGGAAATCAGGTCGCGGTTGTAATCCTGCCAGGAGGAACGGGGCAGGTCGTACAGGCGCTGACGCTCATCGAAGGAGACAGCAGCATCCGGGTTCGGGTCCAGGAAGATGTCGCGGTGGTCGAATGCTGCAACCAGGCGGGTTGCCTTGGAGCGGAGCAGACCGTTACCGAACACGTCACCGGACATGTCGCCGATGCCGACTGCGGTGAACTCTTCGGTCTGAGCGTCGTGGCCGAGCTCAGCGAAGTGACGCTTGACGGACTCCCATGCACCGCGTGCGGTGATGCCCATTGCCTTGTGGTCGTAGCCGACGGAGCCGCCGGATGCGAACGCGTCACCCAGCCAGAAGCCGCGCTCCAGGCTGATTGCGTTTGCGGTGTCAGAGAATGCTGCGGTGCCCTTATCCGCTGCAACCACCAGGTAGTAGTCGTCAGCGTCGCGTGCGACAACACCCTCGGGGCGAACGACGGTCTCGGTGCCGTCGGTGCCAACTGCGAGGTTGTCGGTGACGTCCAGCAGGGAGCCGATGAAGACCTTGTAGGACTCGCGGCCCTCGGTGATCCATGCGTCGCGGTCCACTGCGGGGTCGGGCAGCTGCTTGGGGTAGAAGCCACCCTTCGCACCGGTGGGGATAATGACAGCGTTCTTCACCATCTGTGCCTTGACCAGGCCCAGAACCTCGGTGCGGAAGTCGTCACGGCGGTCGGACCAGCGCAGGCCACCACGTGCGACGCTACCGAAGCGCAGGTGAACACCCTCAACGCGCGGGGAGTAGACGAAAATCTCGAACTTGGGGCGGGGCAGGGGTGCGAAGTCAATCTCCTGCGGTGCCACCTTGAATGCGAGTGCGGGACGGTCAGCCAGGTATGCGTTGGTGCGCAGGATTGCGCGAACAACCTTGCCGAGGGAGCGCAGGTAGCGGTCAGCGTCCAGGGTGGGGATCTGGTTCAGTTCCTCAACCAGTGCTGCTTCGATTTCCTCACGGCGCGCGTTGCGCTGCTCATCGTTGAGACCGTTGTTCGGGTCGAAGCTGACCTCGAAGAACTCGACCAGGTGCTTGGTGATGGTCGGGTTTGCGAGCAGGGTGTTCGACATGAAGGACGGGGTGTAGCCCAGGCCCAGCTGAATCAGGTAGTGGTTCAGGGCACGGAACAGGCGTACTTCCTGCCAGGTCAGGCCCTCAGCCAGGATCAGGCGGTCCAGGGTATCGGACTCGCGCTCACCGAGCAGGTATGCGTTCAGGGCATCCTCGTAGAGGGAAGCCACAGCGTTTGCGTCCACGCCCTCGGGGAATTCAACTCCGAAGTCGTAGAGGTAGCCGTAGTCTTCGCCGTCCTCAGGCTTGAACTCGTAGGGCTTCTGATCCACAACGACCAGGCCCATATTCTGCATAACCGGCAGAAGCTCGGTGAGGGTGTGAGGTGCGGACAGGTAGGTCTTCAGTCGGGTAGTGTTGGCTTCGCCGGCTTCAACCTTGATTGCGGCGGGCTTCTGGCCCGAGAGAGATTCAAGAATCACGATATCCTCGATTGCTTGTTCTACTGTGTAATCGGCTCGGTAGGCTGCACTAGTCGCATCTGCCCAGGCTGATGCGAGTCGACGGCCTTCCGCTCCGGGTTTCCATGCCTCAATAGCAGCTGCGGTTGCTTCCACCCAGGAGCGGGCGGCTTCTTGCAGTCGCTTTTCGAGAGCTTGATGATCCGTCTTCGGCACATCGTTGGGGTTGGTGAGCCGAATGCGGAAGAATAGACGCGCCAACGATGAGGAGGACAGGTACACCTCATGGTCGATGGCACTCAAATCAAATTCCTGTCGGAACACCTGCTGAATGCGGGAGCACACGTTCGTGTTGTAGCGGTCCCGAGGCAGGTACACCACAGCGGTAATGAACCGGTTAAACCGGTCGGCACGCAGGAACAGGCGGGTCTTGCGGCGCTCCTCCAGACCCATGATGCCGCCGAAGGTCTCGGTCAGCTCATTGGCGGAAGCTTGCAGCAGTTCCAGGCGGGGGTAATCCTCCAGGGCACCCAGAAGCGCCTTGTCGGAGTAAGAACCGGGGTGGTAGCCGAGGCGGCGGCGCACCATCGCGATACGCTCACGCACTAGCGGAGTCTCAACGGCGGGCAGCGCGTACGCCTGGCGGGTGAACAGACCCAGGATGACGTACTCGCCAATCACGCGGCCATTCAGGTCGAAGCGGCGCACGCCAATGTAGTCCAGGTAGTCGTTGCGTGCGACGGTGGAGCGGGAATTCGCCTTCGTAATGTACAGCGGGCGCGGGAACAGAGCGCGCTCCAGGGTCTCACCCGAAAGCGGGATGCGGCTCTTACCCTCCGTGGTGCGCAGAATACCGAGCGCCGAACCGGGGCGGTCCACCAGGGAAATAGTGCCGGAGGTGCCGTCCAGCACGCGCTCCTTCACACCCATGAACACGAAGTTGCCGCGGGTGAGCCAGCGCAGGAAGTCCTGTGCCACCTCCACGCGGGAGGCGGGCTCCACACCGCGCGGGTGGGCAGCGTAGGACTCTTCGCCGTGGCCCAGGGTTGCGCCGCGCAGGTCGTACATGGACTGCGCCAGGTCGAAAACGCGGGTGACCATAGCATCCAGGTCGGTGTGGCAGGCGCGAACGTCAGCGAGGACGCGCTCAACTTCCTTCTCGCAGCGGCGCTGATCTTCCTCGGTGAGGTAGCGGGTCAGGCGGACCGCAATCCAGGACTCAATAGCGACCGTGGTGCCTTCGGGGGCGTTATCGCTGAGCTTGAGGGAGGGCACGCCAAGAGTGGCGGTATCGCCGCTGGCAAGGTTGCCGCGCATCCCGGTACCACGCAGGCTCAGGAGGTTACCGTCCGGGCCGCGTTCGGCAAGAAAAGTGGGGTGAAGAATGGTGACAAAACCACCAAAGTGCGCGGCGAGGCATGCGGTCAGGGAGCTGACAATGTGCGGCATGTCGTCAGTCGCGACGTACAGGGTGGTGTTATATGCATCGTTGCGTGCGGCAACGACAGGGGTCTTGGGCATACGGATTTGAGCCAGCGCACGGTGGGTGCGAGCCAAATCCTCTAACTCTGCCGGGGTGAACTCTTCACGCTCATCTTCGGGGCTGTTCAGGAAATACTGCTCGACCCATGCATCGGCGCCAGCGAAGTGTGCCATAGCCTTGTCAGTCATTGACAATCTATCCTCCGAATATCGGTATCACTTCACTGTGACGGTGTCTGTGTGGTCTCATGTGCGCCATGCGGCGCGCGAGTACTTATACCAAGCTTATACCTTTGAGATGTTTCTGTCAGACATATCGCTCTTGTGGGCGTAGAAATTATTTTTATCTTCTTCCCAACTCCAGCGCGCATTTGGTACGGGTTCAAGAAAGTAGGTGCATCTTACGAGGCGGACACGTACAGTGAAACTATGAGTTTGCGTACTGAATCCTTCCTGGTGGGCCTCATTGGTGACGGCATCACCTCTTCCCTGACCCCTCCCATGCACGAGGCAGAGGCGGACGCGCACGGCGTGCGCTACCTGTACCGCCCCGTCGACCTGGACGCCCTGAACCTGGATGGCGCCTCCGCCCCGGCGCTTCTGGATGCGGCGGCACTGCTCGGCTTTAACGCTTTCAACATCACGCACCCGTGCAAGCAGTCCGTCATGGAGCACCTGCACGAACTTTCGGATGCGGCGCGCGCCCTGGGCGCGGTGAACTGCGTGGTGATTCGCGAGGACGGCACCTTCTACGGTGACAACACGGACTATTCCGGGTTCATCGCGGGACTGAAGCGTGGCCTGCCGCAGGTGGCTGAGGATCCGGCGCGCCTGGAGCACGTGGTGCAGCTGGGTGCCGGCGGTGCCGGTAGCGCCACGGCGTACGCGCTGTGCCGTCTGGGGGTGCGCCGCCTGAGCCTCTTCGAGCGTGACGCGGCGAAGGCGCAGGGGCTGGCGGAGCAGCTGGGCGGACTCTTCCCGCAGACCCGAATCGAGGTGCTAACCGACGACAAGCGCCTCATTGAAGCTCTACTGGAGGCTCAGGGTTTGGTGAACGCAACCCCGGTGGGTATGCACGTGCATCCGGGTATGCCGTTGAGCAAGTCAGCACTGGATGCCGGAGTGCTGCGCGAGGGCCTGTGGGTTGCGGACGTCATCTACCTGCCGCAGGAGACGCAGCTGGTGCGCGCGGCGCGTGCCGCCGGTTGCGAGGTGCTGACGGGTGGCTACATGGCGGTCGGTCAGGCGGTGGATGCGTTCCGCCTCTTCACCGGACTGGAACCGAACGCCGAACGTATGGCGAAGCATTTTGAGGCACTGATTGCAGCACAGCAGGGGGTTTAGAAGGTTAAACACGCAGGTGGGGCTGGATAGCCAACTATCCAGCCCCACCTGCATTTATTCTATATACGGAATATATTGTGCGGGCTATGCATCCAGCTCAGCCAGAGTCTTCTTGTATCCCTCGCGAGCCGTCAAAGCACCTAATGCTATGAGCACGCACATGGCAACCGTGAACACGGCGGGCAGCACCGCGTTATGCAGGTCGGCACCGGCGAGGCTGGTCGCCACAGCGGGGGCAACGCCTCCAGAAATCGCGAAGCCAATCTGGGTGCCCAGCGCCAGACCGGTCACGCGCACGCGGGTCGGGAACATCTCCGCGTAGAAGGAGGGCCACACGCCGTTCGCCATGGAGTAGAGCGCACCGTGCATGAGCACGCCGTAGGCGAAGATACCCACCCAGTTACCCTCGGTAATCGCGCCGAGGTACGGGAACATCACCAGGGAGGAAGCCACCGCACCGGTAATGAACACGGGCTTGCGGCCAATCTTATCGGCGAGCATGGCGGCGAGCGGAATAGCAATCAGACCGAGAGTGTTCGAGGCGACCGGCACCAGCAGCATGGTGCTGCGGTCCAGCCCGTAACCCTTCGTAGCGAAAGACAGTGCGAAGGTCGTGAAGACCATGTTCACGGTGTTGACCATAGCGCACACGGCGATGGTGAGCACGGCACGCTTGTGGTGCTTGAAGACCAGCACGAGCGGGGACTCGGTGAGCTTCTCACGCTGCAGGTAGGCGGGCGGCTCGGAGAGAGTACGGCGAATTAGCCAGGCGGTGACCACCACGAATGCGGAGAGCCAGAAGGGTACGCGCCAGCCCCAGGTGAGCAGCTGCTCATCCGGCAGGGCGGCGAAGGGAATGAACACGGCGGTCGCCAGCAGCGAGCCGAACTGGGTGCCCTGCAGGGTCCAGCTGGTCGTGAAGGCACGCTGGTGTTCGTGGGCATGCTCCAGGGAGATGGAGATGGAGCTTGCCTGCTCACCGGCGGCGGAGAGGCCCTGAAGCATACGGCAGGCAACCAGCAGAATCGGCGCGATAATACCCGCCTGGCTATAGGTCGGCAGACAGCCAATCGCAAAGGTTGCGGCACCCATCAGGAAGAGGGTGAGCATGAGGACGAATCGGCGGCCGTAACGGTCACCGAGGGGCCCAACGATCATGGCACCGAAGGGACGTACAACGTAGGCGACGCCCACAACGACCATGGACTTGAGGATGCCGATGGCGGCGGTGTCTTCGGGGAAGAAGATGCGGTTGAGCACGATTGCGGCGGCGGTGCCGTAGACGGCGAAGTCGTAGTATTCGAGGGCGGAACCTATCCAGCTGGCGAGGGCGGCTCGTCGTGGTGATCGGGCGGGCGCGTCGGTGCGTCGGCTCATGGGTGGCTCCTTCGGTGGTGTACCCGTTGGGAGGGGCGGGGCGGCTGTGTGGGCGGCCCGCGCGGTCTGTCAATGTGCCCTTCCAGTGTAGGGAGCACACCGCGCGTTTTCCATAGGGTTACCTAAGTTCCCAAGATTTGAAGTAGTAATAGCGGACGGACACCTCCAGCTCCAGCCCCAGTCAGTTCATGAGCAATAAAAAATGAGTGGCTGAGCATAACTATTCGTCTGCTCAACCCCTCATCATTTATTTATTAAATATTCTCCAGCTCAGCGTTGCCGCTATTCGACACAGAACGCGCCTGCCACACCATCGCACCCAAATGCACTAGCAGGCCAAGCACCGGACCCGTATACAGGGCAAGAAGAGTGCGAGTCAGAAGAGGCAACGGCGACACCGCCACAACACAAGCAACTACAGCCGCCAGCACCCAACCAGCCACATACGACCGGTGCATATTCAACGCAATCACCAGCGACCCCGACAACACCAGAAGCGCCAAGAAGGCAGAAGCAAACACCAGAAGCGCAAGCACCGGAGAAGTCACCACTTGAGCGTACGCTTCAACTTCTGAAGGCTTCGGCGGATAAAGCAGACCAAACAGCCACGGTCCCAGCACATAAGCCGCTGCAGCGCCCACAAGACCCACACCCAACAGTGCACCAGCAGGCTTCGCAAAAGCACGCAACGGATGGTTCTGCTGCTTCAAGAAAGCAGACACCGCAACACCCTGAAAAGCCTGCAGAGGAATCATAATCGGCGAGCGCGTAATCGAAATCGCGAGAATCAGAACCGCCAAAATAACCTGCTGTAGCGAGTCATTCGAATCAATGCTCGCGTTCAGCAGAAGCGGCAAGCCCATCATAAGAACCGCGTTAGCAGTCGACGACCCCATCGACAGTGTGTAGTTATACAGCAGACGACCCGATGAAACATCCGCACGAGAGCCAAAAACTCGCCGCGCCTCCGGAAGCAGAAGCACCATTAGCAACCACAGAAGTACCGGAGAAACCGCTGCGGCTTCAAGACCGACGAGATGCGCAGAGACCAGACCAACCGCACAGATAGCCACAATGCGCCAAATAGCGTCAAACCCCGATACGCTCGCGAAGAGGTACCAGCTTTCCTGACCAGCAGACGCACCATAGAGAGTCATATGCATGGCGTAAAGGGCCACACCGACACTCAGAAGAAGCACACCACTAAACCCGCTCAAGGGAATCTGAGCAGGAGCCCACAGAGGGCTCGTCACTAAGGTCAGACCGCCCACAATAAGACCCACCAGAGCGCCCACAGGGGCAATACGTGCCCCAGTTTTACCATCGCGGCGTGCAGTGCCCACGGCGCGGGTAGCTTCCTGCTGGATACCTACCACCACGCCGTAGAGGGCAAAAAGGAGCGACCAGAAGAGAAGGAACTCCGTCAGGCTTTCGCCCTCCAGAAACCGTTTCACAACAACGGTAATTCCTAGAGAAGATAGTGCAGCTAAACCGGACGATCCCAAAATTGCCATCGAATGACCACGAGTCATTTTCTTCGGCTGGGACTCTGCCGATGATTCCACGCTATCTCCGTTCTCTACTGGTCGCACCTATTAGATTGAAATCTTTACTTTACGACGTGCTCGGCAAGGTTCTTAACACCCTGCCACTTCTTCGCCAGAGCCGCCTTCGGCAGCAGAGTCAGCGCGTGAGCACGCGAGGAGAAACGAATACGAGCCACGCGAGCAGCCTTCTTCCAGCCCAGGGCAGTCATCTCTTCAACCATGGTGTTGTAGTAGCGGCGCTCCTCCTCGAAGCGGGTACCCTCCAGGGCGCGCCATGACGAGTCGGAACCACCGTGACGGCGGTACATGAACGCAACCTGCGGATCGTAGTACAGGGAGCCGCCGCGCATCGTAATGTCGAGAATCAGCGCCATATCCTGGATAACGTTCAGGCCCTCGCGGAAACCGGTACCCACGATAGCGTCCTTACGCCAGCCCAGGGACGGGAAGTAGAACCACGCGCCACGCAGCAGGGAGGTGGCCAGCTCCTCGCCATGCAGAACAGCCTCACCCTTGGGACGGTAGAACGCCTTAGTCTGCTCCACCAGGGTGTTCGACAGGCCGTTGTTCTCATCAATCACAACCACGCCAGGCTGGAAGATGGACGCCTCGGGGTGCTTAGCCGCCGCGTCCACGAGCCACTGCACGTAGTTGGGGAGCATGACGTCGTCAGCACCCATGACGGTGACCAGCTCGTTCTCCACGAAGGTCAGGCACTTGCGGTAGTTCGCGTTCGCACCCAGGTTGGTTTCGTTGCGCATGTAGGTGATGCGTTCGTCCTTCAGGGACTCGAACCAGCCGGGAATCGAGTCGTCCGGGTAGCCGTCATCCACCACGATCAGGCGCCAGTCCGGGTTGGTCTGACCGACCACAGACAGCACAGCCTGCTTCATCATGGCGACGTCGCCGTAGTAGGGGAACAGAATATCAACGGTCATGGGGTATTACTCCAACTCACAAAAATGGAAAGTCTCGACAGTAAAGCTTTAAGAATCCTGCTGGTTGCGTTTCTTCGCACCGGCGGCGCCCTCCGGCTGCTCCTGAAGCGCCTTCAAAATGGCGACTTCCTCAGCCAGGATGCGGGTCTTCTCCGACAGGCGCGACAGCTCCAGGGTCAGGTGAATACTCACACCCATCAGCAGCAGAATCGACAGCAGGAACAGCAGGTTCACCGGCAGGGCTACGCCCACGAAGTCCGCCACACCATTGAGAAGAGTCGGGAAAGCACCCAACACAATGATGATGGCACCAATAATCAGCCACAGGGCGGCGTAGCGCTCCTTCATGCGCTGGTGACGTACCTGAATCACCACAAAAGTACAGACCAGAATGGCAAGGATCAAGAAGAAAACACTGGCGCTCACGGCTACTTCTCCTCGGGGCGGCGGCTCACCGAAATGCCGTAGGCAAACAGTGAACGAACCAGATAGATGGCAGACTTCAGCGGACCGGAGGAGGGAGTACCTCCCTGACGCTCACGCATATGCACCGGCACCTGACGCACCTTCAAACCATTGCTAATTGCCATGGCGGTGATGTCAATCGTGTCGCCCAGGTATTCGGCGGGCAGGTTACGGCAGTAGAAGTCGATACCGCGACGGTTCGCAATCTTAAAACCGCTGGTCACGTCCGTGAACGGGGTTCCCGCCGCGCGAGTAAACAGGAACGACAACAGGCTCATCGCCCACTTGCGCGGACCGGACACATCATAGTCCGCCGCACCATCGGCAAAGCGGGAACCAATCACGATATCGTAATCCTGCACCGCCTCAATGAGCGAGGGGATGCTCTCGGGGTGGTGCTGGCCGTCCGAATCCACCTGCATGGCGTAGTCGTAGCCCATGCGCTGCGCGTACTTGTAGCCGGTGCGCATGGCGGCACCCACACCCATGTTGTAGGGCAGGTCAATCACAAACGCGCCCGCCTCACGAGCCACGGCGGAGGTGTTGTCGGTGGAGCCGTCATTGACCACCACCAGGTCCACGAAAGGTACCGTCTCCTGTAGCTCAGTAATAGTGCCGGGTAGCGCTTCTTCCTCGTTCCAGGCGGGCATAATCACCAGCGTACGAGGGAACGTGCGGGGGGTAAGGGACGATGTGGGAGAACCCATAGGGCAGTTACCCCTCCTAACGATTGTGTCTTACCGTGCGTGCGAAAGCCGGCATGCCCTAGGGACATACCGGCTTTCATCATATCAGTGGTTCCGCGGCATCTCAGATTTGGCGACAGATTGTAGACTGCACCACTTATTCTCTGAGATACATACGCTTTATGAGGGGTGCTCGCGTACCTTCTAGTTATCGCAGGCGCTAATACGGTACAGAGTCATCGGACCCGAGGAGTACACGGGGGTCAGAACATCCGTATCAATAGCAGCCACCATGCCGTCATAGTTCTTCTGCTGAGCAGGACCGAAATTGCCCTGGTTCTCCAGGTGAACATACCAGTGAGCCTTGTATTCGTTCACTTCGCGGCAGACTTCCGGGTTCGTGCGGGCATCCTTCAAATCATTCAGGATTGCCGCGTACTTCGGCGAGGTCTGGAACTCGAAGTGGTAGCTAGTCAAGTGGCGGTCAGCTAGCGCATAAATGTAGGCGCTACCGTCCCAGGGGTTATTGACGATGGTGTCGCCCTTGGGCACGATCTTCGGGATTTCGTTAATGACGTTCATCTCATCCTGGTTCAGGATGTCGGAGGTCGGGGTCACCTTGTACCTATCCGCCACTTGCAGAGTTGCGTCATGCATTGCGGGAGTACGCGAGGACAGGCCCGCAACCGCGAGCACCAGCACCATGGAGACACCCATCATTGCCGGGGCAACCTTCGCACGCTTCTCACGCGGAATAGCGTGCATGATGCGCACGAAGATGCCCTCCACGGCGCCGCCCAGGCCGATACCAGCGAGCAGCACTGCAGGGAACACCACCAGAGCCGCCAGGCGGAAGTGGTCGGTGTACCAGGGAGCCACCATCAACAGGCGGAAGTCGCCACGCGGCACCGAAGCCGCAACAATCCACATGTAGCCGACCAGCATCCAGCTACCAATCAGCCACAGGTTACGGCGCTTGTACAGCAGGTAGCCAACACCCCACAGCGCCAAGAAGCCCAGCAGATATGCGGGCGCAAAATTACCACCCAGTGGGTTCGCGTTCTCCAGGCCCAGGAACAGGAACTGGTAGACCGCCTCGCCCTCGCTCATGATGGCGGTCCACAGGTCGCTGGCTTCCTCGCTCGGACGCAGCGCCAGCCAGATGGTGACGCATCCGGCGATGAGAGCGACCAGAACGCCGGTACCCACCAGACGCTCACGGGTGGACGCGCCACGGGTGCGCAGCACCTGCACCACGCCACCCAGAAGCATGGGCACAGCAAACACTGCGGCAGAAACCACCGCGTTCGGATGCACCAGAGCCAAACCGCCCAGGCCCACCAGAATCGTCAGCGACAGGGACAGCACGAAGGAGTACTCACGGCGCGCCATGAGCTGAATCATGTGTAGCAGTAGCGCCACGAACGCGGGCAGCAGGGCGTACCCCAGAAGGTTCGGGAACAGCACACCCCAGAACAGCAGCAGACCGGGGAACGCAAAGAAACCGCAGGTCAGAGCCGGAATGGCGAGCGCCTGCAGGGGGCGCAGATGAGGAATGCTCAAGCACATAGCAATCAGGGAGCAGGGCCAGATAATGCCCGCCGCCAGCAGAATCATGACGATGGTTGCCGTAGCAATGCTCGTGCCGGTCGTGCTGTAAATCAGGTACACGAAGTCGTGCCAGCCGGCAGGATAAAAAGTAGGTTCTTGATTCGCGGCGGCAATTGCACCCAGAGTCAGGCTGGAGGCGTCACCGTGCTCCTGAATCCAGCGAATCGCGTTCATATGGAATGAGTTATCGAGGGTCTGCGAGAACGCCTCGGGCCCAAAGACCATATGCTGGGTTGCGTGCAGGGTCAAGAAACCACCCAGCACCGCGCCGATCACGGGCCAGGCGAGGGGCACGGTATTACCCGCCCAGTTCTCTGCGGCCTCGCTGGAGGCGTCGGGTAGGGCGGAGGGCCAGCGGCGGCCCACCAGGTGCATCACACCCGCGGCGGCGGCCACCAGCACAGCGGCAACCGGCACGAAAGAAATCAGGCTCCACGGAATACCGGTCTTACCCAGCACAATCGCGGAAACAGCCACCAAAGCGAAGGACAGCAGCGGCGCATAAAAAACGCGCAGACGTGCGGGAACACGCAGCGCCCAGCCCATTGCATAGCCGGGGCCAAAAGCCAACACGACCGCAAAAAGTAGCAGCGGAATAGTTGCCAACCAGCTCATTAACCCTCTTCTCCCCACAGTTCACGCACCCGAAAACCCCTCAAAGACAGGGGTCGGCGCGCTTTCGCGTACCAAGCAAGGATACCTTAGAGCCCTCTTCACCCCCGCGAAACCCCGCGGAAGAGAGAGGGACAGCACCCAAAACCAAGCGTTCCGAACCTTTCACGGGGCACCCAGTGGAACACCTCCCGGAAGCCCCCAAACGGCGAAGAATATGACGTAATATTTCGCGCCCTACGTCATGAAAGGTGCACCTAAGAAACATAGGGCAATAAATAAGGTGTTCAGCACCCATTAGCTTTACCCTGAAACATATCTCCCCTTAACTAAAGGGTCGCCCAACGCATACACATCTGGACGAACCCTCAAACGCAGCCGCAGAAGAAAGGGTCGATCATGACCGAAACCATTGCAGCACAGGCACCCATCGCCGACACCTCCGAGCAGTTCAAGCTCGCCTTCGGACACCAGCCCGCCGGCGTCGCCATCATCACCGCAACCGACGAAAACGGCGACCCCGCAGGCTTCACCGCCTCCTCGCTGACCTCCGTCGCCGCAGAACCGCCCATCATCGCCTTCTCCCTCAAGGCAAACAGCGGCTCCGCAGCAAAGATCGCGGCTGCATCCTCCTTCCTCGTGCACATGCTCGACGCTGAGAATGTCACCATCGCTAAGAACTTCGCGACCCACGACTACCCCCGCTTTGAGGACCCCAGCACCTGGGAATTCGTCCACACCGGCGAGCCCCTCGTCCACGGCGTGCGCCGCGTACTGCGCGCAACCCCGCTCAGCCGCGTTGAGGCAGGCCCCGCACTCGTCTTCACCGCACAGGTTGAAGAGTTCATCCGCAACGACTGCGAAGGCACCCCGCTGGTCTACCACTCGCGCAACTTCCACGCGCTGGGCGACCACTCCAACGTGAACAACTACATCATCTAACCCCGCGCAGGGGTCACGGGGCGGTATTCGACGACCATGAGGCGACGAATACCGCCCCGCGGCGTACCCTGAACATAACAGCGCACAGCACCACAACGCAGAAGGAATAGTTATGACGGCTCAGACCACCCAGCCCGCATCCCTCCCCTGGCTCGAAAAGCTCATCGCAATTCCCACCATCTCCGGCAGCTCCAACCTCGAGCTCATCGAACTGCTCGAAACCGAGTTCGCCCGCTACGGCTACAGCGGCGTGCGCACCTACAACGAAGACGGCACCCGCGCCAACCTCTTCATCACCGTCCCCGCAGCGGACGGCACCACCCGCGGCGGCCTCATCCTCTCCGGCCACACGGACGTCGTGCCCGTCGCCGGTCAGGACTGGGAGGCCGACCCCTTCACCTTGCGCGTGGAGGGTACCCGCGCCTACGGCCGCGGCGTCTGCGATATGAAGGGCTTCATCGCAGTAGCCCTCTGGTTGCTGCCGCGCGTTGCCGAGGCGAAGTTGCGCGCTCCCCTGCACTTCGCGTTCTCCTACGACGAGGAAATCGGCTGCGTCGGTGCTCCCTCCCTCATTGAGGAGTTCGTGGCGCGCGGCCTCGCCCCCGACTACGCGATTGTGGGTGAACCCTCCAGCATGCGCATCATCGACGCGCACAAGGGCGCACACCGCGGCCGCGTCACCTTCACCGGCGTACCCAAGCACGGCTCCCTCGCCACCCACGGCGTGAACGCGGTTGCTGCCGCCGGCGAGTTCATCACCTTCTTCACCGACATGGCGGACCAGTGGGAAGAAGAAGGCCCCTACGACGAATCGTTCATCATTCCCCACTCCACCGGTAGCGTGAACCTGGCAAACGGCGGGCTGCAGTACAACATCGTCGCCGAGCAGGCGGTGGTGGAGTACGATGTGCGCACCCTGCCGCAGGTGACTACCGAATCCTTCGTGGAGCGCATTGACCGCGAACTTTCCGAGGTGATTCTGCCGGATCTGCAGGCACGCGCCGCACGCGCCGAAAAGCTGACCGGCGCGGAGCCCGGTAGCCTCACCTCCCGCGTGGGCGTGAAGCACGAACTGCTCGCCGCCGTACCTGGCCTCGGTACCGAAGACGACGCGCCCATCGTGCGCCTCGCCCACGAGTGGCTCGGCACCAACGACGCACCGCAAAAGGTCACCTACGGCACCGAAGCGGGCCAGTTCCAGCGCGCCGGCGTGCAGAGCATCATCTGCGGCCCCGGCGACATCGCGCAGGCGCACTCCCCGAACGAATGGATTGAGCTGGAGCAGCTGAGCGCCTGCGAGCGCTTCTTCGAGGCGATTCTCGACTGGGCGAGCACCAAGTAGCGGCCACATAGCAGCCGTGTAGCGGCGTAGAACCCAGACCACGGCGGCTGCAAGAGCCCTGTAGAAACCACAGAGAATGCCCGGGTACCTCATGCGGTACCCGGGCATTTTTGTGCTGATGGCGGGTAGTGCGGGTGGGGGTTCAAGTGTTGATTGAGCCTTGGATTTAACGGTGGATTGAACTGCGGGTTTAAGTGTGGGTTTATGGAATGAGTCCAAGGTGTGGACTATGCCCGTTTTTCCCCTCGTCCGCCACATTTATTTTTAAACGAAAAACCCGAAAAACCGCTTATGTCTAAGGGTGAAATAACACAAAAGTATTGTCTTCCAGGGGTATTCAAGGTTCCATAGATGCCAAAGGTTAAACACGCCACCCAGGCGACATAACCCACACAAAACCACACCTCCCTCACGCTCGGCACTGCACACCCGGTCGAACCCCGGTTCGCCACTCGCAGTTCACTACCTGAAGGACACCCCGTGTACACCATCAGCCCCTACCTCGCCGAATTCCTCGGCACGCTCATCATGTGCACCATCGGCTGCGGCGTCATCGCCAACGTCGAACTCCGCCGCTCCAAAGGCCACGGCGACAACTTCTTCACCATCGCCTTCGGCTGGGGCTTCGCCGTCACCTTCGGCGTCTACGCCTCCCACGCCTACTCCGGCGGCCACCTGAACCCCGCCGTGTCCATCGGCCTGGCAGCCTACGGCGAGTTCCCCTGGGAGAAGGTCCCCGGCTACATCATCGCCCAGGTCCTCGGCGCAATGGTCGGTGCCGGACTGGTCTACCTCAACTACCTGCCGCACTGGAAGGCAACCGCCGACAAGAAGATTAAGCTCGGCATCTTCGGTACCGTCCCTGCCATTCACAACTATTTCACCAACGCCCTCTCCGAAATGATCGGTACGTTCATGCTGGTCTTCTCGGCGCTGTACACCGGCGTGAACTTCAAGCCGTCCATCAGCGGCGGTGTGGAGCTTTCCCTCAACCTCAACGACGTGCTCAAGCCCCTCGCCTTCGGCTTCATGGTCGCCGTGCTCGTCATCGGTCTGGGCGGTCAGACCGGCTACGCGTTGAACCCCGCCCGTGACTTCGGTCCGCGCCTCATGCACGCCCTGCTGCCCATCCACGATAAGGGCTCCTCGCGCTGGTTCTACGCCTGGGTGCCGATTTGCGGCCCGATTGCTGGCGGTTTCATGGGTGGCGCGTTCTTCAAGCTCTACTACGAGGGTCAGGTCAGCCCGTGGCTGTTCGTTTCCAGCGCGCTGGCGGTTGTGGTTCTGCTATTCGCGTGGTGGGCTAACAGCCACCTGTACCGTGCACCCAGCTCCGAGGTCGTCCCCGAGTTTGAGGACACCCACGCTACCGCGGCGGCACGCGCGGCGACCTACACCCCGACCGGTTCCATGCCGGTCCTGCTGCCCGAAGAGGTGAAGGAGAACCGTAGCACCCGCGTCGTGAACCGCGTGACCGACGGCGAGTAGCTCTTCTCATCTAGGCTCCCCTGTCTAGGGTTTCATCTAAAAACGGCGAACCCCTCATTTTCATAACCTGACTTATGTTGTTCAGGTTATGAAAATGAGGGGTTCGTTGCGTCTACCTCACGGAAGGAGGTTCATTCAGGGGCGCCGAAAAGAAATACAGTCTAGAAAGGTCCTAGCTTAGGTACAAAAAGAGTCATCTCCTGAACGATATACTCTGCATCTTCCAAAGCCTCTTCAGCTTCTTCCACAGCTATAGGCTCATAATCCAAACCGGGATACTCAACCTCATGGCGAGTTCGACGCAAGCGAGAATACAGCTTACCCACCACATCATGAGGGCCTCGCTGAGCACGCAACGCATCACCCACCACAATATGACCTCCCCGAGTAGTCGGCCGCAGACCCTGCACCGCCAAGGCGGCAGTCATCGCCAATCTCGAACCATCATAGAGGAGCGTATAGGCACCTTCCGGATCATCAACCACCAGACGATGCGCCGTCTTTAGATGCCGGCGAGCACGCAACAACAGACCTTGAGCATGCTCACGATTTACAGCGACCCGTTCCAACTCACCGGCATTAATCAGCTCAAGCATGCGCTCCCGACCAACAGTCCAAGGACCAGGAGTCGGGGCATTAGGCTTCAGCGTCGACATCATTCACCTCCAACTGCCCAAAGAGAACCTCCATCGGGCGCGACCGCACAGTCTGCACGAAACCATCCTGCGAATTCCAAGCCTCAGGAGATAGCCGCTTTACGTTCACCTCATAGCCAAGCTTCTGCTCAGCATCATCAATAGCCTCATACAGCTTCTGACGTGAAGGGGAGCCAACAACCAGCACATCAATATCGTTCGGCACGTGCCCAGCCACCCCAGAACGACGGCTAGCCCACGAGCCATAAATAGCGGCACCCTCAATATTGGAAACCCCCTGCAAAGTATCCCGGAGTACCGGAACGGGGCCATAAGTTACCAGAATCAGCTGACGCATCGCCTGGCCCACCGGATTATCAACCTTGGCTTGCACCATACGGGTCCTGCCAACATTCTGGACGGTCACCAAACCGGACTGTTCCAGACGGTTCACCTCTCGGGAGACAGTCGGCAACGATGCACGTGTCGCATCAGCAATCTGTGACACCGTGTATTGCTGCTCAGGGTGAGAGAACAGCAATGCCATCACTTCACCCTGCAGGTCGCTACGCAAGATAGGAAGGAGACTAGGAGCAGACGTTTTCATAACATGAATTATATCAATCATGTTATGAAAACGTCTGCTATTTTTTGGAGGGGTACTAGGCCGCAGCGGATGCCATTGCCAGCACCCGATCATGCTTAGCGAGGCGGCGCTTCTGAATCGCGCGCACCACCCAGATGCATACCGCACCCAGCACCGCGCCGGCGGTGTTATTCACAATGTCATCCACATCGAAAGTACGGTAGGTAAAGCCCGCCAGACCCCAGTTACCGGTCAGCTGACTCAACTCGATGAAGCTCGAAAGCGCGAAGCCACTCAATGCAGTGGCGCGCAGACCCCACCGCAGACAACCCGCCGTAAAGAAGCCCAGGGGAATGAACATCGCAATATTGAAGAAGAGCTGCGCGTACACGGTGGTGGCGAAGCGGCGCAGACCCATGCCAGCCGTCAGGTCCCACGCCTGCTGCCAGCTCCAGCCCACGTAGAAGCGCGGGTAGTAGAGTTCGGGGTTCGTGACACTATTCGCACTACCAATCGGGGTTAGCGTCAGCGAAAGAATCGATGCAAGGAACAACGCGAAGGACGCGGTCAGCAGGTACTGGCGGATGCTGTGCGCTCGGCCGGTCTTCTTGGCGCGCAGGCGCATGCCAATAAAGCCGATGATGGAGAGCGCCACGGCGAGCACCGCAATCTCGATGGCAAAGGTGCCAATCATGTGTTTATTCAGTAGGTCCTGCATGCTGTGTGTTCCTTAGGTCGTGAGAGTGAGTTATACGCTTTCCACCTGTATATATGCCTGTTCTAACATATATTTCCGGTGGTATATAGCGGGTGTCTGTTCATGCCCGCCGCACATCATTCACCACCAGTGTAAAAGACGGCTCTATGGCTTACCCTAGGCGAAACTGTGAAAAACCTGTACATGCCACCCGGACACGCCACACAAACCACTACAGCCGGTGCCGTCAGTACAGAACATCCGGCGGGAACACCGGCGCAATATACCGACCAAACAGCAGCACGAACAAGAACGCGCCCGCAATCGCAGCCACCATCGCACCCACAACCTGCACCAGCCACAGCATCAGGAACTTCACCATCTTGCCCTCAGAGCGGGCGGTCAGCGCCTCCACCATGGCGGTCGAGAAGGTCGTAAAACCACCCAGCAGACCGGTCGTAATCACCGTGCACCAGAACGCCACCTGATCCGTGGCGTTATAGTGCACGCCCAGCGCGCGAGGATTCGATACCGGCAAAATCAGCAGACCGTACAGGAACGAACCCACCAGGTTAATGACGAACACCGGGCTAATAATCGACGACTCCGTACGCAGACGAGGCGACATCGCCTTGTCGAGGAAGAAGCGGGTCATCGCACCCAGACCGCCGCAGAGGAACACCATCAGAGCGAAAAACATTAGCGACCCTCCTCATCATCACGGGCGGGCACCAGGCGGGACGCCAAGAAACTACCCGTCAGCATGCCGGCTGCGGCGGCAACCAAACCACCCACGAGCAGCACCAGAATCGCCAGCACCATATACCCGCCGTGCACCGTGTAGGGCAGGAAAATCGTCTGCGCCAGTACCGCAGCAATCGACGAATACGTCGTGTAGCCGCCCATCATACCCGCACCGAACAGCAAACGGAACGAGTGAATCTGCTCCTCACCATCACGGCGCGCGTAGGCGTTCCACACCATCGTCAGCAGGCCCAGCGTGAACGAACCCAGCAGGTTCGCCACCAGTACGCCACCGGGAGTGTACACGCGGCACAGCGCGCCCGTGCCGCCGCCCAAAAAGACAAGAAAAGGGGCAGGCACACGGCTCAGAACGCCTCCTATCCCCTGCCGGATACTCGCGCGGTTCCTCATCACCGTGCACCTGCCCTTTCATCTCGTATTAGTCTTCAGAGTGCGCTACAGCGCACAAACGCACACTAATACTTTACTCTGACCCGAGGCTCTTACCCGAGCTTGCTACCCGATTCGGCGGCGGCAGTCTCACGCTCGTGCTGAATCTTTTCACTCAGCGCGGCGCCCTCAACGTCCATATTCGGGGTGAGGCGGTCCAGCCACTTCGGCATCCACCACACCTTATCGCCCAGCAGAGCCATAATCGCCGGGGTCAGCGTCATGCGCACAATGAACGCATCCACGAGCACGCCGAACGCCAGGCCGAAGCCCATCGGGCGGATCATGGTCGAATCAGCGAAGATAAAGCCACCAAACACCGAAATCATGATAATTGCGGCAGCCACCACCACACGCACCGCATGGTTATAGCCGCTCACAATGGCGGTCGCCGCGTCCTTGCCGTGCACGTACGCTTCACGCATGCCGGTCACCAGGAACATCTGATAATCCATGGCGAGACCAAAAAGAATACCGATGAGCAGGGTCGGCAGGAAGGACAGCACCGGGCCCGGGTGGTCCACGCCGAAGAGGGAACTCATGAAGCCCAGCTGGTAGATGGACACCACGGCACCGAAGCTCGCCAGCACCGAGAAGAGGAAGCCCACCGAGGCAACCAGCGGAACCAGAATCGAGCGGAACACCAGGATCAGCACCAGGAAGGACAGACCCATCACCACGCCCAGGTACAGGGGCAGCTTCTGCGCGAGCACCTCGGAGACGTCAATATTGCCACTGGTCTGACCCGCAATGCCGAGAGAGACCTCAGAGCCCTGAACCGGAACGGTTACGGCACGTAGCTCATGAACGAGCTCTTCGGTCTCCACAGAGCTTGCACTGTGGGCAGGAATCACCTGGAAAATCATGAGGGTACGGTCATCCGTCATGCCGCCGGGAACCACAGCCTGCACGTTCGCGCCACCGCGCTCCTTCACAGCGGAAGCAATATCAATCTGCGCCTGCTGAGCCTGCTCCTCGCTCATATTCGCGGGGGTGTGCGCAACCGCAACCAGCGGGGCGCTCATGCCCTCACCGAACTTGTCCTTGACCAGCGCGTAGGACTTATACGCGGCGCTATCGGAGGGGTAGTTCGAGGCATCCGGCAGGCCCAGACGCATCTGCGACATGGGTGCAGCAGCAACCAGCAGCGCCACAGTACCCACCACCAGGGTCAGCAGCGGACGCGCCAGCACGAGGCGCAACCAGCCGTTCGGTTTCTCGGTGCGTTCGGCATCCTGCGCGCGGCGCTCCTCAATCTTCTTCGGAGTATCGATGGAAGCCCACAGCTTCTTCGGCATGATTTTGGCGCCCGCCAGGGACAGCACCGCAGGGGTGAGAGTCACCGCAATCAGGGCGGCAACCACCACACAGAACGCGGCGGCGTTACCCATCACGCCCAGGAAGGGAATACCGGTCACATTCAGCGCAACCAGCGCAATAATCACGGTGCTTGCCGCAAAAATCACGGCATTACCGCTCGTGCCGTTCGCCAGGGCAATTGCCTGGACCTTCGGCATGCCGTCAAGCAGGTTCGTGCGGTAGCGGTTCAGGATGAACAGGGAATAGTCGATGCCGACCGCCAGGCCGAGCATCAGACCCAGAGTGTAGGCGGTCGAGCTCATCTGAATGACGGAAGACAGCGAGAGCGTGCCGAGCACACCCACCACCACGCCCACCAGCGACATGAGAATCGGCAGGCCGGCAGCCACAAGGGTGCCGAGCATGACCATCAGCACGATGAAGGCGATGACCATACCCGCAACCTCACCGGTGTGCGAACCGCCGCCGAGCGCGGATTCGCTCAGGTTCGCGTCGAACTGGACGGTCGCCCCGTGCAGGTTCACCGACTCGATATCGGACATGACCTTCTGCAGGTCGGCGGAGGGAACCTCGAAAATCTTCTTCTTGAACGAGACGGTCGCAATTGCCGTGGACTGATCCTCGGAGACCATACGGTAGCCGGCGGTGAAGTCGTACAGCTTCTGCTGACGTTCCAGCTGCTCACGCTGCGCCGGCAGGTCACTCTCGGTCTTCTGTAGCTGGTTGCGCTGCTCATCCAGCTTCTTCTTGCCTTCAGCCAGCTCGTCCTTCTTGGAAGCAATCTCTGCGCGGCCCGCATCGACCTGCTTCTGGCTCTCGGCGAGGGTGTCGCGCTGCTGGTTGAGGGCGTTCTGCTGTTCGGTCAGCTGCGTCTGCTGGGTGTTGAGGTGCTCCATCATAGCGGCGGGTGAGCCTGCCGCCTCCGCCTGGGCGTAACCCTCCTTCAGCTGTGCCTGTGCGTCGTCGAGCTGCTTCTGCGCCTCGTCCAGCTGCTTTCGACCAGCGGTAATCTGCTCCTGCGAGTCGTCGAGCTTCTTCTCGTTCTCGGCAATCTGCTTGGTGCCCTCTTCAATCTGGGATGCGGCGGCACTCAACTGCTTTTTGCCGTCCTCAATTTGGGCGGGGGCGGCGTCGATCTTGGTGTGCACCTCGTCGAGCTGGTTTTTCGCCTCGGCAAGCTTGGAGGTGGTGGTGAACGGGTCGGTGACCGCGTCCACGGAGGGCACCTCGGCGGTGAGCTTGTTCAGCGCAGTAGAGAATGCTTGCTTCTGTTCTTCGGTGAGGGCGGTGCCGTCACCGGTGGTGAGAATGATTTGTCCGGAGCCGCGGTTGGCGCTCGGGAAGCGCTGTGCGAGCTCGTCGGAGAGTTGCTGGGTCTGCGTTCCGGGCATGGTGAAGGTGTTGCTGAGCTTGCCGTGGAACGCGGTGTAGGCACCCGCTACACCTGCAATGATGAGTACCCAGGCAAGGATGACAGCCCAGGCACGGCGGGCGGCGGCTTCACCGATGCGGTAGAGCCATGTAGCCATGAATTATTCCTTTGAAGTTGAGTGAGCGAAGAGTTTGTGGTGTTGGGTGCGTGTGAGTACGGTGATTGCCCTGTTTTGCCACCCGCATACTGAGGTGACGCCCCTGTTTTTGGGCAAAAAACACCCCGCTTCGGGCACCTGCAGGTGAGGTGCCCGAAGCGAGAGTTTTTGAGCGTGAATGCTATGGGGCTTAGCTTGCGAATTCGCCCTGGACCAGGCGGCCCAGGTAGTCGAGTGCCTCGAGTACGCACTGGCGCATTGCTTCGATGGCGAGTGCTTCGGGGTGGGTGTCTTCGGGGGCTTCCGCTGCGACCTTGGCGGTTACTTCTTCGGCGCGGGTGAGGTAGTAGTAGACGCCTTCACCGATGGTTTCGGAGAGGTTGGAGGCGAAGACTGCCACGCGCAGGTAGGGCAGGTCGGGGTATGCCTCGAGGTATCGCTCGAGGAAGATGTCGTAGGTGCGCTCGAGGATGACGTGCGAGTATTCCTCGAACTTCGCGGGGCTGTCCATTTCGAGGGCGTAGAGCAGGTGTGCGAAGGGTGCGATGTACTCTTCGAGGGTGTTGCTCATGAAGACGTTGCGGGCGATGGAGAGCATTTCGGCTTCCATGCTTGCGTTTTCGCCGGAGATGGTGAAGTCGCATTCTTCGAAGATGCGGTTGAAGTACTGGTTCATGCGGGTGACCAGCACGTCGTCTACGGAGGCGAAGTGGTTGAAGATGGTGCGGCGGGAGACGCCGGCGCGTTCTGCGAGTGCTTCTGCGTTGAGGGCGCCGTAGCCGCCCTCGAGGATGAGGGCTTCTGCTGCCTCAACGATTGCGATGCGGTTCTCCGCCTTGCGGGCGGAGCGCTTGTCCGTGATATTTGCGGGGGATTCAACAAGATTAGCCATGTTTTTTACAATACGCGCATTGTTTCACCGGGGGTAACTATTTTGGGGTTAGATTGACCACATATTTGCACTCCAGGTAATAAACTTGAAGTGCAGATTTAATGTTTACTCAACAAGTAATTTAGTGTTTTTGCACGTCAACCCACCATAAAGCCGCAAAAGCACCACAAAGGGGAGCAGAGTGTACACACAGCACACCTCACTCCCCCTCAAGCAGCCATTCACAGAGTGGACGCACGCGGACCAGGTAGCAAACCAGACCGGCTGATCAGACGCCGGACTAGGCAGCCGGCTGAAGACGCGCATCCAGCGGCAGGCGCACCGTAAAGACCGTATGACCCGGCTGACTCTGCACCTGAATCGAACCACCGTGCGCCTGCACAATCGCCTGCACAATCGCCAAACCCAGGCCGGTGGTTCCATCCGAGCCGGAGCGCGCCTTGTCGGCGCGGGTGAAGCGGTCAAAAATCTTCGGCAGGAATTCGGGCGCAATACCCGGACCGTTATCGGTCACGGTGACCACAGCCTCGCGGCGTGCCGCATCCACCGACAGACCCGCGGTCACGCGCGTACCCTCATCGGTGTGCTTGCGGGCGTTCGAGAGCAGGTTCAGAATCACGCGCTGAATCTGGGAGCGATCCGCCACCACTTCGACGGGCTCATCGGGCAGGTTCAGGTGCCATTCGTGGGTGCGGGCTGCCGCCTGCATGTCGGAGGTGCACTCGAGCACCAGCTCGGTCAGGTCAACCTGCTCCAGCTTGGGTTCGCGTCCCTCATCGAGGCGGGCGAGGGTCAGCAGGTCTTCCACGAGGCGGGACATACGCTCGGTCTGCGAGTCGATACGCGCCAGGGAGGACTGGCCGGACTCGCTGAGCGGTTCGGTCCAGCGGAGCATATCGGAGTAGCCCTTAATGGCGGCGAGCGGCGTGCGGAGTTCGTGGGAGGCGTCCGCGATGAAGGCGCGAATCTGATGCTCGGTGCGTTCGCGCACTTCGAGGGCTGAGTTCACGTTATCAAGCAGCTGGTTGAGGGCGTAGCCGACCGCGCCCACTTCGGTACGCGGGTCGGAGTCACGCGGCTCCACTCGCACCGCCGAGGAGATGGTGTGTTCCTCCAGGTCAAGGTGCGCCACATCGGTTGCCACGGCGGAGACTCGCTCCAGCGGTTTCATGGTGCCGCGAATAATGTAGGAACCTGCCACACCGGCGCCGACCATTACGGCGATGGATCCGAGGGACACCACAATCACGAAAATAGTGAGGGTCTGCTGCACGTTGGCGAGCGGAATACCGACTACCTGGGCATCGGCACTGTTGTTAGCCTTCGGGGTGATTTTCACGAGGTACAGACCGGATTCCAGTTTGACCTCTCGGACTTCTTCTTTGGTGGCGTTCAGCGCCATGGTTCCGAGGGTTACCTGATCGTTAGCGGAGAGAGTTTGTACGGTGCCGTCTTTGGCGAGCTTGCTGGCGATTTCTACGGCACCTTCAGACTCCACGCAGGTAATGATGGTTCCGGACGCCTGACCGGGTGCGAAGAGCGAGTTGCTCTTCTGTAGGTCACTACAGTCCACTTCTTCTCGTTTGCCATCTCGGGAGGTCGGCTGCACCACGCGGTGGCTGGTTTCTTTGAGATCACTCTGGGCCTGCTGGTAGAGGGAGTTCTGCAGGGTCACGTAGGTGGACAGACCAATGATGAGGCAGGCAATGCCGAGCGCTGCCACGAGGATTGCAATGAGACGCGAACGCAGATGGGGCACGTAGCCCAGTTCTTCGGGGGATGCTTCGGGGTTCCGCATGCTCTTCCAGGCGGCGCGTAGGCGCACGAAGAAGTTCCCGCGGGAGGGTGTAGCACCATCCTGCGCGGGGGAACCCGCACGTAGGAGGCGGGTTGCTTCGTTATCTGAGGAGGCGGGTTCACCAGGTGAGTAGGAGCCCACGAGCATCCTTTCTTTCTATATTCGAAATACGGAATATAACTGATATGGCGCGGTATAACCGGGTGTTATACCGCGCCATATGAAGAGCAGAGAATAAACTTAGACAGCGGGACGCAGCACGTAACCGGCACCGCGCACGGTGTGAATCATCGGTTCGCGGCCGACGTCAATCTTCTTACGCAGGTACGAGATGTACAGCTCCACAATATTTGCCTGACCACCGAAATCGTAGTTCCAGACATTGTCGAGAATCTGGCTCTTGGAGACCACGCGCTTCGCGTTTTCCATGAGGTAGCGCAGCAGGTCGAACTGGGTTGCGGTGAGGTTGATCTGCTCGCCGCCGCGGGTGACCTCGCGGGTGTCCTGGTTCAGCACCAGGTCGCCGACGACCAGCTCAGCATCGTCAATGGCGGCGACACCGGAGCGCTGCACCAGGCGGTGCAGACGAATCATGACCTCTTCCATGGAGAAGGGCTTGGTCACGTAGTCATCCGCACCGGCAGCAAGACCCTCAATACGGTTGTCGACCGAGTCCTTAGCGGTCAGGAAGAGGCAGGGAACCTCGGGGTAGACCTTACGGATACGGGAGAGCAGTTCCAGGCCGTCAAAGCCGGGCATCATGATGTCCAGCACGAGCACGTCGGGTCGCCAGTCGCGGGCAATCGCGAGCGCGGAGGGGCCGTCACCGGCGGACTGCACATCCCAGCCGATCATTTTCAGGCCCATGCTGACGAGTTCCTTGAGCATTTCCTCGTCGTCAACGACGAGGGCGCGGATGGGGCTGCCGTCCGGGTGCTCGAGTGCGGGAAGGTTCTTGGCGATTTCGGTTGCTTTACTGCTCATGTGGTTAAGAGTATCGCGATTTAGGGTTCACGGTGGGGCGGGATCCGGTTTTCAGCCGCAAACTTATGGAATGCTTGCCCGCGTCACAGCTGGGGCACAGTTTCGCGCCGCCCATTATCCCAGCCACGCGCGTTAACCCTTCAATACGGGTTCAATCTTTCGGTAAAATTTGTAGTAGCTTAGGTGATACTCAATCGCCTTTTATTGTTTCAGTGTGTCACCCCGACACAGGCGCCCCGACACCCGCAGAGGAGGACACATGCGCATTAGCCGTATTTATAACAATAATGTTGTCCTCACGGTGGATCATTACGGCAAGGAGTCCGTGATGATTGGTCGCGGCATTGCTTTTGGTAAGCGTAAGGGTCAGCTGATTGACCCGTCTGCGGTGGAGCAGACGTTTGTGCCGGAGCAGGGCATGTCGGGTGAGCGTTTGAGCATGACTCTGTCTGAGATTCCGGCGGAGATTCTGTCGATTGCCACGCTTTTAGAGTCGAAGGTGCGCGCCGAGGGTGCACTGGAGTTGTCGAACTCGTTTATTCTTCCGCTGGCTGATCACCTGCACTATGCGGTGGTTCGTGCGCGTGACGGGGTGCGGGTGCAGTATCCGCTCGCCCCGGAGGTGACTGTTCTTTACCCGCGCGAGGTGGAGTACGGCCGCACGGTGTTGGCGATGGTTCGCGAGCGCCTTCAGGTTGAGCTCGACCCGAACGAGGCTATCCCCCTGGCGTTGCACCTGGTCAATGCGCAATTTGCGACGGCGGATATGTCTCAGGCGTTCCGCATGACTGAGGTTTTCGCACAGGTTTTTGAGATCATCGAGGCGAGTTACGAGCAGAAGATCGACCCGGATTCGATGAGCGCGGCACGTTTTGTGACGCATCTGCGGTACCTGTTTGTGCGGGCGAGCCGCGCCTCCGCGGAGTCTGCGGAGCGTGCTGAGGATGAGGTGTCGCAGCCGAGCCTGTTGGCGGCTCTTCGTGCGGATGCACCGCGCGCCTACGCGTGTGCGCAGAAGGTTTTGTTGGTGCTGCAGATGCAGTTGAAGCAGAGCCTGACTCGTGACGAGTTGACGTATTTGACGATTCATATTGCGCGTCTCGCGCGGGATATGTGGGGCGTTAACGCGTAGCGTATGCCCTGTAGAAAGCGACCGGGGTTCTCGGTCGCTTTTTCTATGCCCGAAATCCCGGTGAGGAAATCCCGGTAAGGGTTTCGAGTGAAGAGTCTAAAGCAAGGAGTCTAGGGAAGCACTGCCGGGCGGAACGTGGCCGTTAAAGGTGAGCCGCTATTTATAGATACAACCTGTCACTAAAATGTCGTTTTCCCGTGTTTTCTTTCGCGCGTTAGCGCGTCGATTTAAATTTTGAAAATGACGGTTCTTAGCTGCGTCTTCCAGAAATACCATTCTGTGGACAGACCGCAGGAAAATGTGGGTTTTTTATTATTCCCACATGTTTTGATTCGCACACTCATTTTTTGCTCGGTATTTTCTTTGTAAATCTTTTTCTCGCGCTCATGCAATCCGTATATTCCACATCAAACATCTCGTCAGTCCACCAGCAAGACGCCAACATTCCCGAATTTTCGCGAGAATAACGCCTTCCCCTTCGTACGGGCAAGCATTTTTCGGTGTTCTGTTTAAATTTTTTACACCCTGGCAATAAATACGTGTTTTGACATCAAAAACCCATATTCCAACACCGATAAAAATGTCACAAGAACCTAAAGTGTGCATCCTCAGAAAAAACCCACAAAGCACAAAAACAACGTGTTACTATCTGAGAATTATGAGGCCCCTCACGGGCCCTATACACACCATGTCACGAAAACGAGAGGACCACTATGGTCACTATCATTGTGGCGGCACACGGCGAGTCGGCTCCGGCTCTGCTGAAGACCGCCGGCATGATCCTCGGTAACTTCGAAAACGTCCACCCGGTCACCTTCCTGCCGGGTCAGGGCCCCGAAGATCTCGTCGAAGAGTACACCCGCATCGTTGAGGCATCCGACGCAGAAGAAACCCTGCTGCTGGTCGACCTCTTCGGCGGTAGCCCCTACAACGCCGGTGCGCAGTTCGCAGCCACCCGCGAGGGCGTCGACGTCGTCTCCGGTGTCAACGTACCGATGCTTATTGAGGTCATCTCCGGCGCAGGCCGTAAGAACGCAACCCTCAAGTCCCTGGTCGCCAAGGCACACAAGGCGGGCACCAAGGGTATTCGCTCCTTCCAGGAAGCGAACCAGCCCGCAGCCGCTAAGCCCGCCGAGGCGAAGCCCGCAGAGACCAAGGCGGTCGAAGTTCCGGCTGCTCAGCAGGTTCCCGGCGGCACCATGGACGCTATCTTCACCCGCATCGACTCCCGCCTGATTCATGGTCAGGTGGCGGGCACCTGGGTTCCGTATATCGCACCGCAGACCTTCATTGCGGCGTCCGATAATGCGGCACACGATCAGCTGCGCAAGTCCCTGCTGCTGCAGGTCGCACCGACCAGCGTGAAGACCAACGTCCTGGACATCGCTAAGGCGGGCCGTGTGTACAACAACCCCAAGTACACCGGTATGAAGACCATGTTCGTCGTAGAATCCCCCGTTGACGTGGTGCGACTGCTCGACGAAGGCGTCAAGATCAACGAAGTGAACGTTGGTGGCGTCACCTTCAAGACCGGCATGGTTCAGCTCTCGGACGCAGTGTACGCCTCCGAGGAGCACCTGGAAGCCTACCGCGAACTCATTAAGCGCGGTGTGAAGCTGACGGTGCAGCAGCTGCCCAACCACTCCCCGGTTGATTTGGAAAAGATCCTCAAGCAGAAAGGCCTGGACGCATGAGCGCCCTGACGTTTATTCTCGTTGTTCTCGTGGCGTTCATTGCGGGCGTCGCATCCGTGGTGGACGAGCGTCAGTTCCACCGCCCCCTGGTCGCTTGTACCCTGATGGGTTTTGCGCTGGGTGACCCGACTACCGGCATTATGCTCGGTGGCGCACTGGAGCTCATCGCACTGGGCTGGATGAACGTCGGTGCGGCTATGGCTCCCGACTCGGCTCTGGCATCCACCATCTCCGCTGTTGTTGTGATTCAGGGTCACCAGGACATCACCACCGGTATTGCTATTGCTGTGCCGCTGGCTGCGGCAGGTCAGGTTCTGACCATTTTCGTTCGTACCATTACGGTGTTCTTCCAGCATCAGGCTGATAATTTCGCGAAGACCGCGAACTTCCGCGGTATTGAGTTGATGCACATTAGCGGTATGGCTCTGCAGGGTCTGCGCGTGGCTATCCCGACCGCTATTGTGGCGCTGATTAGCTCCGACGAGCTGACCCGCCTGCTGAACATGATTCCTGCCGAGGTGACCACCGGCCTGCGCATCGCCGGCGGCATGATCACCGTGGTCGGTTTCGCAATGGTCATCAACATGATGCGTTCGAAGGCCCTCATGCCCTTCTTCTTCCTCGGCTTCATCGCCGCCGCCGCTATCCCGGCAACCCAGTCGATTGTGCCGCTACCCGGCGGAAGCTCAAAGGACGTCCTCGTGGCACTGTCCACCCCGGCACAGTTCAACCTGGTTGCTATCGGCCTGGTCGGCGCCTGCCTGGGCCTGCTGTACACGCAGCTGAACCCGCTCTTCCATAAGAGCGAGGCACCCGCCGTAGCACCGGCAACCGCAGCAAACGACCTCGATAACGAGCTCGAGTAAGGAGCATCATCATGACTGAGAACAAGAACGTCGAGCTCGTTGAAGTTCCCGAGCTCACCCAGCGCGATAAGGTCGAAACCTACTTCCGTTCCACTTTCCTGCTCGGTTCGTTCAACTTTGAGCGTATGCAGTCCATCGGTTTCGCGGTTTCTATGATTCCGGCGATTAAGCGCTTCTACACCAAGAAAGAAGACCAGGCGGAGGCGCTGACCCGCCACCTGGAGTTCTTCAACACCCAGCCGTGGGTTGCATCCTCGATTATGGGCGTGACCGCTGCGATGGAGCGTGAGAAGGCAGCCGGTAAGGACATTGACGAAGCCGCCATCACCAACGTTAAGGTGGGCCTGATGGGCCCACTGGCCGGCGTGGGCGACCCGATTTTCTGGGGTACCGCACGTATCGTGCTGGCGGCTCTGGGCGCATCCCTGGCGGTGACCGGCAATATTCTGGGCCCGCTGCTGTTCTTCTTCGGCATGACCGCAATTCGTTGGGCAACCCGCTGGTACGGCTTCAAGTACGGCTACGAGAAGGGCACCCAGATTGTGACCGAGGCGGGCGGCAACACCCTGCAGAAGATTACTCAGGGCGCCTCCGTGATGGGCCTGTTCGTGATGGGTGCTCTGGTGTACCGCTGGACGAGCGTGAACATTCCGTTGCCACTGACTAGCTACACAAACCAGGCGGGCGAGACGGTAAATGTGACCGTCCAGTCCGTGCTGAACGATCTGCTGCCGGGCCTGGCCTCGCTGGGTCTGTGCTTCCTGTGCATGTGGCTTCTGAAGAAGAAGATTAACGCCATCTGGTTGATTTTCGCCCTCTTTGGCGTGGGCATCCTCGGTTCCTACCTGGGATTCCTGGCTCTCTAAAAATATGAGGAATGAGCCCTTTCACCCTTCAGTGAAGGCGTGAGATTCAGGGGCTATATCTCAAGTGGTGGGGGTGCGGTCGGTACACTTAAAAGTACCGGCGGCACCCCCGTTTTTTATGGGTTGCGGCGCACAATTCGCGGCAATGCAGCCCTCCCGCGAAGGAGTTTCTATGACCAAATTGATGGCTTTCGATCTTGACGGCACGATCCTGTTTAACCGTGCCGTGGAGCCTGCCACTGAGCAGGCGATTGCCCGCTGGCAGGCGGAGGGTAACCTGGCGGTCTCGTGCACGGGCAAGAGCATTTTTGCCACGCAACTGGCGTTGAACCCGACCGCCATCCGTTTTGATTACCACGTGCTGTACACGGGTGCGGTGATTACTGACCGGCAGTACCGGGTGATTTACCATCAGCCTCTTCCGGTGAGTGTTGTGCAGGCGTGCTACGAGCATTTCAGCACCGTGGACGGCGTGGCATTGTTCGCGACCACCCTGGATAACGATTACAGCCTCTGCGACCGGGTGGGTTCGTCGACGAATATTCTGCCGGAGTTCACTCCCCTGCCGGCTGATGACCTGCAGAACCATGAGTACGTGGGCGTACCCCTGTGGATTCCGGATGCGCAGGTCCGCGAGGCGGCGTACACCTGGATCCTGGAGCGTTTTGGTGATTCGGTGGACTGCCATAAGAACCAGGATTTCTTGGATATTGTGCCGCCCGCCTGCACGAAGGGCACCGGCCTGCAGCACCTGGTGGAGTACCTGCAGTCGGAGCATCCGGGTAGCTCCTATGAGGTGCATACGATTGGGGACTCGTGGAACGATATCGACATGCACCGCTACGCCGACCGTTCGGCGTCGTTCTGCTACTCCCCCGATGAGGTTAAGGCTGTCACCACCGATTGTGTGGATAAGGCGTACGAGTTTATTGAGGCTTCCCTGTAGAAGCTGCCGAGGTGGCGTTTAGGTGCGGCGAGCGCTAATCCTGCCACCCGCTTCCGCGTACTCGCCGTCTACTCCCCCGTTTCACGTGAAACACCCGCTTTCCCGTTACTCCCCGTGTACCCCCGTGAGGTTTCTATGTGCCCTTCCGCTTCTCAGCCCCGTAAGAACCAGCCCGGCAAGGATCAGTTTCCCAAGAGCCAGTCCCAGAAGAGCCAGCAACCGGAGCCTGCCCAGTCTTACGACCCGTCCAGCTTCTCTGACACCTTCCGCGCTATGGCGCGTGAATCACTCGTGAAGAACCAGAAGAACCGCCCGGACTCCCCCATCGTCTCGATTTCCCCGGTGCTGATTGTTTTGGGCGCCATTGCGGCGGCACTGTACGGGCTGTGGCAGAGCTGGGCGTGCCTCATTCCGCTGGTGCTGATTCTGGTGCTCATGTGGGTGCGGTACACGATGCAGCGTCAGGCTCTCAACGATTTCGCCGAGCTGGAGGCGGCACGCACCGCATGGAAGAAGACCCGCGACCGCCAGTACCTGAAGCTGATGGCGGCGCAGTCGGCGCGTATCCTGGATGAGAATAAGGCGCTGACCAAGCAGGCTCGCGCGCATGTGCAGGAGTACGCGGATTTCGCGGCACAGAAGCTGGGTGCTCAGCGCTAAAGACCCCACTGCGCTCGCTCACCCCTCCTCCAAAAACAAAAGTATTCGACGAGCGTTAGTCGAGGTGAGCATTCAGGCGCAACAAAAGACCGTAACCACTCCCCTGTACGGGGGCGGTTACGGTCTTTTATTTACGTCAGATACCCTCTGCGGGGGTCTTTTACGTCTTAGGGGTTACGCCCTAGTTGGTCTTCTGTGCGGGTGCTTCAGCAGGCTCTTCTGCGGCTTCCTCGACGGACTCCGCAGATCCTTCGTCTGCGCTGTCAGTAGCCGGAGCCTCGTCCAATCGCTGCACCACAGCGGGGCGGTCATCAAAGCCGCGGCGGGTGCCTCGGGCAGCCTTCGCCTCCATGGTGTACAGCTGCTCGCGATTCGTCAGCACCACCAGGGTCATGGCGTTCAGGCAGACACCCACAATGCACAGAATCCAGCCGATCAGCATGAACCGACCACCGGAAAGCACCGCGCCGGAAAGCATCAGGGCAACAGAAACCAGGTACGCCGGGGAAAGCAAAAACTTCGTATTCACTACCGACCTACCTAGCGTGCGTTGGAGCGGGGCTTGGGGGTACGACCCGAACGGGGACGCGAGGGCAGAACGCTCATACGGCCGGGGGCACGATCAACAATCGGCTGAGATTCGGTGGGCTCTTCCTCGCGGACCTCTGCAGTTTCAGCGGGCGCGGTCGCCTCAACGGTCTCAGCTGCCTCAGCGGGAGCTACTTCCTGCTCAGCCTGCGCCGCTACTTCGTGCTCACCTACCTCCTGCGCCGCCACCTCATGCTCAGCAGCTTCACGCTCTTCACGGCGGTGCTCTGCGCGCTCGCGGATACGGTTCTCCACGGAGGATTCGAAACCGTCCAGGTTGGTCACCAGTGCGGGGGTCGGGTCACCCTTCGCCTTACCCACGGACAGCACAAAGGCGAGGACGTTCAGGCCCAACGCAAGGATGAGAAGGATCCAGCCGAGCCACAGGAGCCAGGGGTTGGAGGTTCCAATCAAGAGCGCGCCGCAAAAAATTACGCCGAGGGAGGTCAGGTACGCAGGCGAGAGAGTCTTGAAGTCCATGTCTACTTTCAATGTGTTCGTGAGTTTGAGAGAGCTAACGTACGTTCACTACGTTTCCTGTCTCATTTTAGGTGATAGTTGAGGCTTAATCTGCTTCTGCCCCTGTCTATCGCCTGTGAGCTAAAGACCAGATGGCTTATCTCGGTGGCGTAGGCAGGGGCAGAAACGTAGTGTTCGCGCACGGGCGTACCGGCTAGGACTTGGGGGTTACCTCGTTGGTGACCAGGGGCGAGGCGGGCGCGTTCTCGACCACGGGGATTGCGCTGGTGCTCAGGGTGCCCTGGTGCTTCTTCCAGAGGTTGTAGCGTTCGAGGGCGACCGCGCCGGCGGTCATGGCGGGAAGAATGAACATGCCGGAGGAACGGATGCTTTCAGCCTGCGCCAGGATGTCCAGCTTACGCACCACGCGGGTCACGTCGTGGGAGTCGTAGCGGTCCTGAGCGGCAATGACCTCGTTCTGCGCGGCGACGAGGGCGGCGTCGCGCAGGCGCACGAAGTCGTTCCTCTTGCCCTTAATCTTCTCCATGTGCTGCTTGTATTCTTCGGGTAGCGCCTCGCTAATTTCGTCGCGACGGGTAATAGCGGAGCACATTTCCTTCACGCGCGCGTAGGTCTCGGGGTCGGTGGTTGCCTTCGCCTCCGCCTGCAGTGCTTCAAGAGCCGCATCCTGCGCAATCTTGAGTAGTTCGGGTACGGCGGTTTCTTCTTCGTGGTTAGCCTGAACGCCAAGGACCTTCACGAGCATGGGTAGGGTCAGGCCGGGCAGCACGAGGGTGAAGAAGAGCACGGAGAGCATCATGACGATGGCGTCCTGGCGGACCTGTTCGGTGCCGTTGACCACGGGGATGGACAGGGCAAGAATCAGGGTTACGAGGCCTCGCATGCCGGACCAGGTCATGATGATAACTTCAGCAAAGCTTTCGGGGGCGCCCTCGTGGATGGGGTTCTTGCGTCCTGCCAGCCAGATAATGGTGAACCAGATGAGGCGTACCAGGATGGCGACCAGGGCAACCAGGGCACCGTCAGCGAGGAGGCCGGTGATGCGAGAGGGGTCGGCGGTGGCGATGATGCTACTTGCCTGCAGGCCGATGAGGCCGAAGGCGACACCGGTCATGAGCAGCTCAATGATCTGCCAGAAGGAGGTGGAGGAGAGGCGTTCTTCCGCTTCGAGTGCCGCCATGTATTTGGTGCTGGTGAACTGGATAGCGCCGATGACCACGGCAATAACGCCGGAGGCGTGCACGCTTTCAGCAGCGAGGTAGGCGCCGAAGGGGATCATGAGGGTCACGGCGTTGCTGGTGACCACGTCGTGGGCACGCTGGCGAACGTAGCCGCCAAGCCAGCCGAAGATATAACCAATAATGACCGCGAGGATCGAGCCGAGCACGAAGTCCTTGGCGACCGAGAGCGGCTCGATGTGGTGGCCGCTGGTCATGGAGTGGATTGCGGCGTGGAAGAGAACGATTGCGATAGCGTCGTTGAAGCTACCTTCGGTCTGCAGAGTACCGATGAGGCGGCGGGGGATGCCGACGGGCTCAGCGACTGCTTCCACGGCGACGGGGTCGGGCGGGGAGACGGCGGCACCGACGGCAAGGGCGACGGCGATGGTCATACCGGGGACCCACCACATGGCTGCGCTGGCAATTGCCAGGGCGGAGACGGTGGTGAGAAGGACCGAGTAGAGCAGTACGGATCTCCAGCGGCGGCGCAGGGTGCCCCAGGAGAATTTAACGCCGATGGCCCACAGTAGCGGCGGAAGGAAGATCGGCAGGATGATGTCGCTGTCGATAGTAAGATCCGGTCGGTTGGGGATGAAGAGCGCGGCGGTGCCGAGCAGGGTCATCATGACCGGCCAGGGGAGGTTGAGTCGGTCACCGACGCTGACCATAAACACGGTCGCAATCAGGATGATGACAATAACGGAGAGGTAAAGCATTGGTCCGGTGTTGTTCCTTTCGCGCGGCTAGGGTTAGTCGGCTACGTCTTTCTACTCTACCGGAGGGGCTCATTCCGCTTTTCGGATATGGGGGTTCTGCAGCGTTTATTGTGGTGTTGTTTACCTCTAAGCCTAATGCTCTTTACGGAATATAGAGTTTTCCCCTGAATATCTCTGCTTTTCAGCAGGTTATTCAGGGGAAAATTCTATATTTGGAATATATCGATTGGGGTAGCTACCTCTAGCAGATTACTTAGAGCCGCATCCACCAGCACCGCAGCCACAACCGCCAGCGGGAGCTTCCTCCACGACCGGTTCAGGCTCGTCGTGGCCACCACAGCAGCCACCCTTTTCTTCCTTTGGTTCGTCGTGGCCGCCGCAGCAACCGCCACCACCGTGGGAGTGGCCGTGAGACTCAGCCGGAGCTTCAGCGGAGGAACCGCATCCACCCGAGCCACAGCCACAACCACCGGCGGAAGGTGCCGGCTCCTCGTGGCTACCGCAGCCACCCGAACCGCAGCCACAGCCGCCACCGTCGACCGAGCCGCAGGCGGAGCCGCGTGCGTCGCGGTGACCCATGAGGTCCACGCCGAGGTCGGAGAGGTAGCGCAGGTAGCCTGCGAGGGCGTCACGTCCAGCGGTACCGGAAATGACGATGCCGCCGTGGCGCAGAGCCTTGAGCACCTCGTTGACCATGGGCCACTGCTCAATGTCGTCGGTAATGGTGATGGCGCTGACCACGTGCATTGCGAGGGAGGTCAGCGAGCGCAGGGACTGCTCGTAGCCTTCGGGCAGGTGGATGACCTTGGCGGGTGCCGCCAGGCGCAGGATGGACAGTACGCGCATCAGCATCATGGGTACTGCATTTTCGGGCAGTAGTACGGTCACGCCGATGGCGGAGGATTCAGCAATACGTTCAATGCTTGCCGCGAGTTCTTCGGAGTCGATATCGCGGGAGATATCCAGTACTTCGTAGGAGTCCACGGCGATGGAGCGGGTGCCCAGGGCGTCGGCGAGTGCTTCGTCTTCGGTGTGGATTGCAATCATGTTGCGGAATTCGTTGCGGCGCACGACGGAGGCTGCCTCGATGAGGGCGAAGTCCTGTCCGTCACCGTCCACGAGGAGGGTGTGGATTTCTTCGCGGTTGAGGCCTTCGCCTGCGGTGGCGCGCTCGATTAGTTCAGAAAATGCATTGCTCATACCGAATATTAAACACCCCCTTTTACTCTGTGCGCCCGCGAGGTTTACCTGTCTTGGCGGTTTTGGGCGGTTTAAGACGTGTTTTTATGCCGAGAGCGTGGGCGGCTACCTATTCTGTGTGTGCTGGAGCGTTTTTGGTAGCAAAAGTGCTCGTGAAACGCGAAACGTTCGCTCTGATTGAGTGAGAATCGACATTCATTTTTGAGGCTGTGCCGCGTATTTGCGCGGTTTTTGTTTGCCGCGGGGTGCATCTTGCTCACGTTACAGATTTGAACACCCTAAAATGAAAGGGTGGTACTTTCCCGTGAAAAGATTCTAGATACCGCCTACGAGGTCTTGGCGACCTACGGTTTGGCGGACCTTTCCATGCGCCGACTTGCTCAGGAGCTTCACGTGGCTCCCGGCGCTCTGTACTACCACGTGAAGAATAAGCAGCAGCTTCTCATTCTGTTGGCGGATTACATTCTGGCTCGTGCCCCGAAGTCGATGTCTGAGGAGGCTGAGCCGAATCCGGAGGCTATTCGTGCTTCGATGATTCGCCGCGGTGATCTTCTGTTCTCTCTGCTGTACCCGATTCGTGAGTGCCCTGAGGTGGTGCGTTTGAGTTTGACTCTGCACCCGCGTGAGTTGAAGCCGGTGGTGGCTATGGCTCATGAGTTCCAGGCTCTTGGTTTGGGTCATGCGGAGGCGCTGCGTCGTGCTCGTTTGTTGACTCATATTGCGTTGAGCCTGGTGGAGGAGTATCAGACTCTGCCGCTGATTTCGCCTCAGGAGGCTGTGGCGAGCGGCGATGTTCCTCTGATTGAGAATGCGTTTAACCGTTACCGCCAGGATTTGCTCTCTGCCATTGACACGATGATGGTGGTGCAGGAGCCTTATACGCAGGATGCGTAATCGCTTAGCCCTTCTTTTGGTTTATTAGTTATGTATGGTGCCCCGTGCTCCCTTGTGGGGGTGCGGGGCTTTTGCGTGCGTTGGTGCTGGCTGCTCTGCCGCGCCCTGGTACCTGCTGCGCCCTGGTACTGGTGCGGTTTGGCGGTTGAGTCGATGTTCGCTGGTTTTCTGCTTTAGTCTAGATGTGACACGTGCTTGTACCCGGAGTGTATCGGGTGCGCGAAGGGTGTCGTTTATGTTTTAGTGCCCTGTTGGGCTTTATCAGAGGTGTTCCATGTCGATGACCGCTACCGCCCAGTGGGCGGCTCTTCCGGACCATAGCGCGGAGATTGCGCGTGTGCGTGAGGAGTTTATTACCGCGTACGGTTATGAGCCTGATGGTGTGTGGTCTGCGCCTGGGCGTCTGAATCTTTTGGGCGAGTACATTGATTTTTTGGGTGGCTCGTGCCTGCCGATGCCGTTGCCGTACCGCACCTATGTGGCGGGTGCGTTGCGTCGTGATGGTGTGTTGCGCGCGGCTTCTTTGCAGATGCCCGGCGACGAGCGCACGGTCGTGATTCGCGATATCCAGCCGGGTCATTTAAAGGGCTGGTTCACCTATGTGGCGGGTGTTGCGTGGGCGATGAATCAGGAGGGCGGCAGGGATATTATGCTGCCCGATGAGTTTGGTGCTGACCTGCTGATTAATTCTCGTGTTCCGGTGGGTGGCGGTTTGTCGTCTTCGGCGGCTTTGGAGTGTTCGACGGCGTTGGCGTTGTTGGAGCTCTCGTGTCCGGTGCGTCAGGGGTGCCCGGAGGCGGATGCTACCCCGGCTGATAGTGATGCTTTGCGTGCGCGTCTGGCTCAGGTGTGTATTACGGCTGAGAATAAGGTGGCTGGCGCGCAGACGGGTGGTCTGGATCAGACGGCGTCGTTGCGTTCGTATCCGGAGCAGGCGCTGGTGGTTGATTTCCGTGATTTTTCGATTGAGCCGGTTGCAGTGGATATTGCTCAGCATGGGCTGAGTTTTTTGGTGATTGATACGAACACTCCGCATGAGCTGACGGATGGTGGTTTTGCGGCTCGTCGTGCGGCGTCTGAGGCGTGCGCTGAGGCGCTGGGTCTGCGTTTTTTGCGTGATGCCCTGCCGGAGGACCTGTCCTGTGCGGGTATGGATGCGCGCGCGGCGAAGGCGTGGCGTGCCGACCTGGTGGATTCTTCGGTGAATCGCGCCCTCGATGCGTTGGAGGATGCCGGCCGCCCCTGCACGTTCCCGCGTGGTTGGGTGCGTCACGCGTTCCACGATATGACTCTGGTGGGTCGTGCGAGCTATCTGCTGCAGCATGCGGATGAGCTGGGTTTTGCGGCGTTTGAGGAGGCGGGCCGTATTTTCACGGAGTCGTTTGTGTCGATGCGTGATGAGTTGTGTGTTTCTCGCCCGGAGATTGATGATGCGGTGCAGGTGTGTCTGGATCAGGGTGCGCTGGGGGCTCGTATTGTGGGTGGCGGTTTTGGTGGCGCGGTGATGGCGTTGATTCCGACTTCTCAGCTGGAGGCTGCCGCGGATGCGGTGGCAACCACCTATGCGGTGCGCGGTTATGCGGCGCCTCGTTTTTTGCCGATGGTTGCTGGTTTTGCGGCGTCTCATGATTGGTCGGCGGGTGCGGATCCTACGGATATTCCGGTCTTTTAGTGACGTCCCGTAGGGTCGTCATAAAGCGTCGGGGTGTCATACGGCGTATTTTTGGGGTTTTGAACAATATTCATAGCTGGAAGTTTCCTGCGAGTTTCTGCAAAAATCCTCCGCCCAGCACCTCAAATAACGCGCTGATAAGCCACGATTCTTTGGTCGTTAATCAAAAGCTTCCCCTCGTTTCCTGAGAGTGGTTTTTCTTGCCTCCGCGGGTATGTACACTTATCGACGGACGCAATCCGTGAGCTGTAAAGTTTCGATGCCTATAGTCCGGCATATGGATGGCATCTACACTGGGTTCTACCGTCACATACAAACCCAGCTTTCAGATTTCGTCCTCCAAAGCATCACACTCCGATTTAGCCCGTATGGGCGAATCACCCCTCACTTCAGGTGAGGCTTTAGAGCGCGTCAGCGCAGAAAGGAGGCCCTCGTGGGCTTCGATATCAAGGGCGCCGTTGAGCAGGGCCTCGACAAGGCTCAGGAAGTCATCAACGAGAAGGCTGGCAAGGAGGTCGTCACCGACGAGCACGTTGCTAAGGTTGAAGAGGTCGTGACCGACAACGTCTCCAAGCTGACCGACAAGTTCGGTAAGTAAGACGACAGTTGCTGCGGGATTGGCGCCCCGCCTCGCCTCCTCATGAGGCAGGGCGCCAGCCCCGAGCATTTGGTGGAAAGCTTTCACTCAACATCTCTCTCGAATAATGGGGCGCACTGCCCCGCCTGGGTTCTTTCATTCACCGACTCACTCGGCATATTGCTCAGCTTCGGTTACCGCCTGGTAGCCTGTTTTCACTCTTCTTTACTCTTACTCAGCACAAGTGCTCGCGCTTTCTCGCGAACTGTATACGCCCCGCATCATTGGTCCGGCAACCTTGGTGTGGGGCGTATGCCGTTAAGGCGCGGGGTCTGAGAGTGCGCCGCGGACGTTCGCCGTATGAGGACCTCTCCCCTGCGCCTGCATGCTCAGGCTATGCTTGATACATCAAATGATTGTGCTGCGCCCTCGGGCAGGTTTTAGCGCCTCCTGGAGACCGCGGAGCACCCCGTCTATGGAGGAACTATGTTTGAACGTCAGCAGTCCGATCAGCAGAAGGCACGCGAGGTTATGAAGGATGGCGGTGTCGTCATTTACTGGCGCCCCGGCTGCCCCTACTGCGAGGCTCTGGATTCTAAGCTGGGCGAGCTCGGCGACCACGCTACCTGGGTGAACATTTGGGAGGATCCGCAGGCTGAGGCGCACGTGAAGTCCCTGAACGACGGCAACGCGACCGTCCCCACCGTGGATACCGGCGACACCCACTTTGTGGTCGCTGACTTGGTGAGCCGCAACAAGGTGAAGAAGCTGATTGAGAACACCCTCAACTCTGGCGGCGAGGCTTAAGATGGCTCGCCCAGCGCTGAACCGCGATACGACGGTCTGCATTTCCTTGTCTGGTCGCCCGTCGAATCACGGTATTAAGTTCCACAATTACCTGTACGAGAAGCACAGTCTGGATTACCTGTACAAGGCGATGACCACCACCGATATTGAGGGCGCCATCGCTGGCGTGCGTGCGCTGGGTATTCGTGGCTGCTCGGTGTCGATGCCGTTTAAGCAGGCTGTTATCCCGCTAATGGACGATATGGACCACTCGGCTGCGGTTATTGGTGCGGTGAACACGATTGTGAACACTGACGGCTTCCTGAAGGCATACAACACGGACGTGATTGCGGTGGCTTCCCTGCTGCGTTCGCATAACGTGGATCCCTCTCTGCCGTTCCTGCTACGTGGTTCGGGCGGCATGGCGGCTGCGGTGGCTGGTGCGTTCTTTGACGCGGGCTTCTCGCAGGGCATGATTATTGCCCGCAACGAGGAGACCGGCCGCGCGCTGGCTGAGCGTTACGAGTACGCGTGGGCGCCGGAGGTCGGTAACCTGCGTGCACCGATTCTGGTGAACGTGACCCCGATTGGTATGGCTGGTGGTGAGGAGAGCGAGGAGCTGTCCTACCCCGAAGAGGCTATTGCTGAGGCTCAGGTGGTCTTTGACGTAGTGGCGATGCCCGTTGAGACCCCGCTGATTCGCGCGGCTCGCGCGGCGGGTAAGGAAGTTATTCACGGTGGCGAGGTGATTGCTCTGCAGGCTGCTGAGCAGTTCCGCCTGTACACCGGCGTGGAGCTTACTCCCGAGGAGGTTGAGGAGGCGGAGGCTCAGGCGAACTAGGTTCGCGCCCGCTGCTTCTTCGCCCCGTGAGGGGCTCGATACGCAAAAGTGCCCGGAAGGTTTATCCTTCCGGGCACTTTTTGTTCTATCCGGCGCTTCGCGCCGAAATTTTTTGTAATTACACACATCCTGGTACTTAAGGTTTTCCACATCTGTGGAGAAATCTGGGGAAAACTCTTACACCCGTGTAATTCACCCTATGTAATTCGGTTGTTTTAGCCTGTATCCACAGGTTTTTAACATGTACTCACAATCGTGGAATTACACGAATGTAGTTATGCACAGTGTGGAAAACCTCTGTGGATAACCCTCTTCTGCGGCGGGTTTCCGCGGGTTTCAGGCTCAATAGCGACCCTTGAACCACCGCTGCAGGCCCTGTTGCTGCGGTGGCTGAGAAGACTCAGATGCCTCAGGCTTCTTGACGAACGGGAGAATCAGGAAGGTCGCGAGCGCGCCACTGATAAGGCCGCCGATGTGTCCCGCGTGGGAAATATGCGGGGTGAAGAGGTTCTGCACCATACCAATGCCGATAAGCAGAATAAAGAGGCGGGCGGTGTCCTTCTGCCTCCTAAGAATCAGGATGACGAAGAAGGCACCGTAGAGGCCGTACACGCCGCCTGATGCGCCCACGGCGCCGCGGTAGTAGGCGAAGATGTACACACTGAGGCCAGCGCCCAAGGTAGCAGCCATATATACGAAGAGGAACTTCCACCGCCCCATCATGCGCTCGAGGGACACACCGAAGATGAAGAGATAAATCATGTTCCACACCATGTGCATCGGGTCATTCTGCGAGTGCACAAACCCGTGCGTAATCAGGCGGTAGTACTCACCGCTGTGAACACGGGGACCCGACATCATGCCGAGGTTATACACCCAACGGAATGGAATAATCTGTTGCAGACCGTACACCACGACGTTAATCAGAATGAGCGTGTACGTAATATGCCAGTGGCGCGCCAGGAACGAGCCTTTCGCCTTTGAGCTACCGCCTTTGAGGTCACGGTAGCAATCGGGGCAGACTACACCCGCGCCCTGTGCCGTCTGGCATTCGCCGCAGACGGCGCGGTTGCAGCGCCCGCACTGGGCGTAGCTGACGCGGTCGGGGTGGTTGACGCAGACCGTTGGGCTCTGCCCGTAGTTCATGTAGTTGGGAAAGTTCTCCACTGCCTCTCCAAGGATTTTGTGCCGGATTTTCAGGCTAGTACCTGCCGTTTTGCCATTGCTGCGGGCTCTGCTGCGGCGGATCCGAGGACTCGGGCTTCTTCACAAACGGGACGAACAGCAGGGTCAGCAGTACACCGCCGATAAAGCCACCCGCGTGGCATGCGTGGGAAATATTCGGGTTGAAGAAGCTCTGAACCACACCAATGCCGATAAGCAGCATAAAGAGGCGCGCCGTGTCCTTTTGCTTCCTAAGAAGCAGAATCACGAGGAAGGCACCGTAGAGGCCGTACACGCCGCCTGATGCGCCCGCCACGCTCGTTGAAGGAGTCAGCACGTGCACGCCGAAGGCACCAAAGACGATTGAGCCCAGGTACACCACAAGGAACTTCCAGCGCCCCATCATACGTTCGAGAGATACACCGAAGATGAAGAGGTAAATCATGTTCCACACCAGGTGCATCGGGTCGTTTTGTGAGTGCAGAAAACCGTAGCTGATGAGGCGGTAATATTCACCGTGCTGAACATAGGGCCACCACATCATGCCGTGGTTGACCATCCACCTATTCGGGATAATCTGCTGCAGACCGTACATCGCGACGTTCAGCAGAATGAGCGTGTACGTAATGTGCCAGTGGCGCGCCAGGAATGAGCCTTTTGCTTTCGAACCTTGTGCCTTTGAGCTACCACCCGTGAGTTCGCGGTAGCAGTCGGGGCAGACCATGCCCACATCCAGCGCTACCTGGCATTCACCGCAGACGGTGCGGTTGCAGCGCCCACACTGGGCGTAGCTAACGCGGTTGGGGTGGTTGACGCAGACCGTGGGGCTCTGCCCGTAGCCTGCGTAGTTGGGAAAGTTCTCCACTGAACCTCCAGGGTCGTGTACCGGATCAACCGGGGTGGTGTGCGGGGGATGGCGCGCGTGGGCGTATAAGCGCAGGGGCCCACCGGAAGAATCCTGGCGGGCCCCTGAACTATACGTGTTTTCTCAACACCTTCAGCAGAATGCTCGTATGAGCCTTCTGATGGGGTTTATTAGAGCTTTTCGATGTCGATCGAGGAGATGACAACGTCCTTGACCGGGCGGTCCTGGAAGCCGGTCTCAACGCTCTCAATAGCGTCAACAACCTTCTTGGATGCCTCGTCGGTAACCTCACCGAAGATGGTGTGGCGGCCGTTCAGCCAGGGGGTCTCAACGGTGGTGATGAAGAACTGAGAACCGTTGGTGCCGGGGCCTGCGTTAGCCATTGCCAGCAGGTAGGGCTTGGAGAAGGAGAGCTCGGGGTGAATCTCGTCCTTGAACTGGTAGCCGGGGCCGCCAACGCCCATGCCCAGGGGGTCGCCACCCTGAATCATGAAGTCCTTGATGATGCGGTGGAACACGACGTCCTTGTACAGAGGGCTGTTCATGATTTCACCGGTGCGGGGGTGCTTCCACTGACGGGAGCCGTCAGCCAGGCCGATGAAGTTCTCAACAGTCAGCGGTGCGTGGTTGCCGAAGAGATCGACGACGATGTCACCGTAGTTGGTGTGGATAGTTGCCTTAGCAGTTGCATTAGTCATGGCTCTATTGTGGCACGGGGCGGCGCTCATTCGCCATCTAACATGTTTTTTCGCCCCGGGCGCACCGTTGGGCGGGCTTTTTGGGCGGGAATTGAATATCCTGAGAGGTGAACACTACGCGTACGGCGGTATTTTCTGGTCGCCGGCGCATTTCAACCGATGGAGGTCACCCCATGTTCTGCTGCAAGAAGCGTAAGGCACGCAAGGCTGCTAAGGCTCAGGCTGTTGTCTCTTCCCTGGCTGCTGTTGAGTCCGCGCTGGAAGGCAAGACCGCTGAGATGTTCGCTGAGAAGCTGACCGGCAACAAGAAGGCCCTGAAGAAGGCTCGTAAGGCTACCGCGAAGACCGTTCGCGCCGCTGAGAAGGAACTGGCTCGTATTGAGCGTAACGGCGGCAAGCGCCCCCGTAAGGGCCTGGCATTCCTGGGTCTGCTGGTTGCTCTGGGTGTTGCAGGCGCAGCAGCTTACAACGCAGCTCGTCCCGTGGAGGATCCCTGGAAGAACGCATAAGCGTTCCGCGTATCTTTTTCTCTAAGGCTTTCTGAGGCGCCGCTGGCGGCGTGAGGGAGCGCTTTCTGAGGAATAGCCGCCCGCTAGAGTTTCTGCTCTGGCGGGCGGCTATTTATTTTGGGTGTTTTCTTGGTTTTTGGATGGGGAGAGAGGAGACGCTGTAGCTAGAGCGCTAACCTTCCCCGGGTATCCCCTTGATATTTCCCGGATATACAAAGAACCCCATGTCTTTCGACATGGGGTTCTCGGTTCAAAAATAAACCGGCGATGACCTACTCTCCCACACCCACAAAAGTGCAGTACCATCGGCGCGAAGAGTCTTAGCTTCTGGGTTCGGAATGGAACCAGGCGTTTCCCTCTTGCTATAATCACCGGAAAGTGGAGGCGAGGGGACTCGAACCCCTAACCCTCTGCTTGCAAAGCAGATGCGCTACCAATTGCGCCACGCCCCCGCGGTGCTTTACTAGTCTATAACACCTTTTGTAGCTTTACCAAATCCTCAGGCACATTTTTTTAGTTAGACCCATCACACCCCGAGAGGGTTAGGAAATAACTTCGCCCGGCACCGTCGCCTCACGCTTCGAAATCGCCTGCAGGGGGCCGCTCACTTCCTGCAGATACTTACGAACCGCGGTGCGTTGCGCCTCCTTCGCGGACTCTTCCTTCGATTCCGGCGCCTTGAAACCCAGCTTGAAGGCGTCCCACTGGCTCGCCGACGGATATTCCTCACGGGCATTCCACACCAGTGAGAACGAAGCCAGGGTATTCAGCTCCTTCCTCGTGGCGGCCTTCGACAGCACATCAGCCACCGTTGCCACACGCGAAGACTCCGCAACACTCACCGAGATCTTCGACTGCGCGCCCGAAGGCAGGGTCAGCGCCTTCTCCGGAGCCAACTGAATATTCAGGTGAATCTGCTGCACCTGCTCATTCTTCAGATCCAGCTCAGCCAGCGCGCGGAAGCGCTTCATCAGGGACTCATAGTTCTCATCAATCACGACGGCGTTCAGGCGCAGCTCATCCGCCAGCAGGCCCACCTGAGCGTAGCTAGCTGTAGTACCCAGCACCGCGTTAGCGGTCAGCACCTTCAGCCACTGCTCTTCCTTCAGAGTTGCCGAATCATTGACGCGCAGTGGGCCCACCGGCGCATCCGTGGCGGTGTTGGCAACGTTCTGCGGGTCATTCGCCGAGTCCACGCCGCCATAGGTGACGCTCAGCCGGTGCAAAGAACCGTAGACAGACAGGTTCGTCAGCGCCGTAGCTGCCGCCACCAAATCGGCTTGTGCCGCCTCCGTGAGGGAGAAAGAACCCACCAGACGCAGATCCTGCTCAGTACGCCCCTTACCCACATAGATACGCCCCAGCGACTCAATCTTCAGGTAGCGGGTATCGATGTTTTCGCGAACCAGACGCTCACGACGCGCCAGCAGCTTCTCGTTAGAAACAACCACCGCAGCGTCCTCACCCAGAACACCGGTCGCGGCAATCTGAGGCATCGCGGCAAGCACCCCGGCGGCAGCAATCACGCCACCGGTCAGAAGCAGGGAACGGCGGGGAACCACGAGGCGGCGCGCCTGCTCGGCAATAGCCTCTTTAGCGGCATCTACGCGGGGTGAAGAGCCCTTAGCGGAGGATTCCTCATCGGCGACGGGTGCCTCCTCAGAAACGCCCTGAGAGGGTTCTTGAGTGGAAGCATCGGGAATGTGAGAGTTCTCGGGTTCAGGAGTAGGTGAAGAAGACACAGAATCTCCATGATGTAGGGCGAGCGCACAGCCCACCGGCGGTTTGAGGGAGTGAAGTCCCTCTAGAATACCGCCCGCACCTATGCACGGGCGGGCAACCCGCGGCACATCCATCGGAGGGCATAAAGAAAACCTATGGGGTGGACTTCAGTCCACCCCATAGGTCACAAGCTTCATGAGAGTTCTCAACTCTCACAGCAGGCTATTTAGTCGTCCTGCGTAGCAGTAGCATTCGGAGCCGGAATATTAGCCGACTCAGCAGCCAACTCGGCGATACGAATCTCACCGGTCGTCGGATCATCGTAGGTCACGTACTCGGTACCGCCAGCCGTAGGCTCAGCGTCCTCGTTCACGTGGTTCTCCGCAATCAGGAAGCCGTGCGCACCAAGAATCTTAGCGACGCGGTCAATATCCTGCGGGGTCGGGGTATGATCCACCACTCGACGAATGTACTCGTTAATGCGCTGGTCACTCACGTACGCCTCACCACGGGCAGCACGAGACTGCATGAGCTGGCGAACAACTTCCTGCAGCTGCTCATCGGTCAGACGCATCTTCAAAATAGCCATCACTGCCGCGCGGTCCTGCACCGGAACATCCTTGGGATACCCGACGCTCAGCCAGTCGATTACTCGAGAGATCATGCTCTTATCAGGCATCGAGCCCCTCCTTCGAAGCAGTCATCATATGCAATTTAGTGTTCACGGGATTAGTGGCCTCCACCGGTTACGCCGAAGATATTCCAGCCGAAAGTGTGGTCGATAAAGTCCTTAGCGACCCAGAGAATACCGATGATTACGATTGCTACGATAATAGCAAAAATGCAGAATGCGGCAATCTTCGCCACCGTTCCCGGAGGCTCAATTTCAACGAGCTTACCGTCCGCAGTGTACTCGGTACGGCCAGCCATCATACGCAGGCCCAGCGCGTAGAGCGCCGGAAGGCCCGCACCAAAGAACAAGCCGGCAATCAGTACCGGAATAACCTTGTTCACAATGTCCATCAGATATTCCACGGCTACGAACCTGCTTTCTCGGTAGCAAGGGTCTGAGCTTCTGCGGATGCCTCGGCGCTGGTGACTGCAGCGCCTTCCTTTTCATCCCAGTCGCCAGTCACGTTCGAAGCGTCAATGTTGTCCTTCTGGGAGTGACGCCACATCAGGAAGCAGAAGATCACCAGCAGAGCAAACACGGTCATTTCGCCAATGAACTGGGTGCCGGTCAGAGCGTTCAGGCCGTGACCAATCAACCAGGTCAGAGCACCCACAATCGCGGCAGCCGGCAGGGTAATCAGCCAAGCAACCACCATGCGGCCCGCAACAGACCAGCGCACCTCAGCACCCTTACGACCCAGGCCACTACCCAGAATCGAACCGGACGCCACGTGAGTGGTCGACAGAGCCATACCGAAGTGGGACGAGGTCAGAATAATCGCAGCGGATGCACCGTCAGCAGCAACACCCTGCGGGGTATCCACCTCGACGATGCCCTTACCGAGGGTGCGGATAATGCGCCAACCGCCCAGGTAAGTACCCAGAGCAATCGCGAGCGCACAGCTAGCCTTCACCCAAAAGGGGATTGCATCATCGTTGCTCAGAGTGCCCGAAGCAACCAGAGCCAGGAAGATCACGCCCATGGTCTTCTGCGCATCGTTGGTACCGTGCGCCAGAGACATCAGGGACGCGGTCGCAACCTGTCCCTTGCGGAAGCCGCCGTGCTTACGATCGTCAGCCACCGGAGCAGCAATACGGTAGACCAGCCAGGTGCCGGTTGCCGCCACAATAGCCGCAATAACGGGGGAGAGAACCGCGGGAACAATAATCTTGGACAGAACGCCCATCCACTGCACACCGTCGAAGCCGATAGCGACAATAGCCGAACCAATCAGGCCACCGAACAGAGCGTGCGACGAGGAAGAGGGCAGACCCAGAAGCCAGGTCAAAACGTTCCAGAGGATACCGCCCACCAGGCCAGTAAAGACGATAAGCATCAGCGCCGGGCCATCCGTTGTTACATCGATACGGTCCAGGTTCACGATGCCGCTACCGACCGAACGCGCCACCTCAACAGAGAGGAACGCGCCAACGAGGTTCAGGGACGCAGACAACGCCACGGCGGTCTTAGGCTTCAGCGCACCGGTCGCAATGGAAGTTGCCATCGCGTTACCGGTGTCGTGGAAGCCATTCGTAAAGTCGAAGGCGAGCGCGGTAAGCACCACGATCACGAGAATAATGAGTTCTGTAGTCACAAGAAAATTATCTGTCGGTTTTCGTGAAATCTAAAGTATTCCGAATTAACACGAAATAACAGATAAACCCACAGTATTGAGCGGGTTTTCGTGAGGGTTTTGCCGCAGAGACCATATTCTAGGGGCAATAATCCCGATATTCCGCGGCAAAAAGGGTGCACCTACCGGAATGCTTAAGTTGGTTTATGTGGCTTATGCGAGAGTGTGGGAGAGAGGGGCGATTATATCCATCAAGCGGCTAAAGTGTGTTCACCAAGTGTTCACTTTCAGGAACCTCCCAGCTTTCTTTTTTGTGACACACCTTTATTATTCAGACCTCATTTGACCCCTCAAACTACTCACGCCGGGTAACCATGTGGGTTTTAGTAACAGCGCACGCCCCAATCATCGGAGAGAGCTGAAGGCGCATCCGAAAGCCCTGCAGCATACGCAACGCATCGGCTTTACAAGGTATCTACAACGATTCAAAACAATAGATATAACAAAAGACCCCGCATCTTTCGATACGGGGTCTTTCTCAAAAATAAACCGGCGATGACCTACTCTCCCACACCCACAAAAGTGCAGTACCATCGGCGCGAAGAGTCTTAGCTTCTGGGTTCGGAATGGAGCCAGGCGTTTCCCTCTTGCTATAATCACCGGAAAGTGGAGGCGAGGGGACTCGAACCCCTAACCCTCTGCTTGCAAAGCAGATGCGCTACCAATTGCGCCACGCCCCCGTCTCAGCGGAAAACCACTGTTTAGTTATTTTTCCAAGCCTTTACGACTTCATTGCTCTGATACTTTTTCAAGACCATCACAGTGACACACGAAAGAACAGCAAGAATCAATAATTTCTTCATTATTGCCTTTCATAGTGTGGAGTGGGCGTACCAAGAATCGAACTTGGGACCTCTTCGTTATCAGCGAAGCGCTCTAACCGTCTGAGCTATACGCCCTCCTTCTGCGGAATTTCTTCCGTAGAACGAGATATAACTATACAGGTGTTTGAAGGTAACACCAAATCGAAAAAGCATGTTCTGCATCACATTTACTGCTGCGAGGTTCCTAGGCATACAGAACGGGCGGCACCACCTCCATCCAGAGGGGCACCGCCCGCACACAAAGCTCAAAAAGCTACAAACTAGGACTCATCGCTCAGAGTCAAGGTCACGCCACCAACCAGCTTCGCAGCCAGGTTGTACAGAATCGCGCCAATCATACCCAGCAGAGTAAAGACCACAGTGTTGACCACAGCAAAAATAGTAGTCACCAAAGCAACCTGACCCAGCGAAATCATCTGCGAAATATCCACAGTGGTCGAACCGGTACCCAGCGAGCTAATCAGCTGGTTCACACCGGTAAACGCGCCAGAAGCCTGCAGGAACAGCCACAGAATTACCGACGCCACGACGGTCACGATACCCAAGGCAATAGACAGCAGGAAGATCAGCTTAGCAACCGACCACGTATCAACCTTCTGAACCACCAGACGCGCACGACGGATCTTCGAACGCGGTGCAGGACGCACCAGCTGACGGCGCGAGCCAGTAGGACGCTTAGCGTTCACAGGGCGCTTACCGGCAGGACGCTTAGCGGTACCGCCAGGACGGGCCTGGCCCGAACGTGCCTGAGCCGGGCGACGCGCGCCAGCCTTAGCCGCACCCGAAGACTTAGATGCACCAGCCGACGCCGAACGCTGTGCCGACGCAGGAGAGGAGCTCGCGGGAGTGCTGCTCATTAGTTACCTCCAGTAGCGGTGAGATCGGCAGCCGCCGCTTCACCCTCGTTGTCCGAACCGGGCGCCTCAGAAGACTCCGAAGCCTCGGTGTTCTCAGTGGTTTCATCGTCGCTATCATCCAGCTGACGATCCTGGTTGCGTGCAACACCAATAATAGAATCGCCCTTACCGGGCTTTGCAAAGATAACACCCATAGTATCGCGTCCCTTCGCAGGAACCTCATTCACATTCGAACGAACGACCTTACCGCTGGCCATAACCACCAGCACCTCGTCCTCTTCGTCCACAATGAGGCCACCCACCAGGGCGCCACGATCCTCAACTAGCTTAGCAACCTTAATGCCGAAACCGTTACGGCCCTGCACGCGGTACTCATCCACGCTCGTACGCTTCGCGTAACCGCCCTCAGTGACCACGAAGACGAAGGAGCCCTCAGTAACCACGTTCGCAGAAATCAGCTCATCGCCGTCACGGAACTTCATACCGGTCACACCCGAGGTCGAACGACCCATCGGACGCAGCGACGCATCATCAGCATGGAAGCGCAGCGACATACCGTTACGCGACACCAGCAGAATATCGTCCTTCGCCGAGACAGTGAACGCCGAAACAACCTCATCACCCTCACGCAGGTTAATCGCAATCAGGCCGGCAGTACGGTTCGTATCGTAATCGCTCAGGCGGCTCTTCTTCACCATGCCGCCGCGAGTAGCAAGCACCAGGTACTCAGCATCGTCGTAGCTCTTCAGCTCCATGACCTGAGCAATATGCTCACCACCCTGGAACTCCAGCAGGTTCGCAATATGTTGACCCTTCGCATCGCGGCCAGCTTCCTGCAGCTCGTAACCCTTCGCGCGGTACACGCGGCCCAGGTTCGTGAAGAACAGAATCCAGCTGTGCGTGGTCGTCACGAAGAAGTGCTCCACCACATCGTCACCGCGCAGCGAGGCACCCTTAATGCCCTTACCGCCGCGGTGCTGGCTACGGTACTGATCACTGCGGGTGCGCTTAATGTAGCCGCCGCGAGTAATCGTCACCACGACCTCCTCCTCCGGGATGAGGTCTTCCATGGACATGTCGCCGTTGTAGCCGTACATAATCTGGGTGCGACGCTCATCGCCGTAGCGGTTCACAATCTCGCCCAGCTCCTCAGAGATAATCTCGCGCTGGCGAGTCTCCGAAGCAATAATCGCGTTGTACTCAGCGATCATGCGCATCAGCTCATCGTGGCGATCCTGAATCTTCTGACGCTCCAAAGCAGCCAGACGACGCAACTGCATGTTCAGAATTGCCTGAGCCTGAGCCTCATCAATCTGCAGGAACTCCATCAGGCCGCTACGCGCCTCATCAGCGGTGGGGGAGCGGCGGATCAGGGCAATAACCTCATCCAGAGCATCCAGAGCCTTCAGCAGGCCGCGCAGGATGTGCGCCTCTTCCTCCGCCTGACGCAGACGGTAACGGGTACGACGAACGATAACGTCCATCTGGTGATCCACCCAGTGGCGCACAAACGCGTCCAGGGACAGGGTACGCGGCACGCCATCAACAATGGCGAGCATGTTCGCGGAGAAGTTCTCCTGCAGCTGGGTGTGCTTGTACAGGTTGTTCAGCACAACCTTCGGGGAAGCATCGCGCTTGAGCACAATCACCAGGCGCTGACCGGTACGACCCGAAGTCTCATCGCGCAAATCGGCGATGCCGGTGACCTTACCGTCCTTGATGAGCTCAGCAATCTTAATCGCCAGGTTATCCGGGTTCGCCTGGTACGGCAGCTCGGTGACCACCAGGCAGGTGCGACCGTGGATTTCCTCCACGTTGACCACCGCGCGCATGGTGATGGAGCCGCGGCCGGTGCGGTACGCATCCTCAATGCCCTTGGTGCCCAGAATCTGCGCACCGGTCGGGAAGTCCGGGCCCTTAATGCGAGCCATCAGAGCGTTCAGCAGCTCCTCATTGGTCGCGTGCGGGTTCTTCAAGAACCACTCCACACCCTCAGCAACCTCACGCAGGTTGTGCGGCGGGATATTGGTCGCCATACCCACAGCAATACCCGAAGAACCATTCACCAGCAGGTTCGGGATGCGTGCGGGCAGAACGGTCGGCTCCAGGGACTTTCCATCGTAGTTCGGCTGGAAATCAACGGTGTCCTCGTTGATGTCGCGCACCATCTCCAGGGCGATGGGCGCCATCTTAGTCTCGGTGTATCGAGGCGCCGCAGCACCGTCGTTACCGGGAGAACCGAAGTTACCCTGCCCCAGAGCCAGCGGGTAACGCATAATCCAGCTCTGAATCAGACGCACCAGAGTGTCGTAGATAGCGCTATCGCCGTGGGGGTGGAACTGACCCATCACGTCACCGACCACGCGGGCGCACTTGTTGAAGGCGCGGTCCGGGCGGTAGCCACCGTCGTACATCGCGTAAATCACGCGGCGGTGCACGGGCTTCAGACCGTCACGCACATCCGGCAGGGCTCGACCGATAATAACGGCCATTGCGTAGTCCAGGTAGGAGCGCTGCATTTCGGTCTGCAGGTCCACCTGTTCAATGTGACCGTGGTGGTCTACATTTTCAGCGCCACCGTTGCTGACGACGTCAACCTCAGTGGATTTATTCTGCTGTTCTTCGCTCATTACTTTCTCATTCCTCAATGACTCGCTCGGCTATATAGCTCACTTGACATATTCCCTATGGGGCATATGCCGTTTCGTGCTAGATATCGAGGAATCGAATGTCCTTTGCGTTCTGCTGGATAAACTCACGACGAGCCTCAACGTCCTCACCCATCAGAACAGAGAAGATCTGGTCAGCAGCAGCTGCATCCTCCATCTTCACCTGAAGCAGGGTACGACGAGCCGGATCCATGGTGGTGTCCCACAGCTCGGTGTAGTCCATCTCGCCCAGACCCTTGTAACGCTGAATGCCGTTATCCTTAGGCAGGCGCAGGTTCTTCGCTGCACCACGAGCCAGAGCCTCATCACGCTCAGCGTCCGAGTACACGTAGTCGTGCGGAGCGTTCGACCACTTAATGCGGTACAGCGGCGGCTGAGCCAGGTACACGTAGCCAGCCTCAATCAGCGGACGCATGAAGCGGAAGAGCAGGGTCAGCAACAGGGTCGTAATGTGCTGGCCGTCGACGTCCGCATCCGCCATCAGAACAATCTTGTGGTAGCGCGCCTTCTCAATATCGAAGTCGTCGCCAATGCCGGTACCGAAGGCGGTAATCATTGCCTGGATTTCAGCATTGGACAGGGCACGGTCCAGGCGAGCACGCTCAACGTTCAGGATCTTACCGCGCAACGGCAGAATCGCCTGGGTATTCGGGTTACGACCCTGCACCGCCGAGCCACCTGCAGAGTCACCCTCCACCAGGTAAATCTCAGAGATCGACGGATCCTTCGAGGAGCAGTCCTTGAGCTTACCGGGCATGGAGCTGGTCTCCAACAGGCCCTTACGGCGGGTGGTCTCGCGAGCCTTACGGGCTGCGATACGCGCCTGAGCGGCGGTGATTGCGCGGCGAACGATATCCTTCGCCACCGCGGGGTTACGGCCGAACCAGTCACTGAGGTGGTCGTTCACCTCGCGCTGGGTGAAGGACTTCGCTTCAGAGTTACCCAGCTTGGTCTTGGTCTGACCCTCGAACTGCGGCTCAGAAATCTTAATCGAAATGACCGCGGTCAGACCCTCACGTACGTCTTCACCGGTGAGGTTATCGTCCTTATCGCGCAACAGCTTGTTCTCGCGCGCGTAACGGTTCACCAGCGAGGTCAGAGCGGCACGGAAACCCTCTTCGTGGGTACCACCCTCGTGGGTGTTAATCGTGTTCGCGTACGAGTAGACCGATTCCTTGTACGCGCCGGTCCACTGCATCGCAACTTCCAGGCTCATGTTGCGCTCAGTGTCTTCGGACTCGAAGGAGACAATCTCCTCATTCACAATGGTCTTCGCGCCAGCGTTGAGGAAGTGCACGTAGTCGAACAGGCCGTTGTCGTAACGGTAAGTGACGGTCGTGAAACCCTTAGCGTTCGCACGCACGCGGTTGAGAATGTTTTCCTTCTCCTCTTCGGCTACCTCGTCACCGGTGAACTTCTCGCGCTCATCGGTCAGAGTGATGGTCAGGCCCTTGTTCAGGAACGCCATCTGCTGGAAACGCGCACGCAGAGTCTCAAAGTCGAACTCGACGGTCTCGAAAATCTCCGGATCCGGGTAGAACGTCTGAATAGTACCGGTCTTATCGGAAGGCTCACCGCGGCGCAGAGGACCATCGGGCACACCGCCGTTCGAGAAGGAAATATGCCACGCGTAGCCCTGACGGTGCACCTCGGTAATCACACGGGTAGACAGCGCGTTCACCACGGAAATACCCACACCGTGCAGACCACCGGAAACCGAGTAGCCGCCACCGCCGAACTTACCGCCAGCATGCAGCACGGTCATAACAACCTCAACGGTGGACTTGTGCTCGGTGGGGTGCTCATCCACGGGAATGCCGCGGCCATCGTCCTCTACGCGAACAGCGCCGTCAGCCTGAATGGTCACGTCAATTTTGGAGGCGTAACCGGCGAGCGCTTCGTCGACCGAGTTATCTACGACCTCGTAGACCAGGTGGTGCAGACCGCGTTCAGTGGTCGAGCCAATGTACATGCCGGGGCGCTTGCGAACCGCTTCCAGACCTTCCAGCACGGTAATATCGGATGCACCGTATTCATGCTGCTGTTCAGATGCATTCTGTTCAGATGCCACGAGGCAGAACTCCTTGAGTAGATGATGCAACCGGCGAAGAAGAACTGCGGGCAGCTCAGAGGGGAGCCTAGAACACCTCACGAAGGGCACCAGAAAGTGCCTGCACAACCCGCGTTGCCGGTGGTGCCCATAGGTGGGCACACTTTACGCATTGTCTCTTTTATTTTACCGAGCAAGAGAGCATAAAACCATCTACATACGTCACATATTGAGCTTTTTTGGGTACTACCACCCGCTCAAAAGCCCGCAAAGGCGGTTTAGAGTGCTTCAACCCCCTCTCGAGGTGGGGGGTACGGTTCACCACTTCGTGGGGGTTGCCGGCGATTCTAAAGCTTTCATAGCGTGCAGAAAAGGGGCACGTTTTATGCAACGTGCCCCAATGTCTCTGTTTCCTGTCGGCGGCAATGCGATGCAGTGACGCGATGCGCTCACCGGGATGCGCCTACCCGTAGGTATCGCGAACTCCGCGCATGCCGGTGGCACGGCGATAGCCTCGCTGGCTCCAGCGCCCGTTATTCGGACCCAGTACACGGACCTGAGCCACTACACCCTCGCCCAGTTCCCGGCGAAAAAGCTCGATGAGGTGACCGTGCATCAGGCGCAGCTGCGTGGTCCAGGCGGTAGAGTCACACTGAACTTCAACAATGGAGTTTTCAAAGCTGATCGGACGGGTGTGTGCGGCAATTTCCGGACCGACCAGCTCAGCCCAGCGAGCCAGCACACTCGAGACCGCCACGGGCTCTTTCCAGCCGCGAGAACGAATGAGGGCACTGACAATGCCACCGAGGGGTTTAGGGTCGCGAGAGCTCTCCCCGGGGCCGCTATAGCCGCCCATAACGCGGGGATCCCATCCCTGCGCTCGCCGCGATTTCTTCTTCGAGGCAGTACCGGACATGACCGCGCCGAAATCGCGCATGATTTTATTCGCAGAGAAGGCGTTGAGAGGCGCTTCGCCACGTTCCTGAGCCGCCACGCGCATACGGGTCAGTAGGGCGGAGGGGGCGTCCACCTCATCGCGGTAGAACTCGCCCACGCTATCAACCTCGCGCGGGTTTTGCGGCTCCGTAAACTGCGGTTCCGCAAACTCGTCGAATGTTTCACGTGAAACATACTCGGAAGGGCGGGCAGGGTTACTCATCGCCGCCACCCTCCGCGAGCGCCGATGCAGTCGACCCCTCGCTATCCGCAGTAGCAACGGCAGGCTGCGCATACTCGGCATGACCCGCCGTCACCGACACCAGGCGGTAGTCACCCAGCTCCTCCGGAATATCGCTCAGCACCGCGCAGGTAATGAGCACCTGCTCCGCATCAGCAACCATCGCACCCAGGCGGTGGCGGCGCGCAGAATCCAGCTCCGCAAACACATCATCAAGAATCAGAATCGGCGAAGAACCCGCCGAGGAATCATCCTCAACATGCACAAACCAGGACGCCAGCTTCAGCGCCAGAGCAAAAGACCAGCTCTCGCCGTGCGACGCGAAATGCTTCACCGGCATACCGCCGAGCAGCAGAGTAATATCCTCACGATGCGGACCCACCAGAGTCACGCCGCGCTCAATCTCATCGCTCCGACGCTCCGCAAAACCGCGCATCAAAGCCTCCTTGAGGTCCTCGATGCGCATCAGTGCCGCGTGCTCGATTGAGCGCTCGCCCATGCTCGAAAAAACAGTCGACTCATAGTTGAAACCGACTTCCTTTGAGCCGTCCGTCAACCCCGCGTAGGCGCGGCGAAGCTGCGGCAAAAAGCGCTGCAGCAGGCGAAAACGCGCAGAAAGAAGCTGAGCGCCCAGGGTCGATAGCTGCTCATCCCAAACAGCCAGGGTACTCAAAGCGTTCTCGTCCCGAGCCTTACGCTGCATGGATTTCAGCAGCGAATTGCGCTGACGCAAAATCCGCTCATACTCGCTACGATACCCGGCAACCACCGGACGCAAAGAGGTCGCCAGCTCATCCACAAAACGGCGACGACCCGCCGGATCGCCCTTCACCAACTGCAAATCCTCCGGGGAGAACAGCACCGTGCGGGCAATACCCAGTGCCTCCTTTGCACGCACCGGCGCGGCACGATTAATGCGCACGCGGTTACTCTGCCCCGGAGCAATCTCAAACTCGGTCACCGTCTGCTGCGAACCGCGCACCGTACGGGTGCGAATATAGGCGCGCGAAGCACCCATCCGCACCAGCGGCCCATCATGGCTCACACGGTGCGAAGACAGAGACGCCGCATAGTCAATCGCCTCAACAATATTGGTTTTACCCACACCATTAGAACCCAGAAACACCGTGACCCCCGCCGAAAGAGGCAGGCTCAGCAGAGCGTAGGTGCGGTAATCCAACAACGAAATATGGTCAATATACACCGGTGCGGCTCCTTTCGTGCGGTTCGGTTGGGGTGGGTACGGGCGGGCAGAAAGCACAGCCCCGCGGACTTCCTTGGGCAGAACCTTGGGAGGCGCGCGGGGCGGCTAGCTACTAGTTCGAGGGCAGGCGAACCGGCATCAGCAGGTAACGGTAGTTACGGTCGTCCTCAGCCAGAGGCTCATCCTGACCGGAAATCACGGCGGGCTTCGGCGCATCGGTGAAGGAGAAACGCACGAACTCGGTACCGAACACCTTCAAACCATCCGACAGGTATGCGGGGTTGTACGCAACGGTGATGTCTTCACCGGACAGGTGCGCTTGCAGGGTCTCAGAAGCCTGAGCCTCGTCACCGCGGCCGGCATCAATAGCGACCGAACCCTGGGTGAACTTCAGACGCAGGGGAGTGTTACGCTCCGCCACGAGGGAGATACGACGAGCTGCCTCAGCCAAGTCGGAGGTGCGAACCACCGCGTGAATCGGGGTCTGCTCGGGGAACAGTGCACGAATGTTGGGGTAGTCGCCGTCCATCAGAACGCTGGTGGTGCGACGGGTGCCAGCGGCGAAACCAATCAGCTCACCTGCAGCGGGCAGAGCAATAGACAGCTCACCGGAACCGGAGAGGGTGCTACCCACCTCAGAGACGGTCTTAGCCTTCAGCAGCACAGCCGCCTGAACCTCGGGGTTGACCGGGTTCCACTTGATTTCGCGCATAGCCAGGCGGTAGCGGTCGGTGGCGAGCAGGGTCATGGTGTCACCGTTGATTTCCACGCGGATACCGGTCAGCAGAGGCAGAGTCTCATCCTTGGACACCGCAATCTGAACCTGCTTGACGGCCTCAGCGAATTCGGCGCCGTCCACGGTACCGGAAATTTCGGGCAGTTCGGGGAGCTCCGGGTAGTCCACGACAGGCATGCCAGCCAGCTGGAAGTTAGCGGAACGGCAGTGAATACGGATCACGGACTCATCTGCGGTGAACTCGACAGGTGCGTTCGGCAGGGAGCGGCAAATTTCAGCCAGAATCTTGCCGGGAACCAGGCAAACGCCTTCTGCTTCAACGTCAGCTGCGATGACCTGGCGGGCGCTGGTCTCGTGATCGAAGCTTGCGATGCTGACCTCACCTGCGGAGGCGGTAATCAGCAGACCGTTGAGTACGGGGGAGGTGGGACGCAGCGGAAGTGAGCGTGCCGTCCAGCCGACTGCTTCGGCAAGGACATCGCGTTCAACGGTGAATTTCATCGAGAAGGCGCCTTTCACGGAATTGGAGAGTTAGGTTGTGGGCGCACGTAAAGCTTTGGGCGATAGAGCCGGAGATATCGCGTGCTCTGGTGCGCAGTGAATCTTCCGCGCGCGCGTCTATCCATCCTACCGGATTTTGTAATTACACAGAGACTCGAGGGTCGTTCCCGCAGCGAAAAATCGGGTGAGATGAGGCATGTGAGGTCGCTGTATTTTTGTAATTACAAAGAGAGGCGGAAGACGCAGCGAGTCTACTCGAAAACAGGTTCGAACTAGGCGATGGTTCGGTGTTGGTTTCTTTTCTAAACCCAACCCAAGAGAGAGCATGCAGTAACGATGCCAAATCCGCGAAAATCTACGCTTTCAGCAGGGGTATACAGAAAAACCTGAACCAGGCCGGCCGGTCGAGCAGAACTATTTGTTATGAGGAGGATTTTTTCTTTAAGTACAGTAATATTGTTAACGCTTGTGGAAACGGTGGAAAACCCCTTCCTTGCCTGCAATGACGCGGAAGTAGCCTGTGGACATTAAGTGGAAGAATCCACCCTGCACTGAGGATGCATTGTGTATGGATATTTATACATTTCCCTAATTCCACACCTTTTGAATATTCATGCACTTAACGTCCACACGAGCGCATGAGTTAAAGCACAGCTTATCCACACCCCGAAAATTCAGCTTTTCTCACCGCTAAAAATAGCGGATTTCACCAAGACACCCCGCCTCACAGCGAGTAAAACACCTAGTCAAGGCATAAAACATGCTGTAAAGCGGGGAATCTAGAGGCTCTAGCCGGCGGCGCGTTGCTCCTGGCGGATCAAATTCGTCAGCTCAGTAACCTGATTGAAAATCGTCTGACGCTCTGCCATCTGTGCGCTCACCTTACGCACCGCGTGCATCACCGTCGTATGGTCGCGGCCGCCAAGATCGTTGCCAATACGCGGTAGAGACATCTCGGTCAGCTCACGCAGAAGATACATCGCCACCTGGCGCGCATTCGTGAGCGTACGGGTACGCGACTTCGACTGCATATCCTCAATGGACACATCGAAATACTTCGCCACCGTCGCCAAAACCAGCGCCGACGTAATCTCCGCACCACCGGTATCAGAGAGCAAATCCTTCAGATAGGTTTCAGCCTCAGCCAAGGTAATAGGCTCCGGCGGCTTCTTCATCGAGGCGGCAGCGCTCGCACGAATCAGAGCACCCTCCAACTCGCGAATATTGGCCGTGACATGGGAAGCAATGTACTCCATGACGTCATCGCGCACCGGCAAAATCTCGTTCTGAGCCTTCTTCCGCAGAATCGCGATACGAGTCTCCAGCTCCGGAGGCTGCACATCCACATTCAGGCCCGAACCGAAACGCGAACGCATACGCTCAGCGAAACCGGTCAGCTGCTTCGGCGGCAAATCAGAGGTAATCACGATCTGCTTCTGGTGGTTGTACAGGGCGTTAAAGGTATGGAAGAACTCCTCCATCGTCGCCTCTTTGCCCGCCAAGAACTGGATATCGTCAATCAGCAGAACGTCGACATTGCGGTAAATCTGCTTGAATGACGAGCCCTCATCGTCACGAATCGAGTTGATGAAATCGTTCGTGAACTCCTCAGAATTCACGTAGCGCACGCGCAGATTCGGGTACAGGTACTTGGTGTAGTGACCGATTGCGTGCAGTAGGTGGGTCTTGCCCAGACCCGAACCGCCGTAGATGAACAGCGGGTTGTAGACAATGCCGGGCTGCTCCGCCACCGCGAAAGCACTCGCGTGCGCAAAGCGGTTGGACTGGCCAATCACGAAGGTGTCGAAGGTGTAGTTCGGGTTCAGTCGGGCAGAGCTATCCCACGTCGGGACGTTTTCCGGGTCTTCATGCGGATGCACCTGCTGAGACTCCGGTACCGCCGGGGCCTCCGGAACGAAAGTGGGCAGGGGCGCCGGATATTCGCGAGGCGCCGGCGAAGCTGCGGCAGGAGCCGCCGGAGCGGGCTGCTGAGCGGAGGGGAAACCGGCACGTTCCGCCTCCAGAGCCTGCAGGGAGGGGCGGGTGACCTGCTCATCGGCAGGAACCTCGTAGTGATCGGGGCCCGGATGCGGCTCCGTGTAATACTCAAAAGCACGCGAGCCGGTGGGTACCTCGGGATGCGCGGGAACAGTCGGAGCGACTGCAGGAGCCTGCTCAACGTGCGCCTCACGCTCACCCTGGAAAACGTCTTGACTTGCAGGTTCAACCGGAATCATCGACTCATTCACATCGAACAGCGCGGTGGTCGACGGACCAAAAGCCTCGTGCAAAGCCGCACGGAACGAAGCACTAATCTGCTCCTCAAAGACCGCACGAGTGAGCTTATTCGGCACCTCAATGATGAGGCGAGAAGAACCCATCAGTCCCTGAGGCTGCGCAAGATTCACGAAACCACGCTGACGTGCCGTCACCGCCGGATCGGCGGCAAGAATGGAGAGCAGATGCGCCCAGCGCGCCTGAAGAGAGTCGGTCATGAAATTCTTTACTTTCACTCGATGTGAAGCGGTGGCGCAGTAAAGAAATAATGCCGGAAACCACCGCGAGGTCATTAAGATTCTACCCGGTTAATACACAGGTGGAGAAAGTTATCCACAAGAGTTTTCCACACGGTGGAAAACTTGTAATTACAGAAGTGGATAAGCGGTGGATTTAAGTGCATAGCATGGGTTCTTCCTTGATATTCTGCGGAACACTCCTGTAATGCTGGGCTGTGGATAACTCTCCAGTGGGTGAGTGTGAGAGACTGTTGTGCACCGCGGTGGATATCGTGCCACTGTAAATATCCCCAGGTTTGTAGCCTCTGTATCAGGAGCTTCTCCACAACCTACAGCCGCACCGCAACCACCACCTCCACCGCGCAAACGAGCCCGGAATCACGCGGAAAAATACCCCAAGAACTTGATTTACGCCCTCCACTCTTCTAAAGTTGTGCTGTTGTGTGTGCACCGCCTACTGCGAATAGTCGCGGTACCTCCGTGCACCAAGAAGCGTACGGTTCCGATACCCCGTGAGGGCACGAACCGCAAAAATCAAGGAGACAAAGTATGAGCAAGCGTACTTTCCAGCCGAACAACCGCCGTCGCGCTAAGAAGCACGGCTTCCGTCTGCGTATGCGTACCCGTGCAGGCCGCGCGATTCTGTCGAACCGCCGCGGTAAGGGCCGCGCAAAGCTCTCGGC